>JBOIAD010000089.1:0-7778 GCA_050738795.1 Steroidobacteraceae bacterium
GAGTTGCATCGCAGCGCGCTGGCGGCGTGAGACTACTGGCGGTAGGCCGGGCGACCAACGGTGCCGGCCAGAAGGCCGTAAAGGCTACGGGTACGAACGGATCCGGAGAGAAATTCGGATGATGTCCGCGCTGATGCAATGCGCGAGTCGAATCAATTGCCACCGCTGCGGCAGCCGTGTGCCCGACTGCACAGCACAACGGCGCCGCGCCATCCACCTGTTGCGCGCCGTTCCCGGTACAGGGCGACGACGCGCCTGCCGGACAGCAGTCACTGTTCGATGCGGTCAGCGAGCAAGCGAACGCCGGGGACACCATCCCCAGGAAACTCGCCCAAACGACCACCCAAGCTGCCAATCGACGAAGCACCGGGAGCAACTCCAATTTTCGGTCCGACGGACCGCGCCGGGGCGGACAAATTGGGCGATGGCGCGCAATAAGTCAATATTCCGGGTCACACACTCAGGCGCGCCTCTGGGTCAGGCCCGGCCAATTCCCGGCCCAATCCACTTCGCACGTCGCCTGTCTGAATCACGGGCTGGGGCCGGTTTCCGCGCGTGGAATGCTGGCGATGCGACCGGCCGTCGGTGCGCTGTTCACATAGGACGCTCGACAAGGTGCGCCCTCCATAGTCACCTGCGTGGCCACAGTGGGTAAACCAGCAGCGCTGAATGCACGATAATGTTGCGTCGCAGGCGCAGGGGGCTAGCTGCCCGCTCGCGCCGCGCCCATAGGAATGCCACGTCGTTCGGGACCGAGCGCCACCATCAGGATGATCACAACCGCCACCGTCCCGACGACGATGGCCATCGCCAGCCCGTAGTCATTGCCGTGCGCCTCCGCGATTGCCACTTGCAGATTTAGATTGGCCGCAGCCAGGAGATTGCCTAACTGATAGACAAAGCCGGGAAAAGTCGCGCGCACTTCCGGTGGCGACAATTCGTTGAGGTGAACGGGAATGACACCCCACGCTCCCTGAACGGAGACTTGCATCAGAAAGGCGCCCGCAGCCAGGATCACGGGCGTTGAACCAAAGGCCCAGAACGGCAGCGCCGGCAGCGCGAGGAGCGCGGCGATCATGATTGCCCGCCGACGTCCGATAATTTCGGACATCGATCCGAAGAAAAGCCCGCCGAAAATCGCGCCGATGTTTGCAAGCGCCGTCACGAAGGAGCCCAGGTGCGTGTCAAAGTGATGCTGGACCTTCAAAAACAGCCCTGGATAGGCATCCTGGGATCCATGGCTGAAGAAATTGAATGCAGTCATGAGAATGACGCCGTAGACCGCCAGTTTCCAGTCGCGTCTCAACACAGCCAGAATGCGCATGCTGCGCGTATGTCGTTGCGCCATCCAGGCGGGTGACTCGTCGACTTTTCGCCGGATGAAGAAGACGAGGACGGAGGGGACGACGCCGAGCACGAACATGTAGCGCCAGCCCAACCCGTCGTAGAACAGGTACACGGCCAGGGATGCGAGGAAGTAGCCGGAAGGGTAGCCGGCCTGCAGTAAGCCGGAGACGAAGCCGCGCGCCGATGGAGGGATGGTCTCCATCGTGAGGGCGGAGCCGATTCCCCACTCCCCACCCATCGCTACGCCGAATAAAGCCCGCACGATTAGCAGCGTGGTCATGTTCGGAGCGAATCCCGAGGCCATCTCCAGGACAGAATAGGCCAGAATGTTCCACATGAGGGTGGGCTTGCGACCGAAACGATCGGCCAAACGGCCAAACAGAAAGGCACCGATCGGCCGCATGCCCAGGGTCAACAGGACCGCGGTTGAGACGAGCTGCATGCTCGAATGCAATTCCATGGCGATGTCCTCGAACATGAACACCATGAGGAAAAAATCGAACGCATCCAAGGTCCAGCCGAGATACGCGGCGACCACCACGTTGCGCTGGCTTTTGCTCCACGTCATTTGGGACTCTTCCTGGGGGGCGGTTTGGCGATTGTGCCAGCAGCGCCACAAGCCGGGCGCTCAGATTGTGTTAACGCGCGCGCGCGTAGATAAAATCGAAGCTCGACTTCCAGGTCTTGCCGTTATCGTCGGAAACGTCGCCCGCCTGCTCGACGCTGCCATCCGCAAGCGGTGTAAAGGTCATGCGCGTAATTTGTTTGGGATTGCTGGATGTAGGCCAAACGCCAGTGAGGACCATGCGCCTGCCGTCCCAGCCGCCGGCGAAATCCACGGCCGATCCCGTGGAATCGACCCAAAACTGCCGCCACCTCTTCTTTTCGGGAACATACGTACTGAGGCTTCCGCCACCCTCATTCGTCAAGGGCATCCAATTCTCACGGATGGCGCAACCGGAATAGCGCTTCTCTATGAGACTGTCGGCAACATGCAATTGCGGATTCCGTTTGGGATGGACCGCCCATTTGCCTATCCAGAAATCGAATTGCCTGCTTTCCGGCAACGTACAGCCCGGCGGGGACGGTGGCAGCGAAGTGCCGGGTGCTGCCGCTGTGCCGGTCATTGCCGCGAACGACCCCAAAATAGCCAGGATTCCCCGAAAACCCGTTGCCGATTTCACGACGTGTTCTCCTTCGCTCAATCTTGAACGACGACGTTTCAAACATTAGCTGATGCGCGGCGGCGGCCCGCGATCCCTGCCTACTGCCTGATAACGGACTATTTCCGCATCACTTCCAATGCCGCATTCGCCAGAAAGCCGCTGCGCCACACCACAACCCTATTCGCCTGCCTTCAGTATCCCGAGTCCGAACGCAGCTGCCACGGCCTCGGTACGCGAGCGAACTTCGAGCTTCTCCAGAATGGAAGACACGTGATGATCGATAGTCTTCGCCGATATGTGCAGGCGGCGGGCCAGCTCGCTGTTCGTGTGTCCACGGACAAGCAGTGTCAACACCTGAACTTCGCGCTTGGTGAGTCCTGCGGGATTGCCTTTCGTCGAGGCACGCGGCCCACGCGGAATCCCCCGCACCCCTAATTCCCGCAGCCGCTGCCTCACGATCGCGGCCTGCGGGCCAGACCCCAGCTGTTCCAGGATTACCAACGACTCGCGCAGTGCGTCTTCCGGTCCGTCGGCCAACGCCAGCGCGCGCTCGTACGGTGCGCCGAGCTGCTGCCAGGCCGATGCCGCGCCCTCCCAATCTCCCTCGATCATGAGCGCGTAGGGCTCGGCGAGGTCCGACGGCGCGCTGGCTGCGGGTCCGGCGCGATGCCTCCAGTAGGCAAGCTCGCTCCGCATCCACACATACTGGTGGCCGGCCGCTGCCTCCAGTCCGACCGCCGCGTGCTGGGCAACGCCCCGCAAGTCACCGCGATACCAGGCGAGTTCCGCGCGCGCCGCGGCGATGGGCCCAATACGTTGTAGTTCGCCCGTGGGTAACGCCAGTTGCGCCGCTTCATCGAGAAGCGCATCGACACCCGGATCGCCGCGTCGCGCACGAACCAAGGCCAGTACAGTCAGTGCGGGAACGCGCTGCGTCGCCAGCGTCTGCCACTTGAGCAGTTCCGACGCCACGCGTGCTGCCTTGTCCCATTGTCCGACGCTCAGTTCGTAATGGGCACTGAAGGCGCGAATGTAGGATAGACAGTCATGCACCTCATGCACCTCGCAGTACTCCAGGCCCTCGGGCAAGTAGCGCAGGGCCAGGCCCGACTCATAGTGCCGCACCGAAATGCTTGCCAGGTTGGCGTAAGCACGTCCGGCGTGTTCTTGCAGATTGTGAGCGAGGGCGATAGTCAAGCTCCGTTCCAGCTTCGCGAGTCCGGCCGACTCGCCAGACTGCAGCAGGGCCGTGCCGATGTTGTTGAGCGCATGCGAGCGGATGATGTTGTCGTCAAACTCGTTCGCTAGATCGAGCGCGCGTTGACCGAAGTCAAGTGCTTCCTCCATCAGGCCACAGGTCATCGCCCGCTGCGAACGGGCGCTATAGGCCATGGCGAGATCTCGACCGGCAGGCAGACCTTCGAGCAAGGCGATGGCGTCGGCCACGTGCCGGTCCGCGCATGCCTTCTGCCCCGACTTCCAGTATTGGCGGCTGAGCAGCAAAAGCACGCGCGCCTGCGCCGTGATGTTGCTCGCCTCGCGCCAGAGCGCAAGCGCCTGGCCCGCTGAGCTGATCGATGCCGATACCTGATTGGTGGTGTCGCATTCGGCCGCGTGAAATTCGAAAAGGCGCGCACGCTCCAGCGCACTTAGCGAGTCGGCGAATCGAAGGGCCGTCGTCAGGTGCGCGACAGCCTCTCGATGTGCGCCCGCAGACGCGGCTTGCTGCGCCGCCTGCGCTGCATACTTGAGCAGCGCGTTTACGTCCTGCGCGCGCGAAGCGTGATGCACGAGCTGCGAGACGTCGGCATCGTGCTCGACGAGGTTCCGCAGAATGCATTGATGCAGTTCTTGGGATCGAGCATGGGCGATTGTGCTCTCCACCGCGAGACGTCCCAACTCGTGGCGAAACGCAAGCGTCTGGTCGTGGTATCGCAGCAGGCCGCGCATGACCGCCTCATCCGCGGCGGCACCGAAGTCGCCGAGGAGGCTGCGCATCAACCAGGTCTCAGTTCGGCCGGGCATCAGCGACACGAGCTCCGCCAACTCGCGCGCGGCGGCGGAGCATTGTAGGACGCGCGCCAGCACGGCGTCTCGCACGGTCTCCGGGACGGCGTCCGTGGGGGCCGACAGCAGCTCCCGCACGAAGAACGGATTGCCCGCGGTCACGTCGTAAATCTGGCGGGCACTGCGCTCAGCGCCTTGGGCAAGCTGTTCCACAGCCTTTAGCGAAAGCGGGGGCAGATGGATTCGCGCTGTATGCTGCCCGGTGATATCACCGAGCACGCCGCGCAGGAGATGGGTCGGAGCGAGCTCATCGTCACGGTAGGTCGCGATCAGCAGGCACCGTGTCCGCTGAATGCGCCGGCCAATAAACCGTACAAAATCGAGCGTGGCTTCGTCGGCCCAGTGCAGATCCTCCAAGATCACGATGCTGAACGGATTCGGTGGCGAGAGCCGTTCCAAGAGCCAGGGGAAGAGCATCCCACGCGAAACGGTCTGCTCGCGGGGCGCTTCGGGGAGCAATGAGAGGCCCGCAACCACTTCGTTGACCGGTCCCAGCACGCGAGAGGTCTGCAGGGCGTCGCAGTGACCCCACAACAAGCGTGCAGCGCCGGCCGCTTGCTGAGTGAATTCCTCAACCAATGCACTCTTGCCGGCGCCCGCTTCACCGCTGACGAGCGCAATTTTGCCAGCGACGGCCCTCGCGTCACGCAGGTGTCGCGAAAGTTCCTCAATCTGAGTGTTTCGTTCCAGTAGGTCCATGGCGGTATGGTCCGCAGTATCCCTCAAGGCCGCGCGCTTAGGTACGGGTACTCCAATATAGGGAACTCGAACGCCCAAATTGGGGGGTTCGCCGGATTTGACGGAAGGAGTGTATCTCTATGATCTGCGATGCAAGTATCGGACAGACTCACACTAAGGATAACCGTATGTCACGCTACGTAATCGAGAGAGAGTTTCCGGATGGACTTCTGATTCCGGTGGATGAGACCGGCGCCAAGGCTTGTTTGGGAGTCGTCGAAAGCAACCTCGCGGACCAGGTCACGTGGATTCACTCCTACGTGAGCACGGACAAGAAGAAAAGCTTTTGCGTGTACGACGGACCCTCACCGGAGGCCATTCGCCGCACGGCCGCCCGCAGCAGGCTTCCCGTCGGGACCATCACCGAGGTCAGGGTCCTGGATCCCTACTTCTACAAGTAGTAGCTTTGGTGCCTACGACTTCGAGGCGGCACACTTCGAGACAATTGCGACCGCTGAGAGCCGAAAAGCAATTAATTGTTTGCTTCCTCGTCGTTGCTCCCTCCCGCCCAGCCTCTACTGCCCCATCATCGGCCAGGTGCCGTGGGAGCCAATCGCATCGACCCCACCGCAAAAGAGATCAAGGGGCTGCCGGATATGGTTTGCGGGCAATGGACCACCATGGGACCGCCGGAGGTTTCTGACGTGCCGTGAAGGACTGGGCGGAGCGCCGAGATTTGAACTCGGGAGCCCTGCACGCCCATGCCAGCGAGACGATTGTCACGCGCGCGTTCCGCGGCACGCTGGCGGCCGTGGGCCACGGTCGAGCCCGCGGCACGCCCCCCGGTCGACCGCGATACACAGCCCGTGTATGGTCTGTGTATGGCTACCAAGACAATTTCAATCGAAACCGATGCCTATGAGCTCCTTGCCCGAGAGAAGCAGGATCGTACGGAGTCTTTTTCGCGGGTGATTCGGCGGCTGTTTGCCGAGCGGCCCGCGCTGACGGCCGGAGAACTGCTTGATGGGATGGAGAGCTTCAAAGGTACGGGCGCGGGGCCCCGACGCAAGCGTTACTGAGCATGCTGCTGCTTCATACCAGCTTCCTCGTCGAATTCGAGGATGAGTTGGCTAGCGAACGTTCGGGCCCGGCGTCCACGCTGCTTACTGCCCGACGAAAACTGCCAGCAGCAATCAGTATTGTGACCCTCGGCGAATTCGCCGAGGGGTTTCTCGATCCGTTGGCGCTCAACAAGTTCGTGAGCAAATTTCGGATCCTGCAGCTTTCACGCATGATCGCCTGGCGAACCGCGCTGCTGCAGACCTCCCTGTCCAACCGACTAGGCGAGAACGATGCCTGGATTGCCGGAACAGCTCTTGTGTATGGAGCGACCCTTGTCGGCCGCGAGCGCGTATTTTCCCGCGTGCCGCGCCTTGACTATCTGACGTTCTGACGTAAGCGAGATCCGGGATCGCGGTACCGTTGGCAACACTCTGAGCGCACGAAAGCCTGTGATTTACGTCATTTAGACACACGCTTACCATTGCGGCCCGTTGCATTAGCTAAAAGGAAGCTACGCTCTCGCGGCGCTCGACCTGGCGTTCGCTGCGAAACGTCACTCGCTGCGTTCGGCCGCGACGTTGGCAAGATCAAGTTCCTTCTCGAGCCGGTGAAACGCGTCTTCGCCGATGACGCCTGTGCGCCGCAGCTCAAAGAGCGCGCCCGGCGCCTGTCGAGAGTCAGTTTGCGCAGTGCTTGGATCCGCAGCACGACCGCATTCTCACCCTCCTCCGCGCCGGCCGCCGAGGCGCGCTGAGCCTCCATGTGGGAACGCAGTGAGTCTGCTTCGAGACCCACACTGTCCGTCGAGCGCTTGTCGCCCCGCCTCGGCGAGTTCGATTCGTGCTCGCCGGACTTCACGCTCCACGAGATCGTCGGGCGTCAGCTTGAGCCGCAGCAACAGGGGGCGAAGCATGAGCCCTGTATCGTCAGAGAAGCTGCGGCGCTTGGAAAGATGAGTCCGCGTCCGCTTGCCAAAACTGAGCCACGCGAGTCGCACGATTTCGCGCAAAATTCTGACCGCCCAGCCGACGGAGCGATGGCGAGCGGCCACGCTAGATCCAAGGGAGGGGCTTGAACGTGTTGGATGAGCGGTGATGAGGCTTTATTAAGCCGCGAGTGCCTTTAGCACATGCACCGGGTCCTTACGGATGGCTGCCAGCAGCGCCTTGGCCGGTCCGGTCGGCTCCCGCCGGCCCTGCTCCCAGTTGCGCAGCGTACCCACGTCGACATGCAAGAGAGCGGCGAACTTCGGCTGGCTCAAGCCGAGCTTCGAACGCAGCTCCTTGATACCGCTTGCGTCGACATGAAACTCGCGAGATGGAGCTCGCTCGCCCCGAGCGATCTCGTTCATCTGGGTCATGCTCTCCACCAGGTCGGCAAACAGCTTCTTGTTCACGGGATTACCTCCTACCAATTCTCGTTCAGCTTGCAGAGCACCTTCTTCTCCGCGGCGCTCAG
>JBOIAD010000090.1:0-31370 GCA_050738795.1 Steroidobacteraceae bacterium
CGCCCCCAGCGCTGCCGCCCCCAGCGCTGCCGCCCCCCAGCGCTGCCGCCCCCAGCGCTGCCGCGGTCAGCGCCCTCACCGCCACGCTCCACCGTCGCTGGCGCCCGCTGTTTGCGCTGCCGGGACGGCCGCCTTGGAATGAGACTCAATTAGTACTAAAATAGTCCTACTTTGACAGGGCGACTGCCCCGCAGGGCCTCCACATGCTGCGCATCAGCAAGCTGACCGACTACGCGACCGTGATCCTGGCGGTTCTTGCCGAACAGCCAGACCACGTTCAGACGGCCACCGCACTCGCGGAACAGACGCGGATTGCCCTCCCGACCGTGAGCAAGCTGCTCAAGCAGCTGCAGCGAGCCGGATTGGTTGCCTCGACACGAGGTCTGCATGGCGGCTATCAGCTCGCGCGGCCGGCGACGCAGATCAGCGCCGCGGCAATTCTGGACGCGCTGGAAGGACCCGTTGCCCTGACGGACTGCTCCGTGGGGCACGGCAACTGCGACATCGAGGATACCTGCCGGGTGGGCCGCGTGTGGCAGCGCCTGAATCTTGCCATCCGCCGCTCGTTGTACGACGTGAGCCTCGCGCAACTGGCAGGAATCGACTTGACCCAGCTGCGGCTGCCGGAGCTCGAGCGCGAGATGAAGACGGCGGCAGCGGGCATGGGACGATCCGGAGTGAACCGACATGAGTGAGACAGCGGAACAGTTGGCAAGCCTGATGGGGCGCGGCTATCAGCACGGGTTCGTCACCGACATCGAATCCGACACCGTGCCGCCTGGCCTCGATGAGGATGTCGTGCGGCTCATCTCGCGCAAGAAGAACGAGCCCGCCTTTCTGACCGAGTGGCGGCTCACGGCCCTGCGTCATTGGCTGAAGATGCCCGAGCCGCACTGGGCGCAGGTGAAGATCGCCCCGCTCGACTACCAGGCGATCTCGTACTACTCCGCACCCAAGGCGAGGACGGACGGGCCGAAATCCCTTGCCGACGTCGATCCGAAACTGCTCGAGACTTACGCGAAGCTGGGTGTGCCATTGCATGAGCGAGCGCGCCTCGCGGGCGTCGCCGTGGACGCGGTGTTCGATAGCGTCTCGGTGGCGACGACATTCAAGGAGCGCCTCGCCGCAGCCGGTGTCGTGTTCTGTCCCTTCTCGGAAGCCGTACAGACTCATCCGGCCCTGATCGAGCAGTACCTCGGCAGCGTCGTGCCGCATTCGGACAACTTCTTCGCCGCGCTCAACTCTGCTGTATTCACGGACGGCTCATTTGTTTACGTGCCCAAGGGCGTGCGTTGTCCGATGGAGCTGTCCACCTACTTCCGCATCAACGCGGCGAAGACCGGGCAGTTCGAGCGCACTCTGATCATCGCGGACGCGGGCAGCCAGGTCAGCTACCTCGAAGGCTGCACCGCGCCCATGCGCGACGAGAACCAGCTTCACGCCGCTGTCGTCGAGCTCATTGCCCTCGATGACGCCTACATCAAGTATTCGACCGTGCAGAACTGGTACCCGGGCGATGCCAATGGCGTGGGCGGAATCTACAACTTCGTCACCAAGCGCGGCGACTGCCGCGGCCGCAATGCGCGCATCTCCTGGACGCAGGTGGAAACCGGCTCGGCGATCACCTGGAAATACCCGAGCTGCGTGCTGCGGGGCGAGGGCTCGATCGGCGAGTTCTACTCGGTCGCCACCGTGAACAACCATCAGCAGGCGGATACCGGCACGAAGATGATCCACATCGGGCGCGATACGCGCAGCACCATCGTCTCCAAGGGAATCTCCGCCGGCCACGGACAGAACACGTACCGCGGGCTGGTCAAGATCCTGCCGAGCGCGCACGGCGCGCGCAATTTCACCCAGTGCGACTCTCTGCTCATGGGCGGCAAATGCGGCGCGCATACCTTCCCGTACGTGGAAGTCAAGAATCCCTCCGCAACCGTCGAGCACGAAGCGAGCACCTCCAGGATCAGCGACGACCAGCTGTTCTACTGCCTGGCGCGGGGCATTGCGCACGAGGACGCCGTCAACATGATCGTGAGCGGCTTCTGCAAGTCCGTGTTCAAGGAGCTGCCCATGGAGTTCGCCGTGGAGGCACAAGCCCTGCTCGCGGTGAGCCTGGAAGGCGCCGTGGGCTGAAGCGACCGACAACACAGCAACCCCCCATTCAACATGCTCAAAATCGAAAATCTGCACGTCGCCGTCGGCGACATCAAAGTCCTTCACGGCCTCGACCTGGAAGTTCCGACGGGCGAGGTGCATGCGATCATGGGACCGAACGGCTCCGGCAAGAGCACGCTGGCGCACGTGCTCGCCGGCCGTCCCGGATACCGGATTACGGCCGGTACAGTGAGCTTCGACGGACGTGATCTGCTCAGCCTCGAGCCCGAAGAGCGGGCCCACGAAGGGGTATTTCTCGGCTTCCAATACCCGGTCGAGATCCCGGGCGTCAATAACGTCTACCTGTTGAAAGCCGCGCTGAACGCCACGCGCAAGCACCACGGGCTGCCCGAAGTGGACGCCTTCGAGTTTCTGGGCCTCATACGCGAGAAGATGAAGCTGATGCGGATTGATGAGAGCTTCCTGTCGCGTGGCGTCAATGAGGGCTTCTCCGGTGGCGAGAAGAAGCGCAACGAGATCCTCCAGATGCTCGTGCTCGAGCCGCGGCTCGCCATCCTGGACGAAACCGACTCCGGTCTCGACATCGACGCGCTGAAAGTCGTCGCGGCCGGCGTCAATACCCTGCGCTCCCCGGAACGATCCGTCGTGCTGGTCACGCACTACCAGCGGTTGTTGGACCACGTCATACCCGATCACGTGCATGTTCTGGTGCGCGGCCGAATTGCACGTAGCGGCGATCGCACGCTCGCCCTCGAGCTGGAGCGGCGTGGCTACGACTGGGTGACAGACGAGGCGGCCTGAGATGAATGCCGCACTTGCCAACCGCATCGTCGAGGACTTTGCGACTGCTTCGCGCCGCTCAACGACGCCCGGCGGACTGAATGAGGAACGCAGGCGAAGCGCGCTCGAGGCTCTCACCGCACGTGGGCTTCCAACAGCGCGCGACGAGAACTGGAAATACGTGAATCTGCGGCCGCTGGAGAAGGTGAGGTTCGCACCGGCCGCCGATCGAGCCGCGAGCGCCATCGGGTCCGCGGATCTGCCACCGCCCATTGCCCGATACGCCCGCTACACGTTTGTCGACGGCCTGTTCGCCCCCGCGCTCTCGGAGCCGATTGATCACACCGGCGTACTCGTGCAGTCGATGGTATGGGATCCACTCTTTCCGCGCCGTCGGGGCGGCACGGCAGACTCCCCGCTCCCTGCCGATCTTCGCTTCGCACTCTTGAACGATGCGTTTGCAACCGACGGCGCGGCCATTCGCATCAGCGCGGGAACCGATCACCAGGCGTGCTTCGAGCTCGTTTTCGTAGCCACCACCGCTGGCAAGACCGGGGCTTCGTATCCCCGCGTCGACCTCCAGGTGGAATCCGGTGCCCGCGTCGGGCTTATCGAAAGACATGTGAGCATCGGCAGCGACGCCAATTTCATCAATGGCGCCGTAAACGTCGAAATCGCTCGCGACGCCGCCGTTCGACACTATCGTATCCAGCAGACTGGCGCCCGCGCCATCTGCTTCGACACTCTCACTGCTACCCTCGCCGAAAACGCCAGATATCAATTGCATGCCGTCAACCTTGGAGCGCTGTCGGCGCGCTCGACAGTGCACATCCAGCTCATGGGCGAGCGTTCGGAGGTTGGCCTGACCAACGTGTCCGTCGGCGGGAAGAACCAGACCCACGACACTTTTGCGCTCGTCGAGCACATCGCCCCTCGCGCACGCACCGAGCAGAGCTTTCGCGGAATCTCCTCCGGGCGCGCGCGCGTGGCATTCAACGGCAAGATCGTCGTCCGCAAGGGTGCGCACGGCACGGATTCCAGCCAGTCCCTGCGCGGTCTGCTCGCAGGGCCTGATGCGGAAATCGATGTGCGGCCGCAGCTCGAAATCTACACGGACGATGTTCGCTGCAGCCATGGCGCCACCGCGGGCAAGCTGGACGACAACATGTTGTTTTACCTTCTGTCGCGCGGACTCGATCGCGAGACCGCCCTGCGCCTGTTGAAGTGGGCTTTCCTGGAAGACGTGGTCGCGAAGATCGAGGTGCCCGAGCTGCGGCGGCAGATCGAGCAGAGCCTCGCCGGCCAGCTCAACGAGACCGCCGCATTGAAGGAGTTGTTGTAATGCTCGCAACCGCCTCACAGGCCGTGCGCACCCCGGTGTTGGATGCCGAACGCGTCCGCCGGGATTTCCCCATCCTGCAGCGCACCGTCAACGGCCGGCCGCTCGTATACCTGGATAGCGGCGCATCCTCGCAGCGGCCCAACGCCGTACTGCGCGCAGTCGAGGAATACGAGACACACTCGCACGCCAATATCCACCGCGGAGTGCATGCCCTCAGCCAGGCCGCGACCGAGGCATTCGAGGGCGCCCGCGAGCGCGTGCGGCGTTTCATCAACGCGCGCTCGCCACGCGAGATCATATTCGTACGCGGCACGACCGAAGCCATCAATCTGGTCGCCCAGTCCTACGCGCGGCCGCGCTTCGGGCCCGGCGACGAGATTCTCGTCAGCGAATTGGAGCATCACGCGAACATCGTGCCCTGGCAGATCGTCTGCGAGCAGACCGGCTGCGCCTTGAAGGTCGCGCCAATCAACAAGCGCGGCGAGCTTCTGTTCGAAGAGTACCTGAAGCTGCTGTCGCCGCGTACGCGGCTCGTCGCGATCGCTCATGTGTCGAACGCGCTGGGCAGCATATTACCCGTCAAGCGGATCGTCGACGCCGCCCACGCAGAGGGCGCGGTCGTCCTGATCGACGGCGCCCAGGCGGTCCCCCATACCCAGGTCGATGTCCGGGCCCTCGGTTGCGACTTCTATGCATTCTCCGGCCACAAGCTCTACGGACCAACGGGCATCGGGGTCCTGTACGGGCGCGAGGAACTGTTGCAGGCGATGCCGCCGTGGCAGGGCGGCGGCGATATGATCCTGACTGTTTCGTTCGAGAAGACCACGTACAACGAGCTGCCGGCAAAATTCGAAGCGGGCACGCCGAACATCTCCGGGGCCGTGGGCCTGGCCGCCGCAATGGATTACGTGGAGGGTCTCGGCCTCGATGCCATCGCGACGCATGAGCACCGCCTGGTCGAGCTCGCCAGCTCGGAGCTCGCGCGCATACCCGGCATAGAGCTCGTCGGTACCGCGGCGCACAAGGCCTCCATCGTCTCGTTCACGATGCAAGGCGTGCATCCGCACGATCTGGGCACGATCCTCGATCACGAGGGCGTCGCGGTCCGAACAGGCCATCATTGCGCGATGCCGCTCATGACGTTCCTCGGGCTTCCGGCGACAGTGCGTGCTTCCTTTGCGTGCTACAACACCGAACGGGATGTCGCGAGCCTCGCCGCCGCCGTGAGCAAGGCACGCGAGGTGTTCGGCTGATGGACTTGAAAGATCTGTACCGCGATGTGATCCTCGATCACAATCGCCAGCCGCGCAACTTCGGGCGCCTCGAGCCAGCCGACGCGCACGCCGACGGCCATAATCCGCTGTGCGGCGATCGGCTGACCGTGTTCCTGCGCATGCGCGGCGAGCGTATCGATGACGTCCGCTTCGAAGGCAAGGGCTGCGCCATCTCCACTGCTTCCGCCTCCCTGATGACGGAGGCCGTCAAGGGCAAGGACAAGGCGGTAGTGGGTGAGCTTTACGGCAAGATCCACGCACTGCTGACCCAGCAGGATGCCGTACCGGATCCGGGACTCGGCAAGCTGGCGGCGCTCGGCGGAGTACGCGAGTACCCGGCTCGCGTGAAGTGCGCCAGCCTGTGCTGGCACACCTTGAATGCCGCTCTCGATCAGAGCGCCACCACGGTCTGCACGGAGTAGAGAATGCGCTCACACGAGAACGAGCCCTTCGTCGTGAATCGGGAGGTTCCCGCAGTCATCGTTCCGGCCGGTGTCGAAGTCAGGTTGAAGCCGGGCCAGGCGGGCTACATCACGCAGGCGCTCGGCGGCAGCTTCACGCTGTATATCGAAGGCAACCTGTTCCGGATTGCGGGCGAAAACGCGGATGCGATCGGCAAGGAGGCCGTGAAGACGCCCGAACTGCCGCCGAACGCGACGGAAGAGGACGTCAAGAAGCTCGTCTGGGAGCAGATGCGGATGTGCTTCGATCCGGAAATCCCGATCAACATCGTTGATCTCGGGCTCGTGTACGAATGCGAAGTGACGCCGAACCCGGATGGCACGCGCACGATAGACATCAAGATGACACTGACGGCGCCCGGCTGCGGCATGGGCGAGATCCTCGTCGAGGACGTCAAGGAGAAGGTCGAGCGCATCCCGACGGTCCACAGCGCGCGGGTGGAGCTGACCTTTGACCCGCCCTGGAACCAGACGATGATGTCGGAGGCCGCGCGGCTTCAGACCGGAATGTTCTGACGCAGCGGTCGCGGCGCCAATGAGCTCGGAATGGGTGGATATCGGAAGCACGGATTCGGTTGCCGATTCACAATCGCTGGCAGCGGAAATCGACGGCGTCGCCCTCCTCGTTGTACGCTGCGGGCACGACTTGTATGCCGTGGAAGACCGGTGCACGCACGATGGCGAGCCTTTGCAAGGTGCCGAGGTGGACTCCTGCCAGATCATCTGTCCCCGGCATGGCTCCCGCTTCTGCCTCCGTACGGGAGAGGCGCTGACGCCCCCCGCCTATGAGCCGCTTCGTACATTCAAAGTGCGCGTAGAGAACGGCCGCATTCTGGTGGAGAACCCCGAGTGAAGCGTCTGACATTCATGCGGCACGGCAATGCGCAGTGGAAAGACCCGCAGATTACCGATTTCGACCGGTCGTTGACCCGCCGTGGCACCGCGGAAGCCGAAGCGATGGCGCGCCGGCTCGCCGAGCTGGCGCTGGTGCCCATTCTGCTGATGACGAGCTCCGCGCGCCGCGCCCAGCAGACCGCGGATATCGTTGCCCGGGAGCTCGGCGTGCCGCCCCGGCACATCCGCAGCGAAGAATCGCTCTACCTCGCCGGAGCGCAGGACATTCTGCGCGTGCTCAAGACGATGGGGCCTCGAATCCCCCACCTCATGATCGTGGGCCACAATCCGGGGATCTCCGATGCCGCGCAATTGCTCGCGCCGCAACTGGGCAGCCTCGAGCTGGCAACCGGCGCGATGTGCTCGCTCAGCTTTGAAGCGCGCACCTGGTCCGGCGTCAACGCGGCCGCCTTGAGGCATTCGCAGAGCGAAGCCCCGTCACTGGGACTCTTCAGAATGTTCGCTTAGCGAGCAAAAGCCACGCCTTTTGCGAGCGGGCCGAAAGGGCCGCAGGCCTCTTTCGGCAATTGCACCAGCGAGCAAAAGCCACGCCTTTTGCGAGCGGGCACCGGGCCCCGCGAAATTAAGCGTCTTGGTCGACCGCATGCGCACGCTGGACGCGTAGAAGCTCAATTTCGTGGGTGGTCCTCGAAAGGGCCGTCAGGCCTCTTTCGGCAATTGCACCAGCGAGCAAAGCCGCGACGCCCGAGCCCGGGCGGGTTATTCAGCATTCCGGCACGTTCACCGCGAGACCGCCCTGCGAGGTCTCCTTGTAGATCGTCGACATGTCCGCACCGGTCTGCCGCATCGTCGCGATGACCTGATCGAGGGATACTTTGTGAGTCCCATCGCCGCGCATCGCAAGGCGGGCGGCGTTGATCGCCTTCACGGCGCCCATGGCATTGCGCTCGATGCACGGGATCTGCACCAGTCCGGCGACCGGATCGCACGTCAGGCCGAGATTGTGCTCCATGCCGATTTCGGCGGCATTCTCGATCTGCTCGTTGGAGCCATGCAGCGCCGCCACGAGGCCCGCTGCCGCCATCGAGCAGGCGACGCCGACCTCGCCCTGGCATCCCATCTCCGCTCCCGAAATCGAGGCATTGCGCTTGTACAGCATGCCGATGGCCGCCGCCGTGAGCAGAAATCGCAACACGCCTGCATCGTTCGCGCCTGACTCGAACCGAACGTAGTAGTGCAGCACGGCCGGCACGATTCCGGCGGCACCGTTGGTGGGCGCCGTGACCACACGCCCACCGGCGGCGTTCTCCTCGTTCACGGCCAGGGCGTAGGCATTCACCCAATCCATGACATCCAGCGGTCGTGCCACCTGGCTTTCCGTCAACACGCGATACAGCTTCGGCGCCCTGCGACGCACCTTGAGGACGCCTGGCAGGACTCCCGTCTGGCGAAAGCCGCGCTCGACACAGGCCTGCATCACCTTCCAGATGTGAAGCAGCCCGCCGCGCACCTGCTCTTCCGATCTCCAGGTCCGTTCGTTCGCCATGACCAGCTCGTACAACTCAAGACCGTGTTCGCGGCACAGCGCCAGCAGATCGGCACCCGAGGTGAACGGGTACGGCGGCGGAGCGTGTGCGGTTGCCTCACGCGCCTCCGTTTCATCACCACGCACGATGAACCCTCCACCGATCGAGTAGTAGTCCTCTTCACGCAGCGGCTTGAGGCTCTCGTCAAGGGCGGTGAAGCGCATGCCGTTGGAGTGGCGTGGCAGCCGCTCGTGGCGCATGAACAGGAGTTGCATCGGCTCGTCAAAGGCAATCGCGTGCTGGCCGAGCAGATTGATGTGCCCCGAGGTACGGATTCGCTGCAGCGTCGGCTCGATGCTGTCCGGATCGACGCTTTCCGGCTCAGCACCCTCGAGTCCTGCAAGCACCGCGCGGTCGGTACCGTGACCTGCGCCGGTGAGCGCCAGCGACCCGTACAGACGCACCGCGATCTGGTTCGTGGCCCCCAGCAGCCCATCGCGTTTCAATCCCTGCACGAACTCCCGGGCAGCCCGCATTGGTCCCATGGTGTGGGAGCTGGAGGGCCCGATGCCTACTTTGAAGATGTCGAAAACGCTCAGAGTCATGGACGTAACCTCAATTGCGGCCGCGCAGCCGCCTGAGCAGCAGGCGGTCGTGCTTGTCGGGGCGCTCGCCGGGCCTCGGGCTCAGTCCACCCGCCACCTTCATGCGGGCGGCGAATTGCGCCCGGCGCGCCTGGCTGGCCGGAGTTTCGTCATAACATCGAGCCGCCTCGCTCGCAGGCCCCCGGCGCAGCGGTATTGCGGTTACCGTGCATTCGAACTCAACCGTGCCGCGGACGAAGCTTACGGCATCGCCGGGGCACACGCTGCGCGCTGGCTTCACACGCTCTGCATTGACGTGAACCTTGCCGCCGCTCACGGCGTCCGCGGCCAGGGAGCGCGACTTGAACAGCCGCACTGCGAAGAGCCAGCGGTCGATCCGGGTCGCGCCAGGGCCGCCATCGGTGGAAGATTCGCCCATGCCTCATGAGTATAATTCAATGATGAACGAAGCTTTCATCGGGCGGCTGCGCGCCGACCTTGCCGGTTTGAGGGACCAGGGTCTTTACAAAAGCGAGCGCGTGCTCGCCGGACCGCAGGGAGGCGTGGTGCGGACCGGCGACCGGGACGTCATCAATCTCTGCGCGAACAACTACCTGGGTCTGGCTAATCATCCGTCAATGCGCGAGGCAGCGCATCGCGCCCTCGATCGCTTCGGCTACGGGATGGCCTCCGTGCGCTTCATCTGCGGCACACAGAGCCTGCACAAGCAGCTCGAGGAGCGGCTCAGCCGCTTCCTGGGAACCGAGGAGGCGATCCTCTACTCCTCCTGTTTCGATGCGAACGGCGGTCTGTTCGAAACCCTTCTGGACGAGCAGGACGCAGTGATCTCCGACGCGCTCAACCACGCGAGCATCATTGACGGGATCCGCCTCTGCAAGGCACAGCGGCATCGTTACGCGAACAACGACATGGCTGAGCTCGAGAACTGCCTCAAGCAGGCGCAGGGCTCCCGCACGCGGCTCATTGCAACCGACGGAGTGTTCTCGATGGACGGCACCATTGCGAACCTGGCGGCAATCTGTGCGCTCGCAGACCGGTATGACGCGCTCGTGATGGTCGATGACTCGCACGCGACCGGGTTCATGGGGCCGACCGGGCGCGGCACGCCGGAGCATTGTGGTGTCGCAAACCGGATCGACATTCTGACCAGCACGCTCGGCAAAGCGCTGGGAGGGGGCAGCGGCGGCTTCATCGCCGCTCGCAGGGAAGTGGTTGACTGGCTGCGGCAGCGCTCGCGTCCGTACCTGTTCTCGAACAGCATCCCGCCGGTAGTCGCCGGTGCGAGCCTGCGAGTGCTCGACCTGCTGGAGGGCTCCCCGGAGCTGCGCAGCCAGCTGTTCGAGAACACTCGCTACTTCCGCACGGGACTTGAAAAGGCCGGCTTCAACCTCAAACCCGGCGAGCATCCCATCATTCCAGTCATGTTCGGCGATGCCGCACTGGCGGGCCGCATGGCGGAGCAACTGTTGCAGCGCGGCGTGTACGTGGTCGGTTTCTCCTTTCCCGTCGTCCCCAAGGGACAGGCGCGTATCCGTACGCAAATGTCGGCTGCGCTGAGCCGCGAGCAGCTGGACCGCGCGCTCGAAGCGTTCGGCGCGGTGGGTCGCACGCTCGGAGTCCTCAAGTGAAGGCATTGGTCAAGAAGCAAGCTACGCCCGGTATCTGGCTGGACGATGTGCCGGAGCCCAAGGTCGGGCCGAACGATGTGCTGATCGAGATCGCCAAGACGGCGATCTGCGGGACGGACATGCACATCTTCAAGTGGGACGCGTGGGCGCAGAAAACCATTCCCGTGCCCATGGCGGTCGGCCACGAGTATTGCGGCCGCATCGTCGAGATGGGCTCCGAAGTGCGCGGGTTCAAGACCGGCGACCGTGTGTCCGGAGAGGGCCACATCACCTGCGGTTACTGCCGCAACTGTCGCGCCGGGCGCCGACATCTTTGCCGCAACTCGGTGGGCGTCGGGGTCAACCGTCCTGGCGCCTTCGCCGAGTATCTGTGCATTCCAGCCTTCAATGCGTTCAAGCTGGTGGACTCGATCACCGATGACATCGCCTCGATTCTCGATCCGTTCGGCAACGCAACGCATACCGCTCTCGCATTCAGCATGGTCGGCGAAGACGTTCTGATCACCGGTGCCGGACCGATCGGGATCATGGCCACGGCGATCGCCCGTTTCGTTGGCGCGCGACACGTGGTGGTTACCGATGTAAACGACTACCGCCTCGATCTCGCGCGCAAGATGGGAGCAACCCGCACCATCAACGTGCAGCGCGAAACGCTGGATCAGACGATGCGGGATCTCGGGATGGAAGGCGGTTTCGACATTGGACTGGAGATGTCCGGCAATGCCGCTGCCTTGCGCGAGATGCTGCGGACGATGTTCCACGGAGGCTCGATCGCCATTCTCGGCATTCCACCCGAGGATACTTCCATCGACTGGAATCAGGTGATCTTCAAGGGCCTGACACTGAAAGGCATCTATGGCCGCGAGATGTTCGAGACCTGGTACAAGATGACCAGCCTGCTGCAGAGCGGCCTGAACCTCCAGCCCATCATCACGCACCACTTCCCCGTGCAGGATTATCTCGAAGGATTCGAGACGATGGGGTCGGGCAAATCCGGGAAGGTCATCCTGGACTGGACGGCTATTTGAGGACCTGCGGCCGAACGCCTCACGCGCTCGAAGCGACCCCGTCCATGTAGCCGGCGCGAAGCGCGCCGGTTACTCCGCCCCGCAGAAGCAATACGCGTATACGCGGTTGGGCTCGCTGAACCGGCTGAGCCTTTCGACCTCGCGCCGGAGCGGATCCAACCGGGTGGCAACCTGGGCCAGCGTGCCAGACTGCGTGCCGGCCGATGCGACGGCCCGCACCGCCCGAGTCTTCATCTGCAGCACGAGCTCCTGTGCCCAGGTGAGCTCCGGCTCCATGAACTCCACGGCGTAGTCCGTCAGCTTGGCGCGCCTTGCAGCGGCCTTGGTGGCATCGTCAAAAGAGCCGAGGCCGTCCACCAGTCCGAGGCGTTTGGCGTCCATGCCAGCCCATACGCGGCCCTGGGCGATGGAGTCCACCTGGTCGCGCGTCTTTTTGCGCCCCGTGGCCACTCGCTCCAGGAATACCTCGTAGCCCCGCTCGATTTCCGCTTGCAACAGCGCGCGAGCATCCGCCCCGAGCGGACGGTCGATGCGCATCTGCGACGACAGTGCAGTCGTTCCGACGCCGTCGACATTCACCCCGACCTTGCCGAGCGTCTTGTCGACCGTCGGAATGATCGCGAAGATTCCGATCGAGCCCGTCAAGGTAGCAGGACTCGCCCAGATCTCGTCCGCGGGCGCCGAAATATAGTAGCCGCCGGAGGCCGCCAGATCGCCCATCGACACAACCAGCGGCTTGCCGGCGGCACGCAGCGCCTGCAGCTCGTGATAGATGTGCTCCGATGCCAGAACGCTGCCGCCCGGACTATCGACACGCAAGACGACCGCCTGGACATTCTTGTCGAGCCGCGCCTGTCGAATCAGCCGCGCGGTCGAATCACCGCCGATGGTTCCTGGAGGTTGATCCCCGTCCAGAATCTCGCCGGAAGCCACGATGACGCCTACGCGCTTCCTACCGTCGGCGTGCAGTTTTTTCTGGGCGTGCGCGATGCGCACGTAGTCCTGCCCCGAGACCGATTGGAACGACCCGTTCGAATCGTCTTCGCCGACGAGCCCGATCAGGCGCCGCTCCACTTCCTGGTGCGTCTTGATGCCGGTGATGAGACCGGCTTGCAGCGCAACCTGCGCAGCATTGCCGCCCGCGGCCGGCACGGTCTTCGACAGCGTGTTGACATAGGTTGCGATGGCATCCGCGGGCAGCTTGCGTGCGCGCGTCATCGCCGCCTGATAGCTGCTCCACAACGCATTCAAATACGCGAGGCTCTCCTCCCGATCCGCAGGCGACATGTCCGTACGGGTGTACGACTCGACGGCGCTCTTGAACGAGCCGACCCGGAACACGTTGATGTCGATGCCGAGCTTGTCGAGCGCATCCTTGAAGAACATCCGGTAGCGCCCGTAGCCGTCGATCAGCACGAACCCCAAGGGATCCAGATAGATCTCATCCGCCTGCGCCGCGATGTAATAACGGTCCTGGGTAAACTCCGTGCCGAAGGCGATCACCTTCTTGCCGGCCGCACGGAACTCGCGGATTGCACGCGCAAGCTCCTCCAGGGTCGGCTGACCCGCGCCGTCGAAGTGCTCCAGGTCAATGGCCAGGACGGGGATGCGCTTGTCTTTGGCGGCGGCGCGAATGCTGTCGGTCAGATCCCATAACAGGGTCTCGGGCCGCCCCTGGCCGCGCGCCTCCTGCAGCGCGCGCTGCAGCGGGTCGCCGGAAAGCTGCTCCACGAGCTCGCCTTCGGGGGCGATCAGCAAAGCGGATTTTGCCGCCACGACCGGCAATGAGACGCGCAACGCGCCGAAGACGAAGCCGAACAGCACGAGCAGAAGGATCAAATGCAGGAACTTGCGCAGCCCGTCCAGGCCGCGCCATAGCCCATACAGAATCGACCGGACGAGGTTCAGATCTTTTCCTCGATCCTGGCGGCCTTGCCGGACAGATCCCGCAGGTAGTACAGCTTGGCGCGCCGCACACTGCCGCGGCGCTTGATCGCGATGTCGCTGATCGCCGGGCTGTAGGTCTGGAATACGCGCTCGACGCCCTCGCCATGCGAGATCTTGCGCACGGTGAACGATGAGTTGAGGCCGCGATTGCTGATGGCGATCACGACCCCTTCGTACGCCTGCACCCGCTCGCGATCGCCCTCGACGACCTTGACCTGCACGACCACGGTGTCGCCGGGTTTGAAATCCGGTACCTCACGGGTCATGCGCGCTCTTTCGATTTCCTGAACGATCTTGCTCATGTGCCTCATCCTCGTTTGTCGACAGAAAGCGCGCGTGCGGCGAGAAACTCATTCAGCAGACGGCTCGCCTCGGGCGCCAGTTCGGTCCCGGCAATCAGGTCCGGCCTGCGCCGCCACGTCCGCTCGAGCGCCTGCGCCAGCCGCCACCGGCGGATGTCGGCATGGTTGCCAGACAATAACACCGGCGGCACCGTCAAGCCCGCAAACACTTCCGGGCGCGTGTAGTGCGGCCAGTCGAGCAGCCCTCCCGCGAACGACTCTTGCGCGCTCGAGCGCTCATCGCCCAGGGCGCCCGGTAGAAGCCGCGCCACCGCATCAATGACCACCAGGGCCGGCAGCTCCCCGCCGGACAAGACGTAATCGCCGAGCGACAACTCGCGATCGATTCCCAGTGTCACTACACGCTCGTCCAGGCCCTCGTACCGGCCCGCCAGCAGCGCAAAACCCGGCAGCGCCGCCAGCTCCTGTGCCTGCCGCTGCCCGAAGGGCTCACCCTGCGCGGACAGGTAGATTCTGGGGCTTCCATGCGGCAGTCGCGCCTGCACCGCACGGATTGCCGCCAGCATGGGCTCGGGTTTGAGCACCATCCCAGGGCCGCCGCCGTACGGCCTGTCGTCCACCGTTCTATGCGGATCGGCCGTATGCGCCCGCGGGTCCTCGGTGCCCACGCCCAGCAGGCCGCGCTCGATCGCCCGGCCCACGATGCCGTACGCCAGCGCGCCGCTGATCATCTGCGGGAACAGCGTGACGACTTCGATCTTCACACTCGAACCCCTACCCCGGCTCTACCGGCCAATCCACGAGGATCCATCCGCTGTCGAGCTCGACTTTGTGCAGATGCGGAGGCGTCGCGAGCACCCAATGCTCGCGGCCGCCGGCATCCTTCACCACCATCACGGGCCCCGTCGGCGCATCCACGAACTGAGCGACCGTTCCGAGAAGCGCGCCCTCGAGATTTCGCACGGCCAGTCCGACAAGGTCCGTCCGGTAGTACTGGCGCGTTCCAGGCGGCGGCAGCTCGCTGCGCCGCACCTCGATTACGGCTCCCGTCAAGGCAGCCGCCGCATCTCGATCCTCCACTGCCTGCAGGCGGGCGACCAACCGATCGCCCTGCGGATGTCCTTCCTCTAACAGGCGTGTGACCCGCTCACCCGAGGGCAGCCGCAACACCCATTGCGGGTACCCGAGCAGGCCTTCTGGCGGATCCGTGTATGAGTCAACGTGCGTCCAGCCTTTGACGCCGAATGGGGCGCCGATGCGACCGAGCTCGACCCAACCCACAGGAGCGCCGCCCGCGGGCCGCTTCCGCTCAGGCCGTGGCCTGCTTCCGGTACGAAGCCACCAGAGTGCGCACACGATCGGACTGCTGCGCGCCCTTGCTCACCCAATAGTCGATGCGAGGCAGATCCAGCTTCAGCTTGGGCTCGCTGCGCCGCGCGATCGGATTGAAGTACCCCACGTGCTCCAGGCTCAGGCCGCCCTGCCGCTTGCGGCTGTCGGTCACCACCACGTGGTAGAAGGGCTGATTGCGCGCGCCGCGCCGCGTCAGGCGTATCGTTACCATGCTCGTATCGCTCTCGTTCTGTGCCGGGCCCGACCCGGCCCAAAAAGAGCGCGGATTCTACTTGGATTGGATGAAAGGGGCCAGCAGGCCCCTTTCATCGGGCCAGACCTCGTAGCCTTTTCGAGCACGCGGGCAAAAGACGTGACTCTTGCCCGCGAGAAGCGGGCCGGTCCGGCAGAGGCCGGTAGAGGCCGCCACAGGGCCGGCAGAGGATGTCAGCGGCCCGGGAACCCCGGCGGCGGCCCGCCGCCGCCCTTGAGCGCACTCATCAGCTGGCGCAGCTTTCCGCCCTTCATGCTTTTCATGACGCGCTGCATCTGCAGGAACTGCTTCAGGAGGCGATTGACGTCCTGCACCTGGACTCCCGAGCCGCCCGCGATCCGTCGCCGCCTCGAGCCGTCGATGATCCCCGGATTGCGCCGCTCGCGCGCCGTCATGGAATTGATGATTGCGATCTGCCGCCGCAGGTCCCGGTCCCCCTGGTCGGCCGACACAGTGCCCCTCTTCTGCGCGGCAGCCGCCGGCAGCTTGTCCAGAAGGGCCCCGACGCCCCCCATCTTCTGCAGCTGTTCCAGTTGACTCTTCAGGTCCACCATGTCGAAACCCTTGCCCTGGACCACCTTGCGCGCGAGCCGCTCGGCCTCGTGGGAATCGACCTGCCGATGCACCTGCTCGACCAGGCTGACGACGTCTCCCATTCCGAGAATGCGCGATGCCATCCGCTCCGCGTCGAAGGGCTCCAACGCTTCGGTCTTCTCCCCGACGCCGACGAAGACGATCGGTTTGCCCGTGACCTGCCGCACCGATAGCGCGCCGCCGCCACGGGCGTCGCCATCCGCTTTGGTCAGCACGACGCCGGTGAGATCCAGAGCGGCGCCAAACGCGCGCGCCGAATTCACGGCATCCTGACCCGCCATCGCGTCAACGACGAAAAGACGCTCCACCGAGCCGACAGCCGCGTCGATCTCACGGACTTCGGCCATCAATGCCTCATCGACGTGCAGACGGCCGGCGGTATCGACGATGAGCACATCAAACACGCCGCGTTTGGCCGCATCCACGGCCGCCCGCGCAATGTCGGCCGGGGCATCCTGGGCATCGGCCGCAAAGTATTGCGCACCGACCTGCTCTGAGAGCCGTTCAAGCTGCAACATCGCGGCAGGGCGGCGGACGTCGGTACTGACCAGGAGGACGCGCCTGCGCTCGCGCTCGATCAGCCATCGGGCGAGCTTGGCGGCGGTGGTGGTTTTGCCCGCGCCCTGCAGGCCGGCGAGGAGCACCACGACAGGAGGTTGCGCGCGCAGGTTCATACCGGTACGCGGCCCCCCCATGAGCTCGACGAGCTCACGATGCAGGATGCCGATGAACGCCTGCCCCGGCGTCAGGCTCGAGGCGACTTCCGCGCCGAGGGCCTTCGTCTTGACGGCATCGATGAATGTCTTGATGACCGGCAGGGCGACGTCCGCCTCGAGCAGCGCGACGCGCACCTCGCGCATGGCCTCGGCGACATTTTCCTCGGTAATCCGTCCCCGGCCCTGCAGGGTCTGCATCGTGCGGGTCAGGCGGGCGGTCAGATTGTCGAACATGGACTTTCCACTGCGGTGCGTGCGTGGATTATAGGGGCAATTGCCTGCTTTTCCGGGCGAGGCGGTTTGGCGGCCGCCGGCGTCCTATGCTAGTACGATTGAGAAAGTCGCCTCCGGTGCCGGTTCGGCTGGCGAATGCACCCTGCCCGGATTCGTGCCGGTCCAGATCGAGGAACGCTGCCTTGAATGATGCTCCGACGTCCGCCCTGCTGGGCGCGATGCTTTTGCTGCTGCTGATCATCGCCTTCTCCTCCGGGACGGAAGTGGCGATGCTCTCCGTCAACCGCTACCGCGTGAAGCACCGGGCCCACCAGGGTCAGGCCACCGCCAAGGTGCTGGAGCGGCTGCTGCAGAAACCGGATGACTGGCTGGGTGCCAACCTCGTCATCCTTGCCGCCGCCAGCGTCTTCGCTTCCGCGATTGCCACGATTCTCGCCCAGCGCACCGGGTACCTGTACGCCGTGCCGATCACCGGCTTCCTGCTGACCGTGGCGGTCATCGTTTTCTGCGAGCTCACTCCGAAGATCTACGCGGCGACCTATCCCGAATCCGTCGCATTGAACGCCGCGCATATCTACCGCGGTCTGGTGGTGGTGGCGCGGCCGCTCCTGTGGCTCACCAACAGGATGGCGTATGGACTGTTGAGAATATTCGGTGTTGGTAGAAGCAGCCGCGCGAGCCAGGCGCTGAGCACCGAAGAGCTGCGGACCGTGGTCGTCGAAGCGGGCCCGATGATACCGGCGCGGCACCGGCAGATGCTGCTTTCGATCCTCGACCTCGGCCAGGTCACGGTCAATGACATCATGATCCCGCGGCAGGAGATCTCTGGCATCGACGTGCAGGAGAACTGGGACGACATTCTGGCGCAGTTGCGCCAGACACCGCATACACGCCTGCCGGTTTACGACGGCGAGCTCGACAAGCTGTGCGGGATTCTCCACATGAAGCGGGTGGCCCAGGAGCTTGCCAGGGGCACGCTGACGCGTGACCGCCTCATCGACGTAGCTCGCAGCCGCGAGCCGTATTTCGTGCCGGAGAGCACGGCACTGACGGTGCAGCTCGCTCACTTTCAACGCACCCGGCGCCGCCTCGCCTTCGTGGTGAACGAGTATGGGGACATCGAAGGCCTCGTGACGCTGGAGGACATCCTGGAGGAGATTGTCGGCGAGTTCACGACGGACCCCGCGACCGTCATGCACAAGGACATTCACGCCGAGCGGCCGGGGGTCTTCATCGTCAATGCCAGCGCGACCATCCGCGCTCTGAACCGCGCTCTGCAGTGGCGCCTTCCGACGGACGGTCCAAAAACCGTGAACGGGCTGTTACTCGAGCAGCTGGAGACCATTCCCAATCCCGGGACCGCGCTGAAAGTCGGGGAGTATCAGTTCGAAATCCTGCAGATCGCGGACAACGCCATCAAAACGGTCCGCATCTACGCGCCCACCACCGACGAAGTCACCGCGACAGGCTGAAGGTCGCCTCCAGCGCCTCGCCGACGCGCGCCACCGCCAACACCTGCAAGCCGTCGAGCGGCCTGCGCGGGGCGTTCTCGCGAGGCACGACCGCAATCCGGAAACCCTGCTTCTGTGCCTCTCGCAGGCGTTCTTCTCCATACGCCACGGGACGGACCTCGCCGGTCAACCCCAGCTCGCCGAAGCACACGAGCGAATTGGCGACCGTCCGGTCCTTGAGGCTGGAGGCCAGAGCCACGACGACCGGCAGATCCCAGCCGGTCTCGCCGATCCGGATGCCCCCGACCACGTTCACGAAGACATCGTGTTCCTGCAAAGACACCCCGGCATGCCGATTCATCACCGCCAGCAGCATCGCCACACGGTTCGCATCCAGGCCTTGCGCAATCCGGCGCGGCGCGCCGAATCGCATGCGGTCGACCAGCGCCTGCAGCTCGATCAGCAAAGGGCGGCCACCCTCGCGAGTCACCGTGACGATGCTGCCGGCGGCCGGCTCCGGCGCACGCGAGAGGAAGATCGCGGAAGGGTTGCGCACCTCCTTCAGGCCGCCTTCCGTCATCGCAAAGAAGCCGAGCTCGTTGACCGCACCGAAGCGGTTCTTGGTGGCCCGGACGATGCGATAGCGGCTGCCCGCTTCGCTCTCGAAATAGAGCACTGTGTCCACGAGGTGCTCGAGCATTCGCGGTCCGGCGATCGTGCCTTCCTTGGTGACATGGCCGATGATGACGACCGCGGTGGAAGTGGCCTTGGCGAACCGCACCAGTTCGGCTGTGCACTCGCGCAGCTGCGAGACCGCTCCGGCGCTGGCGCCGAGCGCGCCCGATTGGACGGTCTGGATCGAGTCCACGACCAGCAGCGCACCGCGGCGCTCCCCGGCGAGCGCCAGGATCGCATCCAGGGCGGACTCGGCCACCACTTCGAGCTGCGGCCCATCGATACCGAGACGCCCGGCCCGCAGCGCGACCTGGGATACGGACTCCTCGCCGCTGGCATACAGCACGCCGCCGGTTCCGGCGACGTGCGCTGCCACTTGCAGGAGCAGGGTCGACTTGCCAATTCCCGGATCTCCTCCCAACAAGGTCACCGATCCGGGTACGATGCCGCCACCCATGACCCGGTCCAGCTCCTCCTGCCCGCTCGCGAGCCGCACCATACTGCCCGCCGGGGCCGCTTTCAGCGGCCGCGGCGTCGCGGCGGGCCCCCGTGGGGCGCTTGCCCTGGTGCGCGGCGCGCTCTGCTCCAGCGAGTTCCACTCGCCGCACAGGGGGCATTGCCCCTGCCATTTCAAGGTTTCGCCACTGCAGGCGCTACAGACGAATACGGGGCTTGCGCGGGCCATCTATGCGGTCAACTGTCAACTGGTTAGGATGCGCGGCCAAGGCCGGGCGCCGATTGGTGGGTTTGTGACCAGCCGCCTGGACTGCACCGCGGGCAATGCTAGCTTATGCCGGCTCGAATCGGGGACGGGAAAGTGACGCGTATCACATTTGGCGGACCGTATGGGGGTCAGGGCGCAGCATGAGCTTGAGAAACAGGCTGCGCTTCGTTGGACTGTCCGATACCGGCAAGGTTCGCGAGCACAACGAGGACACCATTGCCTTCGATGCTGACATCGGCCTTCTCGTCCTGGCAGACGGAATGGGCGGCTACAACGCCGGCGAAGTCGCGAGCGGCATCGCCGTCAAGACGATCGTCAACCTGGTGCGCGAGCAGGTCGAGCGCGAGGATCTGAACGTGCAGGACCGCGAATCAGGGCTTTCCCGGCCCACGATCATTCTGCGCGATGCCATCCATCGGGCGAACAAGATCATTTATCAGACGGCGCGCACCCAGCCGCAGTGCGAGGGCATGGGAACGACGGTGGTCGCGGCGCTGTTCTTCGACAACCGGATCACGATCGCGCACGTGGGCGATTCGCGGCTGTACCGTCAGCGCAGCGACAAGCTCGAGCAGGTCACCATGGACCACTCGCTGCTGCAGGAGCTGGTGGACCGCGGTTTCTATTCGGCGGAGGAAGCGCAGCGCGCGGCGAACAAGAACTACGTCACGCGGGCGCTGGGCGTGGAGCCCAACGTGGACGTGGAGATCCAGGAAGTGCCGGTGCAGAAGGGCGACGCCTACATGCTGTGCTCCGACGGGCTGTCGGACATGGTCGAAGACGAAGATATTCATTTAACCATCAACACCTTTAGTGATAATCTGGATACGGTCGCCAAGCAATTGATTCAACTGGCGAATGACAATGGGGGCCGGGACAACGTTTCGGTCGTCATGGCGCACATCGTCGATGCGTTTCCGGCACGCACGAGAATATTCGACAAGATCCTGGGCTGGTTCGGCTGACACGAGGCATACACATGGCAAGGTTGGTCTTGAGCCTGGATGGCCAGGTGATGGCGGAATACAACATGAACAAGGAGCGGTACACGATCGGCCGCCTCCCTGACAATGACATCCGCATCGACAATGCCGCCGTCAGCGGTCACCACTCGTTGATCATCAACATCCTCAACGATTCGTTCCTCGAGGATTTGAACAGCACCAACGGCACGTACGTCAATGGCAAGCTGATCAAGAAGCACGCCCTGCAGCACGGGGACGTGGTGACGGTCGGCCACCATCAGCTGCGGTTCGTCGAGGACGACGAGGCGCAGGACGAATTCGAGAAGACGATGGTGATCCAGCCCTCCTCGCGGCCCGTAGAGAAGGTGCGCGCAGCGAGCGAGGCGGCGGAGAAGGCATCGCCGTCACTTTCGGCCACGGGCAGGAGCCGCGCCCTGTCGGAAGCAGCGGCCCTGAAGAAAGCGAAATTGCAGGTGCTTTCCGGCGCGTTTGCCGGCCGCGAGCTCGAGCTGAGCAAGGCACTCACGACGCTGGGACGGCCGGGCGTGCAGGTGGCCGCCATCACGCGCCGGGCGGAAGGGTATTTCATCGTGCACGTCGATAGCGGCAAGGACAATGACTTCCCGTTGCTGAACGGCGCCGCCATCGGTGCCCAGGCGACACGTCTCAGCGACAACGACGTCATCCAGCTCGCGGGCGTGAAAATGGGGTTCTTCGTTACCTGAGCTCCAGCGGTACCCGCTGACTCACACCACAGAGCAGCTCGTAGGGGAT
The DNA here is from genome assembly GCA_050738795.1 of Steroidobacteraceae bacterium. Taxonomy (GTDB): domain Bacteria; phylum Pseudomonadota; class Gammaproteobacteria; order Steroidobacterales; family Steroidobacteraceae; genus 13-2-20CM-66-19. The sequence continues at coordinate 21,606 of JBOIAD010000090.1, forward strand.
CGTTCCGGCGTGCCGGGCGATCTCCTCCACCGGCAAGCCGGTTCCCCATAACACCGCCGGTGTTCCGACGTGGACTTCCTCGAGCTGCGTCACGTCGACGGCAATCATGTCCATGGAAACGCGCCCGACCAGTGGCGCGCGCCGGCCATCGATGAGAACCGGGGTGCCGCCGGGGAGATTGCGTGCGACGCCATCGCCGTAGCCTGCGGCCACGATCGCGATGCTCGTGTCGCTCGAAGCACGCCAGGCGCCGCCGTAGCCCACCGTTTCACCGGGCGCGACCTTGCGGGTGGCAATCACTGAAGTCTCGAGACTCATCACCGGGCGCAGGCCAAGCTCCGCAGCGCACCGGTCGGCGAACGGCGAGCCGCCATACATCGCCAATCCGGGCCGAACCCAGTCGCATCCCAGCGGCACCCGGCCAAAGAGGCCGGCGGAGTTGGCCACGCTGGTCGCGTAGTCGAGGCCGCCGATGGCCGATCTGAATCGCTTCAATTGCTCACGCGTCATGGAATCGTCGGCCTCGTCCGCGCGCGCCAGGTGGGTGAGCAAGCGTATTTCCAGCGGCGCCGGCTGGAGCCTGCGAACGCGCTCCAGCGCCGGCGCGAATTGCTCCGGCCGGAAGCCGAGCCGGTTCATCCCGGTGTCGATCTTGATCCAGAGGAGAAAACGCTGTGAGCCGCTGAATTCCTCCAGAAGCTCGATCTGCAGAGGGTCGTGCACCACGAGATCGAATCCGTGCCGGGCCGCTTCCAGCAGCTGCTCGGGCGCGAACACCCCCTCCAGCAGGATGATCGGGCGGGAGATCCCAGCCGCACGGAGCGCCAATCCCTCCTCCAGCCGCGCGACCGCAAATGCATCCGCGTCCGCAAGCGCGAGCGCCGTCGGCACCAGGCCGTGCCCGTAGGCATTGGCCTTGACTACGGCCATCACGCGCGCACCGCGCGCATGCTCGCGGATGATTCCCAGATTGTGGCGCAAGGCATGGGTATCGATGACGGCCCGGATCAGCCGATTCACCGCAGTACACCATCCGCATAGGAATCGGGCACGTAGTTCGCGAACCGCGTGAACTGGCCCTGGAATGTCAGGATGAAGGTGCCGATTTCGCCGTTGCGGTGCTTGACCAGATCGATCTCCGCAACACCCTTCCTGGTCGTGTTGCGATCGTACACTTCCTCGCGGTAGATCAGCAGGATCATGTCCGCATCCTGCTCGATCGCACCACTTTCGCGCAGATCCGACATCACCGGCTTCTTGCTTTCCCGCTGCTCGACACCGCGATTCAGCTGCGAGAGCGCTATGACGGGGACCGCCAGCTCCTTGGCGAGCACCTTCAGGCCACGCGAGATTTCCGCGATCTCGGTGGCGCGATTCTCCTTCGTGCCCGGCACCTGCATGAGCTGCAGGTAATCGACCACGATCAGATCCAGGCCGTGCTCGCGCTTGACGCGCCGGGCGCGCGCCCGCAACTCCGTCGGTGTCAGCGCCGGAGTCTCATCGACGAATAGCTTCGCTTCCGACAACTGGCTGGTGGCGCTCGTGATGCGCACCCAGTCGTCGTCGGAGATCCGGCCGCTGCGCAGGTTGGTCAACGGCACGCCCCCGATCGAGGACAACATGCGCGTGATCACCTGCTCCGACGGCATTTCCATACTGAAGATCGCGACGGAGGCGCGCGTGGCCTGGTGATGCAGGGCCGCGTACTCGGCCATGTTGACCGCAAGCGTGGTCTTGCCCATCGAGGGGCGGCCGGCAACGATCACCAGATCACCCGGCCGCAGGCCGCCGGTCATCCTGTCGAAATCCGCAAAGCCCGTGGGCAGGCCGCGCAACTTGTCCGGATTCGCGTAGGCATCGTCGATCTGGTCGATCACGCCCGGCAGCAGGGCCCGCACCGCAGTCGCGCCCTGGCGTCCGCGGAATCCGAGCTCCGCGATCTCGAATACCCTCTGTTCCGCGCGGTCGACGAGCTCGCGCGCGCTCTCACCATCGTTGTTGAATACCGCCGAGGCGATCTCGGTACCTGCGTGAATGAGCTGCCGCAACAAGGAGCGCTCGCGGACGATGTCGGCGTAGGCGCGGACGTTCGCCGCCGTCGGCGTGTCGCGTGCAAGCGAGCCCAGATATGCAAGCCCGCCGGCCGCATCCAGCTCGGACCTGCGTTCCAGCTCCCCGACCACGGTGATGACGTCGCAGGGCTTGCCGTTGCCGGCGAGCGCGCCGATGGCTTCGAAAATCAGTTTGTGATCCGGGCGGTAGAAGTCCTGCGGGACGATCACGTCCGCAACGTTGTCCCAGGCGATGGGATCCAGCAGCAGGCCGCCGAGCACGGCCTGCTCGGCTTCGACGGAATGCGGTGGAACGGGCGCATCGGCCAGAAGCGGCGACGAGCCGGAGTCGCGACGCACTTTGGCGGGACCGGCCACCGGCGTGGAACGCGCGCTTATTCTTCGGCGACGATCGTCACCGCAAGCGGCACATCGACGTCAGCGTGCAGGTGCAGGTTCACCAAGTGCTCGCCGATCGTGCGTAGTGCACCGTTCGGAAGACGAACTTCGCTGCGCTGAACGTTGAAGCCTGCCCGAGTCGCCGCTTCTGCGATATCGCTCGTACCGATGGAGCCGAAGAGTTTGCCCTCGGTGCCGGCCTTTGCCGGAATGACGAGCTTGAACTCTTTCATGGCGGCGGCGCGCTCCTCTGCCGAGGACAGGTGCTCGTGAGCGGCACGCTCCAGCTCCACACGACGCGCCTCGAATCGCGCCACGTTATCGGGCGTCGCAAGCGTGGCTTTGCCGTGAGGGAGAAGAAAGTTGCGGCCGAAGCCGGACTTCACCTTTACGCGGTCGCCGATGTTGCCGAGATTGGCGACTTTCTGCAGCAGGATGACTTCCATTTGAGCTCGCCCTCAATGCTGGTCCGTGTACGGCAGAAGGGCCAGGAACCGGGCCCGCTTGATCGCAACGGCGAGCTGGCGCTGATAAAAAGACTTCGTACCTGTAATGCGGCTGGGGACGATCTTGCCGGTCTCCGTCACATAACCCTTCAACGTGGCGAGATCTTTGTAATCGATGTACTTCACGCCTTCGGCAGTGAAGCGGCAGAACTTCTTCCGGCGCGAAAAACGTCCGCCGCCGCTGCTACCGCCGCCGCTACCACCAGAGCGCTCTCTACCCATGGCCATTGCTTGATTTCCTTCAATTCGAGTGTCGTGGGACTTCAGTGCGCCTCAGGCGCTCTCGCCGCCAGGGCTGTCTTCCTCATCGGAAGAGGAAGCCAAGACTTCGTCGCGCGCGTGCTCGCGCCGCGGCGGCCTGTCACCGTCGTCGTCCAAGCGATCACGCCGCGGCCGATCGCCGTCATCCCCGTCATCGTCGCGGCGGTCGCGGCGCCGGCTCCCATCGCCTTCCTCATCGGCCGCCTTGGCCATCGGCGACGGTTCGGTTACGGCGGCGTCCATGTTGACGACCAGGTGCCGCAGCACGGCATCGCTGAAGCGGAAGGCCCCAGTGAGGTCGTTCAACGTCTTCTGGTCGCATTCGATGTTCATCAGAACATAGTGCGCCTTGTGGACCTTGGCGATGGGATAGGTCAGCTGGCGCCGACCCCAGTCTTCCAGGCGGTGTACCCGGCCCTCGCCCGTGGCAATCATGCCCTTGTAGCGCTCGATCATGGCGGGCACCTGCTCGCTCTGATCGGGATGGACGAGAAACACGATCTCGTAATGCCTCATGATTCCTCCTCACGGATTGGGAGCCGCCCGTCGCGAGGCGCTGCGGGGTGCGGCAAGGAGCTTGAGTGGTGGCAGGCGGCTGCCGTCACAGGGGGCGCGAAGAATACACAATAGAGGAGTGGCCTGCCAGTGGCCACGGGCGGCCAATTGGCGGTTACCGCCGGCGGCGCTTGAACGCCCGTCAGGGAGGAAGTCTATCGGTCAGGTGCACGTGCAGACTTCGATCCCGGTTCAGCCGTTCGCTGCCTGACCGCCTCATATAGGAGCATCCCCGCCGCGACCGAGACATTGAGGCTCTCGACCGTGCCTAACTGAGGCAGGCGGACCATGAGATCGCACGTTTGACGGGTCAGGTGACGAAGGCCGGAAGCCTCAGCGCCGAGTACCAGAACCGTTCCGCCCTTCAGATCAGCTTCGTGAGCTAGCTTGGGACCCGTGGCATCTGCCCCCACGACCCACAGGCTCGCCTCTTTGAGGAGCTTCAGCGTCCGCACGAGATTGGTGACAGCCACTACAGGAGTGGTCTCCGCAGCGCCAACTGCGACCTTGCGGACGGTTGCGGTCAATTGCGCCGCACGGTCGCGGGGCACGATGACAGCAAGGGCCCCGCAGGCATCCGCCGTCCTAAGGCATGCGCCGAGATTGTGTGGGTCCTGGACCCCATCCAACGCCAACAGAAGCGGATTGCGCGTGCTCTGCAGAGCATCCAGCAGGTCCTCCTCCGACCAGGGAGGAAGCGGGGAAATTTCCGCGACCACGCCCTGGTGTGCCACTTCGCCGAGCAACTGCCTCAGGGCATGTGCGTCGATGCGCTGTACCGGCCGACCGTGCTTGCGCGCGAGTTCTTCAATCTCCTGCGCACGGGGATCGCCCCGCCGATCGGCAAGCCGCACCGTAACAACGCGCTCCGGATGTTTCTCCAGGGTCACGCGCACCGAATGCACGCCGTAAATCGTCTCGGTTGGCTTCACACGCTGTCAACCGGAGAAGTCATCTACCAGGTCGAGATCCACGAGTCCCTCTATGGGGTTCACTGAGGTAACAACGACCCTGACACTCCCACCAGTACGCAATCTCCGACCTGTGCGGCGCCCGGTCCATGCATGCCCGTCGTCCTCCATGACATACTGGTCGTCGCGCAGATTGTCGACGTGCAGCAAGCCGTCGACTGCGACATCCAGTATCTGAACGAAGCAACCGAACTCGACGACGGTCGTGATGATTCCGTGAAAGGTCTGACCAATCCGCTCACGCAGGTACGTACACTTGAGAAACGTCGCAACGTAGCGATCCGCCTCGTCCGCACGCTTTTCCAGTTTCGACGTGCTCTCACCCAGGACGCCCAACTCTCCGCTGTCATAATGCACGCCCGTGCCGCCGCGCGCCCCGATGAGCGCCTTCAATGTCCGATGCACCACAAGATCGGGATATCGGCGTATCGGTGAGGTGAAGTGCGCATAATGGGAGAGCGCAAGCCCGAAATGCCCGATGTTCGTTTGCTGATAGACGGCTTGGGGCATGGCCCGCACGATCAGCGACTCGATAAACGGCCGCGCCTCCGAGGTGCCGAGACGGCGTGTAATTGCCTGCAGATCACGGGTCGTGACGGTCTCCGGAATCTGTGCATCCACCCCCAGCGCGTGCAGAGTGGTATGCAGCCTTTCCAGCTTTTGTTCGTCCGGCTGGCCGTGAACCCGAAACAATGTAGGCGTGTGGGTTTTGTCGAGCTCCTGAGCGACCGCAACGTTGGCCATGATCATGCATTCTTCGATGAGCCGGTGCGCGTCGTTGCGCGCGCGCAGCTCGATGGCTTTGACGCGCTCGGCCGAGTCGATTACAAACTCGGCTTCCGCCGCATCGAAATCCAGCGCTCCACGCCGATTGCGTGATTTGTGAAGTGCCCGATACACCTCCACCAGCACCATCAGGCGATCGGCGAGCGGCCCGAGGTCGGTGCGCGCCGCGGGACGCCCCTCGAACAGGGCCTGGTGCGCCTGGGTGTATGTGAGTCTCGCGGCAGACCGCATGACCGCTGGATAGAATCGCGCGAACTTCAGCGCGCCACTCTTCGTAAGGATCATGTCCGCTGCGAAACACAGCCGATCCACGCGCGGTGCCAGCGAGCAAAGGTGATCTGAGAGGGCGGTCGGCAACATTGGAAGGACTCGAGTCGGGAAGTACACCGATGTTCCCCGCTCGCGAGCTTCCGTATCGACAGCGGTACCAGGCCGCACGTAGTGACTAACGTCCGCAATTGCAACTATCAGGCGATACCCGTCACTGTGCGGCTCCGCATACACCGCATCGTCAAAGTCGCGCGCGTCCTCGCCGTCGATTGTTACGAGCGGCAAATCGCGTAAGTTCTCTCGCGTTTGCGCCTCCGCTGGATCGACGTGATCGCCCCACGTTTGAGCCTCGCGCAAGGCTGTTGATGAGAACTCATGCGGCAGATCGAAGCGTGCGACAGCCGACTCGGTCGCGAGCTCGACCGGACGGTCCGGATCCAGTCGCTTGAGTATGGTCGCCTGGGCCGGGGACACTGAGCTGGCGTGACGGGTGATGCGGGCGATGACCCAATCACCGCCGCGGGCCCCGTTCAAGTGACCGTGTGACACCGCGCAGTGTAGCTGCAGGCGGCGGTCCGCGGCATTGACCCATGCGTTGCGCCCCTGCACTTCCACCGTTCCGAGGAAAGAGTTGACTCCCCGAGAGACGATATTTTCGACGGATCCGAGCCAGCGGTCGCTCGAGTCTTGCGCCACCTTCACCCGAAGCCTGTCGCCGTGCATGACTCCCCGCATCTCGCCAGGCGGGATGAAGATGCTGTCCTTCATGCCATCGACGCGCAGGAAACCGTAGCCGGCGCGGTTGGCGCTCACGACACCCTCGACGAGGCTGCCGACGTGAACTGAAGCGCCTCCTTTCAAGGTGTCCCGGCCGCGATTCTTCGCAGAAGAACGGGCGTCTCGTGCGTGTGACTTCCCAGACTGCCGGCTACCGCCAGAGTCGCGAGTCCGCCGTGAGCTCGTGGAGCCCGGAGACTGCGTTCCCGCCCCGGCGGGCTGGCGCGGTCCCTTGCCGCCGGTGCTGAATTTGCCTCTGCGCGCTTTCAATTGACAGCTCCCGAACCCGTGCGTAGATTTCGGCGCCTTCCTCGCTCGCCTGCCCGGGTGGCGGAATTGGTAGACGCACTAGTTTCAGGTACTAGCGGGTAACACCGTGGAGGTTCGAGTCCTCTTCCGGGCACCAATAATTCTTTATTTCTCAATAAATTACTTCCTATTTTCGATTGACTCCCGAGGCATTCTGCAACGCTTCGGAGAGTGATTGCGGCCGGGTCATTGCTTTTATTCTTCATCGGGCCGCCGCGACATCCTAGCAGGGCTTGATCGGGGCGGGGTGGGAGAAATTCAAATCCCGCGACCCCCCTGCCTTGCGGCCAGGGCCCTGAAATGGCGGAGAAGTCCCCATTCTGCGCCCGGCATCCGCGGCGTCACGAACGCCCCGTGATACACTCCTGTCTCACCATGAGCGCCTCCATTCGCGACTTGCGCAACCGCTTCCCCAAGGTCAGGAAGCTCGTCGAATCCCACGGCGAGGTCATTCTGACCGAGAAGGGCAAGCCTCGGTACCGTCTGACGCATTACACGCCTGAGAATACGACGTCACCCCCGCCGGTCGACTACTGGGCGCGGCTCAATTCATATCAGCCTCGGGCCATGACCAAGGCGCAATCCCGGGCCCTGCACGACGAGAATCGTGGCGAGCGCTGACTCGATCTATGTCGACCCGAGCGCGCTGCTGAAGCTCTACTTGAAAGAGCCGGAATCGCGCGCCATGGCCGAGTGGCGCAAGAGGATCGGCGACCCTCTTCTCGTGACTCATCATGGCCGCGTCGAATTGATCAACGGCATCGGTCTCGCCGCGTATCGCGGCATGATCACCGACAAGATCCATGATGCGGCGATGGCCGCCCTCGCCGATGACTTTGCGCAGGGGCGCTACAAACAGGGAGATGTGTTGTGGCGCGCCACCCTGAAAAGAGCCGGCGACCTGAGCCGAAAACATACTCGCTCGATCGGCTGCCGATCCTTGGACATCCTGCACGTCGCGAGTGCCTTGGAGCTGCAGCTCAAATACTTCGCCACCTTCGATGTTCGGCAGCAACAGTTGGCGCGAGCTGCGGGCTTGAAGATCATCACGCCCTCCGGTTAGGGCTAACCAGCGACGGCAGGAACCGGCGGCCCATAGACGGGTGTGATCTTGCGCGTCCCGCTTGACGTGCAAATAGCGATCAAGCCACGAGAATATACGCTGCCACATATCGCGGATGTTGGCCGGCGACCGATAGAGATGTCTTACCTCAATGCAAACGCCCCCGGTCGAGCCAGGCCGCGCAGACGCCAGCGGTGCTGGTGTTACCTGCCGGTTCTGATTTACCCTCCGGCCCCCCTACCTCAGGAGGAGCTATCGATGATTACGAATTCCCAATCGTGCACGAACATCGAGGAAATCGCCGACGGCATCTACAGGATCAACACGCCGGTTTCCATTCCGGCCGCATCGGAGAAGTTCAGCTTCAACCAGTACCTCGTTCTGGACGACGAGCCGCTGCTGTTCCATACCGGCCCGCGCCGGCTGTTTCCATTCGTGGGGGAAGCCATAGGCCGTGTGGTGCCGCTGCACCGGCTCAGACACATTGGACTTTCTCACTACGAGGCGGACGAATGCGGCTCGCTCAATGAATTTCTCGCGGCGAGCCCACGGGCCATCCCTTTCTGCAGTCGGATCGCGGCACTGACCTCGGTGGAAGATCTCGCGGAACGGCCTCCTCGCTCATTCAGAGATCGTGAGGAACTCACCCTCGGCCGTCATACCATACGGTGGTTCGACACGCCTCACGTGCCACACGCGTGGGAGTGCGGTTTGATGATGGAATTGAGCACCCGGACCTTTCTTTGCGGCGACCTCTTCACCCAAGGCGGGCCGGGTGACATCGCGCTGACGGAGGCCGATATCCTGGGCCCGAGCGAAGCCTTCCGCAAGGCTATGGACTATTTCGCGCACGCCCCGGAGACGCGGGCCATTCTCGAAAGACTCGCTCTGGAGCGGCCAGCCACTCTCGCCTGCATGCACGGTAGCGCCTGGCGCGGAGACGGCGCCGCGCTGCTGAGATCGCTGGCAGCCGCGCTCGCCTGATTGCCGCTCACGCCGCTGTCGATAATTCCTGCCAAGCTCGAGATCTCTGTCGGTCGCGTGCAGCCAGGCCTGGAAAATGCGGCGACGAGCTCATGTCGATCTCACGCGCCACCCGCTTTGCCAGGCGCCTGGATGGTCTGCGCTCCGGTCTCTCGTTCATCCATCGCGTCGTCGCCTCCCGATACAATCCCCTGCTCGCCCAGATCGTCGTAACACGTCGCTGCAATCTGAGCTGCGGTTACTGTAACGAATACGACGACCACTCAGACCCAGTCCCCTTCCTGGTGCTGGCAGCCCGCATCGATCATCTGGCGAAGCTGAACACCGCTGCGGTCACGCTCACCGGCGGGGAGCCGCTGCTGCACCCGGAGCTTCCCGAGATCGTTCGCGCCGCGCGCAAGCGGAAAATGATCGTCACCATGATCACCAACGGCTTCCGCCTGAGCCGGGAGCGAATAGAAGCGCTCAACGAGGCCGGCCTTCAGGGCATGCAGATCAGCATCGACAATCTCAAACCCGACGCAATCTCGATGAAGAGCCTGGAATCGGTCGAGCGCAAGCTGGAGCTGCTGGCAAAATATGCCGAGTTCAGAGTCAACATCAATTCCGTCCTGGGAATCAGCGATGACCGGACCCGCGACGTGGTGGCGGTGACCGAAACGGCTGCCAGGTACGGCTTCTTTCACTCGGTCGGCGTGCTGCACGACGATCGCGGGGCGGTAAAGCCGCTGAGCCCCATCCAGATGGCAGCGTACAGGCGGGTCACGCAGATATCTCCTTCTCTGGTTCACGGCCTCAATTATCGGCTCTTCCAGAAAAACCTCATGCAAGGC
>JBOIAD010000091.1:0-13368 GCA_050738795.1 Steroidobacteraceae bacterium
GACGAAGGAGCGAGCAGCACGCTCACGCTGGATAATGCGGCTGGCGCGGTATTCGGGCGCATCTTCAATCGCGATATGCAGAGCACGGCCGCTGCTGTGCGCATCGGGTTCGACTCTGGCGAGAGCCTGAAGATCGTACAGACGGGCGGCCGACGTCTCATTCAACGCTACTGGGGCCGCTACGTCGCGCTGGTTCAGGATGGCGCGACGGGTGAGGCGTGGATTCTGCGCGATCCTTCGGGTGGAATGCCCTGCCTGCTGGCGAGCTATGAGGGAGTCAACCTCGTGTTCGCGGACATGGAGGATTGCCTGCAGCTTGGATTGCTGCACTTCTCGGTGAGCTGGGGCTATATCCGCAATCTGCTTGCCTATCCGGGACTGCAGGTCCGTGAGACGGCGCTCGAGGAAGTGTCGGAGATCCAGCTCGGAGAGCGCATCCGGTTTTCCGGCGACTCCATCCAACGCGCGCTCGAGTGGGATCCGCTGGGCATCGCGAAAGCCGAACCGATCGAGGATCCCCGGCAGGCAGTCGCCGAGCTGCGCAGCACGACGCGTACGTGTGTACACGCCTGGGCCTCCTGCTACTCGGGGATAGTTCATAACCTCTCGGGCGGCCTCGACTCATCCATCGTGCTGAGCTGTCTCCGGGATGCGCCTTCTCATCCGGGTATCACTTGCCTGCACTACTTCGGCACCGGCCCCGCTGAGGACGAGCGCCAGTACGCGCGCCTGATGGCGAATCATGCGAATGCGGAGCTGCTCGAGCACCCGCTCGACATCCGCGAAGTCAGACTCGATCGACTGCTCGAGCTGCGCAGATCGCCCCGGCCGTGGTACTACCTGTACGAGCTCGAGCACGGCCGGCTCGAGGCAGAGCTGGCCAGCGAACGGAATGCGAATGGCCTCTTTTCCGGGGGCGGCGGCGACGGCGTCTTCTTTCAGGCGCATGCGGATCTCGCCGTGACCGATTATCTCTTCGATCACGGCATGGGAGCGGATCTGATGCGTGTTGCGGTCGATGCGGCCCGAATCTCGCGCAAATCCGTCTGGCCCCTGTTGTACAAGGCCGTGTGCGCACGGTTGTTCCCGCCGCGCTGGGATCCCATCGCGGTGACCGGGCGTCCTGCTGGAACGCTCGTCAGCGAGGACGTACTGAAGTCCGCAAGAGGCGACCGGAATCTCCTGCATCCCTGGTTTACACCCGCAGCCATTCGCGGTGTGCCACCCGGAATTCTCTGGCATGCCCTGACCGTTGCGGTGCCTCCCGCCTATTACAACTCGTTCTCGGATTGTCCTTGTCCAGAGAGAACACTGCCGTTGCTCTCACAGCCGCTGGTGGAGCTGTGCCTGCGGATTCCAACCTATGTGCTGATCGACAGCGGCATGGACCGCGCCATCGCCCGTCGCGCGTTTGCATCCGACTTGCCGCCGCAGATCGTTCAGCGCCGCAACAAGGGGCGCATCGATCAGCACGTCCGCAACATTCTGGATGCCAATCTGGATTTCGTCCGCTCAATTCTGCTGAACGGCCGGCTGGTGAACGAAGGTCTGCTGGACCGCAAGAGTCTCGAGCTCTATCTCGCACGCGACCGCTCACCGGCCGACTTCCAGTACGCCGAGATCCTGCAGGTCCATCTGTGCATCGAGGCGTGGCTGTCGCGTTGGCTCGATGACCCCCGCACGCGCCCCCGTCCTATCTAGGCCGCGGGCACGAGGCGTGACTCTTGGTCTACGGCGGTAGTTTGTCGCCGGCGACCAGGCGAATGCCGCCGCTGTCCCGCAAGGCCTGAATTCCGAAGGATCGTTGCAGCGCGGCAACGAAACTGTCGGGATCCGTGGTCCGGAAGGTTCCGCCCACCTGAACCCGCTCGATCGACGGGTCGGCGACCGTGATCTGCCGTTGATTGTAGCGGTTGAATTCCTGCACGGCTTCCGCGAGCGTCTCGCCCTGGAATGCGAGATGGCCCGCGGTCCACGCGAGCTTGCGTGTTACGTCCTTCGCGGCGAGGCGTGTCACGGAAAGCGTGCCCGGCTTTGCCCGTGCCGCCTCACCGTCCGAGACTTCCGAAGCCGATCCAACCAGCATCGGCGAGTCAGGATCGTGCGATGCTTGCGCAGCCCCGATGGCGACGCGGCCTTCGGTTACCAGCACGTCGACATGGTCGGCGTCACGGAGGCGGACGGAGAATTCCGTCCCGACAGCGCGAACGAGGGTAGCGCCAGCGCTCACGTAGAACGGCCTGGTTGAATCATGAGCCACGTGAAAGAAGGCCTCGCCGCGCGTCAGCATGATGTCGCGACGGGAGCTGGTGAGCCGGGTCCGCAGTTGCGTGTTTGTATTGAGCTTCACCGTGCTGCCGTCGCGGAGCGCGATTTGCTCGCGGCCCCCGATTCCGGTCTCGTAGGACTTCCAGCCGGTAAACCCGATGAGCCAGGCGATGACACCGGCGGCGGCCACGGTGGCCGCGGCCGCGAGCCAGCGGCGCCGGTTCGGTAACGAGAGGCCATTGGACCGTTTGCGAGCCCTGCCCTGCAGAGGCTGCAGTCCCTTGGCGGCGAGAGTCGCCGGCGCAAGGTTGGCTCCGGCAAGCAGATCCGGATCGATCGTGCCGTCGAGTGGCCGCAGGTTCTTGAGGACATCCGCACGATTCCAGGCGACCCGCAGCCGCACGAAGGCCGCGCGGTGCCGTGGATCCGCGTCGAGCCATGCCTGCAAGCCATCCCAGAGTTCGGCAGACGTCCGCGCTTCGAGGCGGATCAGCCAGTCCGCGGCTTCGTCCGAGATTTCACTCGCCCTGCTCATGCCACTCTTTTGTGTCTGCCGAACCGATCGAAGAGCTTCGGACGCCGTTTGCGAACAGGCGGTTCGAACAGGGCTCGCGCGCAATGTCGCGCTGCGGTAGTCAGGTACTGATCGACCGTGCTCCCGGAAATGCCCAGCCGTGAGACGATCTGCCCAGGGGAATAGCCGTAGACCTTGCGCAGCGTGAATGCCTGGCGGCAGCGGTCGGGAAGACCCTGAATCGCCTCCACCAGCGTTGCCACCCTCTCGTCCCTTACGATTTCTTCGACCTGCTCGTCTTCGTGGAGAGCGTCCGCGGTTTCCATGTCCGCGATGAGCTCGACCGGCATGACCGCCTCATGGCGCAGCCGGTCGAAGGCCACGTTGCGGGCGACGGTGAGCGAGAATGCGCGTACCGAGAGCACCTCAGGATCGTCGGAAGCCGCCGCCGTGAGTAGCCGGGCATAGGTTTCCTGCAACAGATCTTCCACGTCGGAGTCTGTGTGCGTGTAGCGATACAGACGTGCACGCAACACGCCTTCGAATTCGAGCGCCTGCAGGAGGTAGCGTTCTTCATTCTTCGACACGACCGGGACCTCGCGTTCATTCCTGTTGCCTTGGTGAGGGCCGCCGACCTGTTTCCCCTGAAGCGGCTTCGGTCCTGGAGAGGACCGCAATATTACGCGCCTATTGCGGAGGCGGCGCAACTGTTGGAAGTCAAAATCACGGCAGCGCGCGGCAATACGTAATAATCTCACCTCCGAGCATCCCCCGGCCCGAGGGCCGCCGATCAGGAGACGAGCATTGCAGGTGCATAGGCGGCCACGCGTCGTCATCGTTGGCTGTGGCTTCGGCGGATTGTTCGCGGCCCGCGCGCTCAGGAAAGTCCCGGTGGACGTGCTGCTCGTCGACCGGAACAACTATCATCTTTTCCAGCCGCTCCTGTACCAGGTCGCTTCGGCCGCGCTCGGGCCGGCGGACATCGCGCAGCCGATCCGCCGAATCCTGCGCAGCCAGCGCAACGCCCTCGTCATGCTCGCCGAGGTCTCCCGAATCGACGTCGCGAACCGGTGCGTGCATGCCGGGGAACATCCGGTGCCCTACGATTACCTGATCCTGGCGCCCGGAGCGGTGGACAACTATTTCGGCCACAACGATTGGCACAGGCTCGCGCCGGGCATGAAGGAAGTGGAGGACGCGACGCTGATCCGGTCGCGGATGCTGCTGTCGTTCGAGATCGCCGAATTCGAAACCGATCCGCGGCAGCAGGCCGCCCATCTGGCGTTCATCATCATCGGCGGCGGCCCGACCGGCGTCGAGCTGGCCGGTGCCATCAAGGAGCTGGCGGTAGATGTCATCCCGCTCGACTTTCGCCTTGCGGATATCCGCCAGGCGCGCGTGATTCTCATCGAAGCGGGGCCGCGCCTGCTTCCCGCGCTGCATCCGGATTCATCCGCACGCGCCCTCAAGCAGCTGCGTGACCTCAAGGTCGAGGTGCGCCTCGGGAAGCCCGTCACGGCAGTGTTCGAGGACGGTGTGGAAGCAGGCGACGAGCGGCTCTACAGCTACAACGTCATCTGGGCTGCCGGCGTACGCGCTTCGCCGGTCGTCTCGACACTGGGAGCCGAGCTCGGCCCGGGCGGCCGCGTGAAAGTCATGCCGGACTGCTCGATTGCGGGTCACCCGGAAGTGTTCGTGATCGGCGATGCGGCGTACCTGATCGACTCGCGGTCCGGCCAGCAGGTCCCGGGTGTCTCGCAGGGCGCGCTGCAGATGGGGAAGTACGTGGCGCGTGTAATCGAGGAAGACGTCCGCGGCCGTAACGGGAGCGGCGGCCAGCGCAGCGCCGCGCAAGGTGCCGGCCCGCAAAGACTGCGCGCGCAGGGGTTTCACTACGCAGACCGGGGCTCGATGGCCACCATCGGCAAGTCGCGCGCGGTCGTGGAGCTGGGGCGGTTGCGCTTTGGCGGGCTGCTCGCCTGGTTCGCCTGGCTGGCGCTGCACGTCACGGTGCTCATTGGCTTTCGCAACCGCCTCGCCGTACTCTTGTCGTGGGTCTACAGCTACCTGTTCTTTCGACGAGGTTCGCGTCTGATCACCGGTTTGAGTCCAGAGCAGGTCACGGAGCTGAGCTCGGATGTGGTCCGGCGCGGCGCAGTCCCAGCGGCGCACAGCGCCACCATCACCCAAGGGTCGCCGCCGTCACGCGATTGAGATGGCGAGCGTCCCACACCCGGAAATAAACGCACGATTGGGCAGAGCCGGCGCACGAGGCGCCGCCCCGGGCACGGGCGGCGCCGGCAACACGGGCGGCGGTACCGGTGGCAGCCCGGGCGGTGGTGCAAACCCCGGCGACGGCTTGACCATGCAGGGATTCTTCGGCGTGTTCCGCTACAGCCGGCGCGCGATCGAGCTCGTCTGGAGCACCAACTCAGGACTGACGGTTGCGCTCGCGCTGCTGACCCTCATCGCGGGCATATTGCCGGCCGGCGTCGCTTACATCGGCTCGCTGATCGTCGATGCGGTCGTGGCGGCAATCCGTGCCGGGGGTGTCGATGCCGCCCGGGTGATAGAGCTGGTGATCCTCGAAGGGGTGTTGGTCGCCTCCGTGGCAGCGGCTCAACGCGGCCTGTCGCTGTGCCAATCGCTGCTGCGCGCGCAGCTCGGGCAGCGGGTCAACGTGATGATCCTCGAGAAGGCGCTCACTCTGGAGCTGCAGCATTTCGAGGATTCCGAGTTCTACGACAAACTGACCCGGGCGCGCCGCGAGGCCTCGAGCCGGCCGCTGAGTCTGGTCATGCGAACATTCGGCCTCGTCCAGAATGCCATCTCTCTCATCAGCTACGGAACCCTGCTCGCGCATTTCTCGCCATGGGCGGTGGCCATCCTGCTGCTGGCCGGGCTGCCGGCGTTTGTCGCCGAAGCCAAGTTCTCCGGCGACGCATTCCGCCTGTTCCGCTGGCGCTCGCCCGAGACGCGCATGCAGATCTACCTGGAGACGGTCATTGGCCGGGAGGACTATGCCAAGGAGGTGAAGCTGTACGGACTCGGGCCACGGTTGCTTGAGCGGTATCGCGAAATCTTCCGGCGGCTGTACAAGGAGGATCGGGCACTGACGATCCGGCGCGACGCCTGGGGCTTCGGTTTGGGGCTGGTTGCAACACTTGCGCTGTACGGCGCGTATGCGTGGATCGCGGTGAGCACGGTACGCAGTGCGATAACACTGGGCCAGATGACGATGTATCTGGCGCTCTTCCGCCAGGGTCAGTCAGCCGTGTCGGCAATGCTCTCGGCAGTCGGCGGCATGTACGAAGACAATCTGTACCTGTCGACGCTGTACGAGTATCTCGAGACCCGGGTGCCGGAGCCGACGGGCGGCAGAAGGTTCGGCCCGCATCCGCAGGATGGTGTCAGGTTCGAGGATGTCGGGTTCACCTATCCCGGGGCGGAGGAGGCTGCGCTCGAGCATATCGACTTGCACCTGACTCCGGGCGAGAGCCTGGCGCTCGTGGGAGAGAACGGGTCGGGCAAGACGACCCTGATCAAACTGCTGACGCGGCTTTATCTGCCGACGTCGGGCCGCATTCTGCTCGACGGACAGGATCTGGCGGAGTGGGACGAAGCAGCCCTGCGGCAGCGCGTCGGAGTCATCTTTCAGGACTTCGCACGCTACCAGATGCTCGTTGGCGAGAATGTCGGCGCCGGTGACGAGCAATTCTTCGAGGACGAGCGCCGCTGGCGCGCGGCTGCCGAAAAGGGCAGGGCGAGCGATTTCATCGAAACGCTGCCCGCCGGATATCAGACGCAGCTGGGTAAATGGTTCAAGGACGGCCGCGAGCTCTCGGGAGGCCAATGGCAGAAGATCGCGTTGTCGCGCGCCTTCATGCGCACGCGGGCGGATGTCCTGGTGCTCGACGAACCGACCGCCGCGATGGATGCGCAGGCGGAGGCCGAGGTGTTCGAGCACTTCCGCCAGCTTGCCAAAGGCCGGATCACGATTCTCATTTCGCACCGTTTCTCGACCGTGCGCATGGCTGACCGGATTGCCGTACTAGACCATGGCCGTATCGTCGAGTACGGCAGCCACGAGGAGCTGATGGGCAAGAACGGGCGCTACGCCCACCTGTTTACACTGCAGGCGCGAGGCTATCGTTGAGTTGGCCCGTGCGCTGGCCCGCCAGCGCAGCCCCGGGACGGGTCATCTGGAGAGTCCAACGCTGACGCTACTTGTTGTCACCGCTGCCGTCCTTCCGGGCCTTCTGTGCCGCGTGCTCCGCGCGCAGATCCTGCTTCATGCGCAGATAATCGACCGGCCGGATCTCGCTGATCTGACACCTCCAATGGCGCACCAGGACATTATCGAAGCGGGCGCTGACCGTATGTGCCGTTGAAGTCAGCCCGATTCGCTGGGTGAACTGCAGGTCCTCACATGGCGGCAGGACGGTGATCAGATAAGCGTCATTGATGGTGGTCCAGAGGACAAGTTGATACCGCCCAAGGGATTGCCAGCCGTCGTAACGGCCGAGATAGGTGAAGTGATCGACGGGCGGACCTGCATATTTCACGTAACGCTCGAGCTGCTCATGGTCGCGTTCCTGGCGCGGGATCCCCGCGCACGCGCTGAGCAATGCGGCCACTACGAGGATGCATGCGGTCCGGTACTTGATGGCGCCGTATTTCATGGCTGCCTCCTGACTAAGCTGAGTGTGGCGGTCAATTCAACCTTGCCCGTGAAGCCGCCGCGAGCAAAGCCACGGGAAACTGCGACAGCGCATCGGACACCCGCAACGCGGTCCGGCTGCCAGCCTGCACAGTCGCAATACTCCTTCCCTCGAGCACGTGATGCATCGCGAAGGGTGCCGTGCATTCCCTGGGCAATTCTACCGCCGTGTCGCCCCAAACGCTCTGCCCCAACGGGAGTTCCTCGCGCTCGCCGAGCAGCCGCAGATAAAGCCGCGGAACGACGCTGACCGCGAGTTCCCCCGCATGCCGGCGGGCAAATGCGCAGACATTCGCGGCATGTTCCCCGGTCACCCGCAAGGGAATGTATTCGCCGTCGCGGAACAACGATTCGTGCTCGCGCCGGAACCGCAGGGTCTTCCATGTCAGATACAGCTTGGCGCGGCCGTCGTGGAGGGACTTGAGCAGCGAGCGCAGCAGCTGCGGTGACCCTTCGGCTTCTGATGCGTTGCCGGGGCCGGCACGCCCCGCGCTCGCCCGCTGCAGCTCCACGAGCATCGCCTGGCGCTTCCGGTAGTCCACCGGCCGCCGGTTGTCGGGATCCACCAGGGAGAAATCCCAGGTCTCGTTCCCCTGATAGATGTCCGGCATGCCGGGGGCGGTCAGTTTGCATAGCGTCTGGGACATCGCATTGAAAAGTCCGAAGCGACTGATCCGCCGCTGGAAGGCGATCAGGTCCGCGAGGAAGAGGTTGCCGTCCCGTGCCTCCAGCGCGGCGCGGATGTACTGTAATAACGCTTCTTCGTATTCCACGTTGACGCTGGCCCAGCTCGTGCGGGCCTTCGCCTCGCGGGCAGCCTTGACCATGTATGCTTCAATGCGTTCCCGATACACCGTCAAGCCGGCCTCATCCAACCCTTCCAGCGGCCAGGTTCCCACGAGAGTCTGGTACAGCAGGTATTCGTCGTTCAGCGACGGTGCCGGCTGGCCCTCCACGTCCCGCTTGCGCATGCGGTTCATGCGGCTCCAGCGTTCGATTGTCCGGCGCCAGACCTGCGTCATCTCCGAGAGGACATTGATTCGAGCGCGCACATCCTCGGAGCGCTTGGTGTCATGGGTGGAGGTGCCGAGCATCTCGTGGGGCCAGAAGCGCGCACGATGTTGCGAGTCGGCATGGAATGCCCGCAGGCTCGAGCCGTAGGCATCCGGCTCGCCGCCGACTTCGTTGAGCGATGTCAGTCGATTGAAACGATACAGCGATGTATCCTCGACACCCTTCGCCGTCACCGGTGCCGTCACCTGCTGGAACTTCATCGCGAAATCGCGCATCCTCCGGCGCATGGAATCCGTCGCCACCGGCAACTCCATCAGCAGCGCCGCACGCACAAAATCGAACACGGGCGCGTCACCGACCGAGCGCCTTCGCCGCGCCGATCCGATGGCCCAATCGATGTAGCGGCGGTCGCTCTCCGACACGCTGTCCGCAACGTAGGTCCGGTACACGGGGAAGCACGCAATCACTTCCGCCAGGATCTGGCGGATGCTGTTGAGCGTGAAGTCCCGGGTTCGCCGGTCCGCCTGTGCAATGCGCGCCAGCTGGTTCGCGACGACGCTCAGCTCGGACGCCAGCGATCTGCGCAGAATCATGTGTTGAGCGTCGTAGGCGACGTTCGGCCACTCCAGGGATTGCCCGATGAACGCGCGGTAGACCCGATCCATGCGCGCCTTCGTCGCCGCATCGACCAGCATCCGGTTGACCACGTTTGCGAAATGGTAGCCCGTCTCGCCATGTACGGGCCAACTCGCGGGCAGATGCTCGAAAGATGCGGTGATCTTTTCGGCAACCAGGTAGATGGGCAACGGGCGATTCTGGCCGGCGACGCCGAAGTCCAGGGTCGCCGCCTGCATTCCCGCAGTGTCGCCGCCGCCGGCATCGCCCGTGAGGAGGTCCTTGCTCGCACCCGCTCGAAGGGCCGCCACTCGGCCCTGCAGCCGCTGAAAGTATTGGGCGGGACTGCGCAACCCGTCGGGGTGATCGATCCGCAGGCCATCGATCTTTCCCTCACCCACGAGCTCCAGCACGAGCCGATGAGTCGCATCGAACACGGCTGTGTTCTCCACCCGCAGTCCGGCGAGATCGTTGACATCGAAAAATCGCCGATAGTTGATTTCGTCCGAAGCGACTCGCCAGGAGGCCAGCCGGTAGGCCTGCTCTTCGAGCAATCCGTGCAGGGCATCGAACGTCTCGGGTTTCCCCGGCGTGCCGCCGAAACGCTGCACGGCGATGCCGATGGCCTCGCATACGGGGGGCTCGTGCGTACACAGCGCGAGCAGGCGCCGCTTGAGCACTTGCTTCGCCTCGTGGCGTTCGGCAACCTGCTCCTCCGTCGGATCATGTCTATCCGCCAATGCCGTGAACCCGCGCCGCAGGTTCTCCAGCTCTGCGCTGTAGGTGATCGCCAGCACCCGATCGATTACGCGCGGATAGGTCTTGGGATCCAGCGGCAGACGATGCTCGTGATAAAAGACGGCGAACGAGCCCAGCTCCCGCTCGAAACGCAGCTCGAGCTCACCCTGCTCGAGCACGACACCGTACGGATCGCCGAGCACCGGCACGAGAACCTTGCCCTTCAGCTGGGTATTGGAGGGATTCCATTCGATGTCGAAGTAATCCGCGTACACGGAGCCCTGGCCGTTCTCCAGCACGTCCATCCACCACGCGTTGTCGGCCCCCATGATGCCCACATGATTCGGCACGATATCCAGGATATGGCCCATGTCACGAGCGCGCAGAGTGGCCACGAACTGTTCGAAATCAGCGCGGTTGCCGATCTCGGGATTGAATGAATTGTGGTCCACCACGTCATAGCCGTGCATGCTGCCCGCGCGGGCCCGGAAGTAGGGAGAGCAGTACACGTGGCTGATGCCCAGCTCCGCCAGGTAGGGCACGATGGCCGTTACGTCCCGGAAGGTGAAGGATTTGTTGAGCTGGACGCGATACGTGGCACGCGGAATCTGCGCTCCAGACTCAGGCAGCCGCTCTTTCTCGGCAAAGGCGGCCGGCTCTTCCAGCACCGCCGGCTCGTCCGCGGCGGCCGGTAGCGGCGTATCCGGTCTGGCCTCAGCTACCAACAAGCCCGTGCTCCAGCAGCCATATCACGCTCCATGGCGCCAACTCGTTCCTCGACAGCGCGGCGCGGATGTTGGGGTGTGTCGCGAAGATCATTCGACCGTGCGCCCGGCCAACGACGGGGACGGGGTGGTCGGTCAGATTCGTCAGCAAATGAAGTACGGAGCCGTCGGCAAGCGCCCAGTCCACTGCGAACGCCCCATTGGTCTCGAGCTCCACGCAGCTTCCGAAGCGGATGTCCGGAATGCGCGGCGCGATGTCACGCTGCCGCACCGCAAGCAGACGGCGGTAATGATCGAGCCATTCCTCGTGCCCGGGGCGGCCGACCTGGCTCCAGTCGAGCCGAGCGGATTCGAAAGTCGCCGCGCTCGTGGGATCGGGCAGGCTGTCGTGGCTGCGGGGGTCGCGGAAGCGCTCGAAGTGCGCGAACTCCTGTTTGCGGCCCTCGCGAACCTGGGCTGCCAGCTCAGGCTTGAAATCGCAGAAGTAGGGAAAGGGCTGCGGCGCGCCCCATTCCTCGCCCATGAAGAGCATCGGCGGCGAGGGGGCGAGCAGCACGACAGCGGTGGCGGCGCGCAACGCTTGCTCGTTCGCGATGCCGTGACTCAGGCGGTCGCCAAGCGCACGATTGCCGATCTGGTCGTGATTCTGCAGGAAGTTGATGAAGGCGGTGGGCGGAAGATGCGCGCTGGGTTCGCCGCGCGCAGCCCCGGCATGCCTGGAAAACTCGCCCTGGTAGACGAAGCCCTCGGCGAGGCTGCGGCACAGTTTCGCATGGGGCTGTTCGGCGAAGTCCGTGTAGTAGCCGTCGGATTCACCCGTGAGAATCGCGTGAAGGCAGTGGTGCACGTCGTCGTCCCACTGTGCATCGAACGTGTTCATTGCTCCGGGTTGCCCCAGGAAACTGGCCTGGTTCGCGCCGTTTTCGAGCACCAGGAAGGTGTGTTGGCCCGCAGCCGCGCGCGTGCGCGCCGCTGCCGCGATTTCGGTCAGAATATGCTGGCCGCTGTCGTCGAGGATCGCGTGGACCGCATCGAAGCGCAGTCCGTCGAAGCGATACTCCTCCAGCCAGTAAAGCGTGTTGTGGATGAAGAAATCGCGGACGGTACGGCTCCCGTTCCCATCGAAGTTGATTGCGGCGCCCCAGGGTGTCTGGTGCCGGTCGGTGAAGAATTGCGGAGCATACAGGCCGAGGTAGTTTCCCTCGGGCCCGAAATGGTTGTAGACCACGTCCAGCATGACGGCCATGCCGCGGCGATGGGCTGCTGTTATCAGCGACTTCAGCTCGTCGGGCTTGCCGTAGGCTGCCTCGGGCGCGAACGCCAGGACGCCGTCGTAGCCCCATCCACGTCTTCCCGGGAAGTCAGCGATGGGCATGAGCTCGATAACGGTGACACCCAGCCGTTCGAGGTGATCGAGCCGGGACTCCACTCCTGCAAAGGTGCCTTCCGGACTGAAGGTTCCGACGTGCAACTCGTACAGCACTGCCTCGTGCCACGGCCGGCCTGGCCACAGGTCATCATCCCATTCGAACGAGAGCGGATCGACGACCTCGCTGGGTCCGTGCACGTCGTCGGGGTTGCGGCGCGAAGCGGGATCGGGAACCGATTGCGAGCCGTCGATGCGATAACGGTACCTGGAGCCGGCGCGAGCCTCGTGAGTGACGAGCTCATGCCATCCGCCCTCCACAGGCTTCATCGGCAGCACGGCCTCATCGAGCAGCAGATCGACTCGTGCCGCAGCCGGCGCCCACAGCCGGAATCGCACGCTTGCGTCCGCATTGATCTGTGCGCCGAACGGCATGCTGTGACGCCGCTTGCTCACCTGTAGGAAGTCTCTCGCAGCAGCGCCAGGGAGCGACCCTGCAGCGGGTACAGCGTGCCCGCCTCGTGACGCCGCTGCTCGAACGGGTTTCCGGCGGCTGACGTATCGACGACCGTCCACCACGCCTTGTCCGACAGAAACTGCGGCAACACGAATGGAATCTGCTCGTGGTGCGCGTTGAACAGCAGCATGAAATTGTTGTCCGTGACGGGCCGGCCGCGCTTGTCCCTGCGCTCGATCGCGGCGCCTGCGAGGTACACGCCGAGGCAGCGTGCGAAATGCTGGTTCCACTGAGTTTCCGTCATCTCGCCGCCTTCGGGTGTGAGCCAGACGATTTCCTTCAGGCCTTCCGGGTTGATCGCATCGGACTGCAGGAAGCGGCGCCGGCTGAACACGGGATGGCGGCGGCGCAGATCGATCATCTGGGCCACGAATTGCAGAAAGTCCTCCTGTTCCGGGTCGAGCTCCCATTGCAGCCACGAGCGGGCGTTGTCCTGGCAGTAGGCGTTGTTGTTGCCGCTCTGCGTGTGCCCGAGCTCATCACCGCCCAGCACCATCGGCACGCCCTGGGACAGCAGCAGGGTCGCGATCAGATTGCGCTTCTGCCGCATCCGCAGGTTACGGATGGCCGGCTCGTCCGTGGGGCCTTCCACGCCGCAGTTCCATGAGCGGTTGTCGTTGCTGCCGTCGCGGTTGTCTTCGCCGTTCGCCTCGTTGTGCCGGTTGTTGTAGCTGACCAGGTCGTTGAGGGTGAAGCCGTCGTGGGCGCACACAAAGTTGACGCTGGCCGACGGCTGGCGGCCGGCGGGTTCGAAGATTTCCCGGCATCCGGTCACAACCCGCGCGAGGTCCGGCAACTGCCCCTCGTCGCCGCGCCAGTACGCGCGCACGGTGTCGCGGAACTGGTCGTTCCACTCCCCCCAGCCGCCGGGAAAGCCGCCGACCTGGTAAC
>JBOIAD010000092.1:0-69721 GCA_050738795.1 Steroidobacteraceae bacterium
AGATGGCACTGTTGAATATCCGAGCGAAAAGAACACTTCCGGAGTGGAACTACGCCATCCGTCCGCACATCAAAATCCGGAAATCAATGTGAAGTTATTTTTGCGCGAGCCCTTAGCAGCTGGCGGACTTGGCATTGCAGCTCGAATCCATTTACTCAACCATCGTCACCGTGCAATTGGCATTGAATCGCCAAAACGCTGAGCAAGATCGGGATCTCGAGCGCACCTTGCGTGTTCACGCATCCGAAGCCATCAGTCGATTGGCGGATACTCTGCACAGGATCGCCCGACGCTTGGGCAGCGGCCAACCGAAATCCCGGCCATGAGCATGAGCCGCTCCGCCGAACGTCACCGAGTCGCGCTGGCTTTCGCCGTCGTCCTGAGGAGCGTTAGGTGCGCACGCGGTATGACGCAGGAAACGCTCGCGGAAATCGCCGATGTCGATCGCACGTATCCGTCCTTGCTCGAACGCGGGTTGCGACAGCCGACCTTGGCGTACCTGTTCGCTCTTGCAGACGCACTGGAGATAAAGGCAGCGTAAATAAATAAAGGTATCAACGTAGGAGGTGGGGTGCTATGCTTGTGCGCCATGAGTGCGTTGTCGGAGTTGCAGCAGAAGTTTCGTTCGGTATGGCCTCTGCTGGACGAGCGCACGCGTCGGCTCATGGCGGCCAACGAAGCGGTGAGTCTGGGTTACGGAGGGGTTTCGCTGGTGCGTCGGGCGAGCGGCTTGTCGCGCAAGGCGATTGCCAAAGGGATTCGCGAGCTTCAGGAAGGTGTGATGCCCGCGGAAGGACGGATTCGTCGTGCGGGGGGCGGACGCAAGTCGATCACGGAGTCCGATCGGCAATTGTTGGAGGCGCTTGAGGCGATGATCGATGGTCAAACGCGCGGAGACCCGGAGTCTGCGCTGCGCTGGATCTGCAAGAGCACACGGGCGATTGCCGAGCAGCTGAGCGCCGAAGAGCACCCGGTCAGCCATATGAAGGTCGCTCAGGTTCTGCACGGTCTGAACTACTCTTTGCAGAGCAATCCCAAGACTCAGGAGGGTGCGGACCACCCCGACCGCGATGCACAATTTCAGTACATCAATGCCACGGTGAAAAGATGTCTGGCGCAAGGCAGTCCCGTCATCTCGGTTGACACCAAAAAGAAGGAGCTCATAGGCAACTACGACAATGCGGGCCGACAATGGCTGCCGGCCAAGCATCCGATTCAAGTTCAGGGTCATGATTTTCCCGGCCCCGACGTGCCGCGCGCCTACCCCTATGGGATCTACGACATCGCACGCAACGCCGGTTTCGTCAATGTCGGCACCGATCATGACACCGGCGCCTTTGCGGTGGCCTCGATTCGCGGCTGGTGGCGCGCGGAAGGCAAGCGGATCTATCCGCGTGCGAGCACCATTTTGATCACGGCTGATGGAGGCGGAAGCAATGGGTCGCGCTTGCGGTTGTGGAAATTGGAGCTGCAGAGGTTCGCCGACCAAACCGGCTTAAGCCTTTCGGTCTGTCACTTTCCACCCGGCACGAGCAAATGGAACAAGATCGAACACCGCCTTTTCTCCTTCATCTCCTCCAATTGGCGCGGTGAGCCGCTGCGCGACTACGAAACGATCGTCAATCTGATCGCCAACACCACCACGGCCAAGGGATTGAAGGTCACCTGTCGATTGGATCGGCGCAAATATTCCACCGGTCGCAGGGTCAGCGACGAGCAAATGAAGACGATCAACCTGCAACGAAATAAATTCCACGGCGAGTGGAACTACATCATCAAGCCAACCACGCAACGATAGTTGATACCTTTATTTATTTACAATGCCTTTCCTAAGCGCGGCCGATCTCGTGGCGCAGACCCACAGGGAGCTGTACGAGGAGCCGGCGACCGCGACGCCGGTTACGGCGTCGGCACTTCAGTGAGCCAGAAGGCTGGTCGGGATACTCCGATCGGCCTACCTTTTCAGATTGAATCCGGTCGCCAACGCCGGTAAGGTACTGGTATGCACTGGGGCTTCACATGCTGATCTCTCGAGGCCGAGAAAAACTCGTCAATGCAATCGTGTATTTCGCCTCGAATACATGCCATTGCGGCAAGGTGAAGCTATTCAAGCTCCTGTACTTGCTCGATTTCACACATTTCCGCGAAACGGGCCGCAGTGTCACCGGCTTGGATTACAGAGCGTGGAAGATGGGCCCCGTTCCTCTTGACCTGATGCAGGAGTGGGACGAGCTTGAATCTGACATGGCGCATGCGATTGACATCGTTCCAGAGAAAGTCATCGACTTTGTGCGGGAACTGGTAGTGCCCAAAGTCGCGTTCGACGACTCGTTGTTTACCCGCCGCGAGCTGCAACTGATGCAAGATCTCAGTGCGAAGTTCGCTGACGAGTTGACCAAGCCACTGATTGGGTTTACGCACGAAGATCGCGGGCCGTGGGATAAGATTTGGGACGGCGGCAAGGGGAACAACGAGCGCATTCCATATTCGCTCGCGATTCCGGATGCCGACCCGAATCGCGATGCAGTCCTTGAATCTGCGCGCGAGTATGAGGGGATCGCGGCAGCGGCACCGCACTGGCACTGAACATCGTCAAGAGAAGGGTGTCGTCCCGTGCAGCCTGGCGAGATCTATCGACACGACGCCTTCTATCGCGACGCCGAAACCGGGAAGCTCGAGCCGAAGTATGTTGTACTTCTGGCAACGCTCCCCTCACGTGATCTGGTCGCACGACTCTTGACCAGCCGGCCTCATGGACGCCCTGAGCAACCGCCCTGCTTCCACGGCCGCCCTTATGCGAGTTTCTTCCTTGGTGTACTGGGTGGGCCGCTCTCCGCCAAGTCATGGCTGGATCTGCGCTACCAGGATGACTTTGATGAAATTGAATTCCAACGACGGCTGCGGAGCAAACGAATCGTGCCGATTACTTCCTTGGCAAAGGAAGTGTTGATCCCGCTACTCGAATGCGCCGCCGCCGCGGAAGACACGACCCGAATGCAGGAGCACGCGATCCGGGACGCGCTCGCAAAGCTGCGGTGATTCCTTCCCCGCGGACTTTCCTGGGCCCGAAACACCGGTAGAATTCCGGTAGACTTCGGCGCCGAAATCAGCTGGCGTTTTCCTGCAGAAATCCGCGAGTCTTCAATCCAACGCCTGGTAACCCTTTGTCTTCCGGGAGAAACAGGGTCAACCACCGACTACGCCTTCTCCCCCGCATACAACTCCGCGGATTTATACGGGACCCCACACCCTCCAATCCCGCAATACCCATGCGGATTCTTCGCCAGATACTGCTGGTGATAATCCTCCGCGTAATAAAACACCGGCGCGTCCAGAATCTCCGTGGTGATCCCGCCCCGCCCCGCCGCGGTCAGCCGCGCCTGGTAGTTGCGCTTTGACTCCTCGGCGGCACTTCGCTGCTGCGCATCCTGCACATAGATCGCCGAGCGGTATTGCGTGCCGACGTCATTGCCCTGGCGCATGCCCTGCGTCGGATCGTGTGACTCCCAGAACACCCGCAGCAGATCCTCGTAGTCGAGTTTCTCGGGGTCATAAATGACCCGCACGACTTCCGTGTGACCGGTCAACCCCGAGCACACCTCTTCGTACGTCGCATTGGAGGTGAGGCCGCCTGCATAGCCCGCCGCCGTGGAATACACGCCGGGAAGCTCCCAGAACAGCCGCTCCGCGCCCCAGAAGCATCCCATGCCGAATACGGCTTCGCGCAATCCGGATGGGAACGGTGGCACGATGCGATGCCCATTGACGAAGTGCTTCTCGGGCACCTTCAACGGGGCGCTGCGCCCAGGCAGAGCCTCTTCCTGGGTGGGCATGGCGGCCTTTCTACGCAACTGAGCCATGAGGCGCACTCCTGACGACGCGGTGGGCAGCAAGTGTGGGGACCCTTACCCCGCAACTCAAGCACCCCCCGGAACGCGGCCATGGCCTGCGTCTTTGCAAGTTCTTCCGGGTGCGGCTATAAGAGTTCGTCGCTCCGGCACGCGCAATCGCCTGCAACGGACAGGACATGAGAAATCCGCCTCGTCTGCGTCATTTCGCACTGGGGCTGCTGATCGCCGCCAACTGGACTGCGCTGGCTTGCGCGGACGAACGGGACGGCAGCCGTACGGTCCTGGGCACCTCGAATACCCTATTGGCGGACGGAGCCTCTGCACTCCAGGCCGGCCGTGCCGAGGAAGGAGTCCGCCTGACGCTGGAGGGCCTGAAAGTGGCGGACAATCTCTCTGACTCCGCGGCCGGACACTCCAATGCCTGCGCGGGCTACGCCCTTCTCAAGCAGTGGGACGCTGCGCTCGTGCAATGCAACGCGGCGCTCGATCTCGACAGGTCAAACTGGCGCATCTACAACAACAGGGCCGCGATCTACGTGGCGAAGGGCCTGTACGAGCTCGCCATGAGCGACCTGAATGCAGGACTGCGGCTGGCGCCGAGATCCGCGACGCTGCTCGAGAGCGTTCGCATCGCGGAAAAGAACCGGCGATTGACGAGCCGCCGAGGCCGCAAGGCCGTTGCTTCCTGAATTTGTTCACCTGGCGATCGCACAGTTGCGTGCCGCCATCGCAGCCGCCACGGCTTGCGAGCCAATGGCCTCACCCTTAAGCTGCCGGGACCATGGGAATCAGCCAGCCGCAAAACCTGCGAACTCCGCCCATCGAGAAGCTGCGCCCTTACGGGATTCGCGTGAGCCTTCCGGTCGGAGACCCGTTTCGCAAGCTCCTCGGACCAGAGTGGCATCGCCTGCACTGGTATTCGACGGCAGCGGAACGCGACGCCACGCTCGCCGAGATGGGCCGCAGGCATCAATATTCCCGCACGGGCGACAAGCCGTCGCTCGTATTCGAAAAAGTAGAGAAGCTCGCCGAGAGTCGCGGCCTGTAGGAGCGGCGCAAGGCGCACGTTCTCGCCGCCGGGTTGCGCCAAAGCGGCATTGCGGGCGCGCTTCTGCTAGAAAGTGCGGCCGAGAAACAGGTAGAACGCCCGGCTCCCCTTGTCATCCCAGCCGGAGGCCAGATAGACGGGCCCCAGGAGCGTATCCATCCCGAGAAACACGCTCGCATCCCGCCGTGTATTGCCGAATGACGCATCGCCACGGCGATCCCACACGTTGCCCATCTCGAACGACATGCCAAGGTACGTCGGTACGTCCAGGTAGCCGGGGCCGCCGCGCCCGATCTGTTTGTAGAACAGGGTTCTGGCGATGGCGAAATGCGGGCCCGCGATCGAATTGGCCTTGAGTCCGGAGAGATTCAGGAATCCGCCCAGGGGAAACAGCAGGCGCAAAGCCGAAGGCGTGGTCACCTGCACGCCGCCGGGACTCGTGATCGGCCCGCTCAGCGCCAGACCCTTGGGAGCGTCTATCGTGGAGCCCCCTGAAGTCGAGAACACCGCGGTATAGCGCCCGAAGGAGTGCGCGGCCAGGTAACTGAACGACACCCTGTCGTAGCTCTGATCCGAGCTGAGACCGGTTCGTTCCGCGCGCCATTCGACGGTGGCCTGTTGTCCGCTGCGTGGAAAATTGACGTCGTCGAGGCGGTCGTAGGACAGCCGGAGGAAATACGCTCGAGTGTTGAATGTGTCCGAAGGAAGCGCCGGGTCTCCTATCCGCACATTCTCGCTGCCCGACTCGTGCTCGATGCCGGTGCGGATTTCACCCCAGTTGCCGAATTCGCGCCCGAAATCGAGCCCGTAGTCGAAGCTTCGCACCCGGTATTCCGCGACGCGCGACTGCCCCTGCAGCACGAAGACGTCCTGCGCCTCGGTCCTCATGTGAGGGACAAAGAAGAAGCTCGAAGTGTCCGCTACCGGCAAATACACTTCGGTCGAGACGAGGGACGTCTCGCCGATCTGCACATCCCACACCCATTCTCCGCCGGGCTGGGTGATCTCCGACAGCACGAAGCGCGCTGCTGCGTTGTAAGTGGAATTGCCCTGGAAGTCATCCTGCAGGCTCAGTCCGAAGCGCACGTAGTTCGGGCCCCACGAGTTGCGCCGTGCGTCGAGCAACAGGCCGTAGCGGTCATCATCCTGCACGACCCGATAGTCCAGCGCCTCGAGGTTACCCTGCCCGTAGACCGTAGTGATGTGACGCGCCACCGCATCGGGGTCCAGGGGCTTGCCAACGACGTCCTTGAACAGCCGCTCGAGCCTGTTTGCATATCGCTCGGAGCCCGCGTCGACCTTGACGAAATCGATGCGCGGCGGCGATTGCCGGGCCGCGTCGCGTTTGGCCACGTAGCTGTCGAACTCCTGCGAGCCTACTGACAGCGCCGCAAGCCTGCTCTGCGCTTCGTGCCCGGCGATCTCTCCCACTGCGATCATGCGCGGCACGAGCCCGAAGTCGAAGGAGGAGACATCGCCCAGCGCCGGCTTGATCAGGATATCGTTCGGCGTGAGCTTCGCAAGCTGCTGCTGCGAGTTATGCTGAATGAGGATCGCGAGCATCTGATTGGAGATGATCGGCGCGCTGGAGAGCTTGTCCCGCTTCAACAGCGGCGCGCCCACATTGACGACAATGAGAACGTCGACACCCATCGCCCGAGCGACGTCCACGGGCAGGTTCTCCGCGATGCCGCCGTCCACCAGGAGCCGGCCGTCACGCTCGACGGGGGAGAACACACCCGGGGCCGACATGCTGGCGTGCATCGCGCTCGTCAGGTCACCGGAATCCATGATGACGGCCTCGCCCGTCTCGAGGTCAGTCGCCACGGCGCGGAACGGCGTCGGCAGCGCGTCGAAGTTGGTGATGTGCGCCACCGGCAGCGTCAGCCGCCGAAGTGTCTGGTTGAGCTTCTGGCCCTGAATCAGCCCCTTGGGAAGCTGTATCCGGCTGCCGCGCAATCCCAGGGGAAATTTGACCAGGAAGTTCTGATCCTCCTGCTTGCGCCGGAAGGTGAGATCCTCGCGCGGCGGCCGGTCGCGGAAGGCATCCTGCCAATTGAGCGAGGTCATGATCGCCTCGATCTCACTTGGGCTCAGCCCGCTCGCATACAGCCCCCCGACCACCGCGCCCATGCTGGTTCCGGCTATCGCGTCGATGGGTATGTGCAGCTGCTCGAGGACTTTGAGCACGCCCACGTGCGCCGCACCCCGGGCACCGCCGCCGGAGAGCACAAGTCCAATGCGCGGACGATGTAGAGGAGGCACGGCCGGATCCGCCGCGCTCTGAGCGTTGGCAATGCTCCAACCCACGAGCCACAGACCTGCGAAAATATGACTGAAGACCCCGAGACGGGGCCGGACCGCCCGTGGTGAAATCACGGCGCAAGAATACAGCATGTCACGCCAGAAACTCACACGACCCGCCATCGGCCGCGCCGGCCTGCAGATCATTGCGTGCGCCTTGGCTCTGTGCGCCGGGGAAGCCGGGACTGTATTCGCCCAATCGCCCGATGCGAGCGATTGGGGATACTACGGCGGCGATGCCTTCGGCCAGCACTTCTCGAGTCTCGATCAGATCAAGCGTGACAACGTGCGCAGTCTCGCTGTGGCCTGGACCTTCCGCACCGGCGAGCTCGGCGCAGGCTTCGCGCGCAGCTCCAGGCTCTCGTTCGAAGCGACGCCCGTGCTGGCGTTCGGGCTCCTATACCTCGAAACCGCGACGAACGTGGTTTTCGCGCTTGACCCACAGACCGGCGCACAGCGGTGGAAATATGACCCGCGAATCGACCGCACACGCCAATACTCGGACGTCGCCGCACGCGGCGTCAGCATCTGGGAGGATACCGACCCGAAACGGGAAGGACCCTGCCGGCGCCGTGTGCTCTTCGGGACTCTGGATGCCCGCCTGATCGCGCTCGATGCCGGCACTGGCAGGCCTTGCGCGGACTTCGGGTCGGGCGGCCAGATCGATCTCACGGCCGGCATCCGGATTCGCGACCGCGCCGACTACCTGGTGACCTCACCCCCCACCGTGCACACCGATGTGATCGTCGTCGGCTCCTCGATCGGCGACAACCGCGCAACAGACGTCGAGCGCGGAGTCGTACGCGCGTTTGACGCCCGCACGGGAGCGCAGCGCTGGGCATTCGATCCGCTGCCCGATACTGCGGAGCATCCGGCAGCCGCCGACTGGAATCCGGCGCAAGCTGCGACGACCGGCGCAGGCAATTCCTGGGGCGTGATGTCGGTCGACGAGGAGCATGGACTCGTTTTCGTGCCGACGGGCTCGGCCAGTCCGGACTTCTACGGCGGCAAGCGCCTGGGCAGCAATCGCTTCGCCGATTCGCTCCTGGCACTCGATGCAACGACCGGCAAGCTCGTATGGCACCGGCAGCTCATTCACCACGACCTG
Organism: Steroidobacteraceae bacterium; assembly: GCA_050738795.1. GTDB lineage: Bacteria > Pseudomonadota > Gammaproteobacteria > Steroidobacterales > Steroidobacteraceae > 13-2-20CM-66-19. The sequence continues at coordinate 8,312 of JBOIAD010000092.1, forward strand.
TGGGATTTCGATCTCGCCGCGCAACCGGTTCTCATGGATATCGAGATCCAGGGCGTGCCGGTACCCGCGGTCGTTCAGGCCACCAAGACCGGCATGCTGTACGCCTTCGAGCGCACGAAGGGCCAATCGCTGTTTCCCATCACGGAGCGTGCTGTGCCGCGCAGCTTCGTTCCTGGCGAAGCGGCCTCCCCGACTCAGCCGTTCTCGTCCATACCCTCGCTCGTGGGGCAACGGAAGCTCGACCCCGAGGACGCCTGGGGCATTACGTTCTGGGATCGCGCCAGGTGCCGGGATCTCATTGCATCGCACCGGAACGAAGGCATCTTCACGCCGCCGGACACGCGCGGCACGATCCTGTCCCCAAGTTATATCGGGGGCGTCAACTGGGGCGGCATCGCAGTCGATGAATCGCGCCAGCGTATCTTTGCAGCAGTCAACCACCTGCCGATGGTCGTCACGCTGCTGCCGCAGGAGGCGCTGGCACGCGAAGAAAAATCGGGCGACTTCCCGCGTTCCGAGTTCGCACGCCAGGCAGGCACCCCGTATGCCATGCGACGTGAGCCCTTGCTCTCTCCCTGGGGCCTGCCGTGCACCGCCCCGCCCTGGGGAACCCTGGTCAGCGTTGATCTGCGTGGCGATCGAATCGTGTGGCAGGTGCCGCTCGGCTCGACGGAGGGAACCGCTCCGTGGTTCGCGCCAACACGCGACTTCGGCACTCCGAACATGGGCGGCCCGATCGTCACGGCCGGGGACCTCGTGTTCGTCGGCGCGGCCATGGACAGCTATTTTCGCGCGTTTGATCTGGAGACTGGGCGCGAGCTGTGGAAACACCGGCTGCCCGCGGGTGGCCAGGCAACGCCTATGACATACCGGGCGGGCCGCGACCAGCGGCAATACGTCGTGATCGCGGCCGGCGGCCACGGCGCTCTCGGCACGCCTCGCGGCGACTATGTCGTTGCCTTTGCGTTGCCCAAGACACGGTAGCGAGCGGCGCCCCACCGGGTGATTCTTGGCGCGCGCGCACATCGGCCGACAACCTATGTAAACTGGTTGGCCCGAATCACTCGAGACTGGGGAATGTCCGGCTTCCTGCTGCTGTCCATCATCATCCAGGTGCTGCTGATCGTCCACGTCATCAAGACCGGCCGCAATACGATCTGGATCTGGGTGCTCGCGCTGCTGTCCATTCCCGGGGCGATCGCCTACATCGCCGTGGAGCTTCTGCCGGATCTGTTTCGCAGCCGTACCGCGCAGCGAACGGCTCGGGGTTTCAGGAAGGCGATGGATCCCACGGCCAATCTGCGGCGCTACGAGAACGAGGCGCGCATTACCGGCAACGTGGCCGCCCGCCAGCGATACGCGGAGGAATTATCGCGCCAGGGCCGTCATGACGAAGCCATCACGCAGTACGGGGAAGCGCTGACCGGCCTGTACGAGCATGACCCGAACCTGATGCTTGGCGTTGCGCGTGCGCAGTTCGGCAAAGGGGATGCAGCCGCAGCACGGACGACGCTGGATGCCCTGATCCGCTTCAACCCCGACTTCAGGTCGCCGGAAGGCCATCTGCTTTATGCGCGGGCGCTGGAATCCGAAGGCAACACCGCCAAAGCGCTCGAGGAGTACAAGGTGCTCGCGTTCTCCTACCCCGGAGCCGAAGCGGCGGTTCGGTACGCGCAGCTGCTCGGGTCACAGGGCCGGACCGACGAGGCGGCAAAAGTCGCACGCGAGCTGCTGGAACAGGCCCGCATTGCACCCGCCCACTACCGCAGGGCGCAGAGATCCTGGCTCGACGCCGCGCGCCGGCTCGTATAGCGCCTCGACAACCGGCCTGTGCTCAACGCCAGCGCATTCGCCAACAGCGTGAACAGGTCAATCCCACCGCCACCACCGTGGGAGCTTGGCGGCGCGGTGATCGTCACCTGTGTCGAGCTCGTCACTGCCTGATCGGCAGCCGACACAGCCGTGACTGTCACGGTTGACGGAGATGGCAGCTTTCCCGGAGCCATGTAGACGCCCGCCGTCGAGATCGTACCCACCGTCGCGTTGCCCCCAACGACACCATTGACTTGCCACGTCACGGAAGCATCGCTCGTGTTCGCGACGGAGGCGGTGAAAGATTGCGTACCGCTCCCAGCCTGCACGCTGCTGCTGGCCGGGCATACCGCAAGCATCACGACGGATGGCGATGCACACGACGTTGCCGCAGCGCTGGTCGGTGCCGTCGATGTCGCCGATGCCGGGCTCAGTACGACTTCAGCCGTATCTTCACGTCCGGCGTTGTCCGTAACAGCGAGTTGTACGGTGGCGAGGCCGCAGGATGGCGCCGTAACGATTGGTGTCGGGGTCATGCCGTTCTGGATCGCAACGGTCTGCGCTCCGGCATTTGTCCATTGGTATGTGCTGATCGTATGGCCGTTCGCAGCCACGCTGCCTTGCGCATTGAGCGCAACCGACTGGCCCGCGGCCACCGTAGCGGGAAGTGTAACGACAGCAATCGGCCGCAGCGCCGCGGCAACCGCACCGGCGGCATTGGCCATGCCGGCGCCGCAAGTCTTGCCATCCACGGTGCAAAGGCATTCCGCGTTCTGCAGATCGGTCGAGCTGGCCGGAACGTGACAGGCGGGCGGCTGCGGCGACTCACCCGGGGAAGATTGCGGAAACGCCTGCGAGCCCTCCTTCAATCTCGCGATCAACTGGCACGAGCTCAGATGGCTGTTGACGGAGGCCATGAGCGCGGCGATGCCCGACGCGATGGGCGCCGCGAAGCTGGTGCCGAGATTTGGATTGTTGACCTCATCGGTATACCCGTTGCCGTTCGCGTCAGGACCCATCGTGCCGCTATTGGTGGTCGTCTGGATGGAATATTCGCAGGGGGTAGCCGGAGTGAGCGTCGTGTTGACACAGTTACCCGCTGGCGCGCTGACCGCGATTTCGGGGCCCAGACTGCTGAATCCCACCTTGGTGCCCACCTGCCTGATCCCCGCGATTCCCGCGGCACCCGCGCAGTTGGCCGGCGCGTCGACCGGTCCGCCTTCATTGCCGGCTGAGACGACGACCAGCACGCCGCGGGCGGCGACCTGGGCAATGGTATCGGCATAGCTCTGCGGGCAGGCGCCCGTGGCCCCCAGACTCATGTTGATGATCTTGGCCGGGTTCGCGTTATCCGGGACACCGGCCTCGTGGATACCCGCAGCCCACAGCATGCCGGCAATGATGTCCGAGTCGAGGCCACCGCACTTGCCCAGGACGCGCACGGGAAGGATCTTCCCGCTCCAGGTCATTCCGGCGATGCCCAGGGCATCGTTGGTGAGCGCGCCCAGAATGCCGGCAGTGCGTGTTCCGTGCCACGAGCTGTCGACATGATCCTGCCCGTCCGGAATGCAACTGGCGCCCTTGAATGGGGCTTGTTGCGCTTCGGCGGCGGTCACCCAGTCTCCCGGATCGGACGCATCCGCATCGCGTCCATCGCCGTCGTTCGCGATTGCAACTTCACTGACGAAATCGAAGCCGGGCAGCAGGCGTCCGCCCGCTGCGGCGCTCTTCAGATCCGGATGATCGAACCGTACGCCGGTGTCCAGATCCGCGATCACGAGGTTGGGATCACCCTTCGAGACGTCCCACGCTGCCTCCGCATTGACTCCCGCAGGACTCACTGTTGGATTGTTCTGCAGGTACCATTGTCCGGATGCCAGAGGCCCGCTCCCGTGATACAGAGTATCGTCAGGCACGGCATGTGCGTAGCGTCGCTGGTCGGGCTCGGCATACTCCACCTCGGGATCGGCCCGCAGGCGCGCAATCGTTGCGGCGATCGAATCCCCCGCCTGCGCCGGGCCAACCTGCAGCGCATGCAGGCGGTCGGTAATAGCATGCGAGCCGTTCATGGTCAGCCCGGCTCGCGCCGCCAGATCTGCGATGCGATCGTGCGGCGACACCGCTTGGGCGCGCGCGGATGTGGCCGATGCCACGCCTGCCGCGCGCAGTTTCACGATGAGGCGGTGCACAGTGGCTTGCGCCTGCGCACGCGGATGGGCTCGTACCGGATTGAACTCGGCGGGCCCGCCGGCCGCTCCCGCGAACGCCACGGTCGACACGGCCAGCGCACAAATGAAAAGACGCATGCGTGCTCCCAGGAGAGATCGACTTTCAGTGAGGGTGGCGCCGTGCATCCAGGTCCGCCGAACGGATACGCGGGTCATGCCGCAGACGCTCGATCGCCTTGCCGCAATTGGATTTCCCAGCCACTGACACGTCAAACACATACAGATTGCCGGAGATGGCGCTCACGTAGGTGAGCTCCGCTCCCGCAGTGCTTGCAAGCTCGTGCACCAGAGCGGCGTCCGGCGGTTGCGGCACGGGCCGGGTGAATGTCACCAGGATCCTGCTGTTGCAGGCCGCGGCGGGGGCCGGAAGCACCATACAGCTTCCTGTCAGCGCGGCTGAGCCCACCAGAGCGGCCATTCGTGGGAGAGACCGGAATACGTGCAACGTCGGGCTCGCGGCAACACCGGTAATCCTGCCGGTCAGGCTTGTGACAATAGCGTAAGTTCACGCGAGGAGCGTGTCGCCCTTCACATACGCGGCCGCCTGGCGCTCCTGCTCGCGGCTGCAATCCCCGCTGAACGCAGCCTGTACACACGCTGCAAGCCCTCGAATCGGCTGCGGAAATCTCCGCAATCGGGCCCTACCCTACTTCGCCGCGCCAACACCCGGCGATGTCGGCCGAAACCGACGCCGCCTGATGCCGACACCGCACAATTGGTCACACGGCCCACGGCGGTTGGGTCCGCTTGTGTCCATGAGCCGGCACCTGCTGCGTGATGCAATGGATGTTGCCGCCACCGAGCAGCACTTCGCGCGCCGGCACCCCAACGATGCGGCGTTCTGGGAACAGGCGGCGCAACTTTGCCCCTGCGAGACGATCCGTGCGCGGATCGAGCAGCGGCATGACGATTCCGCCGTTTGCGATATAGAAATTCACGTAACTCGCCGCGAGGCGCTCGCCCGCCGGCCGCGGCCTGCTACCCTCGAAGGCGACCACGCCGGCGGCCTCCTTCCGGCTGAGGGTCAGAGGCCGGGGCATTGGCAGCTTGTGGACTTTGAGCCGTCGCCCGCGGGCATCCCGGGCATCCTGCAGACGCTCCCACGCGTCGAGCGAGACTGCGTACTGGGAGTCACGCCGATTGTCCGTCCAGGCAAGGCAGACCTCCCCTGGCCGCACGAAGCAGGCCAGATTATCGACGTGGCCATCGGTCTCGTCGTTGATCACACCGTTGCCCAACCAGATCACACGGGTTACGCCGAGATAGGCCCCTAGCTGCGCCTCGATCTGCTCGCGGCTCAGCGCCGGATTGCGATTGGCATTCAGCAGACATTGCTCGGTCACCAGTACCGTGCCTTCGCCATCCACGTGCAGGGCGCCGCCTTCGTTGACCAGGGGTGCCCGATACCGTTCCCGACCTTCGATCTCCAGAACCTTGCGCGCCACGAGGTCGTCCTGGTCCCATGGGAAGTACAGGCCGCCGTTCAATCCGCCCCAAGCATTGAAATGCCAGTCGACCCCTCGCACGGCCCCACGCGCGCCAACAACGAAGGTCGGTCCGACGTCCCGCATCCAACTGTCATCGTGCGAGAGCTCGGCCACCCGGACGCGTTCGGGCAATAAAGAGCGCGCAACGGCGTAGTGCGAGGCCGAGACGCCGACGCTGACCGGTTCGAATCCGGAAATGGCAGCCGCAACCGCGACGAATGCGTGTTGTGCGGGTCGCGCCGCTTCACGCCAGTTGTCAGGCCGCTCCGGCCACAACATCCAGCAGCCTGCATGCGTTTCGAACTCGCCAGGCATCCAGAAGCCATCCGCGGCGGGAGTGGTGCTCAGGGAGGGGGTCATCTCTTGCGCAGACGGCTGTGCTTGAAACCGTAGAACACGTAGATCGAGAAGCCGATGGCCGTCCAGATCACCAGCCGGATCCAGGTGGCATTGGACAGAAAGAATGTCATTCCAGTGCACACCAGGGCGCCCAGGATGCACGTAAACGGTGCCCACGGTACGCGAAACGGCCGCGGCACATCCGGGCGAGTGCGTCGCATTACCAGGACGCCGATACAGACGACCGCGAACGCCAGCAGGATGCCAATGGAAATCAGATCTGCGAGCACATCCAACGGGAATACGCCCGCGATCAATGCTGCACCGACGCCGGTAACCGCCGTCGCGACGTGCGGTGTCTTGAAGCGTGGATGACACCGGCTCATCGCGGGCGGCAACAGTCCATCATCGGCCATCGCAAGCAGAATTCGTGGCTGGCCCAACAGGGATGTCAGAATCACGGAGGTCATTCCCGCGATGGCCCCCACCTTCACGAACACAGCCAGCCAGGACAGTTGCGGGTGCGCATCGAGGGCTACGGCGACCGGCGCATCAACATTGAGCTTCATGAAGGGCACCATCCCCGTCATGACCGTGGACATTCCGACATAAAGCACGGCCGAAACTGCGAGCGCACCCAGTATGCCCAAGGGCAGGTCCCGTTGCGGATTGCGCGCTTCCAGCGCGGTGGTCGAGGCCGTGTCGAATCCGACATACGAGAAAAAGATGATCGCCGCGCCCTGCAGCACGCCGCTCCAGCCGAAATGCCCGAAGGTGCCGGTATTGGCCGGCACGTAAGGCTTCCAGTTGCCGGGGTCGATGTACTTCAGGCCCGCGAGGATGAAGATCACGATGACGCCCACTTTCACGGCCACCATGAACGTGTTGGCCCCCGCCGACTCTCTCATGCCCACATAGCAGACCCCGCTCATCGCCGCGACGATCAATACCGCAGGCAGATTGCAGATGGCGCCCGTCATGGCCAGGTGGCCGTCCGCTGCCTGCTCGAAGGGAGCATTGACGAGCAGGGGCGGCAGATGAATGTGTGCGCTGTCGAGCAGATTCACGACGTATCCGGACCAGCTGACCGCCACCGCGGAAGCCGATATCCCGTATTCGAGCAGCAGATTCCAGCCGATGAACCACGCCACGACCTCACCGAGCGTCGCATACGTATAGCTGTATGCGCTCCCGGGTACGGGCAGGAAAGCCGCGAACTCGGCGTAACATAGCGCCGCCAGGCCGCTGCCGACTGCCGCGATGAGCAGGGACAGGGTTATAGCGGGACCGGATTGGTTCGCCGCGACCGTCCCCGTCAGCACGAAGATGCCGGTGCCGATGGTCGCGCCCAGTCCGATCGCCATCAGCGACCAGGCCGTCAGCACTTGCTTCAGGCGCTTGGCCCCCGATCGGTCGCTGACATCGACCGGCCGTACGGCGAAACATTGGCGCAGGATTGACGACATCGCGGACCCCCGGACACCTTGTTGGTCTCGAGCCCGGCTGCACGCGTTGCGCTGGGCTCGGACAATAGCCTGCAAGTCTCTCATAGACCGCAACAAGAGTGCGACGGACCGGACAATGCCGACGGGTTCGTGCGCATTCCCGGCCGGCGGCCGCCCGTGCGGCCGAGACTTCGCGGCGTCGGGGCACCCCTGTGCTAGCATTCGCCCCCCGGCGGCGCTGGCGCGCCGCGGGGACAAATTCCAGGAGGACGGTCCATGGCCACGGCTGCAGCGTTGAAGATCACGCCGCCCGCGCAAGGCGCGAAGATCTCGATCCGGAACGGCGAACTGACCGTTCCGGACAACCCGATCATTCCTTTCATCGAGGGCGACGGAACCGGGCCGGACATCTGGCGCGCCAGCGTGCGCGTGATGGGCGCAGCGGTGCAGAAAGCGTACGGCACGCGTCGCCGGATCCACTGGATGGAAGTCTACGCCGGCGAGAAATCCAACAAGCTGTTCAATACCTGGCTGCCGGATGAGACTGTGGCGGCCTGCCGCGAGTACCTGGTATCGATCAAGGGCCCGCTGACCACACCGGTGGGCGGTGGCATCCGCTCGCTCAACGTGGCGCTGCGGCAGATGCTGGACCTCTACGTCTGCCTGCGACCGGTACGCTGGTTCAAGGGCGTGCCTTCTCCGGTGAAGCATCCCGAGAAGGTGGACATGGTGATCTTCCGCGAAAATACCGAGGACATCTATGTAGGCATCGAATTCGAGGCGGGCACCGAGGAGAACCGCAAGTTCCTCGAGATGTTCAAGCAGTCCTTCCCGAAGTCCTTTGCCAAGATCCGCTTTCCGGACAGCTCCGGCATCGGCATCAAGCCGGTGTCCAAGGAGGGATCCGATCGCCTGATCCGCTCCGCGATCCAGTACGCGGTAGCCAACAAGCGCAAGAGCCTGACTCTCGTTCACAAGGGCAACATTCAGAAATTCACCGAAGGGGCCTTCCGCAACTGGGGCTACCAGCTGGCCGAGAGCGAGTTCAGCGCCCAGACCTATACGTGGGAGCAATGGGAGCGCACCAGGGCGGCCAAGGGCGAGAAGGATGCGAACGCCGAGATGGATGCCGCCCGGAAGGCCGGCAAGGTCATCGTCAAGGACGCGATCGCCGACATCGCCTTGCAACAGGTGCTGACGCGCTCCGACGAATTCGATGTCATCGCGACGCTCAACCTGAACGGCGACTACCTCTCGGACGCCCTGGCGGCCCAGGTCGGCGGCATCGGTATCGCCCCCGGAGGCAATATCAACTACATGACGGGCCACGCGGTGTTCGAGGCAACGCACGGCACCGCCCCCAAGTACGCCAATCTCGACAAGGTCAACCCCGGCTCCTTGATTCTTTCGGGAGAGATGATGCTCCGCTACATGGGCTGGCTGGAAGCGGCCGATGCGATCATCACCGCCATGGATCGCACGATCGGCCAGAAGATCGTGACCTACGATTTTGCGCGGCTGATGGACGGCGCAAAGGAAGTATCGACGAGCGAATTCGGCGACGCGTTGATCCGCAACATGTAGCCTGGCGCACCGGACATGCCCCCCAAGCCTGCGGCGCCGCCACGCTCCGGCGGCGGATCATGAAGTCTGCGAGCCGCCGGGAATGAACATTCTCGAGTGGGCGCGCAAGGTGCAGGCGATTGCCCAGAATGGCCTGGCGTTCACGACAGATCCGTTCGACCGCGAGCGCTATGGCCAGTTGCGCGACCTTGTCGCCTCGATTCTATCCACCGAACTGGATGTGCCGATGGGCAAAGCCCGGGCATTCTGGGACCACGAAGAGGGCTATGCGACACCGAAGGTGGACGTGCGTGGAGGCGTGTTCGACGCAGACAAGGTACTTCTGGTCCGCGAGCGCTCCGACGGCAGGTGGACGCTCCCGGGAGGCTGGGTCGATATCAATGACGGCCCGTCGGCGGCCGTGGAACGCGAGATATTCGAGGAATCGGGCTATCGTGCCAAGGCCGTGAAGCTCGCCGCGCTGGTCGACAAGAATAAACGCTCGCATGGGCATCCCGCCGGCATTCACCACATCTACAAGTTGTTTTTTCTCTGCGACCTCACGGGCGGTACGCCCACGATCAGCAATGAGACCGACGCCGTGGAATTCTTTCCCATACGCTCGCTGCCCGAGCTTTCCACGGGTCGCGTGACGCGGCCACAGATCGAGCGGTTGTACCAGCACCATCTGAACAAAGATCTGCCGACGGACTTCGACTAGCTCCGGCTCCCATGTCCGCGCTCCAGACCAACGCCGCACCCACGCCCGAAATCGCCCGCGACTGCGCCCATCGCATCGCGGAAGCCTTCGTCCATTACAACGCGGAATTCCGCGCCATCACCCGCCGTGCTCCGGCCCGTTTCGATGCGCGCGACTGGAAAGGCAGCCAGCGCGATGCCGTCGAGCGCATCGAGCTGTATGATCGGTTCGTCCTCCAGACCATCACGCAGGTGCGTTTGCAGCTGGGCGAGGCGGCGCTCGATAGGGCGCTGTGGGCGAGGATTCGCGCGGAATTCGCCGCATTGATCGAAGGCCTGCCGGATGAGGAATTCACCAAGACCTTCTTCAGCTCGATCACCCGCCGGCTCTACGGCACCGTCGGCGTGGCGCCGCAGCTCGAATTCGTTGCGACAGACCTCGATCCGCTGGGCAAAGTCACGAGCGCCGTGGGAACGAACACGTACGTCAACCACGGCTCGCTGCACCTCCTGTTCGAGGATGTGCTGGGCGATGTGCGCTTTCACTCGGCGTGGCGGGATTTCGACAGGAGCGTCGCCCATGTGGCATCCGAGGCGATCCGCTACTTCAGGGATATCAACGAGCGGCGCGCGGTCGTCAAGGTAGAGATCATCCGCCCGGTGTTCTACCAGGTATCGCGCGCCTACATCGTCGGGCGCATTGTCGGCAGGGAATTTCTCGTACCCCTGGTCATAGCGCTGAAGAACACCGACGGGGGCGTTCTCGTCGATGCGGTGATGTTGTCCGAGGGCGATGTCAGCATCGTCTTCAGCTTCACGAAATCCTACTTTCATGTCGATCTGGATCGCGTCGGCGAGGCGGTCCTGTTCCTGAAATCCATGCTGCCCCGAAAACCCGTGAGTGAGCTGTTCACGGTGCTCGGCCGGGCGAAGCAGGGCAAGACGGAGCGTTACCGCGAGCTCATGCGGCATCTGGAGCACACGCAGGCGCAGTTCGTGCACGCAGCGGGCGAGCGCGGGCTGGTCATGGTGTGTTTCACGCTTCCCTCGTTCGACGTGGTGTTCAAGGTGATCCGCGATCGTTTCCCCTATCCAAAGAGCGTGCTCCGCGAAGAGGTGAAGGAGAAGTATCAGCTCGTCTTCAAGCACGATCGGGCCGGCCGGCTCGTCGATGCCCAGGAATTCAAGCGGCTGCGCTTTCCGCGAGCCTTGTTTGCGCCTGAGCTGCTGCACGAGCTGCGTACCGAGACGGCCATGACGGTGCACGAGGAAGGCGAGGATCTGATCTTCGATCACGTGTACATTGAACGGCGCATGACACCGCTCAACCTTTACTTGCGGTCCGCCACGGAAGCGGCGGCCGAGCGTGCCGTCCTGGACTACGGTCAATGCATCCGCGATCTCGCCTATACGAACATCTTCGCCGGCGACCTGCTATTGAAGAATTTCGGCGTCACGCGCCACGGACGGGTGATCTTCTACGATTACGACGAGCTCTGTCAGATCACGGATTGCCGCTTTCGGGAAATTCCCCAAGCGTCGAATCCGGAGGACGAAATGCGGGGCGAGGCATGGTTCTACGTCGCCGACAACGATGTTTTTCCCGAAACCTTCATCAACTTCCTGGGGTTCAACGACGCACAGCGTGCCGCGTTTGTGCGGATGCACGGTGAGATTCTCACGGCGGCATTCTGGCGGAACGTCCAGCAGCGCCTGCGGGAAGGGGACGTGCTGGAAGTCCTGCCCTACCATCCGCACCGGGTGCGGGTGGCGAGCAGCTAATCCAGCGCTCGAATCAACTCTCGAACGTGCACCGCGCGGGCAGGCTCCAGGTGCGAGTGAGGCGCTCTGCAAGCTCGTACTGGATCACTCTCCCGCTGCGGGAGAGCCTGGGTCACTCTCCCGCGGTGGACAGAGCCTGGGTCACATCGTCGAGGAGATCTTGCGTATCTTCGAGTCCGATCGACAATCGCACCGTGCCCTCCGTGACGCAGGACATGCGCAACTGCTCCGCGGAAAGATCCCGTCCGCGCATCATCTGCGGAGCGACGACGAGCGACTCGGTCGAACCGAGGCTCGCCGCGAGCGCAAACAGCTTGAGCGCGCCCGCGAAGCGCCCGCCAGGCTCCGCCCCGCCGTTCAGATCGAAAGTCACTATCGTGCCGAAGTCCCGCATCTGCGCTCGCGCCAGCTCGTGCTGGGGATGGGTGGGCAGACCCGGATAATGCACACGCGCGACCGCAGGGTGGGCGGCCAACAGTTCGGCGACGCGCATGGCACTCGCGCACTGCGCCTGATACCGGATGAAATAGGTCTTGAGTCCGCGCAATATCAGGAAGGCCGCGTGCGGATCCAGTGTTCCCCCCAGGGTGCCGAAGTCGGTTCGCATCCCGCGAATGAGATCGCTGCTGCCGATCACCGCGCCACCCATCACGTCGCCCGTCCCGGAGGCATACTTGGTGAGACTGTGCAGGAACAGATCCACTTCGTACTCACCGTGCTGATGAAATCCCGCGAACGTGTTGTCCATGACAGTCAGGGCGCCCGCGCCGTGCGCAAGCCGGGTCAACGCCGCGATGTCAGCGATCTTCGTGACCGGGTTCGTGGGACTCTCGAAGAGTATCAGGCGCGTCCGATGTGCCGCTAAGGCGCGCTCTACACCCGCCAAGTCCTCGATCGACAGCATGGTATGCGTGACGCCGAACCGCGCCAGCAGCCGTCGGATCAGATAACGTGTCGGGTTGTACGTCTCGATGAAGCACAGAATGTGGTCGCCCTGCTTCGTCAGCGCCAGCAGCGTCTGCGAAATCACCCCGATACCCGAGGCCGTCACCAGGCACTCCTCCCGCCCCTGCAGCTCGGCGAGCAGCAGTTCCAGCTGGCGCGTCGTCGGATTGGAGGCGCGCGTATAGAAAAAACCCGGCCGCTCGCCCCGCAGAAAGCGCTCCGTCTCCTCCAGCGAATCGAACTCGAACTTGACAGTCTGGTAGATGGGCGCTACCACCGGGCGGTTGCCGGCGGGCAGCTCGACGGCCGGCGGATGATTGACTCGCGTGGTTTTCTTCATGTCAGCCGCCGGCCTTTCCCAGGCGCGCCGCGAACGCATTGAGCCGCTGCGCCGCCTGATCGAGCGTGCCGTCCTTTTTTGCGATACACAGCCGCACTACCGAGAGAGCCGGCGGCGCAGCGTAGAAGGGCGACAGCGGGATCGTCGCGACGCCGGCTTCCGTCAGCAGGCGCTCGGCGAGCGCGAGATCGTCCGCAGCGCGGAATTCGCCGCAATCCAGGAGCTGGAAGTAGGTCCCTTGCGCGGGCGGCAGCCGGAATGGGGATGTGGCCAGCGCCGCTCGCAATCGGTCGCGCTTGGCTTGAAAGAAGGCGGGCAGCGTTCGCCACGAATCCGGCTTCTCGGCCAGGTAGTGGGCAATGGCAGACTGCAGCGCGTGCGCGATACTGAACGTGTTGAACTGGTGCACCTTGCGCAATTCGCGCGTCAGTTCGGCGGGTGCGACGCAATAGCCGATGCGAATGCCCGTGGCGTGCAGCGTCTTGCCAAACGAGAACACTACGAAGGCCTTCTCCGCGAGCTCGGATTGCATCAGGACCGATGCGTGAGCACGTCCATCGTATGTCACGTGCTCGTACACCTCGTCGGACATTACAAGAATGTCGTGACCTCTGATTACATCGGCGAGCGCGTTCAAATCCCCGGAGGAGGCGGCCGTACAGGCCGGGTTGTGCGGGCTGTTGAAAAGAACGAGACGCGTGCGCGGATTGATCGCCGCCCGGACCGCGTCCCAATCGTAACAGAATCCCGGTGGCGTGAGGGGCAGCCGCACGCAGCGGGCGCCCGCCAATCGAACGGCCGGCTCGTACGAGTCGTAAGCGGGATCGAACGCAATGACTTCATCGCCAGCGCCGACCACCGCCTGGATGCTCGAATAGATCGCCTCGGTTGCGCCGAGCGTCACCGTGATCTGCGAATCCGGGTCCACCGCAAGACCGTAGCTCAGGAAGAGCTTGTGCGAGATCCGCTCGCGCAGCTCCATCAGCCCCTCCATCGGCGCGTACTGGTTACGGCCCTCGGCCATGGCGGCCGTCACCAGCTCCGTGAGGCGTGGGTCGATGTCGTAATCGGGATAGCCCTGCCCCAGATTGAGCGCGCCCAGCTCGCGAGCGCGCCGCGACATCACGGTAAAAATCGTCGTTCCAACATCGGGGAGCTTGCTGCGAATGCGGCTGGCCATCGCCGTGAAAGCCTCAGGCCGCCGCGGCGGCCAGGGCGGCGCCGATCACGCCGGCCTGGCCGGCAAAGTGCGCGGGGCGGATCTGCGCCGCGGAGCGCAGCAGTGGCCCGAATTCACCGAAGCGTTCGCTGACGGCGCCGCCGAGAATGAACAAGTCCGGCCAGAACAGCGCGTACATCTGCTCGAGATAGCTGTTCACCCGCTCGATCCAGGCTGGCCAGTCCAGATCGAGGACGGTGCGCACATGCGCCGATGCCCATTTTTCGGCCTCCATGCCGCGCAGCTCCATGTGGCCGAGCTCCGTGTTGGGAAACAGCCGGCCGTCCACGAACAGGGCCGTTCCAATCCCGGTACCGAAGGTCAGCATGATTGCGGTGCCCTGCATTCCGCGCCCGGCACCCCAGGTCATCTCGGCGATTCCGGCCGCGTCCGCATCGTTCAGAAACACCGCGGGCCGCTGCAGCGCCCGCGAAACCAACGCCGCTCCATCCGTACCCAGCCAGGACCGATCAATGTTGGCAGCGGTGCGCACGGTGCCGTGCTTGACGACGCTCGGGAAGGCAACACCCAGTTTGCCCTGCGCGCTGGGCAGCCGCGCCGCAAGTCCTTCGATGACGGATATCAGTCCGGCCGGGAGCGAAGGCTGCGGCGTGAGGGCGGAAATCAGCTCGCCCGCCAGGCGGCCCGCCTCCACGTCCACGACCCCAGCCTTGACCGACGAGCCTCCTACATCGATCCCGAGCACATGGGAAGTCATGGTGGCGCGCTCACAGGTTCGCCGCCGTGGCAAGCTGGATATCGCGCTCCCGCCGTTTGCTCCGGTAGCGCATCCACACCGAGGAAACAACGATGCCGGACGCAACGACGAGTACCATGATGGTCGCGAGCGCGTTGACGTCGGGGCTCACGCCGAGACGCACCTTGGAAAAGATGACCATGGGCAGTGTGCTGGAGCTCGGCCCGGCCACGAACTGAGAGATGACCAGATCGTCCCATGACAGCGTGAATGCGAGCAGCCAGCCCGACATCAGGGCCGGAACGATGAGCGGCAGGGTAATGCGGAAGAAAACCTTTGCAGGACGCGCACCCAGATCCATCGCAGCCTCTTCCAGCGATTCATCGAAGCCCACCAGACGGGACTGTACCACCACCGTCACATAAGCCATGCAGAAGGTGATGTGCGCGAGCGTTATCGTCACCGCACCACGCCCCTTCGGCCAGCCGATGGCCTCCTCGAGTGCCACGAACAGCAGCAGGAGCGACAGGCCCGTGATCACTTCCGGCATCACGAGCGGCGCCGTCGTCATGCCTGCCAACAGCGCGCGTCCCCGGAACGGCCCGAAGCGCGTCAGCGCCACACCCCCCAGCGTTCCGAGCACCACTGCCGCCGAGGCCGCGATGATTGCTATCTTGATCGAGAGCCAGGCCGCGCGAAGGATCTGGTCGTTGGACATCAGCTCCAGATACCACTTCAGCGTGGGCGAATGCGCGCCGTCCCAGACGGTCACCAGCCTGGAATTGTTGAACGAGAACACGATCATGGAGAGGATCGGGACATACAGGAATATGAGCCCGAACACGAGCGCGGTACGCGAAAACACGCCGTGAGACTTCACTTGGGCGCTCCGAGCGTACGCTTCTCGAAATGCTGGAACAGCATGATCGGCACGATCAGCAGCGCCAGCATGAGAATCGCCACAGCGCTCGCTACTGGCCAATCCCTGTTCTCAAAGAACTCATCGGACAGTACACGCCCGATCATGAGCTGATCGGTGCGGCCCAGAAGCGAGGGGATCACGTACTCGCCCACGGCTGGAATGAATACGAGCAGCGAACCGGCCACGATGCCGGGCAGCGACAACGGCAGCGTGATCCGCCGGAACGCCGTGATTGGGCGCGCCCCCAGGTCCGCCGCCGCCTCGAGCAGCGTCAGATCGTGCTTCTCCAGATTCGCGTACAGGGGCAGGATCATGAACGGCAGGTACGAATAGACGATGCCTATGTACACGGCAAAATCGGTCTGCAGCATCGTAATGGGCTCGTGAATGACGCCCAGGTACATGAGGACGTTGTTGAACACGCCATTGCTCTTCAACAGCCCGATCCACGCATAGACGCGCAGCAGGAACGAGGTCCAGAACGGCAACACGATCAGCATGAGCAATATGTTGCGGGACGTCGGGCTGGAGCGGGCGATCGCGTAGGCCATCGGATAGCCGAGCAGGAGGCAGAACAGGGTGGACACCGCCGCAACCTTGAGCGAATACAGGTATGAGCTCACATACAGCGCATCCGTGAACAGGTAGCCGTAGTTGGCGAGATTGAGCCTGATCGCCACCGGCTTGCCGTCGAGCCACTCGAACAGCGGCGCATACGGCGGCATCGCCAGCCGCACTTCCGAGAAGGAAATCTTGAAGACGATGACGAATGGAACGAGAAACAGGACGATCAGCCACAGCGACGGAATGCCGAGAACGACCCGTCTGCCCGCCTGAGTGCTGAATCGAGCCAAATCCCTGATTCCTACCGCGTCAGTACGACCGGGCTCGCAGCGTGCCAGGAGACGTACACCGTCTCATCCCAGGTAATGCGGTCTTCGGTGTGGCGAGCGACGTTCGGAAGCGTCACGCGCACGGTCCTCCCCGAGTCGCTCTGCACGAGGTAGATCGACACGTCGCCCATGTATGCGATCTCCTTCACCGTGCCGCGCACGGCATTCTCACCCCGCCCCGTCTCGTGTCCATGACCGGCCGCCGCCACGGGCGGCTGCCTGCTGATGTTGATCTTTTCCGGACGCACTGCGACCCACACCGTGGCGCCCGGGGCCGAGCTGATGCCGTGGTTGACGTAGATGACGCTGCCGAGGTCCTCGCAGTGGATGCGCACGAAGTCCGGCTCATCCTCGATCAATCGTCCCTCGAACATGTTGACCGAGCCGATGAAATCCGCGACGAACCGGGTGGCCGGGAATTCGTAGATATCGGTCGGCGTACCGACCTGCACAATCTGGCCGTGGTTCATGACACCCATGCGCGAGGACAGCGTCATGGCTTCCTCCTGGTCGTGGGTGACCACGACGAACGTGACACCGAGCTGCTCCTGGATGTTGATCAGCTCGAACTGCGTGTGCTCGCGCAATTTCCGGTCGAGCGCGGCAAGCGGCTCATCCAGCAGAAGCAGCTTGGGCCGTTTCACGAGCGCCCGCGCAAGAGCCACCCGCTGGCGCTGGCCGCCCGAAAGCTGATGCGGCTTGCGCGTGAGGTACGGCGTCATCTTCACGATCTCGAGGATCTCCCCAACGCGGCGCTGCAGCTCGCCGCGTCCCACGCGTTCCTGCTCGAGACCAAATGCCACATTCTTCTCGACGCTCATGTGAGGAAACAGCGCGTACGACTGGAACATCATGTTCACGGGACGCTCGTAAGGCGGAATGCCGCTCATTTCCTGGCCGTCGATGTAGATCTTCCCCGCCGTCGGGGTGTCGAAGCCCGCCAACATGCGCAGCAGCGTGGTCTTGCCCGAGCCCGAGCCGCCCAGCAGACAGAAGATCTCGCCGCGCTGGACGTCCAGGCTGACGTCGCTCACCGCGACGAAATCGCCGAACTTGCGGGTGACGTTCTCGATGCGCAGGATGGGGGGGCCGGCCTGCGACCCGGTCGGGGCGCCGCTGCGCGGACCGGTTTGCCCGCCGCTCGTCGGTTTGGTGCTCACGCTGCGATTTCAGGCCTCATCTGCCGGTCTTGAACCGTGTCCAGGCACGGGTCAGCAGCCGCTGGTACTGCTGCGAACGCGCCGGCTCCGGCACGAGCTTCGCACGCAGCTCGGGGGTCGGATAGATGTTCGGATCGCCCTTCACCGAATCATCGAGCAGCGCATACGAGGCCGGGTTGGCATTCGCATACTTCACCAGATTCGAATTCCGGGCCGCGACCTGCGGCTCGAGCAGAAAGTTGATGAACAGGTGCGCGTTCTTCGGGTGCGGTGCGTCCGCCGGGATGGCCAGCATATCGAAGTTCATGATGGTGCCTTCCCGCGGGATGGCGTACCGGATCTCGATGCCCTTGCCGGCGTCTTTCGCGCGGTCGCGGGCCTGCTTGACATCGCCCGACCAGCCGAGCGCCAGGCACGTCTCGCCGTTCGCGAGATCCTCGATGTAGCGCGAGGAGTGTACATAGCGCAGGTACGGCCGGATCGACATCAACACGCTCTCGGCCGCCTGCAGATCCTGCGGGGACTCGCTGCTGCCGCTCTTGCCAAGATAGATGAGCACCGTGCCGATGACTTCGGAGGGCGCATCCAGAACCGATACGCCGCAGTCCGCGAACTTCGCGATCACCGCCGGGTCGTAGAACATCCGCAGGCTGTCCACCGGCGCATCGGGCATGCGCTCCTTGATCTTGGCAACGTTGTAGCCGGGGCCGGACGTGACCCACATGTAGGGCACGCTATATGCGTTGCCGGGATCGTAGGCTTCGAGCCGTTTGAGCACCTCGGGGTCCACGTTCTTCAGGTTCGGCAGCCGGGCCTTGTCCAGTTTCTGGAACACGCCGGCCTTGATCTGCCGCTCGAGAAACGGCCCGGAGGGCACCACGACGTCGTAGTTCGTGTGACCGGCGAGCAGCTTGGTCTCGAGCACCTCGTTCGCATCGAAGACGTCGTAGTTGATCCTGATCCCGGTCTGCTTGCGGAATTCCTCGAGCACGCTGGGCTCGATGTAGTCGGACCAGTTGTAGACGTTAAGAACCTTCTCCTCGTCCGCCCCCGAGCCCGATGCGGGGCCGGACTGCGCGGCGCCCTGCTGCCCCGACGGCCGCGCGCCTCCGCCGCAGCCGGCGAGCAATGCGGCCAGGCACAATGAAACGAGCAATGGCTTCAGCGGCACACTCGCATGACCGACATTCATCGAGGCTCCAGGATGCGGCCCGCACCGCCTCCGGCGGTCCGGTTTACGAAGCTTTATATAACATTCAGACGTTCAGGAGCAGATGCTCCCGCTCCCAGGAGCTGATCACCTGCAGAAAGACCTCGTATTCGGCCTCCTTGACGATCGTGAATGCCGCAACGAACGGCTCGCCGAGAAGCTTCACCAGCGGTTCCGACTCGCGCAGCTTGCGGAGCGCCTCATCCAGCGAGCGCGGCAACCCGAAGGGCAGGTCATGGGCGCTGCCGGTGATCGGGTCCGTAGGCTGCAGTCCTTCGACCATCCCGAGGTATCCGCACGCAAGCGAAGCCGCGATGGCGATGTACGGATTCGCATCCGCTCCACCGACTCGATTCTCCACGCGGCGGGCATCTGCGCTCGACATGGGCACACGCAGTCCGGCCGTGCGATTGTCGTACCCCCAATGCACGTTGATCGGCGCCGACAGATAGCGCGTGAGGCGTCGATAGGAATTCACGTTCGCGCAGAACAGCGCCATCGCGGCAGGCATGTACTTCTGCAGGCCGGCGATGTGCGAGAAAAACAGGTTCGAGGGCGTGCCGTCGGCATTGCTGAAGATGTTCCTGCGCGTCTTCGTTTCGACCACGCTCTGGTGGATATGCATCGCGCTGCCCGGCTCCTTCGCATGGGGCTTCGCCATGAACGTGCAGTAGATCTTGTGGCGCAGCGCCGCCTCACGCGCGGTGCGCTTGAAGAGGAACGCCTGATCCGCGAGGTCCAGCGGATAGCCATGGATCAGGTTGATTTCCATCTGCGCCGGCCCATCCTCGTGGATGAGCGTGTCGATCTCGATTTCCTGGTCTTCGCAGAACTGGTAGATGTCATCGAACAGCGGGTCGAACTCATTGACCGCGGCGATGCTGTAGGACTGGCGCCCGGGCTCGGCCCGGCCCGAGCGGCCCACCGGCGGGCGCAGCGGGTAGTCGGAGTCCTTGTTCTGCTCGATGAGGTAGAACTCGAGCTCGGGAGCCACGACCGGCTCCCAGCCGCGCTGCGCGTACATCTCCAGGATATTACGCAGCACGTGGCGCGGCGCCATCGAGACGCGGCGGCCATCCGAGTAGAAGCAATCGTGGATCACCTGGGCAGTGGGCTCGGCTGCCCAGGGCACGCGGCGCACGGTTTTCGGATCGGCCTTCAGCACGATGTCGATTTCGGCGGGACTCATGGCATCGCCCGTCTCGGGCGGATAGTCGCCCGTGACGGTCTGCAGGAAGACGCTCTCGGGCAGGCGCATGCCCTCGTCCTCGGCGAATTTGGCCGCCGGCATGATCTTGCCGCGCGCGATACCCGCCATGTCGGGAATGATCGCCTCGACCTCGGAGATACCGTGGTCGCGGAAAAATTGCTGAATCTCGCTCACCATAGGAAGGGCCTTTCACTTTTCGAGTTGCCGGAAGCGCCCTTGCGGCCTTTCCGGTCCGTCACCGCCCGCAGCGCGCCTGGATGTATTGGCGGCAGGCCATGCCAAATGCCGCGAACAGCGCACGTGAAAATTCATTGCTCATCGCTTTCCATTCAGGGTGCCACTGCACAGCGATGGCAAAGCGCGCCGCATTCTCGACCCGGAAGGCCTCGACGAGGCCGTCCGGTGCGCGCGCCTCGATGGCAAGTCCGCTTCCGAGGCGATCGATGCCTTGCGAGTGCAGCGAATTGACCTGTATGCGCTCACTGCCGGCCAGCGTGCGCAGCAGGCCCGCCGGCTCGAGCGCCACCTCATGCGCCGGCCCGTACTGCACCTCCAGTGGCAGAGTCTCGTCATCCCGATGATCCAGCTTGCCCTCCAGCTCGTGCACCCGCTGATGAAGCGTGCCGCCGAAGGCGACGTTCATCTCCTGGAAACCACGGCAGATTCCCAACACAGGAATACCCGCCTGCACCGCCTTGCGGATGAGCGGCAGTGTGGTCGCGTCCCGGGCTGGATCATGCAAGGTACCCGGAGCGCTCGGCGCTCCCGAGTAATGGCGCGGCTCCACATTCGAGGGGCTTCCGGTGAACAGCATGCCGTCGAGCCGCTCCAGCAGATCGTCCATCCCCAGCTCGTCGGCCAGGGCAGGAATCAGCAGCGGCAGGCCGTCCGCTGCGTCGAGCACGGCGCGAGCATATTTCTCTCCGACAGCGTGAAATGGGTGAGGACCGATCATGCGGCGATCGGCCGGTATACCGATAAGTGGGCGGGCGGCGGCCATGACGGCGTGTATCGGGGCGATGTCTATTATATTGAACAGACCCCGCCGAGGAGCTCTCCAAGGACCGCCTATTAGACCACAGCTCGGGGTGCGGATTCTGCCTGTTGCGCACGGCCGCTAAACGCGGGAAAGGCTTCAGTATGGCCATTGCAGGGCGGCCCGCGGATTGCGCGGATTTGCCCGCAGTGTGCACGGGTCGTTATCCTGCGCGCCAGCCCGCCCTGCGGGGCGTCAAAATATCTTAAACACCACGGTTGCCACTTCGACCCATGGCTGCGATGCCGCCAGCTGTTTCGTACTACGCCGCCTCCGCTCAGGCCGCGCCCGGCCGCTCTGCGCTGGCCGACAACGTGGAGTGCGATGTGTGCGTGATTGGCGGGGGGATCGCAGGGTGCTCTGCCGCACTTCACCTGGCCGAGCGCGGCTATCGAGTCGTGCTGCTCGAGGAGCATCGAATCGGCTGGGGTGCATCGGGGCGCAGCGGCGCACAGGCGATATACGGAGTCGCAGCGGGGCAGGCGAAGGTTGAGCGTCTGATCGGGCAGGCGGCGGCACGCGCCGTATGGGACGTCACTGTTGAAGGCGTTTCACTCATCCGTGAATTGATCGCCAAACACCAGATTGCCTGCGATTGGGTGTCGGGCCACATGCTCACAGCCATTAAGCCGAGGCACGAGGCGACCCTGCACGCGGAGCTCGCGGAGCTGCGCGACAGGTACGAATATCGAAGCGTGCGCTACATGCCGCGGGACGAAGTCCGCTCGCTCCTCGCGACGGAACGTTATATCGGGGCGCTCTACGATTCACACAGCGGCCATCTGCACCCGCTCAATTACACGCTGGGACTTGCCGCGGCGGCCGAGCGGGCCGGCGGCCGGATTTTCGAGGGCACCCGGGCTGTGGATTTCGCAAGCGGTCCAAACACGCCGGGGCGCGAACAGGTGCGCGTACGGACTCATCAAGGCGAAGTACGCAGCCGTTACCTCGTTCTGTGCGGCAACGTGTATCTCGGAAGTACCGTGCCCGCCCTCGCATCGAAGATCATGGCCGTCGCCACCTACATCGTTGCGACCGAAACGCTCGGCGCGCCGCGGGCACATGAGCTGATCGCCAACAACGCCGCCATCAGCGACATGAACTGGGTGCTGGACTATTTCCGCCTGTCCGCCGACCACCGGCTGTTGTTCGGCGGGCGCGTGAATTACTCGGGGCTGTCTTCGTTCGATGCACCCAGCGCCACGCGAGCCCGCATGCTCGGCGTGTTTCCCCAGCTCGCCGATGTCCGGATCGAGTACGCGTGGGGCGGAAACGTCGACATCACGTTGAATCGGGCGCCGCATTTCGGCCGACTGGGGCCCAACGTGTACTTCCTGCAGGGATTCTCCGGCCATGGGATCGCACTGACGGGAATCGCCGGTAAACTCGTCGCGCAGGCCATAGCCGGCATCGCTGAACGGTTCGATGTGTTCGCGCGGATCCCGCATGCGAACTTTCCGGGCGGCGCTGCGCTGCGCCGCCCGGCCCTGGTGCTCGCGATGCTCTACTACCGGATCAAGGATTTGCTGTGAACCGTCAGTGACGCCCGTGATCGTGATCGTGACCGTGATCGTGATCGTCGTGATGGTCACGGTCCTGGCGATGTTCCTCATGGCGCTCGTGATCCAGGTGTCGCTCATGCTCCTCGTGGCGCTCGTGCTCCAGAGCGCGCTCACGCGCCTCGTGACGCACGTATCCGCGTTCCTTCGCACGGACGTAGCCAGGCTCATATTCGGCGGACCTGACGAAATAAACCGGCCGGTTGCAAGCGTGGTATTCGCGGCAATGCAGGCGCCAGGCGCGCGCGTGCTCAGGCGGAACGTGCAGATAGACCGGCTCCGCCACTACCACCTGAGCAGGAGGCGGCTCGATAGTGACAGGCTGGGCATAGACCAACGCCGGTCGTGGTCGTCCGCCGATATCCACGCGGCCGTACACCCCCGGAGCGATCTCGCCACGAATCGCCACTCCGATATCCACATCGGCGCTCGCGGCCGTGACACCGCAGGCCAAGGCCGCCAAGGCGGCGCAACAAAGTACATTCCTCATGGTGCATCCTTCGCGGTTGACAGACGAGGCGGACGGTAGCCTATCGTCCGTCCGCGGCTGGAGTAACTGTTCCGCAATTTGCACTGCATCCGCCAGCCCCCTGCTGGAGAAGTCGATCTCCCGCGGCGAACAATGGGCCGGCCCGCGCGGAGCACTCGGATCCTGTCGCGTAAGGCAGACAGGGCCTGCTGCCTGACGCCGGCTGGAGCGCATTCAGCGAATCTCGAAGCAGCGGTGAATGCGTGGATTGCGCTCGAAGTCGCGTGGCAGCGTGGCTGTGGAAATGTCGCGGATGACGTACCGTGTCGACAGCGATTCGTCGAGCTTGAAGCGCTGCGCATTGGTCGAAAACACGATCAGGCCGCCCGGCGCCAGCAGCCGGGCGCAGGCATCGACGAGCGCCGGATGATCGCGTTCGACATCCAGAACGCCCTCCATGCGCTTCGAGTTGGAAAAGGTCGGCGGGTCCAGGAAGATCAGATCGTAGCGCACGCTGTCATGCCCGCTTTGCCTCAGCCACTCGCGGCAGTCCGCCTGCACCAGTGCATGTTGCCGGCCCGTGATGCCGTTGAGCGCCAGATTGCGTTGCGCCCAGTCGAGATAGGTCCGCGAAAGATCGACCGATGTGCTCATCGCTGCCGCACCCGATGCGGCATAGACCGTCGCCGTACCCGTGTAGGCGAACAGATTCAGGAAACGCTTTCCCGCGGCTGCCGCGCGCAACCGCGATCGTGTCAACCGATGATCGAGGAACAGTCCGGTATCGAGATAGTCATCGAAGTTGACTCGAAACTTCAGGCCGCCCTCCATGACGAGGTGGAAATTGTCCTGTTCGTCCAGCTTGCGATACTGGTCGCCGCGCCTCGTGCGGCGCCGCGTACGCACGTGAATCCGCTCGGTCAGAACACCAGTGACCTCAGGAAGTACTGACAGTGCTTCTTTCCGGCGCCTGCGCACTGCTTCGGGCTCGATCTGCGCGGGTGCCGCGTACTCCTGCACGTAAAGCCATGAGAGCTCCGGCTCGAGAGTGCGATAGAGGTCGATTGCGAACGCGTACTCCGGCATGTCCGCATCATAGAGCCGGTAGCAGAAGACGCCGGCACGATCCGCCCAGCCCTGCAGACGTTTGAGATTCTTCGCAAGGCGATTCGCGAACATCCGTGCGCCCGCGGATTCCCGCAGACTGGCGCCGGGCTTCGCGAGCCGCCCGGGCTCGCGCTCACTGCCTGCATCGACCTTCAGTCTCAGCAACCGGCATTCGAGCGCGCCGTTCCACAAAGCGTGAGTCCGGTAGGCGCGGATGCCAAGCTCCATGCCGAGCTCCGGGGAGCCGATGAGCACGGCGGCCTGCCAGTGCTGGAAGCGCCCGCGCAACACTGCACCCAACTCGCGATGAATTGCGAGCGCGCCCTCGTGATCTTCCATGCGCACCCCATAGGGAGGGTTTGCGCATAACAGGCCCGGCACCGCTGGCAACGCCGCCACCGATTCATGGCCACCGGATTCAGCCGGCGTGTCGAGAGCTGTGGACGTCACCGGAGCTTCGGGCGTGGTGGACACGTCGGGCGTGGTGGACACGTCGGGCGTGGCGGGCGCGGCGTCCGCAAGTACTTCAACCGCGAATTGCACGAGGTGTCCAACACCTGCCCGCTCAGCGTTCGCGCGTGCATGGCGAATCGCTGCGATGTCGCGATCGTGTCCGCGAATGATCAACCATGGCCGGTGCTGTGCCCGGCTGCGCTCGCGCGCGGCGTGCAGCACTTGCTGCCAGAGATGCACGTCATGGCCGCGCCAACCGAGAAATCCGTAATAATCCCTTCCCAGTCCCGGGGCATGGTGTGCCGCGATCAACGCCGCTTCGATGACCACCGTACCCGCGCCGCACAGCGGGTCCAGAAACTGGGCGCCGGCGGCCGCAAGCCCAGGCCACCCCGCACGCAGGAGCATTCCGGCCGCCACGTTTTCCTTCAGCGGCGCCTCGCCGGTCGCGCCGCGATAGCCGCGCCGGTGAAGACTCTCTCCGGAGAGGTCCAGGGAAACCGTCATACGGGTACCTTGCGCGTGGGCATGGACTCGCACGCTGGGACGCTCGAGCGCCACATCCGGCCGAAAGCCGGTCGCGCTCCGCAGGCTGTCCACGATGGCGTCTTTCAGCTTCAGCGCGCCAAAGTGGGTGTGAGTTATGGCGGGGTGGTGCCCGCTGAAATCGCAAGCCAACGTGGCTCCAGGCGCGAGGTGCGCTGGCCAGTCAAGTCCGCGAACCGCCGCGTAGAACTCATCGGCATCGTGCGCTTCGAAACGTGCGAGCTCCAGAAAAACGCGGTTCGCGAGCCGCGACTCCAGGCACGCACGATAGGCGGCGCGCAAGTCCCCCGAGAAAGCCACGCCGGTCGAGCGCTCCTTCAGGTCTGCCGCGCCGAGCGCGGCCAGCTCACGCGCCAGCAGATCTGCCAGCCCCCGCGGGGAACTCGCCAGGAACTGCACCGGATTCGCCGCTCAAACGCCCGGCAGGGCGCGCGCTTTTCCGGCTGCACATTGCAGCATGGAAGGCGCGTGCCCGCACCTCAAGACAGGTCGAGCCAGGTTGTCTTGAGCTCCGTATATTTCTCCAGTGCGTGCAGCGACTTGTCGCGCCCGATACCGGACTGTTTGAAGCCGCCGAACGGCACGGTGATATCGTCCGCGTCGTAACAGTTGATGAACACAGTGCCCGCGCGCAGCGCCTTGGCGGTGCGATGTGCAACAGTGATGTCGCGGGTCCACACGGCGGCGACGAGGCCGTAGATCACGTCGTTGGCAATCTCGATCGCCTCTTCCACGGTCCTGAATGTGATCGTGGACAACACCGGCCCGAAGATCTCCTCACGCGCGATCGTCATGCTGGGGCGGACGCCATCGAACACCGTCGGCTCGACGAAATAGCCACCGCTGTCTTCACGCACCCTGCGCCCGCCGAACCGCACATTCGCGCCGTCGCGCCGCCCGGCATCGATGTATCCGAGCACGCGTTTCATCTGGATCTCATCCACGATGGCGCCGAGTTTCGTCCCGGTATCGAGCGGATCTCCCGGCTGCATCGTCCGGCCGATGGCCTGAACTTTCTCCAGGACGGCGTCCTTGACGCTTTCCTGCACGAGCAGTCGCGAGCCTGCAGAGCACACCTCGCCCTGATTGTCGAAAATCGCGTACGCGGCGGCCGTGGCCGCCTTGTCGAGATCCGGATAATCCGCCATGACGATGTTCGGCGACTTGCCACCGCACTCCAGCGAGACATGCTTCAGATTCGACTGTCCCGCGTACTGCATGATGGAGCGCCCGGTCGCCGTAGAGCCGGTGAATGCGATGCAGTCCACGTCCATGTGCAGAGCGAGCGCCTTGCCGGCTGTTTGACCCAAACCCGGCACGACGTTGAACACACCCTCCGGAATGCCTGCCTCGATCGCAATCTGCGCCACCCGTATCGCA
Organism: Steroidobacteraceae bacterium; assembly: GCA_050738795.1. GTDB lineage: Bacteria > Pseudomonadota > Gammaproteobacteria > Steroidobacterales > Steroidobacteraceae > 13-2-20CM-66-19. The sequence continues at coordinate 34,813 of JBOIAD010000092.1, forward strand.
GTGAGAGGCGACTTCTCGGACGGCTTGAGTACGAAGGAATTGCCCGCGGCCAGGACGGGGCCTATTTTCCAGGCGGCCATCAGCAACGGATAGTTCCACGGCACGATCGCGCCGACGACTCCCATCGGCTCGCGCGTAATCAGCGCGAGAGAGCCGGACCCGGTAGGGGCGACTTCGTCGTAGATCTTGTCGATCGCCTCCGCGTACCACTCGATACAACGCGCCGCGCCGGGAATATCGACACTGAGACTGACGCCGATCGGCTTTCCCATGTCCAGCGTCTCCAGCAGCGCGAGCTCCTCGCTGTTTTGCAGAATGAGCTCCGCGAACCGCTTCAAGACCTTCTTGCGCTGGGCCGGCGGGCGATTCGCCCACGCTCCCTTGCGAAATGCGGCGCGCGCCGCGCTGACCGCACGGTCGACATCTTCGTTGTCGCCGGCGGCGACACGGGCCAGCAGCTTGCCCGTGCCAGGGTTGATGGAATCGAACGTCGCGCCAGAAGCCGCATCCACGTAGTTTCCGTTGATGAAGGCTTTGGTGCGGATGTCCAGCGTGCGAGCCCGCTCATGCCAGGAGGTCGTTTCGAGTTTGGCGGCCATGATCTTGCTTTCCGGTTTCAGAAACTGGGTGGGGTGCTGGCGCTTATGATCTCACACGGCTCGCGTCCGACATTGCGGAACCGGTGGGGCAGCTGACTTGTGAAGTAATAGGCCTCGCCTGGTCCGAGCACGCGCGTCGCCCCTCCAACCGTGAGCTCCACGCGCCCCCGAACCACGACGCCGCCCTCCTCGCCCCGGTGGACGAGCATCTCATCGCCGGTTTTGGCGCCAGCGGCGTAGCGCTCATGCAGCACCGTGAGCTGGCGCCCCGGACGCTGTGCCGCCACCAGCCGCAGCGAAACCTGGGCGTTTCCCAGCTCAACGAGCTCATCCACGGCGAAAAAGGCTTGCGGGGCGACGCTCAGGTCGAGGGTAAAGAACTCCGCCAGGGACATGGGAACGCCGTCCAGGACCTTCTTCAGTGAGCTCACTGAAGGACTGACGCGATTCTGTTCGATCAGCGAAATCAGTCCGTTCGTCACGCCGGCCCGGCGCGCGAGCTCGCGCTGCGACAGGCCGAAGGTCGTGCGGATGCCTCGCAGCCGGGCGCCTACGTCAATCGTCATGGGAAGCCTGGATCGAGCCTCATGGGAAGCCTGCACGGACGCCTCATGGGAAGCCTCAGGGAAGCCTGGATCGAGCCTCACGGGCACCTGCGCCCCACTGTCTGTCTAATATCCTCGACAACATGGGCGAAATTTCGGCCCGAATGGCCACCTTTGTCAACTTTCCTTATCATTCGCCTCCTCCCACCCCCTCTGCGCTGCCACAGCCGAGTAACCCTCATGACCACCGCAACCCCCGAGTCCCTTTCCCGCCCCCAGCTCGAAGCTTATTGGATGCCGTTCACCGCAAACCGGCAATTCAAGTCCCGGCCGCGCATGCTCTCCAGGGCATCCGGCATGCACTACTGGACATCGGAGGGGCGCCAGATCCTGGACGGCACATCGGGCCTGTGGTGCGTCAATGCAGGACACGGCCGGCCTGAGATTGCCGAGGCCGTCGCAAACCAGCTGCGCACGCTGGATTACGCGCCGGCGTTCCAGATGGGCCACGCGGGCGCCTTCGAGCTCGCGAATGAGCTCGCGAGGATCGCGCCTGCCGGGCTGGACCATGTTTTCTTCACGAATTCCGGGTCCGAGTCCGTCGATACCGCGCTGAAGATTGCCCTTGCCTACCACCGCGTGCGCGGTGATTCCACGCGTACCCGCCTCATCGGACGCGAGCGCGGTTATCACGGAGTGGGGTTCGGCGGCATCTCAGTTGGCGGCCTCTCACCGAACCGCAGGATGTGGTCGGCCTCGCTGATTCCGGGGGTGGACCACCTCGGGCACACGCACGACCTGACCAGGAATGCATTCTCGCGCGGCGAGCCTGCCCACGGTGCACATCTTGCCGAGGAGCTCGAGCGGCTGATCACCCTGCACGATGCCGCGACGATTGCGGCCGTCATCATCGAGCCCATCGCGGGATCCGCGGGTGTTCTGATTCCGCCCCGCGGCTATCTGCAACGCATCCGCGAGATCTGCGATCGCCATGGAATTCTTCTCATCTTCGATGAAGTGATCACCGGCTTCGGGCGTACGGGCGCCCCGTTCGCGGCACAGGAGCTCAGGGTCACGCCGGACATCCTCACCCTGGCCAAGGGTCTGACCAACGGTTGCATGCCCATGGGAGCGGTGATCGCCAGGAAGGCGGTCTATGAGGCCTTCATGCAGGGTCCGGAAGGATCGATCGAGCTATTTCATGGCTATACCTACTCTGCGCATCCTGCAGCCTGCGCCGCGGGCCTGGCGACACTCGGCATCTACCAGCGCGAAGGCCTCCTGACGCGGGCGAAGGACCTGGCCAACAGTTGGGAGGATGCCGCCCACTCGTTGCGCGGCCTGCCGCACGTCATCGACATACGCAATTACGGCCTGATACTGGGCGTCGAGCTGGAGCCGATCGCGGGCAGGGGCGGCGCCCGGGCGTTCGAGGTTTACCTGAGGTGCTTCGAGCGTGGCCTGCTCGTGCGGCAGACGGGCGACATTCTGGCATTGTCGCCGCCGCTCATCCTCGAGCGCTCTCAGATCGACCAGATCTTCACGACCCTCGGGGAAGTATTGCGCGGCACGTAGCCCTTACTACCAGTCCCTCGCCCCAGGGTTGCCCGCCCTGGAGCGCGTGGCCCGGGCGCAGCGGGCGCCTCCGGGTGGGTGCGCCCTGCCGGGCGCACCAAAACAAACAGCCGAAGCGCTCGCGCGCTTCGGCTGTCAATCACTTCCAAACTCTTCTATCGGCGAATCGTCAAACTCGAGGTTCGTGGTGGCGGCCGCGCAAATGCTTCACTTTGGAGAGCACCATCCATGCCAGAGCGGCAATGATGACGGCGCTTCCCATGAGCATTTCCATATCCGCTACCGTGAACCCCCGGGACGTCGCGATGGTTATGGTCTCCATGACGCACCTCCAAGCCAGCAAGCGAATCAATCGGGATCACGATCAGCGCGCATAGTTTCCATGGATTGCGCGGGTGTTGAAGCGGGTCGTTGTCGTTCTGCGACACATTTCACCCGCCGCCGCCATTATGTCTAAAGGCCGCGGTGCGCCCGTCACTTCGCCTGCTCGAAGATAGCGTAGACCTTGCTGCAGTCCTCCAGCACTTCCCACGTGCCGGAAAACCCTGCCGGCACGACGAATGCATCCCCCGTAACGAAAGTATTGCGCTCGCCGGAGTCGCTTTCGATGACGACCCGCCCCGACGTCATGACACACAACTCGTTTTCCGTATAGCGGATGCGCCACTTGCCGCGAGTGGCCGACCAGCGGCCCGCAAAGAACTGCTGGCTCGAGTCGCCGAAGTAGTTGGATACGCGGGTTTCGGGGTTGCCGGCAATCACCCGATCGGCAACGGGTTGCGACACCTGCGCCTCGACCCGTCCGCTCAGACAAACGATGGAGCTCATATCGGGGATGCTACAGCTTGTCGGACTTGCGCGTTGTCGCCGAGCAGGCCGCAAAAGGTGCGACGCATGCGTCGTACCCTTTTGCGGCCGGAAACGCAGCCACGGCCCGAAACAGCGCCGCAGGCGACTTTTCCAATGGACGAGCGCAAAATCACCCCGGGAAATCGGGCCTGGAGCCGGTGCTACTCATTGCTCATTGCGCGCCACCGCGTCGGGATCCGTCCGCTCAATCCGCACCGTGACCCGCCGATCGAGTGCGTAGCCGTCCAAATCACCTTCGGCGCTGGCTGCGGCGGATTTCCCATGCGCCTCGACGATCAGGCGATCTCTGGAAACGCCCGCAGTCACGAGCACGGCAGCGACGGCTTCCGCACGGCGCCTGGACAAGGCCTCGTTTACCGCATCCGACCCGCGTGGGTCCGCATACCCTGCGACCCGGATCCTGGCGTCCGGCATCGCGGCTGCCAGCCCGCCTAACTTCAACAGGGGCGACATCGCCTGGATCTGGATCGAATCGTCATTCGTCCTGAAACTGACCTCCGTCTCGACTTCGTCCGTGCGGCTGAGCGCCAGATCGAGTTGCTCGCCGCGTTCCTGCTCCCGGGCGAGTGACCCGTTGAGCTCCGTGACATTCTGGGCGAGCCGCGTGCGGTCGCTCTGCGCCTTGCCCAGATCGTCCGACAGCGCCGTGCGCGCCGCGGCTTGCCTATGGTAGCGGTCGCCAAGCCACGCTCCAGCGGCTGCCCCCACGAAAGCGCCGATGGGGCCGCCGGCCGCCGCGCCTACCGCAAATCCGCTCGCCACACCGATGTTTTCCTGTTTGGATCCCGCCCGCTGTCTCGCTGCAGGCTCCTGCGCATGCGCGGGCAACGCCGCTACACACATCGCCGCCCAAGCCCCGATCGAACCTCTGCGCAGCCTGGTCATCAGCGTATTCATAAAGTAATCCTTCTTGATTGCCTGGATGAAAGCGGAACATGCGTTCCGGCCTGCATGCAGTTCACCGCACGCGGCAGTGGCCTCCGTGATGGAAATACGGCAGGCTGAGGATGGCTGGTGGCGAATAGTGGCAAGGTATCCTGGCGATGACGACCCAAAGTGCGTGGCTGCTCGGATGGCTTGTCCCGCTCGCCCTGGGCGCTTGCGCGGCGAGCCAGTCGGAGCCGCAGCCGGCCTCGGACAAGGTGACTCCGCAGATGCGCTCGGGCAGCACGGAGCTGAGGACCTACCAGGTCCACGATTGGATCGCCCCGGACGATCGCACCCTGCTCGTGAATGCGCTGGACCGCTCGTTGTTCGAAGGCCGCTTCAAAGGAGGATGCGCGGGACTGAGGCTCGTCGATACCATCGCCTTCATATTCCACGGCACCCCCCAGGTGGACACCTACGCGGGGATCGTCCTTCCCGATGGCACACGTTGTCGGTTTGCGTCGTTCACCCGGCTCGCCTCACCACCCGCCCGCCCCAGGGACACGGCCTCGAGCGGCAGCCCGTGACGCTCAAAGGAGGATTAGAATTGCACGATGAGCCGTGAGAAGGGCGATTCCGGGGACCGGGCCGGACAGTTTGCGGGCAGCGCCGCTCCGCCCGAAGTACGGCTCATCGCTGCCGAATTGCTGCCGGCTTTCTACGACGAGCTCAAACATATTGCCCAACGCGCCCGCGCGCGCCTCGGCGGCAATCACACACTCCAGACGACCGCCCTCGTTCACGAGGCCTATCTGCGACTGCGTCATTCTCCCAGCTTCGCGGATGAGACCCACTTTCTGCGCGCTGCGGCGCTGGCCATGCGCCATGCCCTGATCAACTACGCCGCCGCGCGCGTGGCCGACAAGCGCGGCGGCGGCGAACTGCACCTGACGCTGTCGCATGCGGAAACAGTTGGTGTCAACACGGACGAGGGGCTGCTTGCGCTCAATGAGGCGCTCGCACGGCTCGCAATCGAGGTGCCACGGCTTGCGGATGTAATCGAATGCCGCTTCTTCGGCGGCTACGGTGAAGAAGACACTGCACGAGCATTGGGCCTCTCGCTGCGCACGGTCCAACGCGACTGGCTCAAGGCACGGGCATGGCTCTATCGGGAGCTGGGAGGATCGCCCTAGCCTGTGGGTTCGGGAGGGTCGCCTCGGAGCGCGCGAGCGCATTGCGGGCGCGCACGGTCTCAGGATGACTGTCGCCGAGCTCGGCGCTCAAACCGGCTACCGCCTGCTTCAGCATCTCGAGAGCGCCGGGTTGCCGCTCGGCGGCGAGCGCCTCGCCCAGTCGCTCGCGTGATTGTGCAATCTGCCATCCGGAGTTTGCGACGCGCGCGCGCAGACCAATGGCTTCGCGTAATGGCGCGATGGCCTCACGCGCGTTGCCCTGGGACAGCTCCGAATCCGCGACCACCTGCAGGGCCTGTGCGAGGGCCGCGCCCGCTCGAGCACCGAGGGTGCGCAGGGCGGCGACCGCCTCCAGAGCCATCGTATGCGCTCCTGTGAAGTCACGTTCGGCCATTGCAAGCTGGGCGAGCGACACCTGCGTCCGAAGCGTAACGAGATGCTTCGGGCCATACTGAGCCAGCGCAGCATCGCGGGTGGCCACCAACGTGGCCCGGGCAGCGGACTTATTTCCCGCGGCGAGTTGCGCTTCACCCAGATACAGGCGATTCTGCACGACGACCGGGCTGGCGGGTCCGGCATACCGGGTGGCGATATCCGCCGCTTCCTCAAGAACGGTCAACGCCTGGGCCGTGCGGTTGGTTTCCGAGAGCAGCTCTCCGTAGAACCCCATCACCGCGGCTACCGCCGCAGAATCCCCCGCGAGCGACTGTTCGTGTTGGTAGGCGTTGCGAAGCAAGTCCTCCGCTTCTCGCAGATGACCCCTACGGTATTCGAGTGTGCCCATATTACCGAGAACAATCTGCGCGTCGAGCTCATCCCCCAGCCCGAGCGCCCGATAGATCGCCGTCGTCTGCCGGTAAGCCTCCAGCGCCTCGTCCAGGCGGTTGGCGGCCGTCAACGTGATGGCGTGCGAATTGTACAGGATGGCTGTTTCGCGATGGACTCGTCCGGACAGCGCAATGCGTTGGGAAATCGCTTCGCGCTCGGTGGCGCTGGCGGCAGCGAGATCGCCGCTGGTCCGCTGGATGCGCGCCCGGATGCCCAACCCCTCCAGCCGCTCCTCGGCATATCCATTCGGCTTACGCGTCCAGAACGCTTCGGCTTGCGCAAGCAGTTGGGCCGCCTGCGCCGTATGACCCTGCAGCAGCTCTATGTTGGCCAACTTCTGGCGCGCGTCGGCGAGCGCCGCCGGGTCTGCATCCGGGCTCGCCTGCTTCACGAAACCCTCCAGCAGCGACGCGGCGCCTTCAATATCCTCCAGCGCCCCGTACAGGTCTGCGAGCGTCAGGACGAGTTGTCCGGCAAGCTGCGGCTGGGTGCGATATTCCCGTAACACGCGCAGCGCGCTGTTGTCGATCATTGCTTTCGCGGTGGCAGGCTGCGAACCACGCTCTTCGATCGCTTTACGAAACAACCGGGTCAACTGATAGCGCAGCGCCTCTTCGCGAGCCGCATCACGACGCGCAGCGTCACGCTCGATTGCCGCTCGCTGTGCCTGCCAGGCCGCAGCGCCCAGTCCGATGGCCAGCGACACCAGGATGGCCGTCACCGCTATGGTCACCCACCGATAGCGCCACAGGATCCTGCGGAACACATACAGGCGGGCACCGGATCGCGCGGCGACGGGTTCGCCTCGCAACGCATGATCCACGTCGACCTTGAGCGCTTCCACGGTTCCGTAGCGGTGGACAGGCTCCTTGCGCACCGCCTTCGCCACGATCGCGTCAAAGTCGCCCCGCAGCAGGCGTGGCGGGAATGGAGCTGGGCTAGTGTTGGCCGCCCGCTCGCTCGGCACGGGTGCGGGCTGGTCCAGGATCACGCGCACGGCTTGCGCAATGGGACCGCCCGCCAGACTCCATGCCTGAGTGTCGGTCAGCAGCTCGAATAACAACAGACCCAGCGCGTAGATGTCGGTCGCGGTGGTGACAGGTTGGCCCAGCAGTTGCTCGGGCGCGGCGGTAAGGGGTGTCAACGGCGCCGCCGCTGTGCGCGTCAGGTCCGGACGATCCGCATCGATCAGCTTGGCAATTCCGAAGTCGAGCAGTTTGACCCGACCCTGTGGCGTCACGAGGATGTTGGCCGGCTTCAGATCCCTGTGTACGATGAGGTTGCGGTGCGCATAGGCGACGGCCTCGCAGACCTGGAGGAACAGTCGCATGCGCTCCGGGAGCGCGGCACTCACGTGCATGCAGTAGTCGGTGATCGGCCGGCCTTCAATGAACTCCATGACCATGTACGGCCTGCCGTCGGCGGTCACGCCGCCATCGTAGAGGCGGGCGATGGCGGGATGCTCCAGGCGCGCGAGGATCTGCCGTTCGACATGGAAACGTGGCAGCTCGGACACGGCCTCGTGTCGCAGCAACTTCACGGCGACCCGCTGGCGGAAGTCCCCGTCCGCCCGCTCTGCCTCGTACACCACGCCCATCCCACCGCGGCCAATCCGGCCGGAGATGCGCCAAGTTCCGATGCGCGTGCCGCCCGGAATGTCTTCCGTCAAAGGCTCCGGAGTAAGCATGGCTGGCGTGGCGAGAAAGCTGCCGACGGATTGCGCCGCTTTCAGCAGGCTTTCGACTTCCCCACGCACTGCCGGATCATCCGGGCACTTTCGCTCCAAATACGCCGCACGCGTACCGTCCGGCATGTCGAGCAGCTCATCGAGCAAGTCGTCCACGCGGGCAAGCTGACTGGGGGACAATTCCGGCACGAAGTGGCCACCGAAGAGTCGTTTGGCCGTTATTCTGCCGGTTTCCCAGGAGAATCACATGGCAAGCATCCCTTATCGCAGCGCCCTGATCGTCGGAGCCGGCCCGGGCATCAGCGCCTCGGTCGCCCGCGGCCTGGCCGCCGCGGGTCTGCAGGTGGGGCTCGCAGCTCGCAACCCTGACAAGCTTGCGCCCCTTGCGTCCGAGATCGGCGCCAGGGCGTTTGCGGTGGATGCATCGGAACCCAACGCCGTCGCGCAATTATTCGCTGAAGCGGATGCGCAGCTTGGCGAGCCCGACGTCGTTGTCTACAACGCCAGTGCCAGAGCGCGTGGCCCCCTGATCGAGCTCGATCCGCAGGAAGTCAGGAAATCGATGGCCGTCTCGGCGTTCGGGGGCTTTCTCGTCACCCAGCAGGCGGCCCGAAGAATGATCGCGCGCGGCCGCGGCGCAATCCTGCTGACGGGCGCCAGTGCCAGCGTGAAGGGATTCGCGCAATCCGCCGCCTTCGCGATGGGCAAATTCGCCTTGCGCGGCCTCGCGCAAAGCGCCGCGCGCGAATTGGGGCCCAAGGGCATCCACGTCGCCCATTTCCTGATCGACGGCGCCGTGCGCAGCGAGACTCGTCCCGATACCGGGGATCGGACATTGGACCCGGATGGCATTGCCCAAGCCTACCTGGACGTTCTGCGCCAGCCGCGCAGCGCGTGGTCCTTCGAAGTGGACCTGCGCCCGTGGGTGGAGTCGTTCTGAGCCGTTATTTCTTGCGGGGTTTGCGGAATTTCAGGATGAACTGATCCGTCTTGCCGCGAATGGACGGATCGGACACTTTGGCGGTGTGGTCGTCCTGGGGGTTTTGCAACAGCTTGCTCTGTCCGGCCAGGACGAATCCAGCGGCCTCCACTTCCGTCTTGACCGTCGCTGGATCGATCCGATGCAGCGTCGAGGTATCGCGACTGCCCGACCCGGCCGCGGCGGCATGATCGAGTACCACGTAGACTCCGCCGGGCTTCAATGCATCGAAAACGGATTTGTTGAATGCCGCGACATCGATGTTGGGCACGTTGTGCACGTCATGGTAGTTCTGGGAAGTCCACACGACGTCCACCGGTTCGGAGGCGATCACTGTGCCGACAGCGTGCGCCTCGGCAGTGACGTTCGAGTAGCCCGGATCCGCCGCTATTGCCGCGGTGGCTGCGACGGGGTCGGGAGAATCGGCTGGAGCATTGGGGCGCCGCGGCGGGGAAATCGCATAGACGTGCCCTTTCGGTCCGACCGTCTTGCTGAAGATGCGCGTGAAATAGCCGTGTCCGGGAAACAACTCGATGACGCGGTCACCTGGCTTGATGCCGGCGAACATAATCGTTTCGGCCGGCTTGCGATCGGCGTCGCGCTGCTTGTCCTCGGCCGCCCGCCCCGAATCCGCGACTGCGGTGGCAATGTAGGCCGGAATATGCTCGGCGGCCTCGAGCCGGGCCGCCCCGAGAACGGCCGCGGCGCACAGACCCGCGGCCAGCAAGAGAGCATTGCGAAGCATGACAGTCCCCTTTCATTGAATGGGCGATGGACCCGTGGCCATCCATGAACGACCGGTTCGCTGATCCACGGGCGCTGAGCGCCGCACTCTAAAGCACCGCGGGGAATCGCGCTTGACTCTATAGCCGGGCCGCCGCCGCCAGTAAAACGCGCGCGTTCCCCCGCGGCCCACTGCCCTGATTCGCCCGAATTGCAGCATTGAACGACCCGAATCGGCATGCAGGGTTGTCTGCACAGCGACACCATGCGAGGCGGCCCATGCTCCCCAATCTGCGGATCTGGCTCGATCATTTCGAATACCACTCCGGGCGCCCGCGCCGCCTCAGAGCCGGGATTGCCAATCTCCTGACATGCGATGAGCGCCGCCTGATCGCGCGCTCCATCGCGACTTTTCAACCTGCAGAGCGGTCCGCGGGCAGCCATCTGCTGCGCGCGGCCTATCGATTCGCGCAACAACACGATGCGGGCGCCGTTGCGCGGATCGTCGAGCTGCTCATCCGGGAGCAGCAGCAGCACGCGATGCTGCTGCGGGCATTCATGGCGGAACATGGGATTCCCGGCAGGCGGGACGACTGGACGGATGCGATCTTCCGCCGCGTCCGCAAGCTCGGCGGGCTTGAGCTCCACCTCGCGACGCTCCTCAGCGCCGAGCTCATCGGAACGGTCTACTACCGGGCCCTGGAGCGCGCCACGGGCTGCCAGCGGCTGCGATTGCTATGCCGGATGCTGGTGGCCGATGAGCTGGCGCACGTCGGATTCGAATCGGACCTGCTGCTCGCACTGCGAGCCGGGAATGCCGCGCCTGTGCGGACGGCGATCGGCCTTTCACACCGCGCGTTCTTCATGGGTGCCGCGCTTGTCGTCTGGAGCACTCACCGCGCCGTGTTGCGCCGCGCCGGCTACGGGATGATCACATTCCTCGGAGCGTGCCGGGCACAGTATTCATTCTACCTGCGGCCGCCGCACTTCAGCGCCTCCACGGCCTCCGCCCCCTGAGCTCGTCACACCTTGCCGGCGGCCACGCGCGGACCGGTCACATTGAGCTTTGCTTCCATCCACCTGCGGATCCGGACGGCATCCGCGACGCGAGTGCGCTTGCCGACCGAATTCAGAAGGACGATCACTACTGTGCGCCCCTGGATGACCGCTTGCATCACCAGGCAACGGCCCGCTTCGCTGATGTATCCGGTCTTCTGAACGACGATGTTCCAGGTCGGATTCGAGACGAGTGAATTCGTGTTGCGGAATTCGAGCATCCGCCGCCCCACGGGTACGGCGTAGTCCCGGTCGGTGGAATACTCCCGGATGATGGGGTCCTGCGAGGCGGCCACCACCAGCCTGGAGAGATCCTCCGCGCTGGCGACATTCTCACTGGACAGGCCGGCGGGGTCCACGAAGTGGGCATGGGTCATGCCCAGTGCCCGGGCCTTCGCATTCATGGCCCGGACGAATGCGGGCAGGCCACCGGGATAGTTGCGGCCCAGGGCGTGGGCGGCACGATTCTCGGATGACATGAGCGCGAGGTGAATCAGGTCGCCGCGGGTCAGCGTAGTGCCCAATGCGAGCCGCGAGAAGGCGCCCTTGCCGACGATCCGATCTTCGGTGGTGAGCTGAATGGGCTCATCCAGGGGCAGCCCGGCATCGGCCACGACCAATGCTGTCATCAGCTTGGTGATGGATGCGATGGGAGCCGAGACGTCCGCCCGCCGCGCATACAGAACGGAAGAGTGAGTCTCGTCCAGGACCAGTGCCGATGTGGAGCGCAGCGCCGGCTCGTCCGACCGGACCCTGACCGCATGATGCGAGCGCACGTGAGCCTGGGAAATCGAAGTGGCGCAGGCCACACAGGCCCAGGCTGCTATTCGTAGCTGTCGTCCCCGTTTCATTATCCGCATCGCTTTGTCAAACCAGCCGCCATTGAAGTGTAGCAGAGCACATCGAAAGCCGGTGCGCCGTGAACCAACCTCGAATTCTCCCCCGGGCGCGCTACGCGTCCCGGCGTTCCCTTGCGGGGACGCGGCCCGCAGGCAGAACGATATGTGCTCGGAGTCACATTTCGGCGGAACTGGCGACTACAGGTGGACAGGTCGGGGAAACCATGGCCCGAACTGCTACGCCGCGTTCCTCGTGGATCCGGATGGCTATCGAATCGACCCCTGCTGCGCTCACGCACCACGGTAAGCTTCCCGCGTGGAGCTCATTCTCGCCCGGGGAGTGCTGCGATGTCGGACCTGTCGGTGAGCTTTCGAGTCGATTTCGGCCCACGCTGCTCGATTGGACCCGGCAAGATCTCTCTGCTGGAGAGCATCAACCGCACCGGGTCGCTGTCGCAGGCCGCGCGCACACTCAAGATGAGCTACCGGCGCGCATGGTTGCTGCTCGAGGATGTCAACACCTCATTTCAGCAGGCCGCTGCGCAGATGAGCGTCGGCGGCCGAGGCGGTGGCGGCGCCGCCCTGACGCAATTTGGCAGCGAGCTCGTGCGCGCCTATCGTGCGCTCGAAACGGAAATTCGCGGCCAGGTGCAAAAGGCCTTCCCGCCAACGGCGGTGCCCGCGCCGCAGGCTGTGCGCGGCCGCAAGCCCCTTGCGAAACGTCACGTCAACCGGTCGGCCTCGCCAGCTGCGCGATCGTCTCCACCCGGTCGCGCCGGCCGGTAATATCCTTGCATACGCGTCCGCTGCCGCGCTGCTGCCCGGAGCGGCGGTCGGGCTCAGACAACGCACGACCGCCGCTCCGCCATCCACGCAAACGAACCGTTACGCGCGCAATGGCTGCCGGGCCTTCGTGAAGGCTATTTGCCCTCCTCCTTCGCGTGGGCCTGCGCGGCCTTGCAGTCCTTCTTGCTCATCTCGAGAAAGCCCTGGCCCTTGCACGAATTCTGTCCCTTGCAGGAGTTGTTCGCGCTCTTGCACGCGGACTGGCCTTTGCACGAATTGACGCCGGTACAGTGAATGGTGGCGGCATCGGCGGCCAGTGCCGTGCCGGTAATCGCGGAGCCGAAGAGCATCGCCGCGGCGGTCGCCACAGCGAAACCTGGATTGTTTTTCAAGCGCATTGCAGTGTCCTTTCGATTGGTGAACGGGAGGTGATGCGCCTGCGGCGCAGCTTCACCCGCCTGAGCAGACCGCGCGCCCGGTTCCTTTATTTCGCCACCACCCGTTATTTCGACCGGGGTGGTGCCAGCGGCGGCTGCGCCTACGCCGCGGCCGGTGAGGCCGCCGTGCCTCGCAGCCGCATCAGCAGGTGATCGAGCGAGGCCACGCCCGGCCCTGCGATGGCCAGCCACAGGAACAGGGCAAGATAGGCAAATTCGTCGAACCCCAGCAGCGTCTCCAGCGAGTCGACGTCAGCCCACTTTGCGGACTGGATGGCGACGATCATCGTGACACCCAGGGCGCCCGCCCAGATGCGGGTGAGCAGTCCCAACAGCAGGAACAGGCCGCCAAAGAATTCGATACCCGAGGTCAGAGGCGTGAAAAAATGCGGAAACGGGATGCCCCAGCCGATGAAGTTTTCGGTGACCTGCGGCAGATTGTTGAGCTTGCCCCAGCCGCTCCAGAGGAAAACCCAGCCCACCGTGATCCGCGCGAACAGTGGCGCAATCCAGCCGAGGCGGCTGGCCACCCGCTCCGGCCAGCCAATCAGCCCGTCGATCAATGACCGCATGATCCGTCTCCCCTTGTTGTTGAGCCTGGTCGTTGGCGAGGATGGGCGTTGCGACTGCCCCGTGCGGGCCGGCCGCCTGCCCCGCCACCGTCGCGGCATATTAGACCGTACAGCCCAGGCGGTTATTGCATACGGGCGCCGCGCGCGAAACCGCCTGCGCAATGAATGGCTCATCCGTCCGGTCTACAGGAGGTGAGCCTAGAGAGTGGCGCAATTTCACTCGGTGGCGCCGGATTCGGGCGCGGTCGTGGCAGGCCGATTCCATTTCGACCCCACGCGATCGATCCGCTACAGTGTGCGGCTTACGCAGCGTGCCGCACAGGCCGCGCGCACCCGAGTCCAGAAATGTTCGAATCAGGACGTGGCGAGGCACCGCAAGAGCAGCTGGCTCGCCTGCTCGAATCGTTCAGACCCGATCTGATGCGTTTTGCCTTCTGGCTTGCACGCGACCGGATGGTCGCCGAAGACGTCGTTCAGGAGACGATGCTGCGTGCCTGGCGCGCCCGCTCCGAATTGCGCGATTCGACTGCCACCCGGTCCTGGCTCATCACGATCGTCCGACGCGAGTACGCCCGATTGCACGAACGAAAGCGCCTGCCAACCATAGACGTCGACGAGTGCATTGCGCGTCAGGACGTCGAGCTCGCGTTCAACGACGCGGATCCCCGGGTAGAGGATCTCAGACGCGCAATCCTCGTATTGCCGGACGAGTATCGCGAACCTCTGGTCATGCAAGTGCTCGGAGGGTTCACCACCGCGGAGATCGCCTCCGAGCTCGGCTTGTCGCTGCCGGCGGTACTGACCCGGCTATTCCGTGCCCGCAATAAACTGCGCGATCAGTTCGGACTCGCTGCCGCAACCGGCTCGGCGCCAGCCGCGGACGCGCCATGAACTGCAACGAAGCCCGAGAGCTCATCGGCGCCGATCCGGATACCGTGGCCTCGCAGCTGCAGGCCCATCTGAATGACTGCCCGGCGTGTCGGGCGTATCTGGCGGACATGGTCGCCTGCAACGCCCAGATCCGGCATGCGCTCCAGTTCGATCCCCAACCTTTGCAGCGCGCGACCGCGGATCGGCCCGCTCCGATCCCGCTGCTGAGCGGGATGCCGCCACCGATCCGCAGGCGGGCAAGATCCCGCGGACTGACCATCACAGCGAGTCTCGCTGCGGGCCTGCTGGTTGCATTTACCCTTTGGCTGAGCCGCCCCAGCGAGACCCTGGCATCCGAGATCGTCACGCACGTGGAGGGTGAGCCAGACAGTTGGGCGTACACCGAGCCCATCCCCACCGCGCAGCTCGCCGGGGTGTTGAACAAGAGCGGTGTGCAGCTCGGTCCCGGAATGGGGTCGGTCGTGTACGCGAGCAGTTGCTTTTTCCGCGGCCGCTTCGTGCCGCACCTCGTCGTGACGACGAAGTCAGGACCGGTCACCGTCATGATCCTGACGCACGAGCACGTGCGTGCCAGGAAGACTTTCAACGAAGATGGCTACGCGGGCCTGTTGGTGCCCGCACGCAATGGAAGCATCGCAATCCTGAGCCGCAGACCGATGGCGCTCGAACAACCCGCCGCTGAGGTGCTGCGCGCGCTGGAGGCTGCAAACCAGCCCAACGCGCCGTAGCCGTGACCGATTTGCCCGGCGTCGATACCGGCCGGACACTTGCAGCCGGGCCGGATCGGCTGCGCGCCGTCAGGGATTGCTGTCGAGCACCTTGCCGTCGCGCTTGTAGACGACGCCGTCCTTCATCACGAAACTGACCTGCTTCATCAGGCTGATGTCATCGAGCGGATTGCCGGGGACTGCGACGAGATCGGCGAGCTTGCCGGCCGTGACACTCCCCAGATCCTTGTCGCGCCTCAACAATTGCGCGGCGTGGACGGTGGCCGCCTGGATCGTGAACAGCGGCGGCATGCCGGCCTGTACCATCAGCTCGAACTCGTGCGCGTTCTGTCCATGCGGATAAACCCCGGCGTCGGTACCAAAGGCGATTTTCACTCCGGCCTTGTAAGCGCGCGCGGCCGTTCCGAGGATCAGCGGGCCGATCGCAGCGGCCTTTGCCGCGACCTGCGGGGTATAGAATCCCGGCACGCTGGCTTTGCGAGCCACGAAATCACCCGCGATGATCGTCGGGACGTACCAGGTCCCATGCTCCTTCATGAGCTTCATGTCCTGCTCATCCATGAACGTGCCGTGCTCGATGGAGTCGACGCCCCCCAGGACGGCGCGGCGGATGGCTTCTGCGCCGTGCGCGTGCGCCGCAACCGCGAAACCATAATCGTGCGCGGTGGCAACGACCGCCTTGATTTCATCGAGAGTCAGCTGCGCATTGTCGCCGCTCGCGCTCTGATCCAGGACCCCTCCGGAAGGCATGATCTTGATCAGGTCATCGCCCTTCTTATAGTGCATGCGGACAGCTTTGACGGCGTCTTCGGGGCTGTTGATGATGCCCCGCTCCGCTCCGGCATTCCCGGCAAGGTCATCACGGTAGCCGTCGGTCGGGTCCGCGTGGCCGCCTGTGGAACCGATGGGAACGCCGGCTGTGAAAATTCGGGGGCCGGGCAATACGCCTGCATTGATGGCATTGCGTAACGCTGCGACCTCGTTGTCGCCATCGCCAAGGTTGCGTACGGTCGTGAAACCGGCCAACAGCGTGCGCCGCGCATAGACAGTCGCGCGAACGACATAGTCCGCCGTATTCCAGCGAATTTCGTCCACATACATCGTCGGGCTGGACTCGCTGCTCAGATGCGTATGGCTGTCGATGAGTCCGGGCATGCACGTCTGCGTGGACAAGTCTATCTGTACAGTGGCGCCCTGCGGTCCCGAGCCCGGTATCACTTCCCGTATCCGCTTGCCGGCAACGATTATGGTGGATTCGCCGAGAACCTTTGCGCCAAGCACGTCGATGAGGTGGCCGCAATGTATGGCGGTAACCTGTGGCGCCGCAGCGGCGGGCTCGGCAGCTCCTGCCGGGGATCCCCACAATGTCAGGCTCAATACGAGCAATGCCGGCCAGAATGAGATTTCGGTTCGCGTCACGCGGTCGCTCCTTTAAGTGTCAAAGGATGAAGAGCGCACTTGGCCCTCATCATGGGGTCCGATAAGGTATACGAATGCGAAAGATACCGGGAATTCACATGGGTCGAAACACGAGAGTTGCCTCGACGTGGATTCCCCGCGCTTTGCTGGCGTCCCTGCTTCTGATGATTGTCGGGCAGGCGCATTGCGGTTCACGGATTGCTGCGGGTGAAGCCTCACGCCATGTCGCTACGAGCCGTGAACCGTCTACGGCAAGTGCGGACGAGACGGGAGTTGTCCGCGCGACCCTGTCGAATGGCCTGCGCGTGATCATCGTTCGTAACTCGCTTGCACCGGTGGTTGCGACGTCCGTCAACTATCTGACGGGATCCGATGAGACGCCCGCCGGCTTTCCCGGTACCGCGCACGCCCAGGAGCACATGATGTTCCGCGGCAGCCCCGGACTATCCGCCGATCAGCTCGCCGATATCGGCAGCGTGATGGGTGGAAACTTCAACGCGAACACCCGTGAGAGCCTCACTCAATACCTGTTCACCGTTCCGGCCGAGGATCTCGACGTCGCCTTGCACGTCGAGGCGGTGAGAATGCAGGGCGTGCTCGATACAGCGGCGGAATGGAAACAGGAGCGGGGCGCCATCGAACAGGAGGTGGCGCAGGACGTGTCCAACCCGAGTTACATCCTCTACGCCAAGGTCCGCGCCGCCGTATTCGCCGGCACGCCTTACGCCTACGATGCCCTCGGCACCCGGCCATCGTTCGAGAAGACGACCGCCGCGATGCTCAAGAGCTTCCATGACTCGTGGTACGCGCCGAACAACGCAATTCTGGTCGTGGTCGGCGATGTCGATCCGCAGGCCACCCTCGTGGAGATCAAGCAGCTCTTCGGTTCGATCAAGCCGAAGAAGCTGCCTGCGCGGCCGAGAGTGCGGCTGCAGGCGCCGCAACCGGCTTCGTTCAGGATCGACACCGATCGTCCGAACGGCACCCAGATGCTCGCCATGCGGGTCCCCGGGCTGGACAGTCCCGATTTCCCCGCGCTGGAGCTGCTCTGCGATGTATTGAGCAGCCGCCGATTCGAGCTCTATGGCCTCGTGCCACAAGGCAAGGCGCTCGATGCGGAATTCGTGCTCGATCCGCTGCCCCAGGCGGGCCTCGCCTACAGCAGCGTCTCATTCCTGGCGGGTGACGACCCCAAGGCACTGGAAGCGGCGGTGCGCGGCATCCTCGGCCGGGTCGCTCGGGATGGAGTTGCGCCCGAGCTCGTGGAAGCGGCGAAATTGCAGGAACGCAGCGCGGCTGAATTCCAGAAGAACTCGATCGCCGAGCTGGCCTCGATCTGGTCGGATGCGGTCGCCTTGTACGGATTGCAGTCACCGCAGGACGATCTTGCTCGAATCGAGAAGGTCAGTGTCGAGGACGTCAATCGCGTGGCGCGCAAATATCTCGACCTCGATCATGCGGTCGCGGCGGTGATGCTGCCGCGGGGCTCCGGAAAGCCGGTGGCCGCGAGCGGAAGTTTCGGCGGGCGCGAATCGATCTCCCTTGGAGAAGCCCGGCCGACGAAGTTGCCCGCGTGGGCCGACGCTGCGCTGCGGCGGGTCACCCTACCGCCCTCCACACTGCATCCGGTTGTCAGCGTGCTCCCCAACGGCGTGACGCTGATCGTACAGACCGAAGATGTCAGCGACACCATCAGCGTGTATGGACATATCCGCAATCGGCCTCAGGTCGAGGAACCCGAGGGGCGTGAAGGCATCCACCAGGTTCTGGATGAGCTGCTTCCCTATGGAAGCGCGAAGCTCGATCGCGTCGCCTTCGAGCAGGCGCTCGATGCGATCGGTGCCCGTGAGCGGGCGGGCACCGATTTCTCCGTGCAGACGCTGGCCGAGCATTTCGAGCGCGGCGTGGAGCTTCTGGCCGACAACGAGCTGCACCCGGCTCTGCCTGCCGAGGCCATGCGAATCATCCAGGGCCAGGTTGCCCAGGGTGTCGAGGCCAAATCCCACAGTCCGGGCTTTCTGACGCAGCGCTCGCTGCGCCAGGGCCTGTATCCAAAGGAGGATCCGAGTCTTCGCATCCCGACTGCGCAGACAGTGCGCGCGCTGACTCTCGATCAGGTCAGGGATTATTATCACTATGCGTTGCGCCCCGACCTGACCACGATCGTCGTCATCGGCAACGTGACCCCCGTGCAGGCGCGCGCTGCGATCGAGCGGTATTTTGGCGGCTGGAGCGCGACCGGCCCGAAGCCTGACACGGACTTGCCGCCTGCTCCGCCAAACCACCCGGAGGTCGTAGCAGTGCCCGATGACAGCCGGGTCCAGGACATCGTGGTCCTCGCCCAGAACCTCGCTCTGACGCGCGCGGATCCGGACTATTACGCGCTCGATCTGGGCAACGCGCTGCTGGGCGGCGGCTTCTACTCGACCCGGCTCAGTATCGACCTGCGCAAGAATGCCGGACTCGTCTACTCGGTAGGTTCGATTCTCGAGGCCGGCCGGACTCGAGGCGCGTATCTCGTCGAGTACGCCTGCGATCCGGACAATGTGGCCAAGGCCGCCAGCATCGTCGTGCGCGAGATCAAAGCAATGCAGACGGCCCCGGCGAGCCCCGACGAGCTCGTACGGATCAAAGCCATGCTCGTCCGGCAGATCCCGCTTGGAGAATCGAGCGTGGACGAGATCGCACGCGGGCTCATTGAGCGCACCGACCTGGCTTTGCCATTGAATGAGCCGACGATTGCCGCGCGCCGCTATATCGACCTCGGCGCGCACGACGTTCAGAACGCGTTTGCCAGGTGGATGCGTCCCGACGACCTCGTCCGTGTGACACAGGGGCCAGCGCCCCGGTAGCGCCGCGGGCCGCGGCGGAGGCAAGCGATGAAAACAACCCGGCTGGAAGCCTTCAGCGACGGCGTCATCGCGATTCTGATCACCATCATGGTGTTGGATCTGAAGATACCGCACGAACCGACCTGGAACGCACTCGGCACGCAGCTGCCGATTTTTCTGAGCTACGCGCTCAGCTTCGTGTTCCTCGGCATCTACTGGAACAATCACCACCACATGTTTCACCTGGTGGATCGGGTCAGCGGAGCCATTCTGTGGGCCAACCTGCATCTGCTGTTCTGGCTGTCCCTCATACCCTTCACGACCGGCTGGATGGGAGAGAATCATTTTGGGCCGCTGCCTGTCGCGATCTACGGCTGCGTGCTGCTGGCGGCCGCCCTCTCTTATACGATCCTGCAGCTTACGATCGTGCGGCATCCGAATGCAGGCTCCAGGCTTGCCGCGGCGCTCGGAAGCGATGCGAAAGGCAAGTTGTCGATCATGGCCTATGTCGTCGCGATTCCCAGTGCGTTCATCAATCCCTGGATCGCCGAAGCGCTCTACGTCGCGGTCGCAGCCATGTGGTTGATTCCCGATCGCCGGATAGAAGCCACCCTGAGGGAAGGGTAACGAGGCGCACGCAGGCCTGAGCGGCGCGCTGCGCGGCGCTGCGGCACGACGATTGCTGCAGACGCTGCGGTCAGCACCCGGCTGCATCGGAGCACATCCATGGCATCCAAAGTTCAGGGCGAAGGCGACTACGAGTCAGCCCGCAATTACAATGAGGAGACCCAGCGCTTCGTAGATGAGAAGCGCAAGCAAGGCAAGGAGATCAAGGGTTCGGCCTCGGAAGCCTCCGCCAAGCTGACGCCGGCGGAGAAAGAAGCGCTGGCGCGCGCGAAGAGCGGCGGGCAGGACAAGCGCGACGCCGATCTGCTGAGCGACATGGAAAAGAAGCACGGACACTGAGGTTCCGCTCGCGAATTCAAATCGTTGCGCCACCCGGTTCGGCGTGACGGCTGTTGGGTGCCTGGCGGCATGCTTCAACGAGCGTCCGGTCCAAACGCATAAACAAGATTCAGCGTCGTCACCGTATCGGTTTGCTTCAGCCCGGCGGGCGGCTGCGAATTGTTGCGCACGCCGAATCCCGCGGCCAACGACAGCTTCTTCGACATCTTGACTTCCAATGCCAGGTCGTTCTGCAGCGACGTGTTGTTCGAACCGCTCTCGAGCCGGAACTTGTCCGTCAGCCGGGTGCTGGCATTGAATGCGTGATCGAAGTCGACCCCCGCGGTCGCCACGGCATCCGCATCCGTTTCGCCGGGAATGCGCTCGACGACGGCGCCGCTGTCGTCCTTGACCAACTGTTCGGTGCGCAACCTGCGATAGCCGACGCCGATCTGCGCGGCCAGCCTAGTCGAATCGGAGTCGATGAACTTGTAGCCCAGTCCCCCGGACCCGCTCGCCTGATATTGGAAGCCGCTGAACCGGTCATCCTGGTAGGCGACGGCGCCGAAGCTGAACAGATGCGCAGTGATCAGATAGTCCGATTGCAGGCTCGCATCCCAGCGCTGGGCGGAAGTGATGCCCGCGCTGCGGCCGTAGAGACCATCCAGCGAGAGCGTGTGTTTCCAGGGACCGCTCACATAATTGACATTCAGCAGCACATTGGCGGAATCGGCGTCGCTGTTGCCGCGTGACATCACGTACCCCGCCTGACCTTTGCCGCTCCACCCGGGCGGAGGATCATCGGCACGAGCGGCCGTCGGTCCACCGGCCGCCAGCGCGCCGATCACCACGCCCCATACAACTGAATGCCGTGCCTGGACTGTAACGCTCATGCTTCATCTACCTGTGTCGCTGACGAATATTTTCACTTCTTCACGATTTTCCGGAAGAGCCGCCCGTGGCGAGCGCGCAAGAATAGAGAAACGCTTTGCGCATCACCACCCCTCGCGCAGGACTCGAACAGCGCCGCGCCGCCGGCGGCGTGATACAGTCGCCCCACAATCAAGAATGCGGCGCCCACTTCATCGGAGGCGAACTCATGAGAGCGGACCGCCGTGCATGTCGGATTGCGGTTGGATTGCCGCCTCAGCCATGACACGCGAGCCATGCAAATGATTGTGCTGCGGGAATCCGCATACGTGTGCGTCCCCTGGAAGAATGGCGGCGGCCAGACACGGGAGATTCACCGGGAGCCGCCGGGCCCCGCTGCATTTGACTGGCGACTCAGCCTCGCCGCGGTTGACCGCGGCGGCCCGTTTTCTGCCTTCGAGGGTTATGACCGGACCCTGGTGCTCGTACGCGGCGCTGGAATCGAGTTGTCCTTCGGTCCTCACGGGCAGGCGAAATTGTCCGCCGTGGGACAAGTCGTATCGTTCGACGGCGGATGGCCAACGAGTTGCACGTTGCTCGATGGGCCGAGCACCGATCTGAACCTGATCGTCTCGCAGGAGCGCTCGCAATTCACGAGCCGCTGCCTGAGTGTGCCGGGTCGGCAACTCATTCCGACGGCCGGATGGTCGGAGACGCTCGTATGCTGCGTTTCCGGTTCCGTTCAGATCACCAACACCGCGGGTGCGATGGAAGAGCTGGCGGCCGTCGATATCGCGCGGTGCTTTCCCCTGGATGGGCTGGCGACCTGCCGCGCACTCGGCTCGGGCGCGGCCCAGATATTCATCGCAGCGATCAGAGCCCGCTGACGGGTCGAGCACGACCGTGCACTGCGCAGCGGGCCACAGCGACTCGTTCTCATCCAGCCAGTTACGTTATATTCAATTCCACACGGCGGCAGGCAGCGGCTTTATGAAGTTGCGGATTTCAGCGGGCGAGCCAAGCAGCGGACGCTGGATGTCCATGCGGATTCCAGCCGCACTCCTCGCGCTGGGCGTCACACTTCTTGCGAACAATGCGCCCGCACGTGCTGCTGATGCTGAAGCCGGCAAACAGGTTTTCCAGCGCCAATGTACCGTATGTCATACCGGCGAACCGGGTGATAAGGGCGGCGCGCAAGGACCGTCCTTGATCGGCCTCTACGGGCGGCGTGCCGCAAGCGATCCCGCGTTCTCGTACACCAAGGCGCTGCAGGACTCCAACCTCGCCTGGGATGCGGCCACACTGGATCGCTTCCTCGCATCGCCGACGACCATCGTGCCCGGCTCGGCCATGGTCGTTGCAGTACAGGACAAAAGGGATCGTGCGAATCTGATTGCCTACTTGCGCAACGTGGCCACGGCGGCCGGCGGGAGTAGCGCCGCTACGGCGGCTGCGCCAGCAAGCCCCACCGCCGCAATGAAGCGAATGGCAGGCGAGGACGACTGGAAACAGGACAAGCCCGGTCGCGCGCACAGGATTGATCCAGCCGCATTGCCTCCCCCGTTCAACTCGCCGGCCGCGCGCAACGTCGCGAAGTTGATTCCGCAACCGGCGAATGCGCAGTTATCACTTCCGCCAGGATTCAAGATAAGCGTGTTCGCCCGCAATCTGCTCGGCCCACGCCGCATCCTGGTTGCCTCCAACGGCGACATCTTCGTGACCGAGACCCGCGCAGGGCGGATCTCGTTGTTGCACCCCACACAGGACAGCAGCGCTGCAGGGGACGCCCAGGTGTTCGCGCCAGGACTGAGGCAACCTTTTGGCATCGCTCTTTATCCCGACGCAACCAACCCCAAATGGCTGTATGTCGCCGAGACCAATCGCGTCGTGCGGTACGCGTACCGGACGGGCGATCTGACGGCGCGTACCGCGCCCGAGATCGTGGTGCCGGAACTGCCCTCCGGAACCGGTCATTTTACGCGCGATATCGCGTTCTCGGCGGATGGACGCCGCCTGTTCGTCTCGGTCGGTTCCGCGTCCAACGTCGCGGAAGAGATGTCGAAGAAAGCGCCCGCCGCGATCCGGGAATGGGAGTCGGGGCATGGTCTGGGCGCTGCCTGGGACGAGGAGGAAAACCGCGCGGCGGTGCTGGTGTTCGAGGTGGATTCCCGCAAACCGGCCAGGATCTTTGCCACCGGCATCCGCAATTGCGTGAGCCTCGCGACCGAGCCGCATACCGGCGATCTGTGGTGTACCACCAATGAGCGGGACAATCTGGGCGATGATCTGGTCCCGGACTACTCGACGCGCGTGCGCGAAGGCGCATTCTACGGGTGGCCGTGGTACTACATGGGATCGAACGAGGATCCGCGCCTCAAGGATGACCGGCCGGATCTTGCGGGCAAGGCCATCGTCCCGGATGTACCCTATCAGGCGCATTCGGCGGCGCTCAATCTCACCTTCTACACGGCGACCTCGGGCAGGTCCGCCTTTCCCGCGGAATACGTTGGTGACGCGTTCGCGACATTCCATGGATCGTGGAATCGCGCGCTTCGCACCGGCCATAAGGTCGTACGCGTGCGGATGAAGAACGGCATCCCAACTGGCGAGTATGACGACTTTCTGACGGGCTTCATCGTCGATGACGGCGATGTGTGGGGACGCCCGGTCGCCACAGCGGTCCTGCATGACGGATCGCTCCTGCTGAGCGACGACGCGGCCAATGTGATATATCGGATCTCTTACGGGAAATGAAAACCCTGTAGGATTACGGGCGCGCCTCGAGCACTATGTTGAACGGCGTCTGGGCTGCGCGACGGAATTGTGTAAAACCGCCCTGCTCGACGACTACCTCGCGAAGCCGGCGTTCTCCGGCCTGTGCGCCGAGCGCCGGGCCCTGTTTGGCAAGCGACACGGGCACGCAAATCAACGATGACGCCCCGTAGTAGACGCGCCCGACCGGGTTCAGGTTGTCTTCGATGCGATCTCCCGCGAATGGCTCCACGATCATGCAGTTGCCGTCCGGCTTCAGTGCCTGGCGCGCGTGACGCGCCGCGCCGGCCGGATTCGCCATATCGTGCAGGCAATCGAAGAATGCGATGAAATCGAAATCGCGGCCCTGATAGCTCGTCGCGTCGGCGATCTCGAAGCTCGCGTTGCGCAAGCCGGCGTCGGCTGCGCGTGTACGCGCGGTCTCGATCGAGGCGGCGTGATAGTCGATGCCAACGAATTGCGAATCGGGAAACGCCTGAGCCATGAGAATCGTGCTGGCGCCGTGTCCGCAGCCTACGTCGGCCGCGCGGCCCCCGGCCGTCAACTTACGCACGACGCCGTCGAGAGCCGGCAGCCACGCTGACAGCAGATTCGCGTTATAACCTGCGCGAAAGAACCGTTCGGTGCCGTGGAACAGGCACGGGTGATGCTCGCCCCACTCCATGCCCTTGCCGCTGCGGAAGTTCTCGAGCGCGCGCTGCCTGATGTGGAACAGGTCCTGGACGATCGCATAGGCGCCGGGCAGATCGACCGGCCCGTGAGGATCTGCCAGGCAGAGCGCCTGCTCGTCATTGAGGTGAAACTTTCCCGTCGTGGCGTCGTACTCGACGTAGCCGCCCGCCGCCTGATTCGACAGCCATTCCCGGATGTAGCGCTCGTTGGTTCCAGTCCGACCGGCAAGCTCCGCAGGGCTCAACGGGCCTACGGCAAGTGCTTTGTACAAACCCAGCTCGTCACCCAGCGAGATCAGCACGGCGCTGATAGCGGCGCCGAGATCCCCCACCGCCTTGCCGAGAAAGGCGTTGAGGCGTGCTTCGTTGACGGCCATCTTCAACCTCCCGCCGACTGTCCCGTTTCTGGTTCCGCTAGCGCTGGGCCGCTAATCTTAAGAAATGTCAAGTGCCTTGTACCAATACGGGGTGCGAAACGCAAGCCATGCCCGCCGCGATGAGCGCGGGCACAGCGTCAGTGGAACCCACCGGCAGCTGCGAGGTCACTGGATGCCTCGAACCGCAAATGGGGAGTCGGCGCTCCAATGCCGGGTGACTGTTTGATTGGCTGTATACACTGTCGGCACGCGCGATGGCAGGGGTGAGCATGACTCTGGGCATATTGGTGTTTCTCGGCGGCGCACTGACAATACTCAGTCCGTGCATCCTTCCGGTGCTGCCGTTCGTGTTTGCACGCGCGGAGCAGCCGTTCCTGAAAAACGGACTGCCGCTGTTGGGCGGCATGGTGGTGGCGTTCGCCGCGGTCGCGACCCTGGCAGCCGTCGGCGGCTCGTGGGCCGTCCACATCAACCAGTATGGCCGGCTCGTTGCCCTGGTGTTGCTGGCGGCCTTCGCGCTGACACTGCTCTCCCGCCGCCTGGCGCAATGGCTCGCCCGTCCCTTCGTCGCAATGGGAAATCGCTTGACGAGCGGCGGTGCGGCCGCGGCCTCCGAGGCCGGCGTACTGAAGTCGCTCATTCTCGGGCTCGCAACCGGATTGCTGTGGGCGCCGTGTGCGGGGCCGATTCTCGGGTTGGTGCTGACGGGGGCCGCCATATCAGGACCCAACACGAACACCACACTGCTGCTGTTCGCGTACGCTGCGGGTGCTGCCGCTTCGCTGGCAGTCGCACTTTTGGCGGGCGGCAGAGTGTTCGCCGCGCTCAAGCGTGGACTGGGAGCCGGCGAATGGATAAGGCGCGGCCTGGGAGTGGCGGTGCTGCTGGCCGTGGCGGCGATCGGACTCGGATGGGACACCGGCGTGCTCACGCGATTGTCGCTCGCCCGCACGGACCGTCTGGAACAGTCGTTGATCGACAGGATCGGCCGGCCCAACTTCTCGCGCACCGCCGGCGCCAACAGGGCGATGAGCAACGCGGCGAGCGGTGGGGCCATGACAGGCGGTGGGGCCATGACAGGCGGCAGCGCATTGACGCCGAGCCGCACGGGATCACGGACCTTACCCATCGAAGGTGAGTTGCCATCGCTCGCCGGCGCATCCTCCTGGCTGAACTCGGCACCGCTGACCCCGCAGGCGTTGCGGGGAAAAGTCGTGCTGATCGACTTCTGGACCTATTCCTGCATCAACTGCCTGCGCTCGCTGCCGTTCGTAAAGGCCTGGTACGCAAAGTATCGGGATCACGGCCTCGTGGTAATCGGCGTGCATGCACCCGAGTTCGCGTTCGAGAAGGACCCCGCCAACGTGCGCCGTGCCGTGCGCGAGCTGGGCATCGCGTATCCGGTGGCGCTCGATAACGACTATTCGATCTGGCAGGCGTTCGACAACCAGTATTGGCCGGCTCACTACTTCATCGACGCCATGGGGCGCATCCGCGGCCATCACTTCGGAGAAGGCGACTATGACGGCACGGAACGCACGATCCGCGAGTTGTTGGTCGAGGCGGGCATGCATGGGCTGCCACCCGTGGATGCCGGCCCCATCGCGGCGACGGGAGTCGAGGCTGCCGCGGACGAATCCGACATGCAGTCACCGGAGACCTATGTCGGTTATGAGCGCGCGGCGAACTTCAGCTCGCCCAGCGGATTCTCCCAGGACCGGCCTGCCGGTTACGCGGCCCCCGGCGTCCTCAAGCTGAACCAATGGGCCCTGGCGGGCACCTGGACGGTCGGGAAAGAAAGAGCTGTATTGAACCGGGCGCCAGGGAAGATTGTGTTCAGGTTCTATGCGCGTGACCTGCACCTGGTCCTCGGCCCCGCGCCGGACGACAAGCCAGTGCGCTTTCGGGTGCAATTAAATGGCGCCCCACCCGGTCTGGATCATGGAGTCGACATCGATTCCGCCGGGAACGGCGTCGTTCGCGAGCAACGACTGTACCAATTGATTCGTCAGTCCACGGACGTTCAGGAACAGACCTTTACGATCGAGTTTCTGGACGCAGGCGTACAGGCCTACTCCTTTACGTTCGGATGAGGTGATCACGATGAGACGGGTGAAGCCCATGTCGCCAGATTCGAGTAACGGCGCGGCGGATACCACTCGCCGCACGGTGCTCTCCTGCGGGGTGGCCGCAATGACCGCTACACTCATGGGGCGGAGCACCTGGGCCGCAAGCCTGTCCTCACCGGAGGCAGGCAGCCTCGTACCCATCGAGGAATTCTCCGCGGCCGGCAAGAGTCAGGGCGTGGTTCGAGTTGCCACGCTGGTGAGGAGCGACGCCGAATGGCGCAGCCAGCTCTCCGCGGCGGCTTACCAGGTCGCGCGCCAGGGCGGGACGGAAACGGCCTTCTCGGGTGCGTACGACCACAATCACGCCGACGGACTGTATCGGTGCGTTTGTTGCGGCACGGCCCTGTACGACTCGCGGACCAAGTTTGATTCCGGCACCGGCTGGCCGAGCTTCTGGCAGTCCATATCGAGGCTGAACGTCGTGAAGAGCGCAGACAGCAGCCTGGGCATGCAGCGTGATGCGATCTCGTGCCGCCGTTGCGACGCCCACCTGGGCCATGTGTTCGATGACGGACCGCGACCCACCGGCCTGCGCTACTGCATGAACTCGGTTGCGTTGCATTTCGTGGCGCGCGCCTGATCCGATCACGTTTCCGGGAGCTACGGATGTCATTTCCTCGAAAGCACCTCGCGACGCGATCGCTGTGGCCAGCGCTGCTGGGCGCGGTCGCCATCGCCTGGCAGCTCGTGTCGTGCGCGGCGGAAGCGCCGGTCCATATCCCGGCTCCCGCGATGGACAACCCGAAAGTGCAGGGCCCGCTGCGGACCGCGGTGCTGTCCGGCGGCTGCTTCTGGGGTGTGCAGGGCGTCTATGAGCACGTCCGGGGAGTCAGAAAAGTGGTGTCCGGATATGCCGGCGGCGACAAGTCAACTGCCCACTACGAAACGGTCAGTACCGGAACGACCGGCCACGCTGAGTCGGTGCAGATCACGTTCGATCCCGCGCAACTGTCGTATGGCGAGATCCTGCACATATTCTTCTCAGTCGTGCACGACCCGACGCAACTCAATCGCCAAGGTCCCGATACGGGTACGCAATACCGTTCGGCAATCGCGTACAGCGATGATGGCCAGAAGAACATCGCGCTGGCGTACATCGCCCAGCTGGACAAGGCCGGTGTGTTTCCGCGTGCCATTGTGACCCGAGTGGATCCGCTGAAGGGCTTCTATGCGGCGGAGGGTTACCATCAGGACTATCTGCTGCGCAACCCGACGGATCCCTACATAGCGTTCAACGACCTGCCGAAGATTGAGAACCTGAAACGCGAGTTTCCGGATGACTATAGCGGGCGGCCCGTTTTGGTGAACCGGTCCACTTCGTGGTAGCCGAGGGCCGGACTCATCCGGGCGGGCGTGCTCTATCCAGCGGAGCCGCAGCTCGGCAGCGGGTAACCCGTATTCCGCCCGCCCGCGCGCCGAGCGCATATCGGGATCGACTCTTGCGGCGCACCGCGCATCAACACGCTGGAGCTCACTATGGCGCCCAGAACGCGCGAACCGCGCAAGGGCATGCCGGATCCCCAGCTCACCGAAGGTGAGTTCAGGCGGCGCTTCCTGGCGCAGTACCCGGATCCGGCCTTTGCCCCTCTGACCGTGGAACTGGACCGCGTCGCGACCGCCGCCTGGGAGGGCTACCGGAACGCTCGCAAGAGCCCGCGCACCCGCAAGGCCGGCGGCGAATTCGCAGACCCCGGGTATGAGCTCGCGATCGACTGGCTCCAGACGCGGGAGGCCATCAACTCCGCGCGGCTGTGCCATGCCGATACGAGCTCGCCCGCGCGCTTCCTGCTGATCAACTGCTCCAGCCGCAGCGAGCATACCTGCCCGGGCGAAATGTCCAAATCCTACCGGCTCCTCGAGCTGGCCCGCGAGGTTCTGGCGGGTGCGCAGCACACACAGGTCGAAGTCCTCGACCTCAGCCGGCTGGCATCCGAGTATGGACGCCACATCCATCCATGCAAGGCATGTTTCTCCACCGCCGCGGCGCTATGCCACTGGCCGTGCTCCTGTTATCCGAACTATTCGCTGGGCCAGACACAGGACTGGATGAACGACATCTATCCGATGTGGGTGGCGGCCCACGGTGTCATGATCATCACGCCTGTGAACTGGTTTCAGGTCTCCTCACCGCTGAAATTGATGATGGATCGCCTGGTGTGTGCGGACGGGGGCAACCCCGACCCGACCCGCACTCACGGCAAGGATGCGAAAGCCGCCAAGGAAATCGAATTGGCGGGTTGGGACTATCCGCGGCACCTGCGCGGCCGATCGTTCGCGTGTGTCGTCCACGGCGATGTCGAAGGCGCCGAAAGCGTACGCCGCAGCATCTCGGACTGGCTGACATCCATCGGCCTGTCGGCGGCGGCCGAACTGGATCGATACATCGGATACTGGAAGCCGTACGCCACGAGCCACCAGGAGCTCGATGCCGACGAGGCCGTGCAGGAGGAAGTTCGAAATGCCGCTCGCGCACTGCTCGATGCCGTTCAAGCCACGCGCAGCGGCCGGCAGATCGCTCCGGGGGCCGATCTGAGGGCACCGCGCGAAAAATAGGCACCGGCATGCGGTGTTGAGGCTGTCAGGTGCCGGGTCCCTTGGACTCCCGCTTGATGAAGCCGATGACCAGCATCGCCAACCCGATCAACAGCAGCAGATGAATGGCGGCAAACGTGATCTTCACGACCAGCCACAACACGAGCCACGCCACGATCAACAGCACACCGATTCCCTTGAGAATAGCCATCTCGCCTCCCGGACTTGGACACGATTGAAGCTGCGATTCTACCCGCCCGACAGCATTCGCAGCAGCATGCCGCCCAGGCCCACCGGCATGCCGCCCAGGCCCTGCGGCTCAGTCCTGCCAGGGAACCGTTGGCGCCTGAAGCAGCGCTCCCTCATTGGAATGAGGGTTCGTCCGGCCGCCTGCCAGCAGCCTGCTGCGGCATGGGTCCGGACCCGGGGGGGCTGTCCACCGCATAGCCTGCCGCAACCCACGCGTCGAGGCCGCCAAGCAGCGGCCGGACCCGCTTGAATCCACTGTTCATCAGCAGCCTGACCACCTGCGCCGCGGAGGCCTCATTCGGACAGGTGCAATACGCAACGATTTCGCGGTCGCGCGCCAGGTCTCTGACATGCCGCTCAACATCATGCAGCGACACGTGAAGCGCACCGGGAATGCGCCGCGGATCAAGCAACAGCGCCGTCGGCGAACGCACATCGACGATCAGCGGCGCTGCTCCCGAGCCGATGAGCTCATACAACTGCTCGACGCTGATCCGCGCCATTCGCAGCGCTGCGTAAAACCGCATCCGCTCGCGCCACTTGTACGCAATGTAAACGGCCAGCAGCGCACAGATCGTGAGGACGGCGGCGATGCCGAGCCCAGCCAGGCGCGGTAACAATTGCTCGATCTGCCGCTGGAACAGCATTCCGGCAGCCAGTGCCGCCCCCACCCAGGCGGCGGAGCCCGCGGTGCTGAATGTCAGAAACCACCGCCAGCGCATGCGTGTCGCGCCCGCCAGCGGCGCCGCGATGATGGCGAGTCCCGGAATGAACTTTGCAACCAGCAGCGCATTCGGCCCCCAGCGCTCGAAGCGCTCCTGTGTCTGGCTGACGCATGAATCCGGGGTCAGAGATATCCGGCACAACAGCTTCATGACGCGGTTGCCATAGATCCGGCCGGCGACGAACCAAGCCGTATCCGCCAGCAGGCACGCGAGAACACAGCCGAACAGCAACGCCGTCGCGGACAAGTGCCCCTCCGCCGCCAACGCCCCGGCAACGATCAGGGTGGGAACCGCGGGCACGGGCAGGCCGATCTGATCCAGCAGCACGTTGGCGACCACGGCCATGATGCGATAATCGACCGACACTGTGCTTTGGCCTCGTCCTGCTGCGGACGATCAGACTCGACGTTGATCTTCGTTTTCCATCCTGAGCTCAGCTTGCAGGCTCGCCAGGTCCCGGCCCACCGTGGCGAGCGCCAGGGTCCTATTGCCACGCTTGTAGGCTATCGTGCAATCCCGCGCGGCCAGGGAACCATCGATCTCGACAGCATCCCATAGCTCGGCGTGTCCGACATAGTTGATCACGACGTCGTAGTGCTGGCTCCAGAAGAAGGGCACCGCGTCGAATCTTTCGCGCCGCCCCAGAATGTTTCTCGCGGCAACCTGCCCTTGGCGCTCGGCCACGACCCAATGCTCGACGCGAATCCGCTCGCCTGTGTGCGGATCCGGCCATCGAGCGATGTCCCCCGCGGCGAATACACCGGGCGCGCTGGTTTCCAGATACTCATTGACCGCTACCCCCCGATCCACGGCGAGTCCGGCGGCGGCGGCGAGGGAGATAGAGGGGCGTACGCCCACGCCCAGCACGACAAAATCCGCATCCAGGTCCGTGCCATCGCTCAACGTGACTTGCCGGCCATCGATGCGGCTCACGGTGCGGCCGAGATGGAATGCAACGCCATGCGATTCGTGCAGATCCTGAACGAAGCGGCCGGCATCCGCACCGAGCGCGCGAAGCATGGGGACGCTGTCCGGGGCAACGACGTCAACTTCGATTCCGCGTGCGCGCAGCGACGCGGCCGCCTCGAGCGCGATGAAGCTCGCTCCGATTACGACCACCCGCGTTGCCGCCGCCGCCTTGGCGACAATTGCCCGGCTGTCCGCGAATGTTCGCAGGTAACAGACTTGCGCGGCCGCTGCTCCCGGGATGTCCAGGCGCACCGGATCGGCGCCCGTCGCCAGCAAGAGCGAATCGAAGTCGAGCTGCCGTCCGCTTGCGAGGCTCACACGGTGACCCTGCGTGTCGAGGGACGATACCCGTGAGCTCAGGATCAGCTCGATGCGCTGCTCAGAGTAGAACTCGGGCGCCCGCAGCGGCATCCACTCATCCGGCGCCGTGCCGGCAAGAAATTCCTTGGAGAGATTCGGCCGATCACAAGGCGGAGAGTCATCGGCGCTGACCAGGGTCAGCGGACCCTGGTAGCCTTCGCGCCGCAACGTGTCTGCCGCCGCAAGTCCGGCAGCGCCACCGCCGACTATGACGACGGATCGAGGCGCGCCGTGCGACGGCGCAGGTGCCGGTGCAGGTGAAGGTGCAGATCCTGGAATCGTCGCACCAAGCTTCTCCCGCACGAAAACCGTATCGCCGATCCGCTCGGTGCGCCAGCATGAGATGGGATCGAGCGCGGGAGCACGCAACACTTTGCCGGTACGAATGCTGAAGCACGCATGATGCAGAGGACAGCGCACCGTATCTGCGACGAGGAGGCCCTCCGCAAGCGGTCCGTGATAATGCGTGCAATGGGCGCTGACGGCGAAGACGGTATCCGCACGTCGAACCACGATGATGTCCTCGTCGCCGACGCGTCCTGCAACCATGCCGCCATCGGGAAGGTCGTGAAATGCAACTCCACTGTTGAAATCAGGTTTCGCGGTGGTCTCCATGTGAGCTCCCGGATAGGCGCGCCGCCCAAGGCCGCCCTGACCCCAAGCGATCCGCGGACGGGCTGGGCGCCCGCGCGCTTGGACTACGATATCGGGAAACCGGACGGCTGACATGCGGATTCTCGTCGTGGGAACGGGCGCCATCCAGGGCCAGTTCAACCGGCCGCCGCGCGCGCGAGACACCCGCCTGAGCCGCCACCTTAGCGCTCATACCGGATGAACGATGTGCGGCGGGCCAGCGTGTCGTACAACGCGCGTCCGTCGGCATTGAATTCCTGAGTCATCCAATAGACCGCGCCGGCCTTCAGGCGATCGGCCGCGGCGTAGACCGCATGGATCAGACCGCGTCCCACTCCGCAGCCGCGCGCCGCCGGATCCACGAACAGATCCTCGAGATAGCAGACATCCGTGATGGACCAGGACGAGGGATGGAACAGGTAGTGAACGAACCCCACGAGCCTGCCGCTGTTGTCCGCGACGAGGCCGTGCGGCTGCCGGGACTCGTCGATCAGCCGCGCAAAAGTGATGTTGGTGAGTTCGGCGGACGAACGCTGCCGATAGAAGCGCAAGTATGCATCCCACAGGCCGTCCCATTGTGTGCGGTCACTGGATCTCAACGGCCGGACTTCGTGCATGACTGCTCTCCTTCCTCGTATGGGCTCTCAAACGAACGACACGCCGAGCGTGCCGAGTGGACCGTAGTCGGCGAGAATCGAATCGCCCGCCTTGACGTTTACGGGCCGCATGAAGGCACCGCTGAGCACGAGTTGTCCTTTCTCGAGGCCGGCCCCGGCACCGTGCAGTCTGTTGGCCAGCCACGCGACCGCGGCCGCCGGATGCCCCATGACGGCAGCCGACACCCCGGACTCCTCGATGACGCCGTTTCTCGCGAGGGTCGCTCCGAGCCAGCCGACGTCGACATCCTTCGGCGGCCTGGAATCCGCGCCGATCACGATCGCGCCGAAAGCCGCATTGTCGGCGATGGTGTCGATGAGGGTCCGCGGCAGATCGGTGCGGCGGTCGACGATCTCGAGCGCCGGCACCACGCGTTGCGTTGCGCGCATCACGTCCTCGGTCCGCACATCCGGCCCCTCGAGATTCTCCCCCATGATGAACGCGACCTCCACCTCCAGCAGCGGCTTGAGGAACGAGTCGGCGCGGATCTGTGCTCCGTGCCGATATACGGCGTCATCGAGAATCCGGCCGCTGTCGGGCTCGTTCGTCTGCAAAGCCACCTGCATCGCACGCGAGGTCAGACCGATCTTATGGCCGACTACGCGGGCGCCCCCCGCGATTCGCGCCTGTACGCACAGATCCTGAATACGGTAGGCGTCCAGGATATCCATGGCGGGAAACGTGCGGGTCGGCTGTTGAATCGGTTCTCTGTGCCGCGCGGCGCGCAGGATGTCTTCGGCACAGCGACGGCATTCTTCATCCGACAGCACAGCAACGTCCCTCCCCAGGGCTCATCCACGTACCCTCCAGTCTAGC
Source organism: Steroidobacteraceae bacterium (assembly GCA_050738795.1). Classification (GTDB taxonomy): domain Bacteria; phylum Pseudomonadota; class Gammaproteobacteria; order Steroidobacterales; family Steroidobacteraceae; genus 13-2-20CM-66-19. The sequence goes on from JBOIAD010000092.1 coordinate 68,943, forward strand.
GAGTGCCGGGCCGCACCGTTGGCGGACTCACGCCACCGGCATGACAGCCTTGTGCTGGCTCACCTGGCTGCCGTCATCGCCGCGCAGGCCGCGGAACACGATCGTGGAGACGATCGCCGCGACGCCCAGGACGAGAAACGCCTCATGGATGCCGCGAACCATCTGCGGTGCGTCGGTATGAAAGCGATCCGGAACGAAGAGCGCGGCAACCAGCGATGCCGCGGCAACCCCGAAGCTGACGGACAGCTGCCGCATGGTGCTGGATATCGTGCTCGCATCGCTGGCGTGCTCGTCGCTGACATCGGCGTACACGAGCGTGTTCATGCTCGTGTATTGCAGGGAGCTGAAAAAGCCGAAACTGAATGCCTCTGCCACGATGAGCCAGACGGGCGTCTCCGGCCCGATCGTGGCGAACAGGCAGATCTGCAGGCCGAGAATGACAGTGTTCCAGATCAGCACCGTGCGATGTCCGAAACGCGCCAGGATGCCGGGCATGGTCAGCTTGAGGCTCATGGCCGCCAGAGCCTGCGGCGCCATGAGCAATCCGGATTGGATGGGAGTGAATCCGAGGCCTACCTGATAGAGCAGCGGCAACAGGAAGGGGATCCCGCCGATGCTGATGCGGGTGAAGAAGCTTCCGTTGACCGCGGCGCGAAAGGTGCGGACCCGGAAAAGAGCGAGCAGCAGCAGCGGGTACGCTGCGCGGGCGGCGCGCAGGCCGTAGCCCGTGAGCAGCAGCGCGGCGAGACCCAGCAGCGCCAGAATTTCCTGGCCGCTGA
>JBOIAD010000093.1:0-12288 GCA_050738795.1 Steroidobacteraceae bacterium
CCCTGGCCTGCGCCACGGAATTTCAGGACGTACATGCCGTCGTCGTCGGCCTCGACGATTGCGGGAAGCGATCCGCCCTCGTGCAAGGGCGTGACATAGCGGGTCGCGACGACTGTTCTCGGGGTGTTCATGCCGCCGACGTTGTTCCCTGTTACACGTGCTGCAATACTAGCGGAATGTGCCTCGACATGAAGCGTTGCCGGTCGCTACGGTCCGTCGCAAAGGCGGCTCATGCGGACGACTCTCAGTAGTGCGCGGCGCCGTCGATGTCATAGCCTTCGCGTTTGTTCTGAGCATCTGGATCAGCTGCGCCACCGGTGCGGAATCCCTCTCTCATGGGCGCTTCAAGCATGTCGAAGTCTTCCGCCCCGCGGGCGAAGTGAAGCACTTTGCGCTGCTGATGTCCGGCGATGGCGGCTGGACCTCGAAGCTCGCGACCATCGCTTCCGCGTTGACCGCGGACGGGACCATGGTTGCGGGGATCGACACGGCGGAGCTGTTCGCCGATCTGGAGAAGGACGGCGGGCGCTGTGTATCGCCGGACGGCGACCTGGAAAACCTCAGCCACTATATTCAGGCTTACTACAAGTTGCCGACCTATTTCACGCCGTTTCTGATAGGCCACTCCGCCGGCGCGACGCTCGCGTATACCAGCCTCGCGCAGGCGCCGCCCGGGATCTTTGCGGGTGCACTGACTTTGTCCTTCTGTGTCGATCTCGATCTGCGCAAACCGCTATGTCAGACCGAAGGACTGCATTTTGCGCCGCGCCGGGGCGGGGCAGGCGTGCGACTGCTGCCGCCCCCGCAACTACACGCGCCCTGGGTGGCATTGCATGGAAGCCGCGACAAGGTCTGTCCAATCTCCGCAGCACGGTCGTTCGTCGCACAGACGCGCGGGGCTCGCCTGGTCGAGCTTCCCAAGGTCGGCCATAACTACACCGGGACGCAGAACTGGCTGCCGCAGCTCGAGTCTGCGTATGCGTCGCTGGCGAGCCAGCAGGTGCAGAGCCTCCCCGAGCCTCCGGCAAGTCTCGCCGATCTGCCGGTGGTCGAGGTCGAGGCGGCCGGGGGAGCTGCTGAAGCGGGCGCGGATACTTTTGCCGTGTTGATTTCGGGGGATGGCGGATGGGCCGGCATCGACAAGCAGCTTGGCGCTCTGCTGGCGGAGCACGGCGTGCCCACCGCGGGAGTCGATTCGCTGCGCTATTTCTGGACGCCCAGAACGCCAGCAGGGCTCGCGCAGGATATCGATCGTATCGTGCGGTTCTATGCGTGGCATTGGAAGAAAAAGCACGTGCTGCTGATCGGCTACTCGCAAGGTGCCGACGTGCTGCCGTTCGCGGTCAACCGCCTGCCGCAGGCGACCCGTTCGCTGATCCGGATGACAGTGCTGATCGGCGTCAGCGAGTCGGCGGCATTCGAATTCCACGTCGCCAACTGGATCGGCGGCGACGCCAGCGGGCTGCCCGTGCGCCCGCAGATCGCCAAGCTCTCTGCGGCCGATACCCTGTGCATCTACGGCGACGACGACACCGAGTCCATCTGTCCGAAGGTGAGCGCGCAGCATGCGCAGCTCATCAGGATGTCCGGGGGCCATCATTTCGGTGGCAATTATCTGCCGCTTGCGCAGCTCATACTGGATCGGGCGGGCATCCGGGCTCACTAGAACGGGAATGAGGACCGCTTTGAAGTGGCTGGGCATGCTGCTGGGCGCCATCGCACCCGTCGCGGGACCGCTGACGCTACGCTCCAACTCTAATTGACGACGGCAGCCTGCCGTCGCGCCACGCTCTGATGAAACTGACGGTGAAAGAGCGTAAGGCTGAGTACCGCCTGCAGCGATACCGTACACACCGAGAGATACCACAGGTGTCGCAGCTCGAAGTGGGGCTGCGCACTCATCCACGCCGCCGGCAAAGCAAACGTGATGAGTCGCGAAGCGGAGCTCAATAGCGAGGGCCAGGTATTGCCGAGGGCCTGGAACAGGCTCGAGCACGTGAAGATCAGGCCGGTTGCGACGAAGTTCCACGAAATGATCTGCAGATACGGACCGCCTACGGCAATCACCTGCGGATCGCTGCTGAAAGCCCGAATGAGCAGCTCGGGCCGCCACTGGCACAGCAGGGTCACGGCGAGCATCATGGCCGAGCTCATCAACGCCGCGGTCCAGAATGTCTCCTTCACGCGCGCCAGCTTGCCCGCACCGAAATTCTGGCCCGCAAGGGGCGAGGCGGCGAAGGCGAGGGCCATGACGGGCAGAAAGATTGCCTGCATGACGCGCGAAGCGATGCCGAATCCGGCCTGGGCGGCGGGGCCGAAATCCCGGATCGCCCAGTAGATGACCGCGACAAACACGAACATCATCAGGAATTCGCCGCCGGCCGGCAGGCCGATATTCAGGATTCGCTTGCAGGTCTGCAGCCTGGGGACCCACTGACTCGGATGGAGCGAGACGTACTTCTCCAGCTTTGCGAAATACAGCCACAGGAACACCACTCCGATCGCGATGGACACAGTGCTCGCCAGGCCCGCTCCTGCGACTCCGAGGGGATGGTGGGTGCCCCAGCCAGCGATGAGAATGGGTGCGAAGACCGTATTCAATACGACCGTCAGAACCTGAACGATCATCGTGGGTTGCACGATTCCCGTGCCGCGCAGCGCGGATCCCATGGCGACGAGCGCGAATTGCAGCGCGAGGCCGGGAAAATACCAATATAGATAGGTGATGCCCGCCACCGCCGACGGAGGATCGGCCGCCACGGAACGTACGTAAGAGGCGGTCAGTGTGTAGCCGGCGACTAGCGTCAGGACCGCGAGGATTGCCGACAGCAGGACGGACTGATTGAAGATCAGGTTGGCCTCGAGCTGATCCTTCCTGCCTGCAGCGTGCGAAACGAGGGCGACGGTCCCCACTCCGAGCGTCTGTGTCAGCGCCAGCACGATGAAGGATACGTTGCCGGCGGAGCTGACGCCGGCGAGGGCCGCATCGCCGAGGCTGGCCACAAAATACAGGTCCACCAGGAAATACAGTGTCTGGAAGAGCATCCCGGCAGCAATCGGCACGGCCATGGCGACCAATTGGCGGCTGATGGGCCCTTCAGTCAGATCCTTCATGCAGCTCTCGCCAAATCTTTACGATACGTATCGTTACGTAAATACCCCGTACGTGTCAACCCGGGCGCCTCAAGGGCCTCGTGCGTGTCAAGGAGAAACCAGGTTCTCCATCTTCTACTTGTTCTACTTGGGCTCGTGCCCGGGGTTCGGATCTTCCATCGGAAAGCTTTTCGCGCCGTTTGACTGCGGGTGTCCGGGCATTGGGGCATCACTGCGGGGTGCGCCACTTGGGGGCTCTGGAGTCGGGGCCGACGCCGTGGCGGGTGTGCTGGATGAGGCGGACTGCGCCTGCGTGCCTTTGTTCACGGCTGCAAGGAAGCGTCGGGCGCTCTCATCGTTGCTCTTGACGTTGCCGGAAATGATGTCCGAGGCCAACACGCCGGACTTCCCATAGAACGCATCGTTCGCATCGTCATCGATTGTCAGCGCCGTGCCGTCCAAGGCCAGGCCGGCAAATACCCCGCGGCTGCGTGAGTAGGAATACACCTCGGCCTTGAAGCTGGTATCGGTCGAAGCAGAAGCGCTGCGACCGACTGGACCGGCTGCGACGGACGCATCAGCGCCCAAGGTGAACTTCCCGCCCGTGATTCCCTCCACGCCCCGGCGGGTGGTGAACACGAGCATGATATCCGTCGATTGCACACCCCATTGCCAGCCAAAGCTGCCGCCGGTCATGGTGATGAACAGTGGACTGGTGAAGCGGCCATCCTTGTCGCGCACCACCAGCACGCCGTGGCCCCGCCGCCCGCCCGCGAAGAATGCGACCTTCGTCATGTCAGGAATGATCGCGATGGCGTAGGCGCGCTCCAGCAGCCGGTCGGGAACGTACTGGTCGCGCGAGGTGCGCAGCTCTTCGAGCACCTGGCTTGCCATGAGCAGGCGTCCTTGCTCCCGTGCTTGCGCCCAAGCTCCTGCGGTGCCGGCCGCGAGCAGGAGTCCGGCAAGAACGGTGAACAGTCTGGTGCGGGTTCGCATGCTTGAGATCCCCTAATATATCTCTCGAAAGCGGCCTGCGGACCTTGCGAGCCGCGGGCCGGGAGGCGTGACGTCCGTCCCGCCGATGGCTCACTGTCGCCGGCCGCAGACACCCACGGCGGTACGATTGCGCAAGCTTAACTCAGCTGCGCACCCAAGGGGACATGCTGATCAGAACCAGATCGAGACGAAGACCTGGAGGATGTTTGCGTTCAGCCGGTAGAGCGGCTCTTCGCCCGGCTGAAAGCCGGGTGCCGGGCCGATGAGCAGCGCGTTGCGGAAGTCCTTGTAGTCGATCAGCAGGTGGTCCAGCCGGATGTTGGCACTGCTCTTGTTGATCCAGGGCGCGCGCGGGACGGTGAACTCGTAGGAGGCACCGATTCCCACGGTGTAGCTGTTGAAGGCCGCAAGCTCCCGGTCGCGCGCCTCGAAATTCTGGAAGTCCGCGCGCGGAAACAGATCGCTGTAGAAGCTGGCGGCGTTCTGGGTGTAGTAACGCAGGCTGCCGTCGAAGATCCAGTGCTTCCAGGCAGGATGGGTATAGCCGAGCTCCACGGTGTGGGCGCGGATTCCCCACGTATCCTGAAAATAACGATACTGGCCGCTGAGCGCCGCCCGGTACGGCAGGAAATACTTCACCTCGACGGAGGCGGCGTTACTGGTGCGCGTGCTGGGGTAGATCTGGTCCGCCTTGCCAAACCCCACGCCCTGTCCGGGTGTGAGAAACAGGATTTCCCGATACGGGTTCTGCAGATACCCCTGATCGGTGAGCACTTCGTAATTCAGGCTCATGATGAGGTTGCGGGTCAGGATCTGGCTCAGTCCCACCGAGTAGCCGCGGTGGTCCGCATCCTTGAAGGCGATCGGATTGCCGTCCTTGTCGTGGCCGCCGAAGTCCGGCAGATTGACGATCGGGCCGTCGGGGGTGAGCTTCCCGTCCTTGTACACGCGGTCCCAGCCGCGCTTGTACGTCATGGTGAACGTCGTCAGATCGCCGAACATGTCCTGGCTGATCGAATAGTAGCTCGTGTTCGCGCGGTAGTCCGGCTCGACGCTGTTGATGAAGCCGGCGCTGTACGTGGACTTGCCGTGCAGGTATTCGAAGCCGGCGCTCTTCTGCTTGCGCTTCTCCTTGTACGGGCTTGCGGCGAGTTTCACATCGATCGAGGCGCTCGAGATCATGTCCTCGTAGTAATTCGCCGTCAGCGCGAGGCTGTCCGTGATCTTCTTTTGAATGAGAAGCGAGGGGCCCTGGACGGTGACGCCACCACCCTGATAGCGGTGATACAGGAGATCCGTTCGATCCTCGGGGAGCACTCCGGCAAGCGCCGGCGTGACACACACGCAGAGCGCCAGCAGCGTGCTTGCGTGACGGTGCAGCGCCGCACGGGTCCGCCGGAGATGCACGATCAATTGCATCCGCAGCCGCCGCCTACACCGCCCGTCGCGCCGCGCGCGCCTTCGCGCGATTCGAGCACGTGCTCGCGGTACACGCTCGAGACCGGATCGCGATTGAACGACATGATGGGATCGGCGAAATGCTCACGCTCATAGGGCTTCACCCACGGCTCGATGGGCGAGCAGCCGCCGAGTGCGATTCCCAGTGCCACAGCGATCAATACGGCGACCGTGCGCATGTACGCCTCCGTCAGCTATTCGCGGATGAGGGCCCGGATGCTGTCCAGGTACTCGTTTTCGTCGCCCGGCTTGTAGCCCCTGTGGAGCATGCGCACATTGCCCTTGCGATCGATGATCACGGTGCTGGGCATGCCCTCCACGTCGTAATCCTTGCTGACCTTGCTTTCCTTGTCATAGACGATCGGGAAGCTGACCGGAGTCTGCTTCAGCCAGTCGTCCGCCGCCTTCGAGTCGGGCTCCACGTTCACGCCGATCAGCGTGAAGCCGAGCTTGCTGTACTTCTTGTAGATATTCTCCAGCAGGGGCATCTCCTGCCGGCAGGGCCCGCACCAGCTCGCCCAGAAATTGAGCATAACGACCTGGCCCTTGTACTGGGCGAGGCTCAGGCTGCCGCCGCCGCGCGCCCCGAGAGTGAACTGGGGCGCCGCGGGGTTCGAGCCCGCGCTGGCGGGCAGGGCGACGCTCAGCGCGATGGCGATGATTGCGGCGATACGGTTCTTCATGTGCGCAGATCCTGTCCTCAAAAGAAAACGGTCGTCCCGAGGGTCGCTTCCATGTTGTTGGTGAGCTTGGACACTCCCAGCAGGTCGGTCCGGAACACGCGATCCTGCACCTGGATGTGGATCGCGAGCCAGTCCGAAGGCAGCACGCGGTAACCCGCGCCGAAGTTCACGGTAAAGCGATCGTCGCCCGCGAACTGGGTGCTGCCGATTCCGCCGACAAGATAGAAAGCGCTCGTCAAGGCGTGGCCACGACCGATAAAAGCCTCGCCAGGAAGGAAGTTGTAGCCCAGCGAGAGGTCGTAATACGTGAAGCGCCTCTCAGCACTGGTAAGCAGTTGAATATTGCCCCCGAGGGTCTCGAAGCTGGTCTTGCCGCCCCAGGCGCGCCCCACTTCGCCCAGGAAGAAGAAGTCCTCGGTCACATGGTAGGCGGCGGACAGTCCGTAGGTGGATTGGGTGCCGAAGTCCTCGATCGACAGCCAGCCGTACTGCACCCCCAGCTCGACGTTCGAGCTCTTTATTCTGGGTACCTTGATGCGCCGGCGCTCGACCTCGGGTTCGACCACGCGCGGCGGGGACGCGTCCGAATCCTGCTGGGCGGCCTGAGCATCCGCCTGGGCGGCTTCTTCCCGGGCTTCCGCCTTCGCCTGGCGTACCTCGCTGCGATGATGGAACCAGTTGCGCACGGAGGCGCAGCCCGGCAGCGTCATCAGGAGCGCAGTCAGAAGAAGAACGCGAATCCCAGTTTCCATTCGTCTACTTCCTCATTTGCGTTGCGCTTCGTAAATACGACGTGACTCTTGTACTCGGCGCGCACGAAGAAGCGGCGCGTGAGGTAGAAGCGCAAGCCGCCGCCAACGTAGGCAGTCTGGTCCGTGCGCTCTGAAGGTAGCACGAGCGTCGCTTTCGGCGTGATGTGCACGAGTCCTGTTCCCAGCATCAGGAATGGCGACAACCGCCATTCCGGCACGAGCACATGCGTGAACCCGATGTCGGCGACGGTTCCGTTGGAGAATTTACCCAGGAACTGGCCCAGCGACAGCTCCGCTGCGAGCTGTGAATTGAGCGAGAACGATCCGTAGCCGGATATCAGCGTGGCGCCACCGTAGTCGCCCGCAAACATGCCCATCTCGAAGCGGTGCGAGGTGAAGCCGGTACGGTCTCCGAGGTCGAACTTGAACGGGGAGCCGTCTGCCAGGACCGTGCGCAGCATGTCGCGCTGCGCAGCCCATCCCTCCACGCCACGCTCCGTGCGTACCTTGAACCAATCCGTGCGGCGGAAGAGCACCTCCACGCTCTCGTCGCGCTCGGCGACATGAAACACGGGATAGCCGCGGCCCGGACCCGAGCGTAGCTCGAGGTACGGCGCAGTCACGAACACCTGCAGATGCTCGCGCTGGCGGCTCGCCGCGGGCGCGGCGAACAGCACGAGCGAGAGCAGCAAGGCGGCGAATGGGAGGCTTCGCAAAGACGTCCTAATGGGCCCCGCGGAATTTGGGCATCTTACTGTCAGGCATGGATCGTCTGGCGTGCAATGCCCAATTTCCGTGAGTGGTTCAATTGACCGGTACGGCCGGGTCGAACGGATCGTTGAAGAATTGCGCGCCAATATCCAGCCACTCTGAGATCAAGCGAAGCTCGGCCGGACTCAGGTAGCCCGTGTGGGTGCTGCCGGAACCCGGTGCAAATCGACCGAGGAACGCCCTCGAGAGCGCGCCGTTCGCGCTGCCCGCATTCGCAAACGGTCCTACAGGGATGGTCGTCGGGTCGCCGTTCGCATCCGGCGGTCCCGGCGTGTCCTGCAGAGCGCCCATGATAACTTCCTGCTCGTTGTGCGGGAACAGCAGGTGACGGTACGAGATCGGCTGCAAGGGCTCGTCGTCCGAGGCCGTGCTGGTCAGATTGAGCTGCCCGGCCGGAACCTGCACGGCGGCCGGCGGCAGTGCCTTGGTCGTGTGGCAACCCGCCTGGGTGCAAGTATGGTCGGTCAGCACTGCCATCGTTACGGGGTCCAGTGTCTGGCGCGGCCGGTCCCACAGCGCCTGGATGTTACCCTCGTCCGAGGGCCGATAGTAATTGATCACGATTCGGCAGTTGAAAGCCCATGCAGAGACCCCAGCGGGCGAGTCCAAACACGACGTCTTTGTCGGAATCGGCGTCGAAAATTGCGTCGCGTTATTGTAGCTGTAGTCGAAAGAGACATCCTTGGCGCGACCGGCCGCTCCCGGATCGGTCCACACGTCCGAGTAGTAAACATTTACGCTCGGATTCATCTGCTTGCAGCGTGGCGTGTCCGAGGTGCAGCTGGTGCGCGCGCGTGCCTGCGCCATGGTCTCACCGGCCTGCGGCAGAAAGGTCCCCAGCGTGTGCGGAAATGGCGTCCCGCTCGTGGCCGCTCCGGCGTACGCGGCGGCGAACAGGCCGTCGCGGCCGTGCGAGTACGGTTTCTGAGCTGTGGCTGGCATATGGCAGCCATTGCACGCCAGCACCTCTCCCGGCCGAACCTGCAACCACGCGTTGTGTACCGGGGTGATGCGCCGTCCGTTGACGTCGAGCACGCTGATCTGGAACGCGACGTTCGCCGGGACCTTGATTCGCACGGAGCCGTCGGGCTCGACCGGCGCATAACCCATGATCTCACGCATGAAGCCACTGGCGCCGAAAGCGGCACCCGCCAGGTCAACCACATCCTTGTCCGGAATGGAAACCGGCTTCTCGAGCCGGATGAAACGGGCCGGACGCTGTGCCGCCCGGGTCGCGGCGGGATCGGCCAGTGCGGGAATGCTGGGCGTCGCGGTATCCACGCCGTCGAAATCGTAGACACTCTTGATGTCGAGCACGCCGACGTTCTGGGTGACCAGATCCTGGTCGAGGTCCAGCCCCGGCACCTTGTCCAGGATGACGTTCTGGAGGGTGCGCGGCTGAGCGGCCACGACGTCGGTCACCATGACGCCCTCGACGGGCGCCATCACCGGCAGCAGAGTGTTCTGATTCGGGTCGAACATCCACACGCTGTACAAAGGAGGAGCAGTCATGACGTTGGGATCGGCCAGCCGCGCATCCGTGCACGGAACGATGGCGGCCGACATTCCGTCGAGCAGGCGGCATTGCGTCCAGCTCACGAGTATGCGGGCCGAGCTGTCCCATAGAGGGTATGCGGCGTTGAAGCGTCCCCCGGGCGAGGGGCCGGGAACGGTGACGACATCGTTTGGAGTCGCGCGCGTCTGGGCGGGACCGGTAAGGCCTGCGTTGGTCAGCAGGGCTTGCGTGTTCTCGACGTACTGAGCGCCGTCGATCATGACCAGATCCCCGCCGAAATCATCGTCGGTATAGGGCCGGATCAGCGTCAGGATGCGCCCGTCCTGCATCTCCCTCGGCTGCACGAACTCGATCACCGAATTCTTCGACCCCGTCATGTGACTGTTGGCACCGTAATACAGCTGGACATCCGTGCCATCCGGATTGGACGTGTACAGGCTCATTGCGTCCCTGCCCGGCGCGTGATCCCAGCGGCTCCAGAGGATCCGCCCACTCATCAGCACGGTCGAATCACGATCGTGGCTCGGGTTGAAGGAAATCTGGTGGAACTCGGAGCGATCGGCACTGATCACGTGGAGCACGAACGCGGGCTCGTTGCGGTCCTCGTCCTGCGCCTCGAACTGCGGCTTGCCCTCATCGAGCAGCATCGCCTTCGACTGGCGCTGGGCCGTGGAGGAAAACACGATGCGCCCGTCCGGCATGTAATGCGGCGCGACGTTGTTGCTGGAGTCGGGATCCAGAGCCGGCGGTATCACCTGGCGCAGCGTATCGGTCGCAATGACGTACTCCCACAAGTGCCAGGTCGGCGGATCCTTCTGCTTCATGTCGGCCGTCAGCGGGCCGCGCATCGCGAAAACGATCGACTTGCCGTCCAGGGCGGCGTCGACGTCCTTGACGTCGTAGGTGTCAGTTCCGGTGACGCGGGCCGTGATGTTTGTTTCGTTGGCGCTGGGTGAGGCGCTGTCGCGCTTGAAGAGGTCGGCCTTGGGAATCACCATGGCCGTCTTCGTCGGCAGCACGGCCTCGCGCAGCGCGCGCAGGTCGTCCGTCGCCGGGGGAATCGTGCGCTTGATGTAGAAGATCGGAAAATCGACGGTCGCCGGATCCGCCGTCTGGCTGTTCGCGACGTCGATGTGGGCATTGCCGCTGCAGGCGGCGAGCCATGCGGCGGTGCAACCAACCAGCGCCACCGCCCCCGGGCGGGCGCGACAGCGGCGTGCTCGCAACATCTGCGTGAGCCTGTTCACGATTCCGCGCTCCACTCTCATGTAAAACACTCCAGCTCATCCACCGTCGTTCCGCGCGACGGGCGAATGTAACGTAATTCGGTCCCCAGTTTGAATGCTTTCTTGAAACGTGTTCGTAGTTGTGCCGAGTGCGTCACGGCACCCGAGCACGGTTCGCTGTTCCCTCACTCGCGTGCGAAACGGACGAGCGTGCCGGCGTGACAGGGCGCCGCGGAACCGGGTGTCTGGCGGGCCGGTACGAGCCGGATAGTGCGCAAGTCCCGATTCCGTGGGTCATCTTGGTAGTCCTTCAGCCGGTCGTGCGCCGTGACCCGACTCGCACTTTGCCGCGCGAGGGATGCCGCCGGCCAGGTATCAACAGAAGTGTCTGCGCAAAGCGACGTCACTTGCCTGAGACATTCGGGAGAGGTGTTGCGCCACCGTATAGTCCGGTCCGCGCACGGGCAATTTGTTGGGAGTAGACGAGCGCCATGGATACCAAGACACAGACCAGACTTGCGGGTTCGCGCCTGACGCGCACCCCAGCCGCGCTCGCATTGTGCGCGCTGGCCGCTCTGCTGCAGATCGCCGCGCCCGCGGGAGCCGGACCGCGTGAGCAGGCGGTTCGCCTACACAACCGCATCACGGGAGTACCGCCCAGTGCAGCCAACCTGACCACGATGGCCAACATGATCGCAGCCAACAATGCGATCGGCGCCGCGGCCATCGCCACCAGCCAGCCGTCCTTCTACAACGTGACGCTGAAGAACTTCGTCACGCCGTGGACGAACCGCGACCAGACGGTATTCGCGCCCTTGAACGACTACACCGCGACCGTGATCGGCATGGTGCGCGACGACGTGCCATTCAACACCGCGCTGTCGGCAGACATTCTGTATACCGTCAAGGGGGTGTCGCCCGCGCCGTCGATTGCCGGCAACGATCACTACGCCGCCGCGGACGCGAACGGCGTGGATTTGTTCGCCAATCTGCAGAAGACGACGCAATCGACGGTCTATGGAACCCCGGTCGATGCGACCGCCGGCCTGATCACCACCCGCGGCGCCGAATCGGCGTTCTTCGTCGCGGGCACGAACCGGGCCATGTTCCGCTTCACGCTCATCAATCACTTCTGCCGTGACATGGAGGCGGTGCAGGACACCTCCCGCCCTTCCGACCGCATCCGCCAGGATGTGGCGCGCTCGCCTGGCGGCGACAGCCGTATCTTCCTGAACAGCTGCATCGGCTGCCACAGCGGGATGGATCCCATGGCGCAGGCGTTCGCCTATTACAACTTCGATGCGACGGTTGGCGCGCAGGGCTCGATGGTCTACACGGCGAACAAGGTGCAGCCCAAGTACTTCATCAATTCCAGCAACTTCAAGTACGGCTTCGTGACCCCGGATGACAGCTGGTCGAATCGCTGGCGCCAGGGACCGAACGCGAACCTCGGCTGGGATCCGGCGCTGCCGGGTAGCGGCAGGGGGGCCAAGTCTCTGGGCCAGGAGCTTGCGCAGAGCGATGCTTTTGCCGAGTGCCAGGTGCAGAAAGTCTTTACCGCCGTGTGCTTTCGCGCGCCCGGCAACGCCGCCGACCGCGCAGCCGTCGCGCAGATCAAGAACGACTTCAAGACGCAAGGTTACAAGCTGAAGCAAGTCTTCGCCGAAACCGCCGTCCACTGCATGGGCAATTAGGGAGAGTCCCATGATCAGGGAGAACCTCATGAACCGCTTCGAAGCCATCTCTGCCGGCGCGCGCGCGCTGCAACGTGTCGCGGCCCTTGCGCTGATCAC
>JBOIAD010000094.1:0-46328 GCA_050738795.1 Steroidobacteraceae bacterium
CGGACCATCCCAGCTCTGCGCGGGTCTCGGCGCAATCGACTGTCAGAGACCCACACAACCGAGCGACCTCCGCGCCTCGGCCCGTCAGACTCCCGCACAGACGCAACAGACGGGGCGGTACAGACAGAAGGCGCGCCCTGGTCACAGCCGCTGTTGCGCGCATCAACCTATCCCGAGGCTCAAAGCCAGGAGACCGAAGTACTCGTGGAATGCGGTTTCCGTCTTGCGCAGTGCAGTGCCGGAGGGCAGCAAGAGCAATCCCGGCGTGTGCCCGACGGGATCCGCGAGATTGTCGGTCGGCGCCGCAATTGCATGCAGCCCGATTCTCCGGCAATGCTCCATGGCGCGCGGCATGTGCGCAGCGGACGTAACCAGCAGAACCGGCGCATCGCCGACGCGGGCGCGGATGGCGCGAATTTCGGCTCCTGTGTCTACCGGCGTATCGATCAGGATGATGGAGGCGGCAGGAACTCCGAGAGCGACAGCGGCGAGCGCATAACCCTTCGCGCCGGGTGGATCACCGTGAAGAGGGCCGCCGGATACGATGAGCGAGGAGGCGGGAAGCTGGCGATAGAGTCGCACTCCTTCGGCGAGACGCATCACAGCCGTGGATCCCAACGCCTCAGTGACCGAGAGACCGTCCCGCGGTTGGTATCCACTGCCCAGGACGACTACATAGCGGGGCGCAGGATTCAGGGTGGTTGCGTTGATGACCGCGTGGTAGCGAGTCTCAAGGGGGAGCAACAGACCACGGCCCACGGGATTCAACGTCGCCGCCACGGCAATGCCGACACCGACTGAAAGTACGATCCGGCCGGCCCGGGGACGTCCGCTCAGTTTCAAGAGCAAGCCGACGCAAACCAGCATCAGGCTGATCGGCAACGGCATGAGCCATCCCCTCAACAGCATTCTCAGGATGCACATCCGCGGCGCAGCCCTAGCTAGAGCCGCACTGCCTCGCGCAGCGCGACCGGGATGCAGCCACTGGCGAGATAACCCATCGAGCCGTCCGCGAATTCCAGAGTGATGGTTACTTTGCCGTCGCGGATACCCCCTTCGACTCCGCCGCCGATGACTGTGAGCGTCCACCGGTCGATGGGCGTGCCGGCGACAAAACGCAGCAGGTCGATGAAGTGGCCGCCCGACATCCGGTCAACTCACGCTGTTCCACGCTTCGCGAACCGAGTACAGGGTTTCAGGCCGCGCAGGCCGGGAAATCAGCCACCGCAGGATGCGCATGGATTGCGACATATTCGACCATGAGCTGTCGCCGGCCCAGCGTTGCACCGCGACGACGTCGCGGCGCTCCGCCATCACCTGACGACCTGGCTTGATCCGCGCGAAGATGTACTGCAACGCTTCGCGACCGGAGGTGGACCACTCGATGCCCGGAAACGCGCTGACCCACAACTGTGAAAGAGAAACGTCCGTCAGCGTGTAATTGCGCGACATCGAGCGCAGTAGTCGCGGACAGTGCCGTTCGGAGGCCGCGAGTACACTGGGATCGACCGCCTGCGGAAAATAGCGCGCAGTCAATACGAGCGGCGGCGACATCCACCAATCCGCCCGCTGTCCGAGCAACTCGTGCCAATCTGTGCCGCGCATGACCGACGAGAGCAGCGCGATTTCGTACAGATGAATGAGCCTCAGCGCCCTGGCGCGAATGTTGCCGGCCGCGTGCAGGAGAAGATGCTTCATCAGCGCGGCGGTCGAAGGATAGGAGTTCGAGCCCGGGTGCAGCCGCCGGGGAAACAGCTGCTGCGAGATATCGGCGGCGGCAACCGGCAGCTTCTCGAGGATGCTCGTGTGCAGCTCGATGTTGATCGAATTGCCGGAATGTTCCGCATAGCTGAGAATGGCTTGCCCGTCGCGTGGCACGAAGACCCTATGCCGCGGCATCACATAAGCTTCGTGATATCCCAGCTGTTCGAGCAATCTCGTCACCGGTGCGAGATCTGCGTGCCGCGCGAGCAGATCGATGTCCGACATCGGCCGCTCGCCTTGCGCATATACTCCAAGCGTGTACAGCGCGGCACCTTTCAGCGGAATGATGCCAACGCCTTGCCTTCGAGCCTCTCTGTCCAGGTCGTCCAACAGCTGCGCGATCCGCTGATACCTGCGAATCGAATGGTCGAGCTGCTCATCGAGAAACCCCTTCCAGGACTGCGGCCCATGCCAGCGTAATCTCCTGGCCAGAAGCGCGCAGACACCGTGCATCGCCGCCGACGAACGCGCCGTGCGCCACTCGGCTTCGCTCCAGTCTGGCGGCGCGTCCGATGGACACGCGAGCTCACTGGCGAAACGCTCCGTCGTGCTCCGCAATGCGGCTTCCAGGACGGCGAGCGTGGGCAGTGGCAGATTAGCGCTTGTCATCTTACGATTCAATATGCTAGAGCATCAGGCTGCTGGGCTTGCCGGCACATCGAGTGAGTGTACCGGATCCGGTGAGCGTCATCGACGGGCGGGATCATGGGAAGGAATCCGCGGCTCGCGCGTTGCGGTACGATCCAAAAAGCTGACTGGCGCCGGGAACACCGATGCATCGAAGAGAAGCGATTACCGCCGTGCTTGGATTGACCGCCGTCGAGACAACGGGGGCCTCCGAAGCCACGCGCGGCAAGGCCGACTCCCCCGCCAGCAACCCGCGCGCTGCAGGCTTGACCCCACAGGAGCACGCTGCTGGCATAGGCTTCGTAAATCCCATTTTTTTGCCCGGAGACGTCCGCCGCTACGGCGCGGAAGGTCACGGTCGCAGTGACGATTCCGCCGCATGGTCGGCCGCTATCCTAACCGGACATCGTGTTCTGGGTGGAGGCGCCGAGTGCGTCTATCTGCTGCGTACACGAGTGCCCATCGGCCGCTCCGCCGTGATCGATCTGCAGAGCGCCACCGTGAAACCCATCGGGCATACCCAGGCATTTGTTCGTGATACTCCTTCGCCCACCGCGATCGGCGCGGTCACCGGCGGCGCAGAACAGGGCAGCAGAACCGTGCGGTTGAAGAGCTCGACGGGGTTCACCGTTGGACAATGGGTTCGACTCTCCCTCAATGACTATCCGCGACACGACGCATCGTCATATCCGCCGGCATGGGCTCGGATCGTTGCCGTTCGATCTGATGCCATCGATGTTGATACACCGCTGCAACTGACCTATCCCGGTGGACAGCTGCGCGCCTTGGCCTACGATCCCGGCGTCCTGTATCCACGCTTCGAGTGCCGCAACGGCATTTTTGACGGCTCGGAATGCACGTTCGAATTAGACACAGGGCAGGGGCTTAGAATCTCAGGCTTCGAGCGCGTGCTCGTGCACGGCTGCGAATTCAGGAACTTCGCGAATGACGGAAAATTGACTTGTCCGGTCGAGATCTTCGCGGTCGTAGACGCGGACGTGAGCGAATGTCGTTTCACCGGCGGCGTCAGCCGGTTCGACACGTGCGACATTCAGGAGGCGCGCTTCGCACATTTCGTGAACAACACGATGGACGGCTCGCACTTCGGCTGCAACCTCACGCGGGTCGACTACGGGCTCGTGGCGAACAATTCCCTGCATGGCCAACGGTCGCGCGAGGCTGCCGAGAGTCCCGATCCGCTGCGTTCCGTCCGCGGCATCAAAGCGTACGGCTGCGCCGCAATTCGTGTGCTGGGCAATCACATCGGCGACTTTGAAAGTCCCATAAAAGTCGAGGCCTGCTTTCGCTATGACGTGAGCCACAATGTCATTTTCAATGCGGGCCTGTCACCGTTCACAGGGCAGATTGCACTCAATGTCGGCTCGATCATCGCCGGAACGAACATGCGCGGCGGACGCATCGTGGGTAATCATGTCGAGCACTGCGGCGGTATTGGGATCGGCGTGACCAGCGACCCACCCGGGGGCGTGGTTATTGCGGCCAACATCGTACGCGCGACCCAAGCTGCAGGCATGCACATCTCGGTGGCGCATGCGACGATAACCGGCAACCGGATCGAGGATTGGGGCCTGCGCGACCGCGGCGATCCGGCGATATGGTTTGGCGCCAGCTCAACGGTTGCCGACAACCGGTTTTCCAATGCTGCCCTACGCGATGCGCCATGCCTCGTCCGGCAACACCGCGACGACCCGCAACAGGTTCTGCGGGATAATGTGAGCGAGACAGGCAATCCCCTGCTTGCCTCGACGCTCGGTTAAGATGCGCATCCTGTTCCTTTCCGATCATTTCTTTCCCGAGCCCTCGGCACCGGCGGCACACGTATACGAGCGCGCCAGACTCTGGGCGCGCGCGGGTCACTCGGTAACGGTGCTCTGCAGCGCGCCCAACTTTCCGGAAGGCAAGTTGTTTCCCGGGTACCGACACCGGCTGCGGACGGTCGAGACGCTGGACGGCATCAGGGTGGTTCGCATACTCACGTACATGACCGCCAATGAAGGAACGGTGCGCAGAACCCTTGACTACTTATCCTATATGATCTCCGCCTCCATGATGGCGTGGCTGGAGGTGCGGCCACATGTGATCATCTCGACATCGCCACATCTGTTCGTACCGGCGGCGGGCGTCGTGCACGCGATGCTCCGCGGAGTGCCGCACGTGTTGGAGATTCGTGATCTCTGGCCAGCCAGCATCGCGGCTACGGAGGCACTTCGGGGCGAGTCGCAAATTCTGCGCATGCTCGAACGACTGGAACTATTTCTGTATCGGCGATCGACACGGATTCTGGCACTGACACAGGCATTCAAGACCGATCTCGTGCGTCGCGGCGTGGATAGGGCGAAGATTGACGTGGTCGTCAACGGCGCGAACCTCGAGCTGTTCCGGCCGGGAATGCCGCGAGATCCCGAGCTCGAGTCCGAATACGGATTGCGAAATCGATTCGTCGTTGGATATCTCGGAACGCTGGGACTTGCGCACGGCCTGGAGAACGTCATCGCCGCGGCACAGCAACTCCGGGGAACCGCCGTTACATTCTTTTTCGTGGGTGTCGGGGCTGCGAAGTCCGAATTGGAAGCGGCAGTGCGGACATCCGGTCTCGACAATGTCGTGTTCGCGCCGCGCCAGGAAAAATCCTCGATGCCTCGATTCTGGTCGGTGTGCAACGCCTCGCTCGTTCACCTGCGAGCCAACCCCGTGTTTGCGACCGTCATTCCGTCGAAGATTTTCGAGGCCATGGCCGTCGGGGTGCCGACGATTTATGCGGCCCCGCGTGGTGAGGGCTCCGACATTGTCGAGCGGCACGAGGCTGGAATCGTCGTAGCGCCGATGGATCCGGCCGCGCTCGCCAACGCAGCACACACGCTCGCACTCGATCATGCGCTGTGCGCGAGGCTCGCCGAGAGCGCGGCGCGCGCGGCTCCGCAGTACTCTCGAGTCCGCCAGGCCGAGGATTCGTTCAAGGTAATCGAGCGGGCCGCCGGAAGCCGTCGGTGACTGAGGCTGAACGAACCGCGCCGGTTGTAGTCACAGGAGCGACGGGGTTTATCGGCAGCCAGCTCGTCGCCACGCTCGCCGCCCGAGGCTACGCGGTTCGTGCCGTGACGCGGCGGGGGAACCGCCGTTCGCTGCCGCCGGGTGTCGAGCGGCATGAGATCGCCAATCTGGTCGGCACCGAATGGGCCGGAGTTCTGCGCGGAGCGGATGCGATCGTGCATACTGCAGCAATGGCGCACCGCGCCGAGCCCGGCACCGCCGAGGAGCGCGAGCGTATTCGCGCTGTCAATGTCGAGGCTACTGGCGAACTCGCGGCCGCCGCGAATGCCTGCGGAGTCCGTCGCATGGTTCTGTTGAGCTCGATCGGGGTGCTCGGTGCGCAATCCGGCGACGGCGCCTTCAATGCAAGCACACCGCCTGCGCCGCACGACTTCTACTCCCGGACGAAGCTCGAGTCGGAACGCATCGCCATGGCGCTCGCCGCACAAGGTAGCGTCGAGGTGAGCATCGTTCGGCCACCGCTCGTATTTGGTCCGCACGCACCGGGAAACTTCGGCCGCCTCATGAAGGGCCTGCAGCGCGGCATACCTTTGCCACTCGGCGCGGTGCACAACCGCCGAAGTTTCGTGAGCGTATGGAATCTATGTGACTTCGTAATTGCGTGCCTCACATCCGGTGGCGCCATCGGATTGCCGTTGCTGGTCGCGGACGAGGAAGTGGTTTCGATAGCCGAGCTGCTGCGCCGCTGCGCTCGGATACTCGGCAACCGCTTGCCGCCGCTGCCGGTCCCGGTCGCCCTGCTACGCTTGGCGGGCGCGGTCGTTGGACGTCAAGCTGACATCGAGCGTTTGTGCAGCTCGCTGATCGTCGACACACGCGACTCGCAGACGCGGACCGGTTGGCGGCCGCCGTTAAGTCTCAGCGAAGGCCTATACCGGACACTGCGACCGGAACACGTGGCGTGAAAGCGCAAGCTTTGATCCTGTCGGCACACATTGCGGGCAACGCTGCGCCACCGGATGATCGGGACGTCAAAAGAAGAATCGGTGGATTCGCCAGACTGCCGCGGCGGAAGGCTCCGATGCGATGAGGGATACCGATATGCCCGAGAAGACGGGCGTAAAGCCGCTCAGGCAGCCGTAGGTCTTGGTCGAACCATCCCAATTGGCCGTCGCCGAGGTATAACCCGCGGCGCACTGAATGGCGTAGTAATCCGAATAGGGGCTGCTGGTCGCGGATCCGACCAGATCAAAATAAGGCTGCAGGGTCGGCGGCGCAGGCTCGACCAACGCCGACGAATCGGGCTGGTAGATGTCGATAAACAGCAGCGGGTAATCGATGTAGTAGGCGAGCGCATAAGCGTTACCGCGCGGCGTGAGAAATTCGTAGCTCAGCTGCGTGAAGGCTTGCGCGCGCGCGGCGGCAGAGATCTCCGCAGAAGTTGCCGGCTGGCCTGCGAAATTGAGCGCATAGAGTCCGAACGTCGGGTCGAGCGTGACCCAACGCATGGTGTCCGTGTCGAGGATCTCGACAAGAGCGTGACAATCGTAACTGTTGGGGTTGAGGCATGCGGCCAGCAAACGGGATTGAAGCGTTACGTTGGCATCACTAAGTTGACTCAACAGCGTCACGGCGAAGGTGTTGCAATCAGCAACCCCGGTTCCCGTGGCTCCCACGGTACTGATCAGAGGCGTGCCATCGTACGGCTGGTTGTCGGTGTCAGCCATTTCGCGAACGTCAGCCGTCAGGCTGCGCGCAACGATCAACATTCCCGCGCTGGTCGTCGTCGGCGCGCCGACCGTATAGGACATCTCCTGTGAGCGTACTATGGCCCCCGCGTAGGTCGTCTTCAGGGTGGCGTACGCCACCTGTCCGGCAGGCAGGCCCGGCACGACCCGCATGCGACTGTGGATCGGGCCTGAATCGAGCAGATCCGAGTCTCCTTTGCTGGTCCCGATCAGCAACTGGTAGAACTGCGCAAGCGGATCCGCCGTCCAGGTCACCGCAGTGTCGGCATCCGCGAGCCTGCCCGCGGCGGGAGCCACAAAAGTCGCGCCCTCGACTCCCGCATCCATCCGGAACGCAACATGGGATGCACGCGGATACCCGCTGATCAGGTCGGTCGACCAACCCTTGAGGATGGCCCGCACGCGCGCATAGACGACACCCGAGCTTGGCAGATTCGGGACGGTCACGGAAGTGCCGCTGATGATGCCCGAATCGAATATGTCGTGTGCTTCGAGACTAGTGCCGACCTGCAATTGATAGGCAACGGCATTGGGGACCGAGGCCCACTGGAATGGATGTGAAGAATCGACCGACAGCTGTCCGGAGGATGGGTAGGAAAATTGCGGCCAGCCCGTCTCGACGAAGACATTGCCTGGCGCGACTTGCGCATTGGCAGGAGCGGGCGCATTGTTCCCGCCGCCGCCACCACATCCGCCGATGACAACCAACGCAAGGGCGGACGTCAACGCTTGGCGGTGCAAAGTCCAGGCCGGAGAACGGATGATCCTATGCCTCAATCCTGTTCTCGATTTCTGTCGTCAGGTACCAAGTTCGCAACCGTAACATCCGCTCGGCGCGCAGGCAATCAGGGGATCGCCGTATCGCCTGTGAGGTGCGTGCGCAGCCGCTGCGGCAGGGGAGCATGCAACCGGCCCCGGATGACAGTCGCCGCGAGCGTAGTGCCAAAGGACGGTGCGTAGGAATAATCCTCAATTCGCCATGCAGCAGCGGGGTCGAGCCGCAAATCGAGGTTCGCGCCGGCGACGCCAGTGTGAATGATGGCCCGATCCGGGCTGATCAGCCGGGCCACGCAGCCAGGCGCGAGATGCAGTGCCAATTCGAGCTCTGCAGTACCCAGCCCGTCTATGTGGTCCTCGAGCTCGACACCACTCGGGCTCACGCGCCAGCGGCGTGCATGCAGCGCTCGACAGCTCAATCGACGGTAGCCATCGTGAGTCGCCGACACGCACGCGGCATCATTGTCGTTGCTTACGTCCAGCCCGAAGACCCGCGCGCGACTGCCGACCCGGAAAGCATCCCACATTTCTGAGGAGTCGTTTGAGTCGACCACGATGGTGTTATGGGCCGCTGTCCCGCGCTCCGAGGCGCGTATCGGCCCCGGTGCATAGGTCGAGACCCCCCTGTCGACGATTATGCGCTCGCGTAAAAACGATAGCTCCCAGCCCAGGGTCCCGGCGTGGGAATGTCCCGGCTGATAGTTTGGACTCACACTGCCCACATCCGCAAACAGTAGCCATGGCGGCACATCGACCCGCACGTAGCCGGATTCGCGCAGAGCCGCGATCGGCACCGGGTTCTGTTTCGGGGATTCGACTCCAAGGGCGTGCGCGTAATCGCGAAGCTGTTCGTACGATGGTGCGACGTCGAAGACCGAATCATTGAACAGCGGAAATGCGCCGTCCGGATGTCGCATAACAGAGTGCCAGACGAGCATACGGGCACACGGCTCACGCAGGAAAGCAAGTGTTCCGATGTCGAACCGCCGACTCAGATTCAGCAAGTCGAGCAGGTCCTCGAGCACTAACGCGTGGTACATAGGTGACCGCTCGAAGTGGCCGCCGTCACTGAGCACCTGCTCGCGAACCTCCCGCTTCAGAATGGTCAGGCCGCGACCCAACCAACGCTCGGCTTGCGGACCGGAGAAGAAAGCGCCTGCGAACACGAGTGCCTTCGCATTAGCCAGAAGGTGATTCGCGAGCAGGTGAAACTCGAGTCGTGACTCGAGATAGCGGCATTGATCCGCGAGACTGGCGAGCACGAAGGACGAGCAGGGCAACCCGCCCAGTGCGGCCTTGATGGCATTCGTGAGACGCCTCGAAATCGGATAAGAATCCCAACCGGGCGAAGAACCCGGAGGGTTGTCCCGCACCCAGCGTTCCAGCAGTGCCGTGGCGAACCCGGGTGCTGGTTGTTGGTCGGCCAGCAGCTGGTCGAGATAATGCAGATGGTACAGTCGCAGCGAATCGGCATAGCCGTGCCGCCAATCCGCAGGCTGACGCACGATACTTTGCTGCGACAGAATCCGTACGGTCGTAGGGTCGAGCCACTCACCATGCCGCTGCGGCGGCCGGACCCAGGCTCCCGGACTCTGATTTCTCCGCAGAGGGTCTCCCCGCCGCAGGTGGCTAGGATTCCACAGCACTCGCCACAGACGATTGACGATCTGCCGAGGCCGCAAATGACGCACGGTTCGCCACCCGAGAGCGACGCGGCGCATCAGGCCCGGCAGTGCGATCATGAGAGGATGCGAGGCGCGAGCTCGTGGGAATTCGTCCCCGCCACCTCCCGCGCAGCGGCAATCGAAGCGCGGGACACCTCGATGAGCTCCTCGAAGGCAATCGTGGCTGCCGTTCCACTGCGAACCGCGGCCACGAATGCCTGCACGCATGCCCGATTGCCCTTGTCCTGTCGCCATGAGCGCCGGCTGCGGAATCCCGGCCACGAGAACGAGACCAAGGAGCGAAAGTTGTCCAGCCGCAATGTCGCGCCACCGGCAAATACTTCGACGCGCTCCTTGGGGAAGGTCCGGCCGCCGTTCGTGAAGTAATGTATCGTTCCGATCGAACCGTCCGCGAATCCCAATGAGATGGAAGCAGAGTCGGACGGCGTACCGGCCACAGGGGATCGCAGGGGTGCGGCGGATACCGTTGTAATGGCACAAGACGCAAAAAATCGAAGCAAGTCAATGAAGTGGCAGGCTTCGCCGATGATCCGCCCGCCACCCGCCCCGGGATCCTGCGTCCAGTGAGAGGCGGGTATGGCACCGGCGTTAACGGTGTAGACGAAGCATCGAGGGCCCGGCGCCAGGGCGATTCGCCTGCGCATCTCGAGCGCTAGGGGCGCGAACCGGCGATTGAAGCCGACCATCAGCAGTGGAGGTTTACCACGGTCGATGCGATCCGCGTAAGCACGCTCTATCGAACTGAGCTCCGTCTCTGACAATGCAAGCGGCTTCTCGACGAAAACCTCTTTGTCCGCGGCGAGTGCGGCACACACAAAACGCGCGTGTGAATCGTGACGTGTAGCGATAACCACAGCGTCTACGTCTGTACTCGCGATGGCGTAGTCGGAATCCGTCGATACTTGCTCGAACCCAGCGCGTCGCGCCGCCCAGCCGGACAGAGGCGAACCCGTCGCCACCAGCGTCACGAGCCTGGCGCCACTGTCCTTGAGCGCGGGCAAGAGAAACCGTCTCGCGTAGCCGCCGACGCCGATCACAGCGATACGGGGCATGGCTGTTGAGGGCACAGCGCCAGCATGGGATCGAACGACCGGCACCGTCGCAGGTGGCCTTGCAGGCTGCTCCGAGTCACCGTCCTGATAAGTCAGCACGATTCCGAGCGCCCGAGGATCCTCCAGCAGAGCATCGTAGGCTTTCTCGGCATGCTCGAACGCAAAGCGGTGCGAGATGAGCGGCTCTACGTCGAGGCGGCCTGCCGCAAGCAACTCGAGCACTGCCTCGAAGTTGCGCTGCTCCGTCCAGCGAACGAAGCCAAGCGGATAGTCCTGACCGGAAACCTCATAAGCCGGATCGTACCGTCCCGGACCGTAACTGCATGACACCTGAAGTCGAAGCTCCTTCGCGTAAAAATCGGCGCGTGCAAGGTGCAAGCCCGCGACCCCTACCAGGATGACGCGGCCACGCTGGCGAGTCATGCGCGCTGCGTCGCGCACCGGCGCATCGCTGTCGGTGGCCGCAGTGATGAGGGCGCCGTCGACCCCACGGCCGGCCGTGAGCTCGAGCGCGCAAGCCGGAATGTCGACGCCCGCCTCCGCAAGAATGGTGGCGGCACCGAATCCCGCGGCGAGAGCCAGGCGATCGGCGCGCACGTCTATCGCAAGGACCTTGCAACCCGCTGCGACAAGCAGTTGCACAGTGAGTAAACCGATGAGTCCCGCCCCGATTACGGCAAACACCTCGCCAATCGTCGGTTCCGCCAGCCGCACGCCCTGCAATCCGATCGCGGACGGAACGACGAAAGCGGCTTGCTCGTCGTCCACAGATTCCGGAACGCGCGCGCAGAGATTCTCGCCTACGCGCGCCCAGGTTGCGTGCGAAGCATTGGACACAACGCGCTCGCCCGCGCGAAACCCGCGCACGGCGGCACCAACTTCCACGACGGTACCGACATTTGCATAGCCGAGCGGCAGCGGTTCGTCGAGCTTGCTCAACGCGGCTTCCAACACGGGCGCAACACCCTCGGTCCGCAGCCGGTCCAACAGCACGCGAACGCGATCCGGCTGCTGGCGCGCCTTGCCGATCAGACCGGCCCTGCCGAACTCCAGCAGCATCCGCTCAGTGCCGGCAGAGAGAAGTGTACGGCGTGTGCGAATGAGAATCTGTCGGTCGTCGGGGCGGGGAAGGGGCAACTCGAGCAGCTCAAGCGAGCCGGTGCGTAGATGCTGGACGACTTGACGCACCGGCGGTTGCGTAGACGACTGTCCGCTCATGGGGTAGCGCGGGCGGGGCGACGTGCAGGCCGGGAAGCTCTCTGGCGCCACGCCACGCTGAGGACCACGTAGATTGCACCGAGCATCCAGCCGAGCAGCGCGCCTATCAAGACCATTCTGCCTCGGCGCGGGTAGAACCGCTGATCGGGCAAACTTGGAGGATCCAGCGCCTTGACCGCGAACTCGCGGCGGCTTTCCGCCATCACCTCACGCCGTAGCTGCGTCTCCAGCAATGCGGCGGCGACCGTGCGGATGCTCTGCAATTGCTCCGATTCGATGCGCTTTGACAGCAGATCGACGGCCTTGCGGGACTCTTCGAGCGAGCGGTTGCGCATCGAGGCATTGAGCTCGTCGATGGCTGCGGCAGCCCAGTCGCGCGCGACTTGCGCGCTCGGGCCACGCATTGACAGGCGAATGAACTCGGTGCGCCTGTCGATGATCACCAGAAGAATGTCATTGAAGCGTTTCACTGCATCATCGTTTGATGGACCGACCCGGATCAGCGCGGCAGGGTCTGCGGACGCCGGCGCGAGCCAGCGAGTCAGCCGCTGCACCAGTGACGGCGATCCGTGCCCGGCAACCGGCTTCCAGCGGTGGTTTGTCGCATCCCACAGATCCGGAAAGAGATATTGCTCGATGTTGTGCTCAGCCATGAAACGCAGTGCAAACTCCCTGGACTGCAGCACGGCAACCGACTCATCGACGGTCGTTCCGCCGAGCGACAGACCCAGACCGCCGGCGACCCCGGCGACCTGGCCAAGCAATCCCCCGAGTGCGCTGCCGACCTGCCCTACCTCTTCCTTCACGGGCGCCAGCAATGCATTCGATTCGAACTGGGGCACGCGTGTCAGAGCGTATGCGGCGGCAGCGAGAGCTGCGATAAAGGTGAGAGCCGCCAGCAGCAGCCACCGTGACATGAGCAGCGCCATCACACTGCGCAAATTGACAGTCGGAGTGATCAATTTCTGCTCTCTGAATCAGCAACCGTTTCCTGTGCGTCGATGCGCGGCACGACGGCCAGCTCGAGGACACGCTGAACTATGAGCAGCAGCAGCAGGCCTGCCAACCACCACTTGTATCCGTAGGACACGTTGAGCGCGCCGACCAGGTCGCCCTGGGTGAGGTAGTACGTCGTCGTGACCGCGCCTATGAAGGCCGAGAAGACAACCTCGTTATGGGCAATACGGTTCAATTGGCCCGTGAAGGCGGCCCAGGCGCCCATCGCCACCATCGTGACGAGGGCCCACGGGTATCCCGCCTGGGCGTAACCGTCGAATTGCGCTGCCGCGGGGGCTGCGCCCTGAACCCAGATATCGTGCGGAAACATATAGTTGTATATCATCATGTTGACGGGTACTTTCGGCCCGATACCCAGCGCCCCGAGGCCCAGATCGATCCCGACAAACGGGATCTGCCGTGGAAAGACGCCAAGGTAAAATGGAATACCCGAAGCCTCCCGAAATATCACGTTGTAGGCGGAGCCAGCGAATTCGAGCGGACTGCCTCCAGAAAGCAGTGCTGAAAGTACCGTCAACAATCCGCAGCCGGCAAGCGCTGCGATGACCAATCCGCGCCTGCCGACGATTCCAAGAACGTATGCCGCGATAGTCAACTCCATCCCGAAAATCAGTACGTTGGACTTCGTGAGAGTCGACAGGTACAAGAGGACGAGCGCCACTGACAGACTGGTGAACAGCACCCCCCAGGCAAAGCTGCGCCGACGCACGGTATTATAGAATGCGACGATGGCGATTGCCGGAATGCCCATGTAGATGAATGCAAAGTGCAGCGTGCCAAGCGTCTGGAACATGCTCGTGCGCAACAGGATATTCACGTTGTACAGACCTGCCAGCTCGCTGTTCAACAGGCTGACTGACAGGTCTCCGTGGGCCCCCAAATTGATGAAGCCGTAGCCGCACATCGCGAAGCCGGCGATTGCCGCCGGCAACACATCCACGCGCACGGACAGCCAGCGCGCAGCGACTACCGCCGGTGCCCGCAGCCGCGGATAAAGCTTGATCGCGGCGACGTTCACGATGAGCATGGGTCCCCAGACCAGATACCAGTAGCCCCACTCCCCTCCTGGCACGAGCCATCGCTCGTCCATGCTTGGAAACATGAGGCTCCAGAACTCGCGCACCTGCGGCAAGGTAAGAATCGTGGCCCCCAGCGCGGTGGTCAGGACGTATAGCCCATTGAATACCCATAACGCCGGACGTAGCGGAGCCGGCGCTCGCATCAGCGCCACGACGAGACAAATGATGCCGGCGCAAGCGCATACAATGGCGCGGCTCATTTCAATAGGTGGGCACGGGCGAGGCCATCGGTCCGGCGCGCGAACCGACCCGCTTCAACCCGACCAGAATAGCGGCTACATGATGCTCCCATGTATAGCGTGAAAGCGCGAGCCGCCGTGCATTCGCGCCGAGCACGTTCCGTAACGCTGCATCGCGCGCCAGCAGCTCGATGCCTGCAATCAGCTGGTCCACGTCGCGAGGACGGACCAGCACTGCAACGCAGTTCTCCCCGGGGACGCCGCGAGCACCGCTTGCACCATCCAACTGGATCGCCGGCCGGAGTACCTCTCCCAACTGGTCCAGATTCGAAGCCACGATGCCGCGACCCATCGCCATGTACTCGAACAGCTTGGTCGGCGAACCGAAGAACCGCGATCCGTCCGCATTACCGACGTGCGGTGATAACAGCACGTCGGATGCCGCAAGGTAGCGCGGAGCCTCTCGTTGCGGTACCAATCCTGTCAGACGAACGTAGCGGTCGGCATCGATCCCCTCGAGAGCGCCGCGAACGAACGGCATGTTCTGTCCGTCCCCGACGAGCACGAAGCGCAGCTGCAATTCATCCAGCAATGCACGACGCTCGACAATCATCCGACGTATCGCCTGGGCGAGCACGTCAACCCCGTGCCACTGTCCAAACGTCCCGATGAACGTGGCAACCACTTGCTGCGGCTCCAGTTCGAGCTCGCGCCGCAGCTGTGCGTTGGCTTGCGACGAGAACCGGCGAGGGTCGAATGCTTTTGGATCGATGCAGTTCGGATATACGACGATGCGTTCCGGCTCAACACCGCGTTGCAGCAGCTCGTCGCGCAAAACCTCCGAGACCGTCACGATCAGATGAGCATGTTGGATGGCAACATCCTCGGCCAGCACCGCCGTGTCGTGGAAGCGCAGAGCCCGGCCCCAGTTTTTGGCGACCCACGCCTCAGAGCCGTTGTATTCGACCACCAAAGGTACCCTGAGCCTGCGGGACAACTGCACGCCCGCGTAGTTGCCGAGCGAAATCCGCTGATAGATGAACCCGACATCCGCGTCGTCCAGGTCGCGGCCGATTGTAGCAACGCAGCGGTGATTGAACCGGTAATAGGTTGTCTCCAGTGGCAGCGCAAGAGCCCGCGGCGGATCGAGCGAGATCACGCGCGCGCGCTCATCAACGAGCAGCCGGTCGCCGACGATGTACAGGGAAAGATCGAGCCCGTGGTCCATCAGGGCATTGGCGACGCCGGATATGTGCCCTACCGAGCCACCCGCCTTCAGCCCGAACCACAGGTTGCAGTTCAGATATGCGACTCGCGGCTTGGTCGAATAGGCCGCCTGGATCCGTGCCGTCCCCGCGAGGCGGCGCAACTCGAAGCGGCCGCGTTGAAAGTCAAGCGCAGCGAGGACTGATTCGATCAACAGCAGACAGGTATGCGCAGCAGCGCGCCAACGACTGAACGACCGGGGCTCCAGCCGTGAATCCAGCGACTGCAGTCTGCGCACAGGCGTGATCGCTGCGAGCAGCTCCATGATAGGCAGCATGGCCTTGCCTGCTTCGTCTTCCGTGGCGACTGACAGAAGGTCCGCGCGAATGCGCCGCAAGTCGCATAGCAGGCGTGCGGCCGAGGCCTGGCGCAGCTCCGAAATGTTGACGAATCGCAGTTCCGTACCGAATCGCTGCTCCAGGCGGCCCCGGAAAGGTCGCGACACGGGATAGTTGGAGAGAACGACGTGTGTGCTGTTTTCACTCATGCGTAGGCACGCCGTTCACCGCCTGCCAGCCGGCGCCACACGAGTATTGCCACGGCGACACAAACCAATACGGCGCCGAAGGATTGGCCCATAGCCGCGCCAATGCCGCCGTACACGCGGGTCAGTGGCACGCCGATGCAAACGGCCGCCAGCAGCCCGGCCGCCCATATAAGGATCAACGACGTCGGAAATGCTCGCGCCGCCAGGTATTGAGACAGAACACTGACGACGGAATACGACAATACTGCCGGCAGCAATGCCCACAACACAGGCACCGACGCTGCAAATCGCGCACCGAACACGAACGGAATGATCCAAGGACAAACCAGTGATGTGCCCACGCAAGCTCCCAGCATCGTCAGGGTCGTGTACAGCGCAGTGCGCCGCACGTGAGGCCAGGAATCCTCCGGCCGCTGAACGAGCAGTGGATACAGCACCGTGCTCACGGAACCCGGAATGATGACGAGGACATCGAACATCTGCGAAGCAATCGAGTACTGGCCGAGCGCGTCCGGTCGACCATGCGCCGCCAGCATACTCGCGCCCGCGCGTTGCAGCAGATAGCCGAATAGCAGCGCCAGATAGGCGCGTATCGAGAAGCCGACGCCGATGTGGACCAGTTCCCATGAAAAACGCATCGAACCGTGCTTATTACGGGCGATGAATGCGCACAGTCCGATTGCCATTCCCGTCGCGCAAATCGCGACGGCGAAGACGAATGCGCTCGGCCCGGTGCCCCACCTGGCGCACGCGACGATCGCGGCAAGGGTGATGACTGCATTGGCCGCCTGCCACAGGTTGAGGGCATGAAAGCGTTGCTCCGCAACCAGCAGGCTCGCGGCGAGGTTCCACAGCAGCATTGCCGGACCGATCAGGCAAACAGCCCAGATCATTTCGGACGGTACGCCAATGACAGCACCTAAACGGACGCCACCGAGGGCGACAGTCGCGGCGCTGATCAGCACGAGGCCGCAGGCGAGGTACACGCTGTTCATCAGCAGCGGCCACAGCCGCCGGCTATCCCGCGCGCCGAGAAATACGTTGCTGGATGTCAGGCCGAAATTCACGGTCTGGGCGATCATTGCGGACAAGGTCGTGACCGCGAAGTACTGACCGCGCCCCACGGGACCGAGAGCGCGGGCGCTCGCAATGCCAGTGATGAGCCCGCACACGAGGACACAGATGCGTGCGGCGACCGTGCTCGATACGTTGCTCACCCCGACCGAATCGTGAGTCATTGCGCGCTCACGCCGCGGCTTTCGTGGCTCGGATCACCAGATACCACCCGCCAAATCCGAGGCGACGCTCCAGCGAGCTGCGCGCGAAGCGCTTCAGAATTGAAGACAGTGGCGGGGGGAAGTGGCAAGCATCGACGTGATGCGTGCTGATCTGCACCCGCTCAAAACCTTCAAACAACGCACGTGCCTGGGTGCGCGAATACACCTTGACCAGCGGCACAGCCTCGTTTTGGGAGCTGCGATATTCGATTTCCGACAGCAGACGACGCCAACCTTTTCGTGGTAGCTCCAGACGCACCAGGCCTCGAAAAATCACGGTCCAGAGCCAGTGGAACCAGGAGTCGCGGTGATATAGCCCGATCAGGGCCGTGCCTCCCGGTCGCAGAACCCTGAGCACTTCTCGAACCGCCTGGGCAGTGCCCGGAGTGTGATGCAGTACGCCGAAGGAGTAGACCACATCAAAGCTCGCGTCGGGGAACGGATTGTGCTCCGCGTCGCCGAGCTTCGATTGCGTCTGGACTCCATGAAACGCGAGATGCCGGCGGGTGTGACGCAGGTGCTCGGCCGACAGGTCCAGAGCGTGCATGCGCGCGCCTCCGACCGCAAAGCTGAGGTGGTCGCTGCCGACTCCCACTCCGATCTCGAGGACATCGGCTCCTTTCCAGGAGCCGAAACCCATTACCTCGGGCATCCAGGGTGCATACTCCGAATACCGATGACGCCGCATGGACTCGTACCATGCAGCGGATTCGATCTCAACCGGGGCGGCCGTCACCGCCCCGCAGGGGTCAGTATCCCATTGGCGCTGGGATTCGAGCTTGTCATCAAAGGTAGTCATGATTCCTCGCGCTGCGCGCGCATCTCCATAGACACCTTCAGCCAGATCTGCTCGATCGAGCCGCTGGTACGCCACTCGATTCGAGGCGCATCGACAACGACTCCATACGAAGGTGCAACGCGACCCGTTTGCACACTGACATCCCACGCCAGCTCGCCATGCCAGTCGATACGCATACGCGAACCCGAGGCGTGCGTGCAAAGAAATTCCGACGCCGAAAGCTTGCACACGCTCCAATCAGGAGCAAGCTGCAAGGGCACGCGGATAGTGTGTACCCCGTGTCCTTTGAACGTGTCCGTCACGGAAAGAGCGGCACCGTCACGACGCAATGCAATCCGCCGCCACGGAATGACCGGATCGCTCAGACGCTGATAGCCGGTATGGCCTCCCTCGAACACGACGTGATCCGATTCTCCAACAATCTGCGGCGCTACGGGGTGTGCATCGTCGCGCAGCGACCAAAGATGCTCCGGATCGACGAACCGGTTAATTTCGGCGTCGTCGAGGTGCGGCGTGTTATGCGCAGCGGTCGACCGGAAATAATTTCGCTCGGCGATGGAGGCCGTGTAGACGTAACAACCAGCATCGCATACGACATTGAGGCCCGTCAGCGCGGCCTCGAACGACAGAGCGTCATTGTGACCGTGACCGCCGCGCCCCCCGAAGCCCACGGGTCCGCAATCGACGAATACATGCCCCAGAGCTGCTTGCAGCACGTAGGCCCCACCCGCGGGAAAGGCTTCGGACGCCGGCGCACGGCGTTGTGGCGGTTCACCAGCGGCGTGCGCCGCTCCCAACAGCCAGAATACCTCCTCGCGGCCTCCATTTGCCAGAGACCCAAGCACTTCGTCCTGCAGATAGGCGCCCACGCAAGCAATCAGATGGCGATGATCGTTGATGGCGGCGACGCCGAACGGCAGTGCACGGGCGTCATCGGCGTCGCCCCACAGCGGCGCGGTACCGTCCGGTCTGGTATACGCAGCGCTGAAACGAGCAGCAGCTTCCAGGCGCTGCCGATATCGCTCGCTCACGTCGAGCCCGCGGTGCGTCGCATGGATTGCCCCCAACAGGAACAACTCGCTGACGAGCCGATGGTAGGCCGACGACGCCTCGAGATCGACCCCGTCCTCCAGAATCTGTATTCCGATCTCATGTTCGAGATCCCCCCAACCCTGCGCCAGCCAGCCGCGCGACTCCTGGCCGCCGAAGAAGCTCCCGGCAATCACCAGGGCCGCGCAATCCGCAGTGAAATGATTGCCGTTGAGATCGGATCTCTCGATGAATCGGGCAATGAAGGCGGCATGCTGGTACGCGCAACACAGGAACCGGGCTTCGAATCCCGGGTCGCTCCAGGATTGGGAGTGTGCAAACACACGAAACAGCCAGACCCATCCGAACACCCGCATGGCCGGCTCCATGGCAATGGCCCAGTTGACGGTCTGACCCACGGGATTGGCCCGGATCCACTGCTCCAGCACGTCGCGGGCGACTGCCGCGAAGCGTTCCTCACCGGTGAGCAGATACGCTTGTCCGACCGGTAGCAGCCACTGGAGTCGCGACAGTTCCCAGGGAACCTTGACGTCGCTCGGGCGCGCCGCATCTACGAGGGCGATGTCGCGAAAGTAGCGCGGCGGCCACCGGTCGCCGGTCTTGAAATCGACGTCCCAGACGATTTGCGCACCGAGGGACGTAGGTCCGGATCCAAGCAGATCCGCCTCGTGGCGGCACGCCTTCTCGGCGCGCTCCATGATCGTTACGACTGCGCGCGGCGCAATCGCGTCGAGTTGCGCAGGCTCGAGTCGCGCTGTCGGAATCGGCCAAGGCTGGTCGGCAAGCTTGCCCCACAGGACCTCGAGGGACGCCTCGCCGGTGCGTGCAAGCAGCGTAGCAACGTCGAAGGATCGCGCGCGTCTGGGCAAAGTGACCCGATCGAACTGCGCACGCATCTCCAGCGCGACGCGGCGCAGAACATAGCTGGGTGGCTTGCCGAGCAGGCGTATAACACGCGCGGAAAGATCGCTCATGCTGCAGCGGCATGCTGTTTATGTTCGATCCAGTAGTCGTACCACGCGGTCAGATTGTAAAGCGTCCACAGGTACAGACTGTTGTCCCGCCTGCCCGAGCGATGGTCGGTCGAAAGCTGACGGATGTAACTCCGGTCGAGCCAGCCGCGAGTGAGCAGTCCGCTGGCGAGGATCTCGCTCTCGACGCGGCGCCCGAAGTCGCCACGCAGCCACTGCGTCATCGGGGCTCCGAAGCCCATCTTCCTGCGGTTGATGATCTGGTCGGGAATGAGGCCGGTAACTGCCTTCTTCAGCAGGTATTTCGGGATGTCGCCGCGCACCTTGTGGACCATCGGAATGTTCATGGTGAATTCGACCAGCTCATGGTCGAGAAACGGCACCCGCGCCTCGATCGTGGTCGACATGCCGATCTTGTCAACCCGCATCAGCAGCAGCTCCGGCAAGCGCAGCTTGAACTCGTTGTAGATCATACGGGTAAGCACGTCCTGGCCCGGGTGCGCCCGATCGAACGGCTCGACAAACGAGCGGATGATGTTGAATGAATCGGGCTCGAGATAGCAGGCTGGCAGCATGCCGCTGTCGAGCAGTGCGCTCGATACAGACGACTGCGGCAGCCTGTCCGTGTGTACCAGTCGGCGCTTCATCGTGTCCCAGAAGACTGTCGCGCCGCTCCAGAAGTGCTCACGATCACGCGCCGCGCGATCGACGATGTCGGCATAGACCTCCAGGGATGGGCGCCAGCGCGCAGCCGCCGCAAAGCCGCTCGCCAACGCCCGCTGCATCACCCCGGGAACCCAGCGCCGGAACGGTGTCCAGTAGCGGCGATGCAGCTCGAGGTAGGTCATGTAGCTCGAGTAGCCGCTGAACTGCTCATCGGAGCCTTCGCCAACCTGCACCACCGTCGCACCGCTGTCGTGCGCCAGCTTCGACACGAAATAAAGGGGTATGCAAACCCAGTCCGCTATCGGCTCATCCTGCGAATAGATCAGGCGGTCGAGATAGCCGACCATGTCACGCTCTTCGATGAGAACAACATGATGCTTGGTGTTGAAACGCCGTGCGACGAGTTCCGCGTACTCGAGCTCGTTCAGATGCGTATGGTCGCGAAAACCCACCGTGAAGGTATCGACCGGGCGATCCATGAACTGGCTCATGAGCGCCACATTGGTCGCGGAATCGATTCCGCCGGAAAGAAACACTCCGAACGGCACGTCCGACATCATGCGCCGCTCGACCGCGGAGCGCAGCCGGCGACGGATGCCGTCGACGTAAAAGTCTTCGCGGCCGTCGAAGTCAAGACCGGCAAGGTCCGCGGCGCACACGCTCCCGTTGGGTATCGCATCCCAGTAGCGCTGCGCCGTCATCGCGCCCTTCACATCGATCCGCATGAGATAGCCCGCAGGCAGCTTGTAGATGCCGCGGAACATGGTCAGTGGCGCGGGCGTCGTCAGAAACGACAGATAATGATACAGGGCAAGCGGATCGACGTCCCGGGCCAGCCAGGGAAGCTCGAGCAACGCTTTGATCTCGGAGGCAAACGCCACGCAGCCGGGCCCAAAGGCAAAGTACAGAGGCTTTACCCCGATCCGGTCACGAACCAGAGTCAGACACCGCGCGCGCTCGTCCCACAGACCGAACGCGTAGTCGCCGGCCAGCCGCCGAGCCAATCCCTCCGCGCCCCATTGCTCGTAACCGTGGACCAGAACCTCGGTGTCGGAATGGTCGGTCCTGAATCGATGTCCCGCCTGGGACAACTCACGCCGCAGCCCGGCGTGGTTATATATCTCGCCGTTGAACGTAACCCAGACGGACTCGTCCTCGTTGGGCATCGGTTGCTTGGCGGTCTCGCTCAAATCGATGATGGACAGCCGCCGATGAGCAAGCACCGTCCTCCCATCTGGCGAGCGCCACAGGCCGCCGCCGTCCGGTCCGCGGTGCACCATCGTGTCCCGCGCCCGGATCACGACGGCATCGCTTGTCGGCGCGCCGGCGCCGAACTGAAACAGTCCGAAAACTCCGCACATTGTCGCGCTTTCTCCTTATGATCTGCCCGCAACAGAGCCGCTTCGCGAGCACTCGAACAGATGATACCAACCCAGAAGCATGCCGCAGGCATTCAGGACCGCGCCGTCCGGCTGCAGGTACCGGCCTACGCCCGGCAGGTAGCGCTGCACGAAGCCCCGCTTCCAATAGCGCTCGACCTTGAACCCGCACTGCCGCAGAAGTCGCTCGACCGCCCGCCGGGAGCGGATCCGAATGGTAACCGGGTCACCCACAGGACTCAGTTCCGCAAGGTGGCTGCGCCAATCGTCCAGAGGCATCCGCGCCCGGCCGATGGCAAGCCACGTCGCCAGCAGATAGCAATTGAAAAAACTGCAGCGCGAATAGACACCGAGCAGCAACCGGCCCTGCGGCGCCAGCAGCCGGCACGCCTCCCGCAGATAGTCTGACTCGGCAGGTATGTGATGCATGACGCCGAATGAGTAGACGAAATTGAACGGACCACCTACCTCGGTGGTCAGCAAATCGCCGCAGATGACCCGCGCAGGCGACAGGCCGGCGAGGCAGAAATTCCGGATCGTCAGCTCGACATGCCGTGACGTGACATCGACGCCTGTATAGATTGCGCCGCAGCGCGCCATCTCGACCGCGTCGATGCCATTGCCGACGCCGATCTCGAGAACCTTGCGCCCCGCCATGCGCTGGAAACCGAACAGTCGCGGGATGAAGGGCGTCTCGTAGCCATACCGGTAACTGCGCAATTCTCTGAAGTATTGTGCCTCACCGGGCTGCGATTGCGAGTGTAAACTACCGACTGGAACATTGTTCCACAGCCTTCGTGCGGCATCGTGCGCGCTCGCGCGGGCGTTGTCCTGCCGACTTGCGCCCAGTGCTCGCTGCTTGGGCGGCTGATCGCTCACGGCGCAGGCTCGCTCTCGACGAGACTGTTCTGGACTGCAAAGCTCAACCGCGTCGCTGCCAGTTGATCCTCGAGAGAGATGGGCCACGCGGCTCCCGCGTGCAACGCCCTGGTAAACGCCTCGAGCTCTTCGAACTGACCCTTGGCAGGCGCTTTAGCGTTCCATCCGGCGGCCGCGCGGCCACTGATCGCCAGTGATTTGTAGTCATCCAGCGAGATGACCATCCCGTCGCAGAAGACCTCCATGCGTTCCTTTGGATATGACTTGCCGCCGAGCGCAGTGTAGGTCAGCGTACATACAGAGCCGTCGGCATAGCGCGCGGTAGCGACGAAGTTGTCGTCCGAGCGGTAATGCTGCGACCGGGCGCCAATGCACGCTGCTTGTACCCCGGTCCAAGTCGAGCCCGTGAGAAATTGGAACAAGTCGTAGATGTGGCACGCCTCACCGATGTTGCGGCCGCCCCCCTCGGGACCGTGTGCCCAATGTGTCGCCGGGAGGTGGCCCGCGTTCATCCGATAGTTGACGATCAGCGGCGCACTGCGCGCCGCAAGCATTCCGCGGGCGAGCACCATGGGCGGCGAAAACCGTCGATTGAACCCGGTCATGAGCAACGGCACTCCTGAACGCCCGCTGACATAGAAGCGCTCGATCGCGTCCAATTCGGCGGGAGCGATCGCCAGGGGCTTCTCCACCAGTACGTGCTTGCCCGCCTGCAGTGCCCTGATAACCAGGTCGGCGTGCAGATGGTGCCGAGTAGCGATGATCACAACATCGACCTCAGCATCGGCGAGCACCGCATCGTAGTCGGTCGATGCATATGCTGCGCCATATTGCTGTGCGACCGCGCGCGCATTGCTGCCCGTGCGGCTGACAATCGTACGCAGCTCAAAGCTCGAGCGCAGGCGCTGTAGATTGGGCAGGTGCATTCCCTGCGCAAAGCCGCCGGCGCCCACCAGTGCGACTCTGGCGCGTCCTGGGCGTGATGCGACGCGTTGCGGCAAACGAATCACGCGTTCCGCGTTCGCTTCCGGGGTGGGGTACTCGAGCAGCGCGAGCATCGCGCCCCCCGGACCTGTCCGCAAAGACGCGTATGCCTCGGCAGCCTGAGGCAACGCGAAGACACGCGGCTCCAGGACCGCAAGCTGCACCTGTCCGCCTGCCACCAAGCCAAGGTAGGCGCCCATGTTGCGATTCTCGGTCCAGCGTACGTAGCCGAGCGGATAGTCCTGTCCGCCCTCCTCGTAGTAGGGATCGTAGCGGCCAGGGCCATAGGAAGCGGAAATCAGCAGGTCGATCTCCTTGCTGTAGAAATCCGCGCGCCGCAGGTTCAAACCAACATCGCCGACGATGACGACCCGTCCCTTTCGGCGGCAGCTCCGGAACGCCTCGCTCACGATCTCATCGCTTGGATTCGCGGCGGTCACGATCACGCCATCCACGCCTGCACCGTCGGAAAGCCGCTGAATCTGATCTATATGCTCACCGGCCCGTGGATCAAGGGACGTCGCACCGGCCAACTCGGCGATTGCGCGGCGGCCAAGGTCCGGGTCCACTCCAATTACGCGACACCCGTGCGCCCGCAGCAGCTGCACGGTCAGTTGACCCAGGAGCCCCAGCCCCACGACAGCCAGTGTTTCGCCGAGCGTCGGCTGCGCGCGACGCACACCCTGCAGAGCGATGGCCCCAAGCGTTACGGTGGCGGCGTCCTGTATCGATACGCCATCCGGGACCAGCACTGCCAGATTGACGGGAACATCGATCAATTCAGCATGATTGGCAATACCGGCGCCGGCGCAAGCCACGCGATCGCCGATGCGAAATCCAGTGACTTCAGCGCCTACCGCAACGACGGTGCCCGCCGCCGAATAGCCGGTAGGCGTCCCGCCGCTCAGCTGGCCGCGCACGCGATCCAGGGTGTAGCGCAATCCCTGCTCCCGCGCCATTGCAACCACGCGTCGCACGTTCTCGGGTTGACGCAGGGCGCGCTTGTACAGTGGCATGCCGGAACTGCGTACGCTGACCATCTCGGTGCCGGCGCTGATGCACGAATAGCCGACACTGACCAGGATGTTATGCCGCCCGACGAGCGGCGCGGGCACATAAACCAGGATTACGGATCCATCCTTAATCAGCACCTGTTGCAACTTGCAATCTCCGCCGATCCGCACCGCGACATGAGCCTCGATCTGGCAGTTCCCAGATCAGAACGAGTGCACTGCCGCGGCTGCGATCGCCACGTTGTAGATGATCTGGGTCACCGCCTGCCACAGCGGCAGCGGTGGCAGATGCTCTGCATTCAGAGGCACGACCACGGTGTCCCCGGGCTTCATGACCACCGATTCACGATGGAACCAGCGGCCGCCTTCGTTCGCCACAACGCTGCCATCGGCTCGGACGACGTAGATCCGTTTCGTGTCCGCCCTGAGCGTTTCACCGCCGCTCAGCGATATGTAGTCGTCGCGCGCGAGGCCGGGGCGGTACAGGTGCGAGGTCGTGTTCTGTACTTCGCCGATCACCGTGATTTCCTGCTGATACTTCGGAATCAGCAGTTGATCACCGCCGCGCAGCATGATGTCCCTCTGCGAACCGGCCGCAGCGCCCAGCGTCCCTTTGAGGTTGATGACGAGCCGGCCAACTGCCTTGGTGGAGCGCAACTGCTCCAGCAGGGATTGGCCAACCGATAGCGCCGTCGCGGCCTGCGCCTGGTTCGAATTGGCACCCTGCAAAGCGAGAAAAGCGATGTCGCGCTGCATCCGCGTGGCGAACATATCGAGCTGCTTCTGCTCACGCTCTCGCAGCTCCCTGCGGGTGAACACGGCACCTTCCTCGAACGCCAGATCCGTTGGTCCGCCCGCTCGCATGATCACGGATTTGAGGGTCTCGCCTCGCTTGATGGAGTATTTGCCGGGGAATCGGACCTCACCCAGCAATAAGACCTCTTCCTGCTCGTCCCACGCCTGCACTTCCTTCACACTGAGGCTGTCGAAGGGCTCGAGATGAACGTTTGCTGCCGGATCACCTCGCAACGCCGCGCCCAGGTCGATCTGGATCAACTCCGTTCTGCGCGATTCGCCAGCGATGACCTTGTAGCGGGTGAGCTCGGCGTTGCCCCCGTAGGCAGCGTCGCTGAGGCTGCCGCCTGCGCGAACCAGATCCCGCACAGTCATGTTCTGCTCGAGCGGATACTCGCCGGGGACATTCACTCGACCCTCGATCCGCACAACGGCGGGTGGCCGCTGACTGGTCGATTGCAGCTTCAGATCATCGAGCAGCGGCTGAACGACACGGTCGCGGCTCGACCGAAGGTCAAACACGGTTATGTGGTCCCGGGGCCTGAGCACGACGTCGGCAGCCGAACCCGGCTCCCGCAGGGCGGCTTCCAGGTCGGCGGATAGAACGACGATACGCCGATCCGGCGGCAATTCGCGCCGGATCAGCAGGTAGTGCAGATCGGCAGTCGGCCGTAACTCGTCGGCTGATCGGATGACATCCGTGAGGCGCATTCCATCGTGATAGGCAAATGCTCCCGTCGAATACGCGTAACCCTCGACGAGAATGCCCGCATCCAGTGTCGGCCGCAAATGCGGCACGCGCAGTGAGTCGCCATCGCGCACGGGCTGGCCGTTCGCGGCCGCTCCTGTCAGGTCAACTTGCAGAACGACGCGCCGCTGCGTGGCGTCAATCCGGGTGAGCGCCGCTTTCTGCCGGTCCGCTTCCGCCGTCAGGCCGCCCGCGAGCTGCACGACATCCCATATGTATGTCTCGCCTTTGGTCTCGTAAATCGCGGGACGGCGCACTTCGCCGTCAATCGCAACGGTTGGCCCTATGGGCGGGATAAAAATGACATCGCCCGGCAGCAGCTTCGCATCGTCGGTCGTATTGCCGCGAATCAACATGTCGTAAAGATCGAGCCGCCGGATGAGAACACCCTGGCGCTTGAGCTCGATGCTCCTGAGGGAGCCCATCGTCTGAATGCCGCCGGCGGCGAACAACGCCGATGTGATCGTGCCGAGGCCACTGATCGTGTACGAGCCCGGCCGCTTGACCTCGCCCAGCACGAAGACACGTATCGAACGCGTGTCTCGCATCGTGACGCTCGCGCGGACGCCGATCATCTGCTTCGCGACACGTGACTCCAGAACTGCCTTCGCGGAATCGAAAGTCTGGCCCGCCAGGGAGATTGGGCCCAGGTCCGGAAACTGCACGAGGCCATCGCGACCGACCGTCAGATTCAGGATACGATTCTGGGTGCCGTAAAGCTGAACCTGAAGTTGGTCTCCGGGCCCGACCACGTAGTCCGTCGGCACTGGCACGTCCGTCACCGGCGCAAATGTCGAGATCGGCCGGTCAAACAACTCGTAACCGAAGGGCTTCAGGGTGGTTGGACCGGTTTTCCTGAGCGGCAGTTTGGTCACCCGGATATAGAGCTGCCGCAGGGCCGGTTCCGATCCCAGACGCAGCGTTGCCAGCTGCTCCGTGAGCCCAGCGAGTGGAATCGGCGCGAAGCCCGGAAGAGACAGGACGCCGTCGTGGGACAGCTGATAGGGGTTCTGCGAGCGGATCAGTTCGATGAGCTTGTGGCGCTGTTGTTTTTCCTCGTCCGAGAGATCTTTCTGTGGGTACGTGCCGCCATTGGCCTGATCGGAAACATTGGGGTTCACCGGCGCGTAACCGCCGGCAGTAGCGTTCGCCTCGCCGGTCGCCCCTGCAGGCGCAGCAGCACCCGTGTTGGCTCCGCCAGCTGCCGCAGCAGCACTCAACGCCGGGTTCTGCTGCACGCCAGCCAATACACTTGGCGAGATACCCGAGACTGTCCCGCCTACCCCGAGCTGCGGAATCGGCGGAGGCGGCGCCGGCAGCGGATTAGAGTCGACTGTGACCACGACCCAGTCCTCCCCCTGCAGGAACGGACTGAGCCGCTTCATCTCATCCTGCTGCTCGGCGCTGAGCGGTCGCTGATTACCTTGCTGATCGGTCTCATTCTGCTGTTGGTTCTGATCGTTCTGCCGCCGGCCGTTGGCGTTCTGGCCGTTCAAGCCGTTGCCGATACCGAGCTGACCCATGATCGAGTCGCGCTGCTCGGGACTGAGTCCCTGCAGAACCTGCTGTTCGAGGTCCGAGATCGAGCTGCCACCGGAATTGCCGCTGGACTGTCCGATTACAAGCGCGACGGGAAACAGGCAGGCGATGCAGGTCGCCAGCGTCATCCAGGAGGCTCTCGCTCGTCTCACGCTCATCAGGACCCTTCGAGTCGGCACGAAGGCGCGATTCTACTCAAGGTGGAGGCGCATAAGGCAATAACGCACAGGGCAAGAGTCAATTTCACGGCCGCGCGTGGGGAACGGGGGTTCTCAGCGGCATCACGGCGTGGCGGTTGCCCCGCCCGGTCGTTATCCTGCACCGAGTCTTCCCGCTTCTATCTCCCCAAGAATGATCAAGAGACTGGTGTCCGGGCTGGCGGTGCTGCTGGCCATCCTACCGGGAAGCGCCTTCGGGCGCGGCGTGACCCCCTACCTGCCCCTGAATCTCGAGCCGGAAATCGAGCGGCAGATCGAGCGGGTGCTGATCCTGGGGGATCAGCCCGTGATGCGGCGGCCCATCGCGGCGGCAACCGTGCTGGATGCGCTCCCCAAGGCGTGCAAGGTCGATGTGGTGCTGTGCAGGCAGGTGCGGCGCTACCTTTCGCGATACACACATACCTTCGGCATTACTCACGCCAGCCTCGAAGGCGCGACGAGCAGTGGGGCCGGCGCGGACGCAGTCGCGCCGAACCGTTACGGAATGCGGGAAAACAGCGCCTGGGATGCGTCGGCCCAGGTGTACTGGCAGCCAGGCGACCATCTTCTCGTCGATGTGGGCGCGGTCGCCTACGAGGGCAAGACCAGCTTTTCCGGCTCGATGGTCAGCCTCGGATGGGACTTTGCGCAGCTGGACATCGGTTTCCGCCCGCACTGGTTCTCGCCGATGTCGGACAGCAGCATGCTGATGAGCACCGAAGCGCCCACCATGCCGTCGGTCACGCTGTCGAACTATAGGCCGCTCACGCGCTTCGGTTTTCATTACGAGCTGTTCGCCGCCCGGATGTCCAATTCGAACCGGATCGTGTTCGGCAAAGGGTTCACGAGCGGCAGTCCACGCCTGGCCGGGTTCCATCTGGATGCAGAGCCCGCGGAAGGGTGGTCGATCGGGGTCAACCGGCTGATGCAATACGGGGGCGGCGCACGGGGAGGCAGCTCGATCTCGGATCTGTTCCGTGCGTTTTTCAACCCGTCCGGATTCGACAACACCAGCCCCGCGCTGGGCACGGATCAGCAGGTCGGGAACCAGGAGGCTTCCGTCACCAGCAGTCTGCTGTTCCCCGGAAAGGTTCCTTTCTCGGTGTATTTTGAGTATGCGGGCGAGGATACCTCCCGCGGCAGGAACTACCTGCTTGGCAACTCGGCGCTGTCGGCCGGAATCCACTTTCCGCTCCTGTGGCGGCACTTCGATCTGACGCTCGAGACCACGGAATGGCAGAACGCCTGGTACGTCCACAGCGTCTATCTGGACGGCCTGACCAACTATGGCAAAGTGATCGGCAACTGGTTCGGCGATCAGCGCGTACCCGGTGACGCCGTCGGCGGCCGCAGCAGCATGGCGAGTCTGGGTTGGGAGCCGCCGTTCGGCGGACTGGTGCAATTGCGGTACCGGACTCTACAGAACCAGACATACGGACAGTTCAAGGGCTATCAGCGCTACCGCGACATTTCGCTCGGTTACTCGCGGCCCGTGCTCGGGGTCGTCGCCGGAGGGGAGCTGGATGCGGGACGCGATGTCTTCGGCGGGAATTTCACGCGCCTGGCCGGATTCATCCGCTATGACGAAGGCGGCAGCGCGCTTGCGAATTCCGTAGCCGAAGCCCTCGGCGGCACGGACGAGACAGGTGAGAAGGCGGGCGAGATCTTCGTCGACGCCGGCCTGAATTCCAACAAGCAGAATGTCGATCTCACCACCGCTGCCACGCGCCGCTCCGGCCCCCGCAAGTTCGGATCGCATTTCGCCCTCGGCGCCCGGCGCTATGTCTCCGACCACAGCGATCTGGGCGCCCGCGTGGAGTTCGATGAGATCCAGGGCCACAGCCTGATCGGCGTACGGGCGCTCGACTACCGCTACCGATTCCACGGACCGCTGGCGCTCAGCGTATTCGCGGGAGCTGCCCGCTATGCGCTGGCGACACCGGCTTATGGGATCTACTACGGAGGCGGGCTGCAGTGGCGGAATATCCTTCCAGGCTGGGATGTTGGTATCGACGTGCGCTACGCAGATAGCGTCGCACGCGACCATCTGCTACCGAGCGACCCACCCAACGTCGGCGCGCGCGACGACAGCTTTTACAACATCCTGAGCGAGACGGTGTCGATCAGCTATCACTTCTGAACCGCGCCACGCTCCAGCGAGTCTGACCGCCCGCTCCGTCGAGCCGATCGCTCATATCGCACGCCGTAATTTCGCCACGCTGGCGAGCAGCTTCGCGACAGCAGGAGGCGCAGGATGCCCGCCCGCGGGGTCCCGCACAGCCGGCGCCAGTTGTTCGGCCAGCTTCTTGCCGAGCTCCACGCCCCATTGGTCGAAGGAGTTGATCCCCCACACGACGCCCTGCGTGAAGACCTTATGCTCGTAGAGCGCGATCAGCTTGCCAAGCGTCGCGGGATCGAGCTGCGCGAACAGGATGATGGTGTTGGGGCGGCTGCCCTGGTGAACCTTGTGTGCCACGAGGGCCTCGATCCGCGCGGGAGCGACGTTCTGCCGTTCCAGATCCGTCCGGACGTCTTCAGCGGACTGGCCGTTCATGAACGCCTCCGCCTGCGCAAGGCAGTTCGCGATCGCCAGATCCTGGTGCTCCTGATCGGCGCACGATGATCTCGCCGGGACGAGAAAATCCAGTGCCGCCCGCGGTGTACCCTGATGCAGGAGCTGAAAGAAGGAATGCTGTGCATTGTCGCCGGGCTCGCCCCAGACGATCGGCGCGGTCGGCCAGCCGGCCGGCTCACCGTCCAGAGTGACGCTCTTACCGTTGCTTTCCATCTCCAGCTGCTGCAGATACGCCGGGAAGCGCTTCAGACGATCGTCGTAGGGCAGCACCGCATGCGTCGGAAGCTGCATGAAATTGATGTTCCAGATGCCGGCCAGCCCCGCGAGCACGGGCAGATTCGTCTGCCACGGCGCGGTGCGGAAATGCTCGTCCAGCTCGTGTCCGCCGCGCAGGAACTGCAGGAAGTGCTCGCGGCCGATGGCGATGGCGATCGAGACGCCGATCGAGGACCAGATGGAATAGCGGCCGCCGACCCAGTCCCACATCTGGAAACGGTAGTCGGGATGCACCTTGAACTCGTCCATGGCGCGATGATTCACGGAGACGGCCGCGAAGTGCGCCGGCACCGCCTCCTCGCCCAGTTTCGCCTTCAGCCAGCCGCGGGCGGTGCGGGCATTCGTCAGGGTTTCGAGCGTGACGAAGGTCTTGGAGGCGACGATGAAGAGGGTCGTGGCCGGATCGGCGCTCTCCAGGATGTCGTACAGGTGATTGCCATCGACATTGGACACGAACTCGCAGCGCGGGCTGCCGGAGGTGAAGCGCTTGAGCGCCTGGACCGCCATGGCCGGTCCGAGATCCGAGCCGCCGATGCCGATGTTGACGACGAGCGTGAAAGGCTTGCCCGCGCTTCCCGCGATGCGGCCGCTGCGGACCGACTCCGCGAACGACAGCATTCTGTGGCGTTCCGCCATGACCTGGCGCTCCACTTCCGCGCCGCCGACGCCCGCGCCCGCCGGTTGGCGCAGTGCAACGTGCAATACGGCCCGATCCTCGGTCACGTTGATCTTCTCGCCGCGCCACATTGCATCGATGCGCTGCCGAAGCGCCACGGCATCCGCGAGCTCGGCGAGCTTCGCGAGCACAACCTCGTCGAGGCGCTGCCGCGAGAAA
This sequence comes from Steroidobacteraceae bacterium, assembly GCA_050738795.1. Classification (GTDB taxonomy): domain Bacteria; phylum Pseudomonadota; class Gammaproteobacteria; order Steroidobacterales; family Steroidobacteraceae; genus 13-2-20CM-66-19. Next base: position 31,895 of record JBOIAD010000094.1, read on the forward strand.
TCCATCTGCAGGCCGGCCGCCTGGCGCGAGAAGCGCTCGAATCGGCCCGGATCGCGCCCAAAGAGCTCGTGAGTCGGCACGTTGCTCAGGCGCGCGGCATGGGAAACGAGGTCCGCCCAAGCACTGGTGCGTGGGCCCGGGGTGGTCTGCATGGTCGAGATCTCCTCGCGCGGATCGAAGCTGCGGCGTGGCCGTCTGGGATTCAACCGCGGCGGTAGAACCCCGCGATCGTATCGACGACGTATTGTAGTTGCGTTTCGGCGAGCTCCGGATAGATCGGCAGCGCGAGCGTTTCCTCTGCTGCGCGCTCGGATCGCGGAAACTCCCCCGCCCGGTGTCCCAGGTATGCGAAACACTTCTGCAGATGAAGGGGAACCGGGTAATAGATTTCCGAGCCCACGCCGTTCGCTGTCAGGTGCTGCCTGAGCAGATTGCGATCGCGCACGCGCACGACGTACTGGTTGTAGATGTGCCGCACGCCCTGGAGCCCGACCGGTGTTTGAACCGCGCGTCCCAGATCCGCCCGCGCAAACGCGTCATCATAAAAGGCGGCGTTGCTCTGGCGCGCCGCGGTCCACGTGTCCAGATGCTTGAGCTTGACATTCAGCACCGCGGCCTGCAGCTCGTCGAGCCGGAAATTCCCGCCGATGAGCGCGTGAAAGTATTTCGGCTTGCCGCCGTGCACCCGCAGGACCTCCATGCGCTCGGCGAGCACGGGATCGTTTGCCACGCACATGCCGGCATCGCCGAACGCGCCCAGATTCTTGGTCGGGAAAAATGACAGGCAACCCACATCGCCATAACTGCAGGCTCGCCGGCCGCGCGCATCTTCGGCGCCGATCGCCTGGGCCGCATCCTCGATCATGCGCAGTCCGTTGGCCTGCGAAATCTCCATGAGGCCGGGCATGTCCGCCATCTGGCCATACAGATGCACCGGCATGATCGCCTTCACGCGGCTGCCGTTGCGGCTCTGAAGCTGTCCCGCGTGGCGCTCGCAATCCCTTTGAACGAATGCCTGCACCGCGGCCGGCGACAGATTGAAGGTTTCGGGATCGATGTCGCAGAACAGCGGAACGGCTCCGGTGCGCGCGATGGTTCCCGCGGTCGCGAAGAAGGTGAACGGACTGGTGATGACAGCATCTCCGGGTCCGATCTCGAGCGCCATCAGCGCCAGCAGCAGCGCATCGGTGCCGGACGAGACGCCGATGCCGAAACGGCACTGGCTGTAGGAGGCGAGGCTCGTCTCGAGCTCCTTCACGGCCGCTCCGAGGATGAAGGCCTGGCTGGCGCACACCCGCTCGATGGCCGCCTGGAGCTCGGCGGCCAGCGGCTTGTACTGAGGCTTCAGGTCGAGCAGCGGGACCTGCATGCGGGAGGTCATTTCTTCGCGTATCCGTAATAGTCGCAGAACCAGTCCACGAAGCGGCGCACGCCCTCCTCGATGGGCGTCGCGGGCCGATATCCTACCTCCGCCACCAGATCGTCGATATCGGCGTAGGTCTCGGGCACATCGCCGAGCTGCAGGGGCAGGAAATTCTTCTGCGCCTTGCGCCCCAGACACTCCTCGATGACCTCGATGTAGCGCATGAGCTGCACCGGCTGGTTGTTGCCGATGTTGTACAGCCGGAACGGAGCGCTGCTGGAGGCCGGATCGGGCGCATCGCTGTTCCAGGCCGGATCCGGCTGAGCGGTGCGCTCGCAGGTACGCACGACACCCTCGGCGATGTCCTCGACAAACGTGAAATCGCGCTTGTGGTGCCCGTGATTGAACACGTCTATAGGCTTTCCTTCCAGGATGTTCCGCGTGAACATGAAGAGCGCCATGTCAGGCCGGCCCCACGGGCCGTACACGGTAAAGAAACGCAGCCCGGTGGTGGGCAGCCTGAACAGCGCCGAGTAGTTGTGCGCCATCAACTCGTTCGCGCGCTTGGTCGCGGCGTACAGCGACAGCGGGTGGTCGGCGATCCGATGCACCGAGAACGGCATCTGTGTATTGGCCCCGTAAACCGAGCTGGTCGAGGCATAGACCAGATGCTCGACTGCATTGTGCCGGCAGCCTTCCAGAATATTCAGTGTTCCCGTGACATTGCTGTCAACGTAGGCGTGCGGATCCTCGAGCGAGTAACGCACGCCGGCCTGCGCGGCCAGGTGCACGACCCGCGGAAACTTCTCCCGCGCGAACAGCTCCGCGATCGCCGTACGGTCGGTGAGATCCAGCCTCTCGAAGCGAAACGCCGCCTGCGGCTGCAGCCGCGCCAGCCGGGCCTTCTTCAGGCTGACGTCGTAATACTCATTGAGGTTGTCGAGTCCGACCACCTCATGGCCCTTGGCCAGCAGCCGCAGCGCCGTGTGATATCCGATGAATCCCGCGGCGCCCGTCAGTAGGATCTTCATAGCCTGCCGTCCACATCCGCCGCCGCGAAAACGTGCTTGATGTCGTATACCACGTGGTTCTTCCTGCACAGGCGGCGCACCCCGCCGGCCCCAAGCGCGCGAAATTCGCGATGCGCAACGGCGATCACCGCAATATCGTAGCGCTTCGGCTCGAGCGTGCGTACGGGACGCAAGCCGTATTCATGCTTGCATTCGGCGCCATCGGCCCACGGATCGTAGACGTCCACGCGCGCCCCGTATTTCTGCAGCTCACGCACCACATCCACCACCTTGGAGTTGCGGATGTCGGGACAGTTCTCCTTGAACGTCAGGCCGAGCACCAGAGCGCGGCAGCCGTTCACGTGGATGCGCTTCTTCGCCATCAGCTTGGTGATCTCGCCCGCGACATACAGCGCCATGTTGTCGTTCAGGCGGCGGCCGGCGAGGATCATCTCAGGGTTGTAGCCGATCTCCTGCGCCTTGTGGGTCAGGTAGTACGGATCGACACCGATGCAGTGTCCACCGACCAGGCCCGGCCTGAAGGGGAGGAAATTCCATTTGCTGCCCGCGGCGTTCAAGACCTCCTCGGTATCGATGCCGAGGCGGTTGAAGATGAGCGCCAGCTCGTTGATCAGCGCAATGTTCACATCGCGCTGCGTGTTCTCGATGACCTTCGCCGCCTCCGCGACCCGGATGCTCGAGGCACGATGCGTGCCCGCCTTGATGATCCGGGAATAGAGCTGATCGACGAAGTCGGCTACGTCCGGCGTCGAGCCAGACGTGATCTTCTTGATCGTCGTGAGACGGTGCTCCTTGTCCCCCGGGTTGATGCGTTCCGGACTGTACCCGGCGAAGAAATCCTTGTTGAACTTCAGCCGCGATTCGCGCTCCAGAATCGGCACACACACCTCCTCGGTGCAACCGGGATACACGGTGGACTCGTACACCACTATGTCGCCCTTTTTCAGCACCTTGCCGACGCTTTCGCTGGCGCGTATCAGGGGTGTCAGATCGGGGCGCTTGTATTCGTCGATCGGCGTCGGAACCGTGACGATGAATACGCGGCAGCGCCGAAGCGCGCCGAGCTGGGTGGCGAAACTCAGGCGCCTGGCGCTTTTGAGCTCTGCCCGGCTGACTTCCAGCGTGCTGTCGCGGCCCGACTCGAGCTCCTTGACGCGAGCCGCCTTGACGTCGAATCCGACCGTCTCGAAGTGCTTTCCGAACTCGACGGCGAGCGGCAGGCCGACATAGCCGAGGCCCACGACGCCGATCCGGCATTTGCGAAGTTTGAGGAGCATCTTTATCCCGGGGGGCGCTTCGGCGGAAGCGCTTTCAGATCAGACACTTGAGCGATTCATTTCGGGTATTGTGCGAACAGTATCGCGCCTCCACAGGCAGCGGCCGCCACTGGCCTTGGAGATGATTCCGAGCATTGCAGTGTGCGCGGCCCTCTCCTCCGGCGTGGCGGCCACCACGACCAGTGGCACCGACGGCCGCAACAGCGCGCGCACCGTGCGACCGGCTTCCGCCGCGCCACTTGAAGCCGCACTCTCGGTCAGCGCGAGTGCACCCTGACCGCCAGTCATCGCAAGATACACGTCGGCGAGAATCCGGGCGTCCAGCAGCGCGCCATGCAGGTCGCGCCGGGAATTGTCCACGCTGTAGCGCTTGCACAAAGCGTCCAGGTTGTTGCGCTGACCCGGGTGCATCGCACGAGCGAGCGCCAGCGTGTCGAGCACGCGGCAGAGCGCGGAAATCGTGCGCACTTCCCCCTGGATGCGGGACAGCTCGGCATCGAGGAAGGCAACATCGAAGGCCGCGTTGTGGATCACGAGCTCGGCGCCGCTGATGAAGCCGATCAGCCCGTCAACAACTTCGGGGAAGCGGGGTTTGCCTTCCAGTTCCGCGCGCGAGATTCCGTGGACGGACAGTGCCCCCTCCTCGATATCGCGCTCCGGGTTCAGATAGTGATGGAACGTGCGCCCGGTCGGCCGCCGGTTCACCAGCTCAACGCAACCGATCTCGATGATGCGATGCCCGAGGTCGGGCTCGAGGCCCGTGGTCTCCGTGTCAAGGACGATCTGTCGCATGGGCGCGCAGTTTACCGGAGCATGGCATCGATAGCTTGGTTCGCCAGCAGATCGACCCGCTCGTTTCCGGGGACGCCGGAATGCCCCTTCACCCAATGCCACTCGATGTTGTGGGCGGCGGCGAGCTCATCCAGGCGCTGCCACAGATCCTGATTCTTCACCGGCTTGCGATCCGCCGTGAGCCAGCCTCTGGCCTTCCAGCTGCCGATCCATTCCTTGATGCCGCGACGCACATATTCGGAATCCGTATACACCTTCGCCTGCACGGGCCGCTTCAACGCCTCCAGCGCGCGGATCACGGCCGTGAGCTCCATCCGATTGTTGGTCGTCCGGGCTTCGGCGCCGGCCAGCTCTTTTTCGCTGTCTCCGCAGCTGAGGGTCGCAGCCCAGCCTCCGGGGCCTGGATTGCCGCGGCAAGCGCCGTCCGTATAGATTTCCACGGCCTGGGTGCCCGCGTCCGCCGAGCTGGTCACGATTGTGAGCGCGTAGTTGGCTTGACGAGACCGCCGAGAACCGCGGGCTTCTCGCGGAAGCGCGGCCGGACCGGAGTCAGTGTGTAGATACGCTTGCGCGCCTTCAGCAGATACGCGCTTCCGGGCAGCGGATATGTCAATCCCCGCCGCAGAATCCGCCCCGTACCCTCGCTCGCGGCAAGAGCTGAGCGCCATGGGCTGCAATACAGGTAGCGGCGCGAGGCAACGACCTCGTAGCCGAGCAGCACCAGCCAGTCGCGCACCCGCCTTTCAGGCAGCACCCGGCGCATGCCAGGGGGAAAGCCCGTGCGGCTCGCACGCGCCCGCAGTCCCCACAGGCTCCACGGCCGGAATCCGAGCACGAGCAACTGTCCCTCGCCCACGAGCACCCGATCCACCTCACGAACGATCGCGTACGGGTCCGCTGCAAATTCCAATGTGTGCGGCAGCAGCACGGCGTCCATTGAATCGCTCGTGACCGGCAACAATGAGGGCCTTGCGATAATGTCCGTTCCGCCTGGAAAGCCCGGCGCGGCCACGATCGTCTGGCGCCGGGTTCGACTGCACGCCAGCAGCTCCCGAGAGCCTCCCCATGCGCCGATTTGCAGCAATTCCCAGCCGAAAACGTCCTCGAGCGCCTCGCCCAGCAGCTCGGACTCGGCGGCGAGGAGCGCGCGCCCGAGCGAGCCCGACCACCAGGCGGTCAGGGCCGCGTCGCGGTCCGGGATGCGTGAAGTGCGAACTGGCACGATTTGAGGGCTGGCAAAATTGAGAAGTTACCGGTTAAATTCCCTGCCGGTCCGTACAGTAGCGTCTGATCGGCTGACCCGCGCCCCGGCGCCGGGAAGTTAGCACGCCGCACAAGCGGGCAGAAAGAGCCAAGGGAGCACTTTCTGCGGACAACCGAGGGCAGGAAACTTGGCGACGGAAGCGATCCTGAAGACGCGATGGTTAACCTTGGTCTCGAGTCTGCTCGCGGTGTCCGCCTGCGTGCACACACCGCCCCCGCACACGGCACCGGCCGTCGAGCCGGTCGTCGTCGTTCCGCCCGCCGAGCCAGGCAGCACCTATCCTGAAGCCCCGACGCCGCCTTCGGCACAGGCACCCGAGCCCGGTGACGCATCGCTGAGCGAGGCGCCCACCCAGGTCGCCGGTCTCACCCCCAATCAATACGCCGACCTGTTCGATCGCATGCGGGCGGGCTTCAAGATCGACGACGTCGACAGCGTCACGGTCGAGCAGCAGTTGAGATGGTTCGCATCGCATCCGGATTATCTCGAGCGCGCCTTCGGGCGGGCCGAGCTCTATCTTTATCACATCGTGACCGAGCTCGAGGCCCGGGACATGCCGCTGGAGATCGCGCTGCTGCCGGTGGTGGAAAGCGCCTTCGAGCCCTACGCCTATTCGCGCGCGCGCGCCTCGGGCCTGTGGCAGTTCATTCCGGGCACCGGGTCACGCTACGGACTGAAGCAGGACTGGTGGTACGACGGCCGCCGTGACGTCGTCGAGTCGACCCGGGCGGCGCTCGATTATCTGCAGTCCCTGCACGATGAATTCAACGGTGACTGGCTGCTGGCGATCGCCGCCTACAACTGCGGCGAGCTCACGGTCGAGCGCGCGCTCGACATCAACCGCCGCAAGGGCAAGCCGCTGGACTTCTGGAGCCTGAAGCTTCCGAAGGAAACGAAGGCCTACGTGCCGAAGCTGCTGGCCATGAGGCGTCTCGTTCTGGCGCCCGAGAAGTACGATATCGCGATCAGCCCTATTCCCAACCAGCCGTATTTCGCCCGGGTGGACACCCAGGGCCAGATAGATCTGAAGCTGGCGGCCGAAATAGCGGGCGTGACGGACGAGGAGCTGTACGAGCTCAATCCGGCATTTCACCGCTGGGCGACCGATCCCGCCGGCCCCCACTATCTGCTGCTGCCGGTCGATGGCGCCCAGGTATTCAGCCAGAACATCTCGCAATTGACCGACGATCAGCGCATGCGCTCGATGAGCTACACGGTCGCCAAAGGCGATTCGGTCGCCTCCGTCGCGCGCCGCTTCCACACGACCGTCAATGTCGTTCGCGAGATGAACGATCTGCCCACAGGTCCGCTCACCGTCGGCACGGATCTCCATGTTCCATCTTCGTCGGTGTCCCTGCCGCCAAAAGTGCTGCTCGCCGCGGCGCGCGTCGATGGTCGTGACCGCTCGGCACGCCGGCCGCACGTGCATATAGTGCACAGAGGCGACTCGCTGTGGAGCATCGCGCGCCGCACCGGCATAAACGTCAAAACCCTTGCGACGATCAACGGCATGCAGCCCGGCGACCCGCTGCGCGCCGGCCAGCGGCTCAGACTCTCGAATCGCGGCACGACCGGCACCGGTGTGAGCGCAACACCCCGCAAGGTCACCTACACGGTGCGCCACGGCGATACCCTGACGCAGATCGCGAAGCTCTTCCAGGTTACCGTCAGCCAGATTCTGGCGTGGAACGGGATGGCCTCCAGCTCGGCCATCCTGCCCGGCCAGAAGCTCACCATCCGGGTCGTCAGCCGCCGCGGCTGATAGCGGACGATCCGTGTCCGCGGATCGTTGGCTGATATTGGGCGATCCGCCTCCGCAGACCGTTGGCTGATCGCGCGCATCCGCCTGCCCGGACCGTTCGTTGTTAAACTCGCGCCTTCGACACCCCCGACACGGGGGCGCCCGGAGGCTTTCACATGGGATTTCTCGCCGGCAAGCGCGCTTTTATCGTAGGCGTGGCCACTGACCGATCGATCGCGTGGGGTATCGCACAGGCCCTGCATCGCGAGGGCGCCGAGCTTGCCTTCTCCTACCTCAACGACAAGATGAAGGATCGTGTCGAGCCGCTGGCGCACTCCGTGGGCTCGAAGCTGACGATGCCGCTCGACGTCATGGTGGATGGGCAGATCGACTCTGCGTTCGAGCTTCTGGGGCGCGAGTGGGGTCAGCTCGATATCGTCATTCACGCCGTGGCATTCGCTCCCCGCGAGGCAATCGCCGGCAGCTTCGTAGACAACACGAGCCGCGAGGCCTTTCGCATCGCTCACGATGTCTCCAGTTACAGTTTCACCGCCCTCGCGCGCGGTGCGAAGCCGCTCATGGCCGGGCGCAAGGGAGCGCTGCTGACGCTGACCTACCTGGGCGCGGTCCGCTCGATTCCCAGCTACAACGTCATGGGTCTCGCGAAGGCGAGCCTGGAGGCAAACGTCCGCTTCATGGCCGCTGACCTGGGCCCGGGCGGCGTTCGCGTCAATGGAATCTCCGCCGGCCCCATCAAGACGCTGGCCGCTGCGGGCATTCCCGGCTTCCGCAAAATGCTGAGCCGCGTCGCCGAAGTCGCTCCCCTGCGGCGCAATGTGACCCCGGAGGACGTCGGCAATGCAGCAGCATTTCTCTGCTCGGATCTCGCCGCGGGCATCACCGGGGAGATTCTGTATGTAGACAGCGGCTTCAGCACGGTGGGAATGAGCTTCTCGACGGAAGGGCAAGGCTGAGGGGCAAGCGGCCGATCGGCGGCGATCGTGCAACATCCACCGGAGCACCCGTCAGCCAACCCGTGATCGCGCCATCTCGCGCTGCAGGATCTGGTTGAGCAACGGCGTGAGGTCGATGCCCTGCTCCCTCGCCTTGGCTCTGAAAAACACCAGCACGTCCGGATCCAGGTAGACCGGGAAGTGGAAGACCGCGTTTTCGCGATAGAACTTGCCACGTTCGCCCTTCGAGAAGTCAATCTCGGCGGGCATCTCGTCTTCGTCTTTCATGATTCGCACATCCGGAATTACGTACGGCTCTCGTACCGTGTATTCACCGCTCTCATACTCACGGCGCTCCCACGGCGTGGCTTTGCGGGCTGATATGATTCGAACGGTCACTTCACCCGTTTCACCATCAATGATCGTGTGGAAAACTGCAACCAGCACGACGCCTTCCAACTGACCGACCGTGTACCAGCGATCTTCACATTCGCTGTGCTCACTGTCGTATCGCGTCAGTGCCAGAGGATCGTAAAAAACAGCTGCCGCATCCTCAAAAGCGATACCGTGTGTGCGCTGATTGATTTGCGCCTTCGCGTCATCCCAGTGAAAGTGATATTGCGGTCGGGGCTGCATGTGGCGAGAAGTTTAATTCAGCGAATCGGCAATTGCACTCGCCCATTTCTGTGTTGGATCCACAGTATTCCACCAGTTGATTTCGCGTAGGAAATTGCGTGGTAATTCGCGTGTGCCCCACCACGCGTCCTTTACGTACACTTTCTACGTTGGAGCCGCCGCCGCCGGTGCGACGTCGCTACCCAACACACCTTTCTCCCCTTCCAGCCGCGCCACGATCACCGTGCAGGCCGAATCGGCAAACACGTTGATCGCCGTCCGTCCCATGTCGAGCAATCGATCGAGCACCAGCAGCGCCCCGATCCCCTCGGGCGGCAATCCGACCGCGGACAGAATGACTGCAATCGCCACGAGCGAGGCGGCCGGAATTCCGGCGACACCCATCGATGTCAGCAGGGCCAGCGTGACGACGGTGAACTGCTGCCCGAACGACAGCTCGAGGCCGTATGCCTGCGCGATGAACATCGCCCCCGCGCATTCGTACAATGCGCTGCCCGCATGGTTGATCGACGTGCCGAGCGGCATGACGAAACTCGCTATCCGCGCCGATACGCCGGCGCGCTTCTCCAAGCATTCGAGGCTCAGGGGCAGTGTCGCAGCGGAGGAGGCCGTCGAGAACGCCGTCAGCAGTGCGGGACTCATGGCCCAGAAGAGCCGCAACGGATACCTCACTCCCGCGAAGCGAAGCAATGCGGGCAGTACGACAGCGGCGTAGAGGGTAAGCCCGGCGACCACGCATGCCCCGAAGGCCAGTATGGGCCCGGCGGCGTGCACACCCGACTTCGCCACGACCCGGGCCGTCAACCCGAAAATGCCGACGGGCGCAAGGCTCATGACGAATATCGTCATGCGCATCATCACCCGAAACACGCCCTGCCAGAAGTCGAGCACCGTCTGGCGGTAGGGCATCTCGACCCGTGCCAGGAAAAAGCCGAACAGCACGCTGAAGAACATCACACCGAGCAACTTGCTGGAGGCCGCGGCCTCGATGATGTTGGCCGGCACGATGCTGAGCAGAGTGTCGAATACGGTCGCCGCTGCGCGTTGCTGGACGCTCGCCGCCACGATGTCCGAGGGAGCCTCGAGCGCGAGCAACGCACGCGCCGGCGCTCCATTCACGATCCCGGGTTTGATCAGATTGACCAGGGTGAGAGCGATCAGGACCGCCAGCAGCGTTGTGAATACGTAGAACGCCAGCGTCTTCAGTCCCAGCCGGCCCAGATCCCGTCCCGTGCCGATGCTCGCGACGCCGGTGATGAGCGAAGCGGCGATCAGCGGTACCACGACCATCTTCAACAGATTGATGAAGAGAGTGCCGAGGAACTCGAACAGCCCGAGCACCTCGATGCCCCCCACCCTGCCGGCGGGCCCGACGAGCCAGCCGATCACGGCGCCGGCCGCCATCGCCGCCAGAATCGGCGTGGCGGCGATCGGTTGGGAGGAATTCGCGGCCATCGGCATCAGGCAGCCGCGGAGCGGTTACTCGAACGCTTTCGGATTCTTGCGCACGTCGGCGGTGCGCCGCATCTCCTCGACGTACGCCACCGTGTCGGACTGCCCATGCAGTGCCGCATCCTGCTTCGCCTGAAGGAGCTGCTGCTTCACCAGAGCCTCCTGCTGCTCCTTCCCGGGCTGCGGCGCCTCGGTGCGCAACTTCGTCACCGCAAGCAGCGCGGCACCCCCGGTTTGCAGAGCGACCGCCCGATAGACCGCCTTGCCGGTGGGCTTCGGCGAGTTGAATACGAGGTCGCGCAACTGAGCGGGGATCGATGCATCGCTGCGGCCCACAAAACGCGCAGGCTCCGCCGACACACCCAGACTCCTGGCGACGTCGTCGAAGGACGTGCCGGCCTCGAGCTTCGACTGTCCGTCCTGTGCAGCTTTCAGTGCGGCCTGCGAGCCGCGTTCCTTGCGAATGACGGCGACGATGCCGTCACGCACCTCGGCAAGCGGTTTCGCCTGCGGCTTGCGGTGTTCCAGCACCTTGACGAGCACCAGACGATCCTCACCCACGAGCACGGGGCCGCCGATGTGTCCTGGCTGCAACGCCGAGTCGCCAAACACCATATCCTGGATCGGCTGCGCCACGCCCAGCGGTGCGCCGCCGGAGCCGCGCAGGAACTGCGGCACATCGCCCGTCTGCAGATTGAATTCCTTCGCCAGCGTATCCAGGTCGTTGCCCACCAGATCCACCTTGGCCTGCACTTGCTCCTGGATCTCGCCGAAGCGGTCCGTCGCGCTATTGCGCTTGAGCTCGGCTTCGAGCTCGGGGCGCGCCTCCTCGAACGTCTTCACCTTGCCGGGCTGGATCTCATCGAGCTTGATGATGTGGTAGCCGTACTGAGTTTTCACCGGGCCACGAATCTCCCCCACGGCCATGCCGAACAGCGCATCGGCGAATGGTCCCTTGAACTGCTCCCGATCGGCCCAGCCCAGATCGCCGCCCTTGTTAGCCGAGCCCGGATCCTGTGAATACTGCTTGGCGAGCGCGCCGAAATCCTTGCCCGCCTTGGCCTGGGCGAAAACGTCCTGCGCCTGCTTGCGCGCGGCCGCATCGTCCTTGCCGAAGGGAATGAGGATATGGCGGGCGTGACGCTTTTCGGGCTCGACGTAGCGGCTTTTGTTCTTTTCGTACGCCGCCCGCAAATCCGCTTCACTGGGGGTGACCTGCGCCGCCAACTGGTCGAGCCGCAGCTCCGCATACTGCAAATGGGCCAACTCAGGCGTCATGTACTGCGCCTGGTGATCCTTGTAATAGGCCTGCACGGCGGCGTCATCGACCTGCACGTTGGCGCTGTACTTATCGGACGGGAGCAACGCGTAGCGAACTTCGCGCTGTTCGTTCTGCAGCTCGCGCGCCCTCTGGATTTCCGCAGGCGTCTGAAAGTCAGAGACGGCGATGCCATTCTCTACTTGCGAGCGCTGCAGAGCGCCGCGCAGCTCCTCTTCGAACGCCCCCAACGAGATGCCGGCCTGAGCGAGCCGCTCCTTGGCGATCTCCGAAGAGTATTTCCCGTCGAGCTGAAAGGCAGGCTCTTCGCGCACCGCGGTGAGGACGTCCTTTTCACTGACCCGGTAACCCAGATCATGGGCGCGCTCGGTGAGAAGCGCATCCCGGATCAAGGACTCGAGCAGATGATCCTGGAGCATCCGCTTCTGCTCGGGAGGAATTTCGCCTCCGAGGCGCTGCTGATATTGCGTCTGCTGCTGCAACCAGGCATTGCGCGCTGACTCGAGCGAGACCTTCTGGCCACCGGCCTCGGCCGCGTAATTGCTGCCGCCGATACTGACGTCCACGATGCCATAGGCACCCCAAGCGGCGAATATCAGTGCGAGCGCGCCCAGCACCGTGTACATGAGCCATTTATGGCTCTGCAGACCGTCTCGGATGCTCTGAAGCATTTTGTGGGCTCACATCCTGAAGCAGAAGGGGACGAGCGCGGCCAGGCGGAACCTCCGGTTTTCATAACCACTTGAATTACCAAGCGTTAGACTGATCGTGTTCCCGCATACTCGATTCGTGGCCCGGCGCTCCGGGCATCGGATCGCAACCGGGGGGGAATTACGAAGCATATCAAAGGCTATGCAGGAAGGAGAGAACACTGAAACCGATGCATGAGACTTCGCGCTGGGTCGTGCATCAGGTGCGCGACGTCGGTGAGGCGCTGGTTGCGGCGATGTCCGCGGGTGGAATCGACCACGTATTCTTCACGTCGGGGTCGGACATCGTTTTCTTTCAGGAGGCGATCGCAAAAATCCGCGCCGAAGGGGGCGCCGCGATTCGCCTGGTGACGGTGCCTCACGAGCATGTGAGCCTCAATGCGGCACTGGGCTACGCGGCCGTGAGCGGCAAGCCCACGGCCACAGCGGCTCATGCCGATGCCGGCACTCTGCACTACGGTGCCGCAATTCACACGGCATTCCGCTCGGGTCTGCCGATTCTGATCACGGCAGGGGCGCCTCCAACCGCTCGATCCGGAACGATGCGCGGTGGCCGCGACGAGGGAGCGCATCTGTGGCTACAGCAGAACCTCGACCAGAACGGCATCGTGCGTCACTACACGAAGTGGGACCATCGCCTGGAATTCCAGGACAATCCGGGGCTGGTGGTCAGCCGCGCCCTGCAGGTCGCGCTGAGCGAGCCGCGCGGCCCGGTGTACTTGAGTATTCCGCGGGAAATTGCCTTTCAAACCCTGCAGGACACGAGCTTCCCGAGCGCTGCACAGCTGGGCATTCCGCGGCCCGCCGCAGCCGATTCCGCGGCGCTGCGCGAGCTCGCCGGGAAGCTCATCGCGGCCCACGAGCCGCTCCTGATCCTCGCCGAATCCGGGCGAAATCCCGCGACGGTTCCCGCTCTGGCCTCGTTGAGCGAACAACTTGGACTGGCCGTCACCGACTGCGGTTTCCGCACACACTTGAACTTCCCCATGACGCATCCGCACTACCTGGCCAACGCGGCGCTCGGCGACGCCGATGTCGTGCTGGTGATCGAGGCGCGAGTGCCATGGATCCCGGGCGCAAAGGAGCCGGCGCCGGGTGCCTACGTTGCGGTAATTGCGCACGACTCCATCCACGCGGACATTCCGATCTACGAGCTCACGGCAGACCTCAGGCTCAACGCCGATCCGCTGCTCGCCATCGAAGCGTTGAGCCTGGCGGCCGCCACGATGCTGTCCGACACCGATCGCAAGCGCATCGCGGAGCGCAAAGCGCGATTGGCCGCGGCATCCGCTCTACACCGTCAGGCGAGCGACCGCGTAGCCGCCGCAACGGCCAACGCGATGCCCATCGACCCACGCTGGGTGAGCTATCAGATCGGCAAGCTCATCGGCGAAAACAGCATTCTGCTCGAGGAGACGACTCCGGGGGCCGGTCTGAAAGAGCAGTTGAGGTGTACGCGGCCAGGCTCCTTCTTCGCCAATCCGGGCAGCGCCGGCGGCTGGGCAGCCGGAGCGGCATTCGGGGCGAAGCTCGCCGCTCCTGACCGCGACGTGATTGCCGTTTGTGGAGACGGTTTCTATATGTTCGGTGCACCCTCAGTCGCACTCTGGTCGGCCGCGCATCATCGCGCGCCCTTCCTGGCGGTCGTCTATCAGAATCGCAGCTACAGCACCGGCACCGTACGGCTTCGCCAAACCTATCCCGACGGTTATGCCACGCGATCCGGCAGCGAGGGAGGCTATTTCGATCCGCCGATCGATTTCGCCAGGGAGGCCGAGGCTGCCGGCGCCTATGGCGAGAACGTCCGTGAGCCCCACGAGGTCGGGCCGGCCCTGGAACGCGGACTCGAGCAGACCCGCCGCGGCCGGCCCGCGGTCATCGCCATCTGGCTCGCCCGGCTGCTGCAGCCCGACTGACGCAAGCAGCTTGCCGTGCC
>JBOIAD010000095.1:0-59763 GCA_050738795.1 Steroidobacteraceae bacterium
AAGTCGTCCTGACATATCTGCTACAGCTGCTCGTCGAGCGCGGCTTCATCGATCGTGTCGTGTTCAAGGGCGGGACGTGCATTGCCGAGAAGCTACGTGCAGCGTATCAGCGACGCAAGGCCCGCGAGCGTCAGCGCAAGCACGCCTACCCCAAGAAAGGACTCGACAATGATTTCTAAAGGCGCTCGTGAGTGCTTTGTCTACATAGCCCTGCCCGGGCAGACCGAGTTTGTGACCGCGGCGCGTTTTGCACCGGTCGCGCGCGCTGCCGGAGTGAGCGAGGCAGATTGTGAGCGCATCGGCAGTGCCTTGGTGTACCGGGCTTTCGCTTCGCAACCGACGAGCGGTGGACGAGAACCGTTGGTATCGAGCTAGTGCTTTCCATCCAGACCGGCCTGTGCGCTCATCAGCTCCGGGGCCGCATCAACCGGATCAACCAAACGAACCGGGAACGAGGCGCGCATTCAAGTCATACGCGTCCGCAGAAGTGATCTCGACGTCCGCCCAATCCCCCACGCGCAACTTGCTGGCGCCTGCGATTCGGACTACACCGTCAATCTCCGGTGCATCGGCTTCACTGCGCGTGACCGCCAAATTCTCTTCCACGGAGTCGACCAGCACTCGCATTCGGCGACCAACACGTGCCGCGAGGCGTTCCGCGCTGATTGCGGCCGCACGCTCCATGAATCGCGCGTAACGCTCGTCTTGAATCTCGGGAGGCACGTGATCGGGGAGCGCGTTCGCCGCCGCCCCCTCGACCGGAGAGTATTTGAAGCACCCGACGCGATCGAGCCGAGCGTCGTCCAGCCAGTCGAGCAGCTCCTCGAACTCCGCTTCGGTCTCGCCCGGAAACCCGACGATGAAGGTGCTGCGCAGCACGAGTTCCGGGCACTCCTGGCGCCAGCGCCGGATTCTCGCAAGCGTGTTCTGACCGTGCGCCGGCCGGCGCATGCGCTTGAGTACGTTTGCGCTTCCGTGTTGAAACGGTATGTCCAGATAGGGGAGCACGCGGCGCTGCGCCATCAGAGGAATCACTTTGTCCACATGCGGATACGGATAAACATAGTGCAGGCGAACCCACGCGCCGAGGGAGCCAAGTCCGTGCGCGAGGTCGATGAAGCGCGATTCGAAAGTCCTGTCCCTCCAGGACGCGGGCGCGTACTTGATATCCACACCGTACGCGCTCGTATCCTGTGAGATGACGAGCAACTCCTTGACGCCAGCCGTGACGAGGCGCTCCGCCTCACGCAGTACATCGTCGATCCGCCGGCTGGCGAGCTGGCCGCGCATCGATGGGATGATGCAGAAGCTGCACTTGTTGTTGCAGCCCTCGGAAATCTTCAGGTAGGCGTAGTGGCGCGGGGTCAGACGCACGCCTTGCGGCGGGACGAGGTCGAAGTAGGGGTCGTGCTGTGGAGGAAGGTGTTCGTGAACGGCGCCGAGGACATCTTCGTACGCGTGAGGTCCGGTTACTTTGAGCACACGCGGATGGCGCTCGAGAATGCGCTCCGGCCGGGCGCCGAGACAGCCGGTGACGATCACGCGGCCGTTCTGCTCGAGGGCCTCGCCGATCGCATCGAGCGACTCATCGACGGCGGCATCGATGAAGCCGCAGGTGTTGACCACGACGACATCGGCCGCATCATAGGTCGGCGAGACCTCGTAACCCTCCGCTCGAAGACGCGTGAGGATGCGTTCGGAGTCCACCAGCGCCTTGGGGCAGCCGAGACTGACGAAGCCGATCTTCGGGGCGCGTTTTACTGCAGGGCGGGGCATGTCCGGGGGCGTCGGGCAGCGACGGGTCGCGGCGAAAAAGGGCGGCTATCCTAGCATTCCGGGGAACCGCCATTGTCGCGCGCACGGGCGGGCCGCCGATGCGAGGCCGGCCGAGATCCGCCGTTCGCCAGGCCCGCGGCGATCGGCAGCCTCGAATCACGGGCCCCTGGAGGCGAAAGGCGTGTTCGTCGTGGACTCGGGATTGGCTTCGAACGCGGGCGGGTTCTGCTTCTGGTGAAGCCTGTAGAGGGCGAAGAACAAGGCCAGGGTCAGCAGCGGCATCACCAGCCACGGCCAGATGGCCTGACGCCGCTCAGTCCGCCCTGAGGCAACCGATGAATTTGAGGACAACGCGACCACGGCGCCGAAGCGTACGCCGGGCCCGGAGGAGCGGCAATAGGGCGCTCCAATGTCACCGGCATGGATGATGCGCTGGACGCCCGCGAGGGCGCGAACAGCCTCGGGCCGGAGCAGGCCGTGTGTGTCGGAAATCAGGCCGACCGTGACGCCGCGCTTCGATTCAGGCGCCATAGTGTCTCGATGACCTCGGGATGAACGGTCTGCACCGCGCCGAGCGGTGCACAGCCCAGGCGGCGCAAGGAGCGGCTGAACAGGCGGCGCCAGGGCGCGACCTGGTACTGGAACAGCGGCCGATCCAACACGCTGCGGGGCCACATCACCCGGCTGCGGAACGCGGGGGCGTTGGCGAGCTTGACCTCGAGGGAGCAGTCCAGCCGTACGCTCAGCCATTGGAGGGCATCGTTGCGGCCTTGCGCATGCAGCGATCCCTCCAGCCAGGCGCCATGCTCGTCCGTCACGAAGCAGATATCCCAGTCCTCATCGCCGGCGCCGGATTCGCTGGTCGCCTCGCCGATGCACAGGATCCGCTCGGCAATGATTTCCCATGCCGGTCCGCTGCCGCTCTCATAGCGCAAAGCGGTGCCGCCAACGATGAAACGGTCCGACAGCTCAGTGGTCGAGTACATATGAAGCGTTCTTCCGCGCAACGTCCCGGCGCGGGAGCCGCACCGCCGCGGTCACCCTCAGCGCCCGTAGAGTCCCATGATCTGCGCGTTGCCGAGCGCGTTCGCCGTCACGTTGAATCCGATGAGAGCCGGCGTGGCATCGGCCGGGACCTCGAGCCTGGATACTTTCAGCGCATAGAGCCGGAAATAGTAGTGGTGCGGCTTGCCAGGGGGCGGGCACGGACCACCATAACCGGGCGTGCCGAAATCCGTGCGGCCCTGCACCGCGCCCGCGGGCATCAGGTTTTTTTTCGGGTCGCCCGCACCCGCCGCAAGTGAAGTGGTATCCGCCGGAATATTGTAGGCGACCCAATGCCACCAGCCGCTGCCGGTGGGAGCATCCGGATCATGCACCATCAGCGCGAAACTCTTCGTGCCCGCCGGCGGGTTGCGCCAGGCAAGAGCGGGCGACACATTGCGCCCGCTGCAGCCGAAGGAGTTGAAGACCTGCGCCTCCCCGATGGTCTTGCCGTTGGCGATATCGGGACTGGTCAGCGTGAAGGCGTTGCTGGCATCCGCTTCTCGCGCGGCGTGTTTAAGCGTAATACTCATCGCTGCGGTTCTCCTGAAATGTCTGACCCACGGCAAGTGTGCAGGCCCGCACGCCGCCGGCGCAAACGCCAGGAGCGCCTGGCGCGCGGCGGCACCTCGAGCGCCGGTCCGATTTACGGCGCCGGTGCCGGGAACGTCCAGCGCATAATGCTGCTCTGGCCGGGATCCGCAGCATCACGATGCGCTTCGATAGCGATTACTACCGACTCTACTATTACGATCCCGCTACGGCGGTCACCACGCGGCGGGAAATGCAGGCCCGGGCACGTCTGATCGCGGCTTTTGCGCAGCATACGGGGCTGCCGGTCAAACGGATTCTCGATGCCGGCTGCGGCACTGGCCTGTTGCGAGGCCCGCTGAAACGATTCCTGCCCCGCGTGACCTATACCGGCATCGAGACGAGCGACTACCTCTGCCGGCGGTATGGATGGCAGCAGTCAAAGATCGAAAGCTACAAGGCGCAGATACCGTTCGATCTCGTGATCTGCTACGACGTGCTGCAGTATCTCGATTCCGCGACGGCAACCCGTGCGCTCGCGAATCTCGGACGGTTGTGCCAGGGCGTGCTGTACTTCACAGCGCTCACGCGGGTCGACTGGGAGCACAACTGCGACCGCAGCCGGACCGATTCCAACGTTCACCTGCGAAGCGCCCAGTGGTACCGGGCGCGGCTGCAGCGCAGCTTCCGTGAAGCGGGCGCGG
Source organism: Steroidobacteraceae bacterium (assembly GCA_050738795.1). Classification (GTDB taxonomy): domain Bacteria; phylum Pseudomonadota; class Gammaproteobacteria; order Steroidobacterales; family Steroidobacteraceae; genus 13-2-20CM-66-19. The sequence continues at coordinate 4,056 of JBOIAD010000095.1, forward strand.
GCTTCTGGCTGCGCCGGGGCGCGCCTCTCACGGTCTGGGAGCTCGAGTCAGTTTGAGGGCGGCGCGCCCGCCGGCCCGAGGGAGGCGCGGCGCCTGCGAAACAGCGGGTATGCCGGCAGCCCGAGCAGTATCAACACGACGGTGGCAGCGGACTCAACAGGCCGCGTCAGCAGCGCGTTCACGACTATCCAGACCATCACGAGCACGAATACCAGCGGCACGATCGGGTAACCCCAGACACGATACGCCCGCGGTGCGCCAGGGAGCTTGCGCCGCAGCACGATCACCGACAGCACCACCGGGATCCAGAAGATCGCGTACGACAAAACGGCCATGTTGGTGAGTTGGTCGAACGTCCCCGAAGCGGCCAACAGAACGGCCCAGATGCTCACCAGGGCGATGGAGATGACGGGCACACGCGTGCGCGGATTCAGGCGCCCGAATCTCTCGAAGAACAGGCCGTCGCGAGCCGCTGCGTACGGCACGCGGGCGCGCCCCAGTATCGTGCCGTTCAGCGCCCCGACGGATGAGATCAGGAAGATGAGTGCGGCAATCGGGGCGGCCTTGGCGCCCAGGAAGGTCTGAACCGTCCTGGTGGCCACCGAAGGGGCATCCGGATAGGCCGTGGAGTTGGAGGTCGTCACTTCCCAGAAAGGCAATGCGTACAGATAGGCGACGTTCACCAACAGGTAGATCGCCAGCACCAGCAACGCGCCGCCAATGATTGCAAGCGGAAGATTCCGCTCCGGCCGCTGCACCTCGCTCGCGGCCATCGGCAGGAACTGCCAGCCGCTGTAGGCCCACAACGCCGCGAACATCGCAGCGCCGAAGCCGCTCAGGCCGCCGCCCGTCGTGGCCGCCGGTGCCGCGAAATTACCCCAGTCCGCCGAGCCGCTGAACAGGAACACGCCTGCGACGACCGCGAGCACGGACAGCACTTTGGCGGCGGTCAGCAGGGTCTGCACCCGGCCGCTCAGCATGACGCCGGCACAGTTGATGGCGGCAAACAACGCGATGACGCTCACGGCAATGACTTGCCGCACGCCGAGCTGGAAAGTGTAGGTCGAGCCGAGGATGTGCAGGGTGCGCGCGAACCAGACACTGTCGAACCGGTATATGTCGGAAAGGAAGATCGCCACCGCCGCGCCGTACGCCGAGATGCTGGCTCCGCCGACCAGCAGGCTGTTGAAGACATAGAGAAAGCCGGGGATTTCGCCGAAAGCGGTGCGCAGGTAGATGTATTCGCCGCCCGCGTGCGGCAGCAGAGCACCCAGCTCGGCGAAGCTCAACGCGCCGAACATGGCGATCACCCCTGCCACCACCCATGCGCCGAGCACCAGCCCCGGGGTGCCGACCGCCTGGGCCATGACGGCGGACTTCAGGAATATGCCGGTGCCGATGGTAATGCCGACGACCAGAGAGGTTGCATGCACCAGCGTCAGGCCGCGGCGCGGCGCGATCGGGAACGGGCTCACGTGAAAGGATTACTCGGTCGTGCGGTTGCGCAAGGCTCTGCAGCGTACCGGATTGAACGTACAATCGCCTCAATCCATGACGTTCAAAGACCACTTCTCGAGTCTGTCCGCCCAGTATTGCGCGTTCCGCCCGTCGTATCCGGCCCCCCTGTTCGACTACCTGGCCGGATTGTGCCGCGAGCGGCGCAGCGCGTGGGATTGCGCGTGCGGCAGCGGGCAGGCGACGCTCGCACTGGCCGAGCGCTTCGAGTCGGTCATCGCAACGGATGCAAGCCCGCAGCAGATCGCCGCGGCGTCTCCCAACCCCAAAGTCACGTATCGCGTGGTGCCGGCCGAAAGAAGCGGCCTCGAGCCGAATTCAATCGACTTGGTCGGCGTTGCCCAAGCGCTGCATTGGTTCGATCTCGACGCGTTCTACCGTGAAGTCGAACGGGTGCTGCGGGAGTCGGCAGTGCTGGCGGTCTGGACGTACGGGGCGTTGCATGTTGAAGGCGATGGGATCGATCGCCTCGTGCAGGAGTTCTATTACGACATCGTCGGTCCATACTGGCCCGCCGAGCGTCAACTCGTTGAGGAGGGCTACCGCCGGCTGGCCTTCCCCTTTGCCGAAATCACACCGCCGCCTTTCGGCATGCAGGAGCGGTGGGAGTGTGCGCGCCTGCTGGGATATTTGCGCACGTGGTCGGCGACCGGCCGCTATCTCGAGCAGACCGGGCGCGACCCCGTGACCGCGCTGGAGGAAAGGCTTTCCCCGGCTTGGGGTGATCCTCACAGCGTCCGGGTAGTGACATGGCCGCTGGCGCTGCGCGTGGGCCGCAAGCGCTGATATCACACGGCGCCCGTTACCATGATCAAAGCGCTGTTGTTGCTGCTGAAGTTTGCCAAGCTGGGCCCGGTGCTGAAGGCCAGCGCCACGATGCTGATCTCAGTCGGGGTGTACGCCCTCATCTTCGGCTGGTGGTACGCGGTGGGATTCGTGCTGCTGCTGCTGGTCCACGAGATGGGGCACTATGTTGCCGCGCGCCGGTTGGGGTTGGACGTGGGGTTGCCGACTTTCATCCCGTTCCTCGGCGCCTGGATCGAGTTGAAGGAGCGCCCGCTGTCCGTGGCCCAGGAGGCGGCCATTGCGTTCGCCGGGCCGTTCGTCGGGACCATCGGCGCCACGGTGCTGCTGTGGGTTGCGCATGCGTACGACAGCCGGTTGCTGCTCGCCCTGGCCTACTCCGGCTTCTTCATCAACCTGTTCAACCTGGTTCCGGTGACCCCCTTCGACGGAGGTCGCATCGTGGCGATCCTGTCGCCGCGCATCTGGCTGCTGGGCGCGCCGATACTGATCGGGATCTTCGTGCTGATCCCCAGTCCCATGTTCGTCGTGATCCTGATACTCCTGGCGCCTACCATCTGGCACGGCCTGAAGAGCGCCTGGACCCACACGCCGCCAACTGACAATCCACGCTACTACGAGGCCACTCGCGAGGAGCGGATCCGTTGGGGCGCGTACTATCTGCTGCTGCTTGGCTACCTTTGCGCGATCACCTATCAGGTGCACGAGCAGCTCGGGCCGGCGGTGCGCTCGTGATGAGAGAGCCGCAGCGGATCGCGAGTTTTCAGGGCGACGTCAGTTGCCAGGCGCAAGAGCGTCCTCTCGCGCTCACCCTCATTGGCCGCACGGCGGATCGACCCGACGAGGTGCTCTCTGTGGCATTCGCATTCGTGTCGGCCGCGCCCCCCGACCTGCCCGAAACGCTCGCGGACGTCAGCGTGGAACGGGTGGATGCGAACCGATTTCGGCTCCGCAGCGGCCGGCAGGAGTGGATCTTTTCCGCCGTCGCCTGTCATTTGCATCGCGAGGTGGCCGCGACGTTTTATCGGGCGATCTCGCCGCGGCCGGCTCCCTGGCACAAACGACTCTTCTGGCGTCTGGTGCTGACAATGGCGGCGCATCCGCTGGGCAAACGATTGCTTCTGGCTGTGCGCGGGCGCTGAAGGGGCGTGCCTCCCGCGCCCGGTTGCGCAGGGCGCGGACAATCAAGCATCCTGTTCAACAGCCGTTTCCGTTGCGGCGACAGGCTCATCTGCCGGGGTGCGAATTCGATGCAAGCGATGCTTTACGCGTTGGCGGTTGCCGCAGGACTGGTCCTGACGATTCAGGTCGGGGTCAATGCCACGCTGCGCAACGCGCTCGGCAATCCGGTCATGGCCGCTCTCATGAGCTTTCTCATCGGCCTGGCGGGTCTCGCGCTGTTTCTCATCGTCACCCGGGCGCCCTTGCCGACGAAAGCCGCGCTGTTCGCAGCGCCTGCCTGGGCATGGGTCGGCGGTCTGCTCGGGGCCTTCTATGTTGCAACGGCGATCGTCGTCGGGCCCAGACTGGGCGCCGCCGCGTTGCTGGCTTTGACTGTTCTCGGGCAGCTCATGGCCTCGCTCGTCGTCGATCATTACGGTTGGCTGGGCTTTCCGCAGCACACGATCTCGGTGGCGCGTCTCATGGGAGCGGCGCTGCTTTTCGGCGGTGTGTGGCTCATCGTGCGTTGATCACGAGCTCGGCGACCGCAGCTCCAGACCCGCGCGCGCCAACACCGCGGGACGGCGTGCGCCCACGAGGCCAGCGTAAGTGCTCGTCTGTGTGTGGAAGGCCTGGTTCCAGGTGAACCGCTGCAGAACGCGCTCCCTGGCCGCTGCACCGAGCTGCTCGAGGTCTCTTTCGTACAGCGCCGCGATCGCATCCGCCATGCTCTGCGGATCGTCGGGCGCGGCGAGCAGTCCGACCCGGTCGTCCACGAATTCGGGGATGGCGCCTGCACGGGCGGCCACCACCGGGCGGCCGCAAGCCATGGCCTCGAGAATGACCAGGCCAAAGGTTTCTTTCGTACCCGCGTGAACGAGCGCGTCCGCTGAGGCGAGCCAGCGTGCAAGCTCGAGACTGTCTTTGCGGTACGGAAGCATCGTGATGGTGGGAGTCGGACGTGCCGCGCGCTCTCCGCCGATCATCAGTAGATGATACGGACGCCCCAGGCGTGTGAATGCCTGCAGCAATACGGGCAGGTTTTTCTCGCCGGCGAACCGTCCGGCATACACGAGCACGCGCGAATCGCGGCCGAGCCCCAATCGTTCGCGAAGTCCGGGAGAGCGCCGCTCCGGCCGGAATATCCCGGTGTCCACGCCCAGCGGCTGGTGCACCGCGTGGTATATGCCAAGATTGTTCAGAAACGCGCACATCAGGCGGCTCGGGGCAAATACGACGTCGAACCGCTCGTAAAGCCAACGCACATACCGGCTCAGGACGCGCTCGCTCACGCTTCCAACTCGCCTGCCAATGATCTGCGGGAGATTGGAGTGGTAGAACGCCGCGAGCGCAATTCCGCGGCGGCGTGCGACATGGGCCGCGCACCAGGCGGGATGAAACGCGTCTCCGGCTTCGATGACACTCGGCTCCAGGGCCGACAGCAGATCCGTCCAGCGCCGGGGATTCAGCGGCAGACGATAGTTGAAGGTACCGGGCACCTCAAAACCGCCCAGCGTGCACACGCCGCCGCGCTCTACGCGGTCCTCAGGGCCGGGAACCACGATGGTGTGCTCCCAGGAGGTGTGCGCAGCCAGCCACGCATGCTTGGCGTCCAAATAGCGTTTGACGCCGCCGCTCGTGGGCGAATAAAAGAGGGTCGTATCGACGAGGTGCATCGGGTTTACGGGACGTCTTGCGACCCTTTGCCTGCCAGCAAGCTCCGGGCCCGCATTGCACATTTGTGACGCGCGCAGTGTCGAGCTGCCGCGCCCCCGTATGGCAGACTCGCCGCGAGAGATCGCAGGACAGGGCTCCGTTCGAGCATCCCATGCAGTACCGTCTGCGCACAGCCGCCCTTGCGGATCGCGAAGCTGTGCTGGCGCTGATTTCCCGCTCGGCCCGGCGCCTGAGTGTCGGCGACTATCGCCCCGAGCAGATCGAAGGTGCACTGCTGGGCGCCTTCGGCGTGGACTCACAACTCATCCGGGATGAAACCTACTTCCTCGTCGAAGGCGATGCGGTCATCGTCGGCTGCGGTGGCTGGAGTTACCGGCGCACGCTGTTTGGCGGCGACAGCCGCACGGAGCGCGATGCCGCGTTGCTCGACCCGCAAGCGGAGCCGGCGAAGATCCGCGCATTCTTCGTTGACCCCGACCATGCTCGGCGGGGAATCGCTACGATGCTGCTCGGCAAGTGCGAGGCCGAGGCGCGCGCACGCGGATTCGCGCGCGTCGAGCTCATGGCCACCTTGCCGGGTGTGCGCCTGTATGCGGCGCGGGGCTATCTCGCGGCCGCCCAGGTCCGCTACGAGGTCTCACCCGGGGTCGAAATCGAGTTTGTTCCGATGAGCAAGAGGATTTAACCGTGATCGATCATACAGGCGTGTCTTCGTCTGAGTAGCGATGAAGCGCAGTGCGCTGTATATAGCGCGGGTGGTCGACATGCGTCTTCGACGGCCACCCGCGCTGCACAGCGTACTTCGCGGCATGTTCGCTTATAACTCGCGCGCCTGTCTGTCAGCCCAGCGCCGCGTTCAACACATCATGCTCGACGGGCTTCACCAGGTGCTCATCGAAGCCCACATCCGCCGTTCGCCGCCGGTCATCGGGCTGCCCGTAGCCTGACAGCGCGATCAGACGCGTGCTGGCGAACCGCGGATCGGAGCGAACGGCGCGGGCCACGGCATAGCCGTCCATTTCCGGCATGCCCAGATCGAGAATCATCACGGTTGGTGAGAAATCGCGCGCGGTGCTCAGTGCCTCACGCCCGCCGTGAGCAACACGTACGTCGTGCCCGGAGTAGGCGAGCATGGTTCCCAGGCTCTCCGCAGCGTCAACATTGTCGTCAACGACCAGGATCCGCTGCCGCATGCCAGGTGGGCTGACCAGTCCCACTGGCCCCGCTGCCGCGTCCGGCGCCGGGACGGCGGGCAGCCTGAGCACGAACTCACTGCCTTTGCGGGGTCCTGCACTGTGTGCGGTGAGGCGGCCGCCGTGGAGTTGGGCGATGCTGCGGGCCAGGCTCAGGCCAACACCCAGGCCTCCCTGAACGGCGTGCGCGGGGCCCGCCGCCTGGGCGAACAGCTCGAACACATCGGCCAGCGCCGCGGTGGTCATGCCGATCCCCGTATCGCGCACGGTGATGACAATCTCCTGTGCCGTCTGCGCGGCGCTCAACGTGATGCGGCCACCCTCCTCGGTGTATTTCGCTGCGTTGTTGAGAAGGTTCGCGAGGAGCTGCGGCAGGCGGATCCGGTCCGCATCGGTCCATAGCGTTTCATCAGGGAGCAGCACCTCGAGCTCGTGGCGCCGGGCTTCGATGAGGGGCCGCGCCAGCTCGACGGCGCTCGTCACCATTGCGCCGAGCTCGACGCGCTCGAGCTCGAGGACGATCTTGCCGGAGCGGATGCGCGCGACATCGAGCAGATCATCGACGAGCCGCACCAGATGCCGCATCTGGCGTTCCATCAGCTGACGCGCGTGGGTGACCAGTGCCTGGTCCGTGCCGCCCAGCGCAAGCAGCTGCAGTCCGTTCTGCAACGGGGCAAGCGGGTTGCGCAACTCGTGGCCGAGTACGGCCAGGAACTCATCCTTGCGCCGGTCCGCGGCGGCCAGCTCTTCGGCCTGGCGCGCCAGCCTCTCTTCGCTCTCGCGCAGCCGTGCGTAATCCTCGCCGCGCCGGCGCTCGGCCCGGTTGCGCTCCGCGGTCGCGGCGCCGAGGAACAGTCCCGTGACGGCGACGACAGCCATGAACAGTGCAACCTGCAGAAGGCTGGAGCCCACGTTGGCCGTCACGAACGGTCCGCGGCCGGCAAGGGTTGCGAGGATCGTCACCGACATGGCACCGAATACGAGGCTCGCGGTCGCCTGCTGTCCGAGGCGCAGCGCAGCCCAGATGACCGCCGGAAAGATCAGATAATGGACCGGATAGGGAATGGCCGTGCCGCGATCGACGAACACCATCAGACTCAACAGCAGCATGGCCAACAGCAGCAGGGCGGCCTCGGTCAGGCGCCGCAGCGGCCATTTGTGCCGCACCTGATCCACCCACACCAGCAGGAACGGCGCGGTCACCAGGTTGCCGATGGCATCTCCTATCCACCAGGTCGACCACAATGGCGTGAAGGACTTCCACGGAGCGACACCGGCGAGGCACAGGCTTGCAACCCCGATCGTCGCGCTGACGAGCGTGCAGAGGCAGGCCGCGATCAGGAACACCGACGCAACATCGTGCAGGCGGCGCAGCGAGGGTTGGAATCCGACCCGCTGCAACAATGTGGCGCCCAGAAGCGCCTCGAGTGTGTTACCGATTGCGATTCCCGCCGACGCAGCCAGCGACGTATCGTTGAGGGCGTTGGCGGCGAACGCGCCTAAGGCAATTGCGGGCCACAAGCGTCGCCCGCGCAGCACGAGGCATGCGAGCGCGACACCCGTCGCCGGCCAGATGATCGAGACTGGCCGCGCCACGACGGCCAACTCCAGACCGACCCTTGCGGCGGCGAAGTACACGGCTGCCACCCCAAGCATCTCGAGCGCCAATGGCGGACGGCCGGCAGTCGAAGCGGGGGTCGCTTGCATGCGGAAGGATCTCCTTGCGTGTCCGTCGGGCCTGCGCGCAAAAACAGCGGCGAACCGATGTTACGAAGGGTCGGGTTGCGTGACAATGTCGGCAAGCCGTTCTTTCGCAGGAGCGAGTATGAGCCCGTCCGCCCGCGGAAGTTCCGCGCCCGATTCGCCCGGTTCCCGCATCGCGACATTGGTGCATCGCCTGGTGGTGGTGAGCCCGGGGGAGCTGCCGGCGCTCCTGGCCTCTTTCGCAACGCTATTCTGCATGTTCTGCAGCTATACGATACTGCGGCCAATCCGCGACACCATGGGAATTACCTCCGGTGTGCAGAACCTGCCGTACCTGTTCTGGGGCACGTTCGCCGCAATGCTGGCCATGCAGCCCGTGTACGGGTGGCTGACCTCGCGGCTGCGCAGGCCGGTGTTCCTGCCCTGGGTGTACGCGTTTTTTACCGCCAACCTGCTCGCCTTCTATCTCTGGTTCCACCTGCAGCAGGACCACACGTGGATCGCACGCACGTATTACATCTGGGTGAGTGTCTTCAACTTCTTCATCGTGGCCGTGTTCTGGAGCCTGATGGCCGATGTGTTCACGCGCGAGCAGGCCGGCCGCATGTTCGGATTCATCGCAGCCGGGGCCAGCACGGGCGGCCTGTTCGGGCCGCTCCTCGCAGGGCGGCTGGCGCTGCCGCTCGGCACGATCAATCTGCTGCCGATTTCCGCCGCCCTGCTCGCCGCCTCGCTGTTCTTCATGATGCGCGTCATTCACTGGCATCGGGGCTTCGGCTCGGGCGCGCGCGGCTCCGGGACGGACACGCCGCTGGGCGGCGGCATCCTGGCCGCGTTTCATCAGGTGGTCCGCTCGCCGTACCTGTTGGGGATCGCGCTGTTCGTGATCCTGCTGTCCTGGGTGACGACGTTCCTGTATCTGGAACAGCAGGCATTCGTGGCCAGGGTATTCGCGAGCAGCGACGAGCGCACGCGCTTCTTCTCGGACGTCGATTTCTGGGTGCAGTGCTTCTCGCTCGTGATGCAGTTGTTCGTGTTCGGCCGGCTGTACAAATGGATCGGCCATACCGCGATGCTGGTCTCGGTGCCGCTCCTGATGACTGCCGGCTACACGCTGTTCGCGCTGCTGCCCGGCTTTGCCGTGCTGGTCGGCGTGCTCGCGGTACGCCGGGTGGGCGAGTACGCCATAACGCGCCCGTGCCGCGACTCGCTGTTTACCGTCTGCACGCGCGAAGAGAAGTACAAGGCGAAGAGCCTGATCGACACGTTCATCTACCGCGGCGGCGATGCGACCAGTGCTTCGGTGTACAAACTGCTGACCGGCGGCCTCGGACTCGGCCCTTCGGGGGTGGGATGGGTCGGCGCATGCATTGCGGCACTCTGGGTGCTGCTTGCGCTCGCTCTCGGAAAATCCCACGAGCACGGCGGCCACCAGGCGGCCGGCGTGCAATCAAGCCGCGCTTGATTGCACCTGCGCGATTTCGCGCGCCGTCGCGATTGCGGCGAGCAGCTCAGTGGCGCTCGTGAAGCGCTCTTCGCGGGACTTGGCCAGCAGCTTCGCCAGCAGCGGCTCGTTGTGGGCCAGGGCCTTGGAAAGCTGGGGCACGGGTGCGTTCACATGCTGCTGCAGCACATCCATGGCGGAGCCGCCGGTGTAGGGTTTGCGGCCCGTCAACATCTCGTAGTACATGATCCCCAGGCTGTAGAAGTCGGAGCGTGCGTCGAGCTGCTCGCCGAGCGCCTGTTCCGGACTCATGTAGTAGGGCGAGCCGCGCAATACTCCGGTGCGCGTGCTGGGGGTGCTGCCGTCGAGCGCGCGTGCGAGCCCGAAATCGATCAGCGCGACGTCCCCGTTCTCGCGCAACATGACATTGGGCGGTTTCAGATCCCGGTGCAGAAGGCCGGCCTGATGTACGACCTGCAGCGCGGCGGCGATCTGTTCCACGTAACGCAGCGCTTCGGGCTCGGTGAGCCCCTTCTGCATCCGCGCCTTCAGGTCGCCCTGCGGCAGGTATTCCATCACCAGGTATTCGTAGCCCGTGTGGACGCCATAATCGTAGATCTCCACGACCGAAGGATTGCGGATGGCGGCGATCGCCGTGTACTCGCGTTCCAGGAACTGTCGCCCGGCCGCATCGTCGCGCAGCGTCTTGCTGACCTTGAGAGCGACGTTGTGACCCCGGGCCGCGCTGGTGGCGACGTAGACGGCCGCCTTTTCGGACTCGCCCAGCGTGGCATGAATGGTGTAGCCCGGAATGAAGTCCGCCGGCATGAATTCCCCGCCGGGCGCCGTGGCGGCTGCCGCTGCGCCGGCCGGCCGCGCGGCCGCCTCCTGGCCCGCCACGGCTGCCGGATCGGCCGACCCTTCCCGGGCTGCAGCGTCCGGTGCCTTCGATGCCGAAGCCTGTGCGGGGCTGGAATCGGCCTCCTGCGCGAGGCTCGCGATGCGGCGCGCAACGCGCTTTTCGATTCGACGCAGAGCCAGCCGCACGGAGGTCCTGAGGCGCTCCGGCGTGAGCAGCCGCTTGGGCAGATAGTCCACCGCACCCAGTTGCAAGGCCCGCACCGCGGTGAGCTCATTGCCTTCTTCGGCCACGGCGATGACGGCGGGGAAGTGCGGGTGCTCGCGCAGCTTGCGCAGCAATTCCAGCCCCTGTGCCTCAGGATCCTCCGGGCTCGATCCGAAGGAGGCGGCCAGCATCAGAACATCGCAGTCGCGCCCCGGAACCTCTTCGCTCCAGCGCTCGAATTCGCTCAGGTTGAGTAACCTGATCCGCGCATCAGGGCAGATCACGCCGAGGTGATGCCGCAGCCATTCGCCGTAGCGGGCATCGCGATCCACCACCACGAGCCGGGCGCAGACTCCGTTGCGCTTTGCCATCAGTGCTCCAGCGCGAATTTCATGCGCAGCCGCGCACGTTGGTCCACGGCCTGGCCATTGCGAACCACGGGGCGGTAACGCCACTTTCGAACCGCATCGACGGCGGCCTGCTCGAAGATACCAACCGGTTCCGCGCCTGTGATGATCACGTCGGAGACGGAGCCATCCGGCCTTACGACGAACTGCACATCCACCCATCCGCTGATGCCCCGTTCGCGGGCGCTGATCGGAAAGACAGGCGGCGAGTAGTGCGTTTGTTGCAGGGCGCCGGCAGAAGCAAACTCGTCGCTGCCTTTGGCGCTGTCCTGGGCTGCCGACAGCTCGCGCTCGACCGGACCTGCGCTTGAGGCGTCGACTCCCGCCCCATGCGCTTCAGTCAGCCAGCGGCGGGCGCCTGTGTAGTCCTGGCGCCTGACCGCTGCTTGGGCCTCATCGAGAGCTCGAGCCGCCATCACCTGGCGCGCGAGAACGGTGGACGGATGCGTCGCGTCCGATTGCACGAGCTGTGTCAGATAGAATTCAGCGCTATCGTTGGGTGGATCGAGCACATGGCCCTGCGTGATCCGCTGGTTGAAGAGCAAAGCGAGCCGCGCCATGGCATCGGCCTTGGCGGCTGCCTGCACCCGCTGCTGTTCGCGCGTCAGGGCCGCGATCTCGTCGCGGCTGGCCCCGGAATCGGCCGCAGCGTCGATCCAACGTTGAGCCTGGTCGGGGTTGCCCGCCGCCAGCTCCTTGCGCGCCTCGGACACGAGCCGGTCGGAGAGCTGGCGTTCGGCCTGACGTACCTCGGCATCGTTCGGGGCGAGCGCGCGGGCGGACTCGATGAAGAACTGCGCGTTGTCCTGGGAAGGCTCGACGAGCTGACCGCGGCGCGTGCGATCGGCAGCCTTGGCAACGTAGCCGTTCACGCGCTCAGCCAGTTTCTTTTGCTCCAGCTCCTCGCGTGCTTCGGCGACGAGCGTGGATTGCCGCTCTTCGCGCGAAGCGCCGTCGAGCACGGCGATCGCCTGCTCGAGGTTGCCGCTGGATGCGGCCTGGCGCGCCCGGGTCAGGAGCGCCCGCTCACGCTCCTTACCCAGCTGCGCGGCGAGAAAGGCGACCCGCACATGATCGGGTTTGATCGAGCGGGCCTGCTCGGTCAGCTTCTGAGCCTCCTCGATGTGCCCGGCGCTCAATTGTGTTTCCGCGGCTGACAACAGTTGGCCGATGACCCTTTCGATTCCGCTGGCGGGGCGGGGATCATCGCCATTGAGACGCGACGCTTGCCGGTACAGATCCGCGGCGTTGTCCGCGGGTGGAGCGACCAGTGCACCCGCATCGAGAGCTTTCTGCGCACGGGCGAGCAGATCTTCGAGCGCGGCATCGCGGCCCGGAATACTCACAGGAGCACCGGCGGGAGCGCCTGCAGGAGCGCCGACCGATCGGGCCGCGGGCAGCGCGGTCGGGGACGGGCCCGGTTCCGGCTTGCGCGTCATGAGCCAGCCCCCCAACACCACGAGCGCGCTCAACACGATGCCGCCGGCGATCAACGCGTTTCGAGGAAGTGTCGTTTGCGGCACCGGCAGCACGCCGGTCGCTGCCATCAACTCGTTGACGGCGGCGTGCTCTTCGGTGTGCCGGCGCCACGCCGCTTCGACGAAGTGCTTGACGCGCTGCTCGGAGACGGGCTTGTGCAGGAACCGGTAGATCGTGCCATTGGTGATCTGCACCGCCAGCGTGCTCTGGTCGCGAAGGCCACCCGCGACGATGAGGACCAGATCCGGGAATTGGGATTTCAGCCGTTCCGTCAGACGCTCGACCGGGCTGGCGGCGGCCGGCACGTCCACGATGGCCACTCCGGGATGCTCGCCGAGCAATTCTTCCGCGAGGTCGGATTCCGCTGCGACAGTGAGCACCCTGTGCTCGGAGCCGAGCGCCTTCAGGCTCTCCACCAGCGCCGCATCGCGAGTCAGTACCACGAGGCTTTCCGCAGCCCGCACCTCTTGTCGAGGCGCGTCGCTCACGACGGGCGTTCCCGCAAATTCATGCGCTGGTAAGTTGCTGGTCAAAGTTCCACGTTCCGTTATTGCCCGCCGGCCGTTGCCGGGCTGCCTGCCGGACCACTACCGTCCGGCACGCGCGCCCGCAGGCGGAATGACGATGAAGCAGGCGTCGAACACTTGTCGCTACCTGCCGAAGGATTCTGTGAATCGCGTCATCCTCGCAAGGACCCCGCAGGGCCCCCACCCCTCGCAAGGACCCCGCAGGGCCCCCACCCCTCGCAAGGACCCCGCAGGGCCCCACCTCGCAAGAACCCCGCAGGGCCCCCCTGACGCCCCGGCCAGGGCGATCCGCCCAAGGCCGCCGCTTTCCGCCTTCCCCTGAGATTGCGCCACTGCGCCTTGCCTATCCGGCGCCTGGCAAGACGGGAGCCGCCTGGCGGGCCGCTCAATCGCGTGGCAACAGGAATTTCAGCCCGTTGTGCTCCATCACCACCCCCTCCGGCGTGATGCTGTCTACTCGCACGCCTTCAGGCAGCGAGTCACCTTCGCGCAGCTTGTGCATGTTGATCAGGGCGAAACGATCCTGGGGCTTGGGTGCATAGACGTGCAGATCGAGGCGCAGCTGGGGCAGATTGGCGCCAGGCACGAGCGCGGCGTCCTGATACAGCATGAAGCCGCTCGCCGTGCCTCGCTTGACGTGCCCGGTCAGTCCGGGCATCGGCCCTGGCTCCGTGGCTGGCGCGTAATCATCCGGATTCACGCCACTGGTGTTCGTCGGCTCATCGGCGGAGCCGGCAGCGCCCCTGCTGGCACCCGCCAGTGTGGGCTCGCGTCCGCCACTCGAGTCGCTTCCCCCTGCAGGCGGCGCGGCGGCCGGCTGCGTGTTGCTCCCAGCCGCCGTGCCAAGGGCGGGCTCCGATTGGCCGCCTTGGGCGACCACAGCCCCGCCGAAGGCCCCAGAAGCTACGGGCGCTGCTGCGGGCGCTCTCGGGGCCGGGCCGGCGGTTGACGCCGGAGGGGCTGCTGAGGAGGCAGTGGGGATGGAGGGTGCCATCCCCGCGGTTTCGGGAACCGCAGCGCTGGAAGCGGAGCCGGAAGTTCTCGGTTCGGTATGGGACGGGCGACGCCAGAGCAACCAGCCGCCGATCATCATGTTCACGCCCAGCAGAACCGCGATCGCAACGGCCCACAGCGGAAATCGCGCCTTCGGAGGCGCAATCTTCACTTCGAAAAGCGCCGGCCCGCTCTGCCTTTGGCGATCGGTCTCGGATTTCTTCAGTGCATCGAGAATGAACGACATCGCTCAACCGCCGTGGGCGCTGGCAAGATAGAGGAACGGCGAGTCCGGCGGCGCGACCGCGCTAGCCAGCACGATCTGCGTCTGCACGCCGGCAATACCGTCCACCGTGAGCCTGTGCTGACGCTGAAAGTCCCGGACGAGCTTGCTGAGGTCCGCATCAAACACGTCACTCACCGGTTCGTCACTGTGGGAACCCTCCAATCGCTGCAGACTCTCGCGCAGCCAGCGTACATCATCGCCGCGCATGCCTTGCGAAAGCGACTTGACCTGGCTCGTGCCGGGGCGCCACAGCATGACGAAGTCGCCGAACCAGTAGCGTGACAGCTCGCCGATACTGACATCGCGGCTGCCTCCGCCGAGCTCGATCGCCGCACGCTCATCATCGAGCGCGGTCAGTACGACCTGGTGACTGCCGCCGGCATCATCATTGAGCATCAGGATCGCCGGCCGGTTGTACAGCCGCAATTGCCCGAACGAGCCGCGCTGATTGAGACATTCGAGGCCCTGGCTGACAGCCTGCGTACACGGATCCACGGTAGCGGGGACGTACTTGATCCTCCACAGGCCGAACAGCTTGGCGAACGCGCTGTCGGTGTCCGTCTCGCTGCCGTGCCTGGCCAGCAGGTCAGTCAGCTCATGGCCCGACAAGCTGGCTTTGGAGGCAACCGCTGCTCTGCTGACGACGGTGCCCGCCACGGTTGATACCGCGGGCGTCATCGCAGCCGCGCCGTTCACCGTCGGCGTAGCGCCGCGCTTGGCAATGATACCCCGCGCCGAAGCGGTGGACGCCGTGCCGTGCGGGCTCGAGGAGCCCCACGGCCTGTAACTCCACATCAGAACCGTTGCAATCGCGAGCAGCAGTGCCGTGGCTGCCGTGGCGAGCCACGGCAGCCAGTGAGGCGTAAAGCGCCGTCCGAATACCTCCGAGGCCGCGTGACGGACGAGAGTGCCTGTAACGCGGTGTCGATCGGTCGAATAGCCGCCCAGCAGCGCACGATCGCAGACCACGTTGATCACGCGAGGCACTCCGACTGACAACCTATACACCTCCGCCAGCGCCGGTGCAGTAAAGATGTCCGTGGTCGCTCCCGCCACGCGAAGCCGGTGCCGGACGTAGGCCTCGGTCTCTTCCTGCGTCAGCGGATTCAGGTGATAGCGGCCGGTGATGCGCTGCGCGAGCTGCCGCAGCTCGTTGCGCCCCAGCAGCTCCCGCAGCTCAGGCTGGCCGATGAGGATGATCTGCAGCAGCTTCTGGGTGTTGGTTTCGAGGTTGGTGAGCAGGCGCACCTGCTCGAGAACCGCGGGGGCGAGATTCTGCGCCTCATCGACAACCACGACCACTCGCCGCCCATTCGCATGAGCGCGCAGCAGATAGCCGCTCAGGATGTCGACCAGGTCCTTGAGGCTCTCCGTCGCCGAGTCCGGCACGCCGATCCCCAGCTCTTCGCAGATCGTCAGCAGGAACTCGGTGGCGGTCATCTTCGGATTGAGGATGAGCGCGATTTCCGCATTCTTGGGCGTTTGCGCCAGGAGGGAGCGCACGACGGTGGTCTTGCCCGTGCCAACCTCTCCCGTGAGCTGTACGAAGCCGCCCGCCTCGGTAATGCCGTACAGCAGGTGGGCGAGAGCTTCGGCGTGGCGCTCGCTCAAATACAGATAGCGCGGATCGGGGGTGATCGCGAAAGGCTTTTCGTTGAGGCCGAAAAAGGAAAGATACATGGGCCGATGTTACTTGAACGTATTTCCGCGCCGCAGCGCCCGGCTTCCGAAGCGCGCCCGCGCTTCATCCAGCGCGGCGTCCAGGCGAGTCGTGTGCGGCGGCGTGTCTTCGAACAGTCCGAGCTGCGACGCGGCGCTGAGGCCACTCAAGACCACCCCCAGCAGCCTAAGTTTCGCGGCGGAATTCTCCGCCAGCCAGCGCGCGAGCAACTCGTTCGCCACGTTCGCGATAGTACGCCCATCGTGTGTCGGCGGCGCGACGGCTCGCTGGCGAGTAAATGTGGAAAAATCCGCACGCCGGATCTTGATCCCGATCCGGCGGGCCATGAGGCGCTTGCTGCGCATGCGCCCACATGCAAGATCTGCCAGCCGGGACAATTGCGTATGCAGCAAGCCTGGCCCGGCCAGGTCCTCATCGAAGGTGTCCTCCGCACTGATGGATTTCTCCTCCAGATCCGGGTGCACCACCCGCTCGTCGATGCCCGCCGCCCGCTCACGCACCCGCTGCGTGTATCGCCCGAACAACGGCCAGAGAACCGCATCCGCGGCAGTGCGCAACTGCGCGAGAGTCCGAATCCCCAGCTCCTCGACGCGGGCGCCAGTTTTCTTGCCCAGTCCGGGCAGCCGGCGCACGGACAGAGGGTCGAGTATCTCGCGCACCCGGTCCCTCGCGACCACCGTCAGCCCGTCCGGCTTTGCCAGGTCCGAGGCAATCTTGGCGACCAGCTTGTTGGGCGCAATGCCCACGGATGCCGTCAATCCCGTGGTGGAGTGGATACGGCTCTTGACCAGCCGGGCGATGCTGACCGCATCACCGAGCAGCACCACGCTGGCAGTCACGTCCAGGAAAGCCTCATCGAGGGACAAGCCCTGAACGAGCGGTGTCATTTCGTGGAATATCCCGAAGACCTGAGCCGAGATCTCCTTGTAGCGTGCCATGCGGGGGCGAACGCAGATGGCCTGCGGACAGAGGCGCAGCGCGGTGCTCATCGGCATGGCCGAATGCACTCCGAACCTCCGGACTTCGTAGCTGGCCGCGGCGACGACTCCACGACCCCCGATGCCGCCGACGATGACGGGCTTGCCCGCGATTGACGGGTCGTCGTGCTGCTCCACTGACGCATAGAACGCATCCATGTCGACGTGGAGGACGGCGCGCATCATAAGGGCCGAAGTCTGGCTCCGAAGTTGAATCGAGGCGCTGTGGCTAGCGTCCCGCACCGGAGCGCTCGACTAGCGCGGCGACCACAAACGTACGCATGGCGAAACTCTCCGTTGGGTTGCGGTTCAGGCGACATGAATACTGGATCTTGCGGGCGCCTGGGCAGCGGGCTCGGCCTTCGTGCCCAACTCGTGCTGCGCGAAGTCGTCCACGTTGATCAGCTCGAGGCTCTTGCGGTCGTAGTCGCGCAACGCCGCGGCTTCCGTTTCTGAAATGATGCCGGCGGCGAGCGCCTGTTGGATCTGTCCGGGCAGCT
Source organism: Steroidobacteraceae bacterium (assembly GCA_050738795.1). Taxonomy (GTDB): domain Bacteria; phylum Pseudomonadota; class Gammaproteobacteria; order Steroidobacterales; family Steroidobacteraceae; genus 13-2-20CM-66-19. The sequence continues at coordinate 21,470 of JBOIAD010000095.1, forward strand.
CCAGGGAGGTCACCTTGCCCGTCTTGATCCCCTCGACCCGGATGCGTTTCTCGATGGGCTCGACGTGCTGCGCGAGCAGCAGCGCTTCCTGCAGCAGCCCCAGCGGATTGGCCGGCTCCAGGGTCCAGTAGATGTAGTGGCACAGGCGCTCGCGCGCATCCGTCGCCCGGGTAACGAGGTCGGCAACCTTGCGGCCGAGACGGTCATCCGGCGCCGAATACGTGCGGCCGCGCGGGAAGATAAAGAGCCGCATCGCACCGGCGAGCGCACGGTTGGGAAAGTTGCGCAGGAATCCGTGCATCTGCTCCTGGGCGTGATACAGCAGATTGCGGCAGGCCCATTCGACAATGGGCAGATCTTCGCTCTGGCGGCCCTGGTTCTCGTGGTGCTTCAGCACCATCGATGCCAGATACATGCAGGACAGTACATCACCCAGGCGCGCGGACAGGTTTTCCTTTTTTTTGAGGTAACCCCCCAGAGTGAGCATCGCCACGTCGACCGCAAAAGCGAACGAGGCGCTGAAGCGAACGATATGCTGGAAGTAGCGGGCGGTCTGCCCCTTCACCGGCACGCGTGTGAAGCGCGCATGCGTCAGGGCCATGATGAGCGAGCGCACCGCGTTCGAGAGGGTGAAGCCGATGTGCGCGAACAAGGCGCGGTCGAAATCATCGACACCCCTGGCCCGATCCGGGTTGCGCGCAGCGTTCATCTCCCGCAGCACGAACGGATGGCAGCGCACGGCGCCCTGCCCGAAGATGATGAGGCTGCGTGTCAGGAGATTCGCGCCCTCCACCGTGATAGCTATCGGAACGGCTTCATACCCGCGCGCGAGGTAGTTGCGCGGCCCGAGGCAGATTCCCTTTCCCCCATGCACGTCCATCGCGTCGTTCGCGACCTGACGGCCCATTTCAGTCACGTGATACTTGAGCATCGCCGAGGGAACGGAGGGCTTTTCGCCGCCGTCGATGGCACCCGCCGTGACTGAGCGCGCCGCGTCCATCGTGTACGTCAGGCCGACCATGCGGGCGATCACGGCCTCGACACCTTCGAACCTGCCGATGGGCATGTTGAACTGGCGGCGGACTCGCGCATAGGCACCCGTCGCCCAGACGCCGGCCTTGGCTCCCCCGGTGGCATTCGAGGGCAGCGAGATGCAGCGCCCGACGGAGAGCTGCTCCACCAGCATGCGCCAGCCCGCGCCGGCCAGCTTCGTTCCCCCGATGATGACATCGAGCGGCACGAACACATCCTTGCCCTGGATCGGACCGTTCTGGAAGGGCACGTTGATCGGGAAGTGGCGGCGGCCGATTGTGATGCCCGGCGTACTGCGCGGGAGCAGCGCGCAGGTGATGCCGATGTCGGCCTTCCCACCCAGCAGCTTGTTCGGATCGAACATCCGGAAGGCAAGGCCGATGACGGTCGCCACCGGCGCAAGTGTGATATATCGCTTGGTGAAGTTCAGCTTGAGGCCGACTATTTCCCGGCCCTGCCACATGCCGCGGCAGACGACGCCCGTGTCCGGAATCGATGCGGCGTCCGAGCCGGCGCGCGGACCGGTGAGCGCGAAGCACGGAACCTCCTCGCCACGAGCCAGGCGCGGCAGGTAGTAATCCTTCTGTTCCTGCGTGCCGTAGTGGTTAAGCAACTCCGCCGGACCGAGCGAGTTGGGTACCGCAACCGTGGAGGATGCCGTGGCGCTGCGGCTGGCGATCTTGACCAACACGCAGGAGTGCGCGTAGGCGGAGAATTCCAGCCCCCCGTAGCGCTTCGGAATGATCATCGCGAAGAAGCCTCGCGACTTGAGGAAGTCCCACACGCGCGCAGGCAGATCGCCGAGCTCGTGAGTGATGTTCCAGTCATCGAGCATGCGGCACAATTCCTCGCAGGGGCCATCGAGGAATGCCTGCTCTTCGGCCGATAGCAGCGGTGGTTTGGCCGACAGCAGCCTGGACCACTTCGGCGCCCCCGTGAACAATTCCCCATCCCACCAGACCGTGCCGGCCTCGAGAGCCTCGCGCTCCGTCTGCGACATCGGCGGCAGCAGCTTCAGGTACGCCTTCATGAACGGGCGCGTGATGATGGCCTTGCGCAGCGGCCGCAGGTTCAGGAGCCACAGCGACGCCAGCAGCACCCACAGGAATCCCTTCCATACCCCGGCTGGCGCACTGCTTGCGCCCAGAAGCGTGTATGCGGCCAGCAGTACGGTGAAGGTTGCCGTGAAGACGAGCAGCGAAAGCCGCCGGTACGCCAGGAAGAGCACCGCTGCAATGAACAGCAGCGTGATGACACCGCCGATCTGCGTTACGGCGTAGACCGCGGCCGCGACGAGCGCAAGTGTAATGATCGCGCCGAGCATGTGAGCTTCCTTCGCGGTGACCCGCAAAATGATGGCCGGGGGAATCAGCCCAGCAGGGCCTTGACGCCCTCGCGCTCCTCGCGCAGCTCCGAATCGGTGGCATCCATGCGCTGGCGGCTGAATTCGTCGACCGCGAGCCCCTGCACGATCTGGTAATTCCCATCCTGGATGGTGACCGGATAGGAGTAGATGACGCCCTCCCGGATGCCGTAGCTGCCGTCGGCCGGCACGGCCATGCTGACCCAATCGCCCGGGCCGGTGCCGTGCACCCAGTCGTGGATGTGATCGATCGCGGCGGAGGCCGCCGAGGCTGCCGAGGAGGCGCCGCGCGCCTTGATTATGGCGGCGCCACGCTGCTGCACGACAGGGATGAAGCTCTCCTCGATCCACTGCTGCTCGACCAGTGATTTCGCGGGCTTGCCATTCACGAGCGTGTGGCTGATGTCAGGATACTGGGTCGAGGAGTGATTGCCCCAGATCGTCATGCGCGTGATCGAAGTGACGTGCGCGCCGGTTTTCGCGCCGAGCTGGGTGAGCGCGCGATTGTGATCCAGCCGGGTCATCGCGGTGAAGTTGTGCGGATTCAGGTCTCTCGCATTGGCTCTCGCGATCAACGCGTTGGTGTTGGCGGGATTACCCACGACGAGCACTTTCACGTTACCGTCGGCTGTCTCGTTCAGGGCCTTGCCCTGCGCGGAGAAGATCTGCGCGTTGGCGAGCAGGAGATCCTTGCGCTCCATTCCCGGCCCGCGTGGGCGCGCACCGACGAGCATCGCGGCGTGGCAGTCGCGGAAAGCCACCCGCGCATCGTCCGTTGCAATCACCTTGTTCAGCGTCGCGAAGGCGCAGTCGGTGAGTTCCATCTCAACGCCCTGCAGGGCCGCCAATGCCGCGGGAACCTCGAGCAGATGCAGATTGACGGGCTGCCCGGGTCCGAACAGCGCTCCGGAGGCGACTCGAAACGCGAGCGCATAGCCGATCTGGCCGGCGGCGCCGGTGATCGCAACGTTCAAGGCTTGCTTCATGGGGATGCTTTTTGTAGGAAAGGGCCGGCGATTTTACTGCAAACACGAGCTATTTCGGCGGCCCTGACGCGGAAGTCGCGCCAGGCTTCACGGGGTAGTGCGGAAAAGCTTCGCGAAAGCGGCGCAGCTCCTCGTCGGCTTCGGCTGTCTTGCCTTGGGCACGCAGCAGGTCGATTTGCTTCAGCCACGCCGCCGGATCGCGGGCCGCAGCGCTCGCGGATTTCTTCCGCAAGTCATTGGCGGGAGGTGGAGGCGGCAGCGTTGCCTCGCGTGACGGGATCCGGACCTCGGGTACCGCCACGTCGGCCCTGGACGCCGGTGCATCGGACTTGAGCGCAGATGTACTGGCTTCGAGCGCAGGTGCATTCCGTCCAGACGGCGGCGCGGGCGCCGCAGATGATTTCGCGGCCGAGTCGAGCAGGCTTCCCGGGGGTTTGCGGGCAATCACGCTTACGTTCAGGAGGATCGAAAACGACAACAGAATCGTCGCCGCGAGCGCCACCGGGAGGGCCCAGCGGGGCGCTCGATAGACAGGCATCCGCGCGGGCGCCCGAATCGCCTCCCGTGCCTTCCTCAACACGACGGCGTCGAGGTCTTCCGGCGGCTCGAGTCGCTGCGATCCCGGCACGCCTCCCGGCAACACCGAGCGGTGCCGCAGATACGCCTCGAACTCGTCTTCGCGCTCAGATCCGCTCATGAGCCGGGCTCCTGGATCGGGGTCGCGCCCGGCGGAAATTCTTCCACGACCGGCGCGAGCGCGCTGCGCAGCTTGGCGACAGCGTAGCGCAGGCGGCTCTTGGCGGTCTCCATTCCAACAGCGCTGATCGTTGCGATCTCATCGAGAGTCAGCCCGGATTCCTCGTACAGCAGGAAAACATCACGTTGCTCCGCGGGCAAGCCTGCGACTGCCGCGCGATAGCGTGCCGCCAACTGTGCCTGCTCCGCGCGCGTGTCCGGTCTGTCCTGGTCCGGTCCCGGCACCGCGCCCTCCCAATCCTCATCGGCGCCCCCGGCTTCGTGGCGCACCACTGACCGGCGGCAATGGTCGATGAAGCAATTGCGTGCAATTCGAAACAGGAATGTCTGGAATCGCGCGCGGGGCTCGTAGCGCTCGCGGCTGACGATGACTTTGCTCCAGACCTCCTGGAACAGATCGTTGGCGGTTTCGGTGTTGCGCGTGTTGCTCGCAAGATAGCGATACAACGCGCCCCGGTGGCGCCGGTACAGAGTCTCGAAGGCACGCATGTCACCGCGCGCATAGCGCAGCATGAGCTCGCCATCATCGTCCGGGGCCATCGTTCGCAACTCTACGCGCGTGCCGCATCGCCGGCCAAGCCGGGGGCAGCTCTTCAACCCTTTGCGGATTCCGCGCCTCCAAGGGGCGCTGGGTCGAGCGCCGGTCTGCGACCCCGTGGCCCCGGTTAACCCCCAAGCCGTCCCCGAAAGCCTTCGCGAGGGGGCTTTGGGACCGCATTGCGGCCCCCGGCAAAATGATTTGGTGATGTGGCTTGACACTAGTGTAGTGATGTAGTTATATAGAACACCAGGACGACGCGGAGCTGCATAGGGCAGCTCCCGACGAACCCGAGGAGAGGAACATGAACGCGATGAACACGAGCCTGAAAGCCCTGGCCTGCGGTCTGGGTGCCCTGGCGATCACGGTCGTAATGAGCTGGAGCTTTGTCGAATCCACCTCCGCAGCGCCCTCCTGGACGAGCGAGGCGAGCCCCACGACGCATATGGCTAAGCTCATGGTCCAGCCGCGCCACGTATGGTTTGGCCAGTCTCAGCCTGCTGTTTTGGTAGATTAGTCGGCTAATCTTCCGTCACGGCCATGGGCCCCGGAGCACTAATGGATCCGCAGTGGGACGACAGCGTGCCGATTTATCGGCAACTGCGGGATCGAGTGGTGGCGATGATCCTGGAAGGCGCCCTGAAAGAGGGCGACCCGCTACCCTCGGTCCGCAGCGTCGCCGCGGAATTTCGGCTGAATCCACTGACCGTGCTCAAGGGTTACCAGCAGCTCGTGGACGAGCAGCTGGTGGAGAAACGCCGGGGACTGGGAATGTTTGTCAGCCCAGGAGCCGCCAAGGCGCTGATGAAGGACGAGCGCCAGCGTTTCCTGGAAGAGGAATGGCCGAAGGTCTACGCCACCATCCAGCGCCTGGGACTCTCGGCACCGGATCTGTTGCAGTCCGGTGCCGCCGCACCGACCGCGCCTTGGCCCACGACCGCCGGACAGGATAAAAAAGATGACAGCAGTAATTGAAGCTCGCGGGCTGAAGAAATCCTACGGCGGCACGCGCGCGGTGGATGATGTGAGCTTTACCGTGGCGCCCGGCCGGATCGTGGGTCTCATCGGCCCCAACGGAGCCGGCAAGACCACCATACTGAAGGCCCTTCTCGGTCTCACGCATTTCGAGGGCGGACTGAGCGTTCTGGGCCGAAACCCCAATTCCGAGCGCAACCAGCTCATGCAGGATGTGTGCTTCATTGCCGACGTCGCCGTGCTGCCCAAGTGGCTGCGCGTGAGCCAGGCCCTGGACTTCGTCGCTGGCGTGCACCCGCGGTTCGATCGCTCCCGTGCGACACAATTCCTGGGCAAAACTGATATCCGGATGAGCAGCCGTGTGCGCGAGCTCTCCAAGGGCATGGTCACGCAACTGCATCTCGCGCTGATCCTCGCGATCGACGCGCGGCTGCTGGTGCTCGATGAGCCGACGCTGGGCCTGGACCTGCTGTTCCGCAGGCAGTTCTACGACACCCTGGTGAATGATTACTTCGACAAGGAGCGCACGATCTTCCTCACCACGCACCAGGTCGAGGAGATCGAGAATCTTCTGACGGATGTGATCTTCATCAGCCGCGGAAACATTGTGCTCGACAGCCCCGTGGAAGCCCTGGCCGAACGCTACACCCAGTTGACCGTGACGGCCGACCGTGTGGAGCAGGCGAGGCGGCTCAAGCCCTTCTACGAGCGCGAAGTCTTCGGCCGCGTCGCCCTGTTTTACGAAGATCGCCCGGCCGCGCAGCTCGCGGCCCTGGCCGGTGGCCCGGGCGAGCTGCGCACCCCTTCGATCGCGGACCTGTTCGTCGCCAAGATGCAGGGAGCCCCCTCATGAGCGCAACAGACACAAACCTGTCGGGCCCCGACACCCCGGTCGCGGACTCGCTGCGTGCGAGTGGCGCGCTGGGAAGGACGCGCGTTGTGAATACGCTGCTCGTGCTGATCCGGCGGGAATTCTGGGAGCACCGGGTGCTGTGGATGGCGCCTGTCGTGATCGCCGTGCTGCTCGTGGCGTGTGCCTTTCCAGCGCGCGTCAACTTGCCGGACTTCGGCCCTGGAACTGCCGTGGAGGCCGGCCGCGCCACCCACCTCGCCATGTTCGCTCTGATCCAGTGGGGACTGACGGTTCCGCAATACCTGGTCATGGTGATCGTACTCAACTTCTATCTGCTGGATTGCCTGTATGCGGAGCGCAAGGACCGCAGCATCCTGTTCTGGAAATCCCTGCCGGTCTCCGACGGCGCCACGGTCGCTTCGAAGCTTCTCGTCGCGCTGGTCGTCGTGCCGCTCGGCGTCTACGTGCTCGCCCTCGTTACGAATGTGCTGTTCTCGGCCATCTGGATGGGACGCGCCGCGCTCGGCTACCTGCCGGCATCCGCCGCGGTCTGGGATACCGTGGCGTGGCTGAAGGTCGAGGCATTGATGCTGTTCGGCCTCATCGTCTCCATCCTGTGGTACGCGCCCCTGGCCGCGTATCTCGTGCTCGTGTCGGCCTGGGCACGGCGCAGCGTTTTTCTCTGGGCAACACTGCCCCCGGTGTTCGCGGTGCTGGTCGAGCGGCTCGCGTTCGGCACGCATTTCGTGGCCGGCCTGATCGAGTACCGCACCTATGGAATCTGGGGCAGCCTGCACCTCGAGAGCGCGATCAAGCACACGATCCTCGCCGGCGGCCACCAGATGGTGTCTTTGCCGGGCGTCTTCGACACCATGGACGCCAGCGCCGCATTCGCCAACATCGATCTGTGGCTCGGCCTGGCGGTGGCGGCCGCGTTCGCCTTCGCCGCAGTGCGTATTCGCCGCTACCGCGACGATACCTAGCGCTTCGGAGACGATCCCTCGAGGCCGAAGAAGGCTTTCAGGGAACGGTCGACCGTCTGCAAAGTGGGGGTATCGATCCGACCCATTCGGGGGCCGAGCCTGATGCGCGGCACCGTCACGGCCTTGTCGACCATGATTTGCGAGGGTCTCCGCAAGCCGTTCTGCGCATCGGGCGCTACGGGAATGCGGATAAGAGGCGCGTCGATCAGCTCGCTCGTGATACGCAGTACCGTGACCGAGGGCAGCTCATCGAAGGCCTCCGCCTGGATCACGAGCGCGGGCCGAGGCTTGCCATAGTTCCCCGACACGGCAATCGTGAAAATCTCACCGCGACGCGTCGGCATGAATCAACGCCACTCACCGGCGAAGGCATCGGCATCCAGACCCGCCTCTAGCTCACGCATGACTGCCGCCTCATCACTCTCGGGATCGGCCGCGGCGGCGGCCACGGCCAACGACTGACGGCGAGCGTTGGCTCTAAAAGCTCCTCGCTTGCGGTAAGCAACATAGACCCGCATGAAATCACGCAGCACCTGGGCTGCAGGCTTGTCCTCGGCTTCGGTCGCCGCCGTGAAGGCGGCCTTCAGGTCCGCATTGACCCGAAAGTTGAAACTCTCGGCCTTCAAGCGATGGCTCGGTCGCGGCATGGCTACTCCTCGTGTGATGCATATTGTATATATTTTGCATCACACCCGCCAGCGCGATCGATAAGGGCGTGATTCGAGCGTCCGCCGACGCGCATCTGTTCGTTGCCGGCGAGCTATCACCTGAGCATCAAGGCCTGCCGACGGAAGTTGGAAGCCGTCTGGCCGAAGAACATCGTCTCGAGATCGAGGTGAGACTCGAACGCGCGGCGGGCCGAGCAGCTGCAAGGGGAGTGGATGACCGAGCGGAAGCTGGGAAGAGGGCTTCCCCTCCCTGAGATCACCGCGATCCTGAACGGCGGAATGCCGTCTGCGGCAGATTCCGTCCGCCGCCGATTTCGGGAACCCCATTTTTTGCTGCCGGGGTCAACGGTGCGGCGGCGGAACGCGTTGCTCTTACGCAGTCCATTCATCAGCCGCCGGGCGAGGACCTGGTTTGAGTCGCGACCTCGCCCGAAAGGAAGGGCAACGATGCGCGCGCTTGAGTCATTGTTGATCGTCGCCTGGAGTGTCTGTCTCAACACGACCTGTGCCTTCGCCCAAGCTGTCGAGAATCGGGGTGCGCAGGAACAGGTCGAGCCGTATCACAAGCATCACGACAGACGCCACGGCCATAACCATGTCTACCCGGACCGAGGCGCAATCATTCGCGACATCCCGCACGGGGCGACAGTGGTCAACCACGCCGGGCTGTCGTACCGGTCCTACGGAGGCAGGTTCGAGCCGCGGGGACCGGTATTCATCGTCGTCCAGCCGCCGATTGGTCTGATCATTCCTTCTGTTCCCGCGTTCGCGACGGTCGTCGATGCGGGCGGGGAACCGTATCTTTATGGGAACGACGTTTACTATCGTGCCCGGCCTGATCTCGGTGGTTACGAGGTCGTCAACGATCCCGTCGACACTGAGATAAGAGCGGGCGCCGGGAGCGCGGCGCCGGCTGCACCCAGTTCTTCCGGCGCTCCAGGCTCGCCGCCGCCAGCTATAGCACCAGCAGCCGCAGGACCGCCGGCTGCAGCAGCACCGGCGACAGCGCCGCCAGTTGCAGCAGTGCCAGCTCCGGCGCCATCAGTTGCAGCAGCGCCGGCGCCAGCCTCGACACCGTCGGCAGTACCGCTTGCGGCTGCCGCGCCGGCGGTACCTCCCCCCGCCGCTGCGCCCTCTACAGGAGCAAAGACTTTCGCCGTCCCGAAGAGCCCCAAGGGTCCCGACGAGCAGGCGCGCGATCAGTACGAGTGTTATCGGTTTGCCGTCGCCCAGAGTGGCTTCGATCCGATGCGCGCGAGTGGCGGATCCGGCTTCGCGCTGGGCATTGTTATGCGGCAGTAAATGTAAAGGAGCAACAGCATGGCTACGAAATCTCTGACGGTGCTCCGCTACCTCGTGGTGGCCGCCTGCGCGGCACCCGCCCTCGCGCAGCAGACGACTGCACCTCCCGGAGGCGCAACGTTCGATGCGGCGGACCACCTCAACATATCGCCCAAGAATGGTCAGACCCAGGAGCAGGTCTGGTCTGACCGGTATGCATGTCACAACTGGGCGAAGACTCAGAGCGGATTCGATCCGACCAAACCCGCTTCCGCGGCTTCCCCGAGCGATGCCGCTTCGCAACGCGAACAATACCGCCACGCCGTCCGTGCCTGTCTCGAGTCACGGGGATATGGCGTAAGCGAGGCCACTGCCAGCTCCGCCGCGGCCCCAGGGGCAGCCGGGTCCGCGGCGGTGGGCTCAGCGCCTGCTGCAAACGCGCCGCTGCGCAACGCCGAGGCGTCTCGCCGTCGCTACTCCCCCGCGTTTGCGGAGTTCAAGTATCACCCGCTGACCGTAGCGATCGACGGCGGCTACACCATCGCTCAAGGCAACGCACGGCGGGCACTGGATGACGGCTATAACACAGGCCTGTCGATCAACTGGTTTCCCAGTTCGAGGCTTCCGCTGGGTCTGCACATCAACGGCAGCTACCTGCGATTCACCGAAAACGACCAGTCCGTGGACGCCGTCTCGCAAGCGACCGGTCTGAATCATCTGTTCGGGCACCAGGACCTCTACGGAGGCGATGTTGATCTGCAGCTCAACCTCCGAATGGGGCCTAGCATCAGGGAGTACTTCTTTGGAGGGGTCGGCTGGTATCGTCAGCATACGGCGTTCAAGCAACTGTCATTCGAGCGCGGGATCGTCTGTGACTTCGATTGCTTCCGTGCCATCTTTCCCGTCGCCACCACGGTTCAGGAGAACACGACGGGCTGGATGCACTCCTGGAACGCCGGGATGGGATTCGAGTTCGCGCTGACGGACCCGGCGAGCTTCTTCGTCGAGGCGCGCTATATGCGCCTGTCCCCCGCCGGCGGCCGGATGGAGTTCGTGCCGATCACGATCGGCTTGCGCTTCTGATCCGCGGTCCTCGAGAAATATCGCGGCAGCATCCTCGGGGTGCGCGCCGCCTTTGACGACCCCGAGAAAGGGACCGGCACGGCCACCAGCTCCATGTGCGCTTCGCATGGACCATGGACCGCGCTCATCATTCCGATGCAAACTGGCAATCTGCATCGCAGTGGATCCGTGGGGGACGTCGCAGTATGGGCAGACGCAGATCCGTGGTTTCCCGCGGCACACGCCAGGTGTTGAGCGGCTCGCGGTCGCATCGGTGAGCATGTTTCTCGAGGTGCGGCGCACTGAGCAGGGCCTCGAGCTCGATTTGACCGGAGAATGGCGGGCGCTGCAGCTCCCGCAGATCGACGCTGCGCTGTCGGCGATCGATCTGGCGAACGAGCGGCGTGCGCAGATCCGCACCCAGGCGCTGACGGCCCTGGATCTGTCGGGCGCCTGGCGATTGCACGAATTCGTGCGCAGCGCGCGCGCCGCCGGCGTCGAAGTGGCGTTTCAGGGCGCGCCGCCCGATCAACTGCGGCTCATCGATGCCACGCTCGGAAACGACGCCCCCGCCGCTCGCAAGGAAGATGCGGAGCTGGGAATCGCCCCGCTCACCGAGATAGGGCTCACGGAGATAGGGCTCACGGAGATCGGGGTTCAATCCGTGCGATTCGTGCGCGACCTGCTCGCCGCGCTGGCGTTTCTCGGGCGCGTCGGCACCACGGCATGGAAGGCGGTGACCAGCTTGCGCAGGCTGAGGCCCATCTCTGTCGCCCGGCACGTCTATGACACCGGCATCACTGCCATGCCGATCACGGCCCTGATCGCATTCCTGATCAGCGTCATCATCGCGTACATGAGCGCGCAGCAGCTGCGCAGGTTCGGGGCGGAGATATTCGTGGTCGATCTCGTCACGATCGGCGTGCTGCGCGAGATGGGCGTCCTGCTCACTTCGATCATCGTCGCCGGCCGCTCGGGAAGCGCGTTCGCCGCCGAAATCGGCTCCATGAAACTCAACGAGGAGGTCGATGCGCTGTACGCCATAGGCGTGGACCCCTACGAAGCGCTGGTGCTGCCGCGCTTGCTCGGACTGGTCATAGCGCTTCCGCTGCTGACGATCGTCGCGGATATCATCGGGCTCATGGGCGGAGCGTTGTTGTGCCGTTTTCTGCTCGACATGCCGATTTCGCAGTACGTGAACCGCGTCAACGAGGCTGTCGCGCCGACGACTTTCTGGGTGGGGATGATCAAGGCGCCGGTGTTCGCGCTGCTCATCGGGATGGCCGGCACCTATCGCGGGATGCAAGTGCGCAACTCCTCCCGCGAGCTCGGCCGGCTGACCACCGTCGCGGTCGTGCAGTCGATTTTCCTCGTGATCCTGGCGGACGCGGTTTTCGCGGTGTTGTTCATGGAGCTGGACATTTGATCTACCCCGTTCTGGAGGTGCGCGCGCTCGTTAACCGGTTCGGTCGCCAGGTGGTGCACGATGGCCTGGATATGGATGTGTACGAGGACGAAGTGTTCGGAATCGTCGGGGGATCGGGCACCGGTAAATCCGTGCTGCTGCGGAGCATTCTCGGGCTGCAGCGTCCGCGGGCCGGCACGGTCCGGATCGAAGGTCGCGACATCACGCAGCTGCCGGCAGCCCAGTTGCGCGCCATCAAGGCGCGATATGGCGTGACCTTCCAGCAGGGCGCATTGTTTTCGGCGCTGACGGTTCTTCAGAACGTGCAGTTGCCCATGATCGAGCATCTGCAGCTGGCGGCGCGCGCTCGCGACGAGCTGGCCATGCTCAAGGTGCGGCTCGTCGGGCTGCCGGCGGACGCCGCGCTGAAATTTCCTGCACAGCTCTCCGGCGGCATGGTCAAACGCGCTGCGCTGGCGCGCGCGCTGGCGCTCGATCCGCGGCTGCTGTTTCTCGACGAGCCCACTTCGGGCCTCGATCCGATCAGCGCCGCCGAGTTCGACGAGCTGCTGCTGTATCTTCAGAAAGAGCTGCGCCTGACGGTGGTCATGATCACACACGATCTGGACACGATCTTCCGTACCTGCAATCGTGTAGGGGTGATCGTGGATCGTCATATGGAGGTCGATACGCTCGCGCGCATCGTCGAGCATCCGAATCCGTGGATTCAGGCCTATTTCCATGGAGCGCGAGCGCGCGCGCGTGCGACCCTTCCCCATGGAACGTGACGCAAACTACGCTGCGGTAGGTGCGTTCGTGCTGCTGGTCGCACTCGTCGGCGCCCTCTTCGTGTACTGGTATTCCGACAGCCGCGAGCACAGGAACTATCAGCGGTACGAGATCTACTTCGACGGCAGCGTCAGCGGCCTCGAGCGGGGCGCCGCCGTACGCTACCTGGGTGTCGGCGTCGGGCGTGTCATGGAAATGCATATCGATCCCCGGGATGCAGGCCGCGTGCAGGTGATCGTGGACATCGACTCCGCAACGCCGATTTCGCCCAAGACCCTGGCGGAGTTGCAGATGCAGGGCGTTACGGGCCTGCTCTACATCGATCTGCAGCAGGCGCGGGGCAACAAGCAGCTCACCGAGGCCGTGCCCGGCATCAAGTATCCCGTCATCCGCTCGGCACGCTCCCGCTTCGATCTGTTTCTGGCAAGCCTGCCGGATGTGCTCGCCGCCGCGGGGGAAGTGATCGACCGTGCGGGCCGTGTATTGAGCGACAGGAATATCGCTGCCATCGCGAGCGCATTGGGCAACATCGACCAGGCAAGCTCCGGGTTGCCGAAGACCCTGCGTGAGGTCAATGCTCTCGTAGCGGACCTGCGCACCGCAACCGTGGAGCTGACGGCCTCCGCCCGAGGCGCCCGCCAGGTGGTGGAGGGTGCCGGACCTGAAATCGTGACCGCCGCGCAGCGCGTGCGGGCAGTAGCCGACAATCTGGCGAAAGCAACCAGCCAGGTCGAGCAGCTCATCGACGACAACCGCCAGGATCTGCGCTCGTTCACCCGGGACGGCCTGCCCGAGCTGGAGCGTTTCGTGCGCGAGGGCCGCGCTGCTGCCCAGGATATCCGCGAGTTGTCGAGCAGTTTGCGCGAGAATCCGTCCCAGCTTCTGTATCAGCCACCGCAGCAGGGTGTGGAGATTCCAAAGTGAGGCGCGTCTTGCCGGCTGCCGCGCTGCTCGGCCCAATTACGTCTCTGGGCATGCTGCTGGCCGCGGCAGGATGCTCGGCCGGGTTGCACAGCGATGCTCGCGCGGCGCAGGTCTACGTACTGCGGATCACGCAGCAGCAAGCCGATGAGGCGGGACACTCCAGCGCATCACTGCACGTGGGACGTCCGCTCGCAGGCCCCGGCCTGGACTCCGATCACATCGTGCTGGTCCAGTCGGATCACCGCATGAGCTACTACGTCGCGAGCCGATGGCCAGCCGACTTGCCGCGGGTCGTGGAGGCACTCGCCGTGCAGAGGCTGCGCGCCTCCGGTGGCTGGAGCGCGGTGCAGGATTCGTCGAGCGCATTTCCCTCCGACTATATACTTCAGATCGCGATACGCCGCTTCGAGGCGGATTACACGGCCCACCCGGACGCGCCCGAGGTTCATGTGGTGTTCGACTGCACGCTGGGCAAGCGCGCCGGGCGGGAAGTCATGACGAGCTTCGTGGCCGATGGCACAGCGGTCGCTGCGGCGAATCGCCTTGGGGAGGTCGTGTCGGCGTTCGAGGGCGCATCCAACAAGGCGCTGGACACGGTAGCCGCCCGGGCTTCGCAAGCCGTGCGGGGCGATGGGGAACACCGGACAGCGCAGCGCGAGTAGCGGGCGAGGTGCGGCTCGACCGGGGATTCGACCCCTCAGAACGTCGCGAGCCCGGTTCCCTCCAGCACGCGATAGAGCCAGTAGTGGAGCTGGGAGGGGTCGGCGTAGTAGCCGAAATCGGCCGTGTACTCGATGCCGAGCGAGGCCCGGTTGCTCCACAGCGTCTCGAAGTACCCGAGTGTCTGCAGTGCAAGCTGCGAGCCGCGATCGACATCGACCGCCACGTCGGCCTCCAGGTTGTAGTCGAGCAGATTGCGCCGGGTGAGATTCGCCGAGCCCAGCAGCAGCCAAAGATGGTCGGGGCCGTAGATCATCACGAGTTTCGTGTGGAACTGTTCGCCGTGCGTGCGGTACCAGCGGACGTGGATGGCACCGTCGCTCGCGGCAACCAGCTCGCTTGCGGCCGGCTGATTCGGAATGCCGGCCTTGGCATGCCCGAACGCATCCTTGTTGGGATCGAGAATCAGACGCACCGTGACGCCGCGGCGGCTCGCGGCGAGCAGCGCTTCGATGATGCCCCGGTCGGCGATATGGAGCATGGCAATGTCGATGTTGTCGCCGCGCATGCAGGCGTTGAGCCGCTCGAGGAGCGCTGCGCGAATCGAGCCCTCCGTCAATACTTTCGCGCGGCTGCTTGCGCCCGCGACCTGCGCGGCCGGCAGTGCGGCCCTGCCCGCGGCAAAGTTGGGGTCAGCCAGCGCAGCGGTCAGGCTTCCCTGCCATCCGGAGAAGCGCGCGATGGCCAGCTCGCTCTGCAGCAGCGGCAGCATCGCCGGGCCGGCCACCTTCAGCGCCGCGTTGGAGTGGGCGCTGCTGCCATCGTGCGGATCGGCAGATCCGACGATGGCAACCAGCCCACCGCTGCCGTCGTCCGCCAGCACCACATCGCGGTGGTTCGCCTTGAAGTTCAGGAGCCTCGCCCAGGCGCCGAAAGTGATCGGCAAGTCGCTCTCATCGAGCGGATTTGGCAGCCAGCCTGCAGGCTCGCCCTCCTCGGGTTGCGGGCTGCGGCGGCCGGTGCCGCTCCACCAGCGGATTCCCAGCCGCCAGAGGCTCGAATAGATGAAGTTGGAGTCGCGCAGCCGGTCGAGATTCGTGACGGCCACATCCACGCCCGCGGCGCGCAGCAGCAGCAGATCGCGCGAGGGCGCACTGCCGTACATCTCGCTGATCGGGTCGGTGATGAACAGTACGTGCAGCTCAGGCTGTGTGCGCCGCAGTTGAATCAAGGCATCCCGCAGCTCACCCGAAATCTGGCGGGGCGCCGCGTTGGGCCCATCCGCGCTGGGTTGGGCGCTGAAGAGGAAGAAGTCCAGTACGACAAACTTGCGGGCCGAGCGTACGACACGCAGCACTTCGTCGAAGATGGCTTGGCTCACGATGGGCCGGCCGTAGGCATCGGCTGAAGTGATATCGGCTATGAACGCGAGATCCGGCGGCGCTACCGGATACCATGGGGAATCGACGTCTGCGCCTGCCGGTAATGGCTTGTTAGTCTGCCAATAGGCAGTGGCGATCCACAGTGCCGCGAAGGTAAGCAGGATAGTTCGCCGCCACACGCGTGACCGACGTGTAGCAGGCACGTCGCGCATCGTCGAGGTGAACGGCATGTAGGGATTCTAGCTGCAGCTGGGCGGCTACGCGCGCCGGGACTGGAACGCCCTGCGGGGGAGATAACTTAATCAGGCCGACCGGCTCGCCAGCTCGTCCGCGTGGCGCAATAAGTGGCCGAACGGTGCGGTACCGGCGGCCTGGCGGGTGAGCAGCGCCAGCAGATCCTCGGCGGTGCACGGCTCGCCGAACAGCTTGCCCTGGGCATAATGACAGGCGTTGCGGCGCAGGAAATCCAGATGCCGGAGCGACTCGACGCCCTCGGCCACCACCTCCATGCCCAGGCTGCGCCCCATCTCGATGATGGTCTTCACGATCGTGGCATCGCCCGCGTCCTCGCTCACGTCGCGCACGAAGGACTGGTCGATCTTGAGCGTGCCGATCGGGAACTGCTGCAGGGCTGAGAGTGAGGAATAGCCGGTACCGAAGTCATCGATCGACAGGTGCAGGCCCATGGCATACAGCTCATCCAACAGCCGGACCGTGCGCTTGGCGTCCGCCATCAGCGTCGTTTCGGTGATCTCGAGCTCGAATGAGGTCGGCGAAACCGAGTGCCGCCGGAACACCGACCGGCAGCGCAGGATGAAGCTGGCCTGACGCAGCTGTTTCAGGGACAGGTTGAGGGAGATGCGCCCCGGGCTCGCCCCTTCGGTCTGCATGTTGCGGTAGTCCAGGCAGACCCGGTTCAGCACCCACTCGCCGATGTCGAGAATGAGGTTGGTTTCCTCGGCGAGCGGAATGAACATCGACGGCGGGATGTCGCCATGGCCCGGCAGGCGCCAGCGCAGCAGGGCCTCGGCGCCGATGATGCGGCCGTTGCGCAGATCGATCTTCGGTTGATAGCGGATCACCAGCTCGTCGCGCTCGAGCGCCCGGCGCAGCTTGCTCTTGAGCATGAGCCGCTCCACGGCCGCCGCGTTCATCTCGGGCGAGTAGAACGCGAACGTGTTGCCGCCATTCTGCTTCGAGTAGTACATGGCCGCGTCGGCATTGCGGATGAGGTCGATGACGTTCTCGGCATCACGCGGACAGAAGGCGACGCCGATGCTCGCCGTCAGGAAGACCTCGTGCTGGTTGAGCTGGAAGGCCCGGCTTACCTCGGTGAGGATCGAACGTGCCAGGTGCGCGATCGGTCCGCGGTTGTCGGCATCCGCGGGCAGGCCGTCGACGAACAAGGCGAATTCATCGCCGGCGAGGCGGCCCACGATCGTGTCTTTCGGCAGCGTGCGCGTGAGCCGCTCCGCGAGGACTTCGAGCAGGCGATCGCCCGAGGCATGGCCGAAGGTGTCGTTGACCTCCTTGAAGCGATCCATGTCCAGGTACAACAGCGCAACCACCTGGCCGCTGCGCAGTCCGCGCGCGATCGTCTGCTGCAGCAAGTGATGGAACTGCATCCGGTTGGGAATCTTCGTCAACGCGTCATAGCGGGCGAGGTAACGGATGCGCCGTTCGGCACGCTTGCGGTCTGTGATGTTGCGGGCGACAAAAATATTGCCCTGGAACTGGGGATCGTCGGTTTCGATGCGCGAGCCCGTGAAGGACACGGGAATCGTCTGGCCGCCGCGGGTACGGACGACGGTCTCTCTCGTCTCCTGCGCCGCTTGCAGCAGGTCGAAGCCCTCGCGCTCACGTTCGTCCAACACCGCGACGATGCTGCGGCCAAGGAGCTCCTCCTCGGCGTAGGCGAGCAGCTTGCAGGCGGCCGAATTCGCGACCTTGATGACACCGTCCGGCGAGGTGACGAACACAGCGTCCGTCATGCTGTTGAGTACGCTGTGCAGATAGTTCTTGTTGACCGTCGATTGCCGCAGCCTGCCGCGCATTCGCTCGAGCGCCTGCTGCAGTCTCCCCAGCTCATCCCGCCGCCGGACATCGACGGGCCGCGTGTAATCGCCCTGGCCGATGCGCTCGGCGCCCCGGATCAAGGCCACGATGGGCTGTTCGAGCCTGCGGCCGGCGCGCCAGGCGAGCGCCGCGCCGGCGAGCCCTCCCGCCAGCGCCAATCCACCCGCGAACAGCAGCGCCAGACGCATCTGGTCGGCATTGGCGGCAGCGAGGCGCCCTTGCAGGCTGATCGCAGCGCTGGGGGCCACCTGCTCGACCGCAATCGAGAGCTGTCCAAAGGTCTTCGGCGTGGCGGCGCCCGGAATGCTTTCCACCATTTCCCGCACCGGCTCGGTAGCCTCGAACTGCAAGGCGGTGGGATGCGCGGATGCGCGGCGCCAGCGGTACAAGATCGCTCCGTCTCGATCGGTGACGGTTATGGCGGTAACCGTACTGTCCTCGATAAACGGCTGAAGCCGATGCGCGATCGCGTCTGCATCGTGTGAGCGCACTGCCGCTGTCACCGAGTCGGCCGCGTGCGCGGCGGTCGCTGCGACACGTGCCCGTAGCTCAACCGCCACACGATCACGTGCAGAATTCTCGGCCACGGTGCTAAGTCGTCGCGTCCCTACGTCATGCTGCCAAGCGAGGGTTGCCGTCACGACTACCGTGGCCAGCAGGACGACCACGAAGGCCGCGCTGGCATATTTCAACTTGAGGCTGACGGCAGTCACATTCATTTCGGCAGCCCTGACTTCAGGTTTGCCGGGAGTCCCCTTATGTTTTCCTGACCGATATTACCCGCCGACCGTTCCCCCGGCTACCCGGATCGCGGTGTCGCCGGGGCACGTCGAAAGGGCCGTGGGATGCTTGCGACGCAAAGGCAAAGCGCCGCAGGCGGCTTTCTGCGCGCGCCCGCTATCCCCTAGACTCTGCGCCGGAATGCTCAATTCACTGGAGTTGACGGGGCGGGCGGCCACGCATGTACAGGCGATGGCTCAGGTGAGCTGTACCCTGCACGAGCGTGCCGGACGAGCCTTGTTCAGGATGCGCGAGCAGGCTCGCAAGGCCGGCATTGACCTTACTGTCGTGTCGGGCTTCCGGGATTTCAACCGCCAGGTCGCGATCTGGACCGCCAAATTCACCGGCGGACGCCCCCTTCTCGATCGATCCGGCGTCCAGATCCCGCGCGCCGGTCTGGATGCTGCGGCGCTGATGGAGGCCATTCTCATCTGGTCGGCCCTTCCCGGGGCCAGCCGTCATCATTGGGGGACGGACATCGATGTCGTGGATGCTTCCTGCCTGCCTGACGGCACCCCTGCACGGCTGGTGCCGCATGAGTTCGCCGCCGGCGGCTGCTTCGCGCGGCTCGATCACTGGCTGCGTGACAACATGCGACGCTTCGGGTTCTTCCGGCCCTACTCGAGTGATCGAGGGGGCGTTCAGCCCGAGCCCTGGCATTTGAGTTATGGGCCGGTGTCGGTGCCGGCACTCGAGGCGCTCTCGGTCGAGGTGTTGAGGGAGGCCATCCTGGGAACCGACATGCCGGGACGGGACGCGGTGTTGGAGAGGCTTCCGGAGCTTTACGATCGCTACGTCCGCGCGGTTGACCAGCCGTAACCCGGCCGCGGTCAGGACTCTTCGTATTTGCTTGCCCAGACTTGCTTGATGTAGCCGAGCATCAAGCCCCTCATGGTGGACATGGGGTCGGCCGTGGCGGCGAAGATCGGCGGATTGCGCCTCAGCAGCCGCCAGTTCTCGCTGCGCAGGATCTGCCTCAGGTAGTCGACGTTGCGCTCGATCGCTTCCATGTATGGGTTTCGGCCACCGTACAGAATCTCCAGATTCTTGTATGCGCGGTGGAATTCGCCGTCGAGACGCTTCGCGCGCACTTCGGCGACGAACTCCGGTGTCTGGCGCAACAGGTCCAGGCCCGAGGCGTATTTTACCTGCCGGCCGCCGTTCGCCGCGATGGGCAGCGCAACCCCTCCCAGCACGAATTCGGCGTACAGCCGGTCGCGGCATTTCTCCAGATAACAACGGTCCGCCATCTGCGCAATCATGTCCGCCGTGCCGAGCAGGTGGCCGACCGCGATGTCGCGTGGATCGCTCACCTTGATCTGCGCAAACGGCACCTCGTAACCGGTGAAATGGATGATCTCGCACGCCATCGGCACCGAATTCCCGAGCCGCAGCTGCGGCAGGTACTCCTGCAGAAAGCGCGCGCCACGCGAAACGTGCGTACGGGTGAATTCCGCGCCGTTGCGGATCTCCTGGTCGTCCAGGCGGCGCAGATAGCCCACATCGTGGAACAGGCCGGTGATGAGTCCGACCAGTGCGCGATCGCCTCCGAGGCGGGTCTGCTCGTCATGCTGGCGCTCGTAACCGACGATCAGCCGCGCGAGCGCCAAAGTGATGTCGAGTGTGTGTTGGCGGTCGTGATAGACCGTGTCGACGCCGCAGTAGCCTGGCACCTCGCCGGCAAAGAGCCGCTCGAAATGCCGGAATGCATGCTCCAGCGGCTGAAACGAAAGCGTGGGCCAGGTGGGCTGGAAAAGAGTCTTCACCGCAGCCAGCACCGCATCCGGCGAGCTCACTTGCACGGTGTTGGTCACGTCGAAATCGCTGCGCCGAACGCTTTTCATTCTCGTGTGTCCGCGCGGCTTTACGGCCGTCCCCATGATCGAGCTTCGACTCTCGGCAGTCTAGAGCACCCCTTGAGTGGAGTACCAGCGACACGGCGCACACTTTTGAGGTGCGATGCATCGCGGTGCAAATGCGCAGGACGCATCGCGTAAGCCTCTGATCCATAGTGACAATGCTGCACCGGCAGGCTCTATGTCAAAGCGACGTAGCGAGACCGGTCGGAGGCGGTGCGCGTGGGCGCAAATGCTCCGGACGGCTCCGGACGGCTGCAGACGGCCGCCAGCGGTCTTCAGTAAATGCGCAGACCGCCATATTTGCGCCGGATGCGGCGATCGAGCATCCGCCAGCCCAGCGCGAATCCGACGAGCACCATGACCGTGGACGATCCGAGTACCCATCGCCATGTCGGGCGGGCGCCTTGTTGGGCTGTCTGCATCGGGCCAGCGGGGGCTGAGGGGCGGGCTCCAGCCTTACCTGGACCGCCGCCCGGCGTGGGTTCAGCGGCGGCGGCAGGCGCCTTCACAGTTGGGGTCGCCGGCGCAGGCATGCCCGCGACCCGGGCCGCTGCCAGTTCGGTCTCGAGCCGGCTCACATTCTGCTTGAGCTTCTCGACCTCAGCGGTCCGCTCAGTCAGGCGATTCTGCAAAGGCGGCTCCGAAGACACGTACGATGCCCTGATCCAGCCTTCCGTGCCGTTTGCCAGCCGCACGTGCGCTTCAGCGCCCTGGCGATCGAGGAGCTCCATGTGCTCTCCACTCTTGACCGTCGCCACGCGTGTACCCTCTCCTCCAGGCTCACTCACAACGTTGACGATCAGTTGCTCTACGACATACACCGGCTCCGCGCGCGCTGCCGGCGTCGTCAAAGCGAACGCCGCCAGGCACAGCAAAGCCCTCGCCGTCATGCGGTGAGTTCGCCAGAGCCGAGAATGCCGTGCTGCCGCAGCAACGCGCGGACGTCGGGCCGCCGCCCACGAAATTCTACGAAGCCGTCCAGCGCGTCACGGCTTCCGCCGCGGGTGAGAATCGCGTCAAGGAAACGATGCGCGGTTCTACTATCGAAGACTCCGTTTTCCTCGAAAGCTGCAAACGCATCCGCCGCCAGGACTTCCGCCCACTTGTAGCTGTAGTAGCCGGCCGCGTATCCGCCCGCAAAAATATGGCCGAAGCTGTTGGGGAACCGGTTCCATTGCGGTGCGGGCACTACGGCGACTTCGTTGCGGACCTCGCGGAGCACCTCCAGCACTCTGGCGCCGTGCTGCGGATCGAACTGCGCGTGCAGGCGAAAATCGAACCGGGCGAATTCGAGCTGCCGCATCATCTGCAGGCCTGCATGGAAGCTGCGAGTCGCAATCAGCCGGGACTGTGTCTCGGGAGGCAGCGGGACTCCGGTCTGGATGTGGCTGGAGATCCGGCGCAACACCTCGGGGTGCCAGGCGTAGTTCTCCAGGAACTGACTGGGAAGCTCCACCGCGTCCCAGGAGACCCCGTTGATGCCCGCGATGCTCGGATAGTCCACCCGCGTCAGCAAGTGGTGCAGGCCGTGGCCGAATTCGTGGAACAACGTCAGTACATCGTCGTGGGTCAGCAGCGCGGGGCGATCTTCGCTCGGCGGCAGGAAATTGCACACGAGGTAGGCGACGGGCAGCGCCGATCCGGAAGCCAGGCGCTTGCGGCCGACGCACTCGTCCATCCAGGCGCCGCTACGCTTGTTGGGCCTGGCATAGGCATCCAGATAAAAGCTGCCGATCGGCTGTCCTTCAGCGCTCTCGATCTCGAAGTAGCGCACGTCGGGATGCCAGACCGGAACCCCCGGGCATTCGCTGATCCGCACCCCGAAAAGCCGCTCGCCCACCTCGAAGAGCCCGGTGAGCACGCGCGGCAGCGGAAAGTAGGGCCGCATCTCTTCCTGGGAGACCGAGTAGCGGCTGCGTTGCAGGCGCTCGGCATAGAACCCTATGTCCCAGGCGGCCAGCTTGCGCCCCGCGAAGGACTCCAGCTCCTCGAACTCCTGCAGCGCGGCCGCGCGCGCAAAGCGGGCGAGCTCGAGCAGGAACTGCATGACCTCATCGACGCTGTGAGCCATTCGGGTCGACAAGGCGTATTCGGCGTAGCTGCGGAATTCCAGGAGCTGCGCGGCCTCGTGACGCAAGCGCAGAATGGCCTCCATCACGGGCGAATTGTCCCAGCGCCCGGCGTTCGGCCCTTGATCGGAGGCGCGCGTCGTCCACGCTTCATAAAACGCACGCCGCAGCGTTTCGGACTCCGCATCGGTAACGACTGCCACGTACGTAGGTTGGTCCAGGGTGAGAACCCAGCCCTCGAGGCTCTGATCGCTCGCCCGCCGCCGCGCTTGCTCGATGAGCGTTGAATTGAGCCCCCGGAGCTCCGACGCCTCGGCGACGTGATAACTCCAGCCGTTCGTGGCATCGAGCACGTTCTCTTCGAACTTCGCCTGAAGCTGCGTCAGCTCGAGCATCACCGCCTTGAATCGATCCTTGCGCGCGGCGTCCAACCCGACGCCGGCAAGGCGGAAGTCGCGCAGGGCATGCTCGATCACCTGGCGCTGGACGGGGCCGAGCGCCGCACCTTCCTGCTCCGCAATGGTGCGGTATGCCCGATACAACGGCTCGCTCTGGGCGAGATCTGTCTGATAGGCGGACAGCAGAGGCAGACACGCGTTGTACCCGGTACGCAGTGCATCGGAATTCAGCACTGCGTTCAAATGGCTGACGGGCGACCAGGTACGCGAGACGCGATGCTGCAGCTCCTCCAGTGGCTCGATCACCGTGGCAAAGGTGGGCCTTTCGAGCGCTGCCAGCTCTTCGATGCGGGCGCGGCTGCGCTCGAGCAGCTCGCGCACGCCCGGCTCGACGTGCTCGGGGCGGATTCGCGCGAATGGCGGCAAAGGCTCGAGGCCCAGAAGGGGGTTTTCCATGCGTCTCCCGTCCGATTAACGGATCCATTCTATTGCTTTACGGGGTCTGGCGCGCAGCCCGAACGAGGCATTGCGGGAGCGTAGCCGCGCCCCATGTAACATGGTGCCGGCGATCCGGCAGCGACGGTAGGCAGGTATGGCCGACGAATTCGAGCTTCTCGTCATCGGTGGCGGCAGCGGCGGTCTGGCGGCTGCACAGCGGGCCGCCGAATATGGCGCCAGGGTCGCATTGGTGGAATCGGGGCCGCTCGGTGGCACATGTGTCAACGTCGGTTGCGTTCCCAAGAAGGTTATGTGGAATGCCGCCGATATCGCCGACGGGCTCGAGGATGCCGCCGAGTATGGTTTTCGTTTGGGCGCGGGGGAACCGCATGATTGGCCGCTGCTGAAGAGCAAGCGCGACGCCTACGTGTTGCGGCTCAACGCGATATACGAGAGCAACCTCGCCAGGCGGAATATCCAGGTCGTGCGCGGACGCGGCCGTTTTCTGGACGCTCGTACCGTCGAGGCTGCCGGCCGCACGCTTACCGCTCCCCACATCATCATCGCCACCGGAGGGCGTCCGATGCTGCCCGCAATTGCGGGAATGGAGCTTGGAATCACTTCGGACGGGTTCTTCGAGCTCGAGAAACTGCCCGGGCGTGTGGCGGTGGTGGGCAGCGGGTATATCGCGATCGAGCTCACCGGCATCTTTGCGGCGCTGGGTGCGAAGGCAACACTCGTACTACGCGGCAACGCGGCACTGAAGGAATTCGATTCGATGCTCGGCGCGGCGACCGTGAAAATCATGCGTGACGAGGGCATGGAGGTGATCACGAATGCGTGGCCTCAGGCGCTGGAGCGCACGGTGACCGGAGCACTCGATCTGGAGGTTCGCGACGGGCGGCGGCTGACACCATTCGACGTGGTCGTGTGGGCGATCGGGCGGGTGCCGGCGGTGGAGGAGCTCGATCTGGAGCGTGCGGGAGTTGCGCTCGATGAGTACGGCTTCATCGTCACTGACAAGTATCAAACCACGACCACCGAAGGTATTTACGCCGTCGGCGATGTAACAGGGCGTGCGCAACTGACACCGGTCGCCATCGCCGCCGGACGGCGCCTGAGCGACCGGTTGTTCGGCGGCCAGACTGATCGCCATCTCGACTACGACTACATCCCGACCGTCGTCTTCGGGCATCCGCCGATTGGAACCGTGGGCCTTACTGAAACCGCAGCTCGCGCGCAATACGGCGATGAGGCCGTTACCGTGTTCAGGTCGGGATTCGTACCGATGTATCACGCGCTGACCACGAGAAAGCCGCGCACCGACATGAAACTGGTCACCGTGGGACCGGAGCACCGCGTCGTTGGTGTGCACGTGATCGGCGCCGGAGCTGATGAGATGATGCAGGGATTTGCGGTAGCGGTGCGCATGGGAGCCACCAAGCGCGACTTCGACGATACGGTGGCGATCCATCCCACGAGCGCGGAAGAGCTCGTTACGATGCGGTAAGCGCGAGGGCGCGTTCCTTCAGAGCAGTCAGGACCGGCGCGGTGCCTGGACGGATGCCGCGCCACACGCGGAATGATTCGGCCGCCTGCTCGACGAGCATGCCCCAGCCCTGAAACGCGCGGGCGCACCCAAGCTTGAGCGCCCATTGGATGAACGGAGTGTCTGTCTTCCCGTAGGACATGTCGTAGCAGATGGTCTCCGGCCCGATGACCGTTGCCGGAACATCCGGAATGTCCCCGCTCAGGCTTGCGGACGTCGCATTGATGATCACATCGAATGCGCCGCCGCAAATGCTCCGCAGTCCCACGCCCTGCACGGCACCGAGCCTGGCGAACGCGCCGGCCATGGCCTGCGCGCGCCCGGGTGTTCTATTGGCGATGACGATCTCGGCGGGTTCGAGCGTCAGCAGCGGCGCGAGCACGCCCCGCGTCGCGCCGCCGGCGCCGATGATCAGAATCCGCCGCCGAATGATGACGAGTCCGAGATTGTCGCAGAGGTCGCGCACCAGGCCCACGCCGTCCGTGTTGTCGCCGAGGAGTGTCCCATCCTTCTGAGCGGCGAGAGTGTTGACGGCTCCGGCATGCGTCGCACGCGTAGTGAGCTGGTTGGCAACGCCCACTGCCGCCACTTTGTGAGGCAGTGTCACGTTCAGGCCGCGTCCGCCCAGAGTGAAGAAATCCCGGACGCGCGGCTCGAACTCCTCGGGCGGGAAATCGTAGAGCCGGTAGCTCATCGGCTGCCCGGTATCGCGCGCGAACAGGCCGTGGATGAAGGGCGACCAGCTGTGCGCGATCGGGTGGCCGACCACCCCGTACCGATCTTTTTCCGGATCCATTCAACAAGTGTGCACCGCCCCCGCAGGGGCGGTCACGTCGCTCGTGGCAACTTCGTGACGCTGGTACCGCCGCCGTGCCCGGCCTCGAGCTGCGATTGCAGCTCCGGCAGCCACACTTGCATGCGCTCGGCCAGCAGGTACGGCGGATTCACGATCAGCAGTCCCGAGCCGTTGAGTGCGACCTGCGAATCGCGCGGATAGAGCCACATCTCGCTCGCCAGCGTTTCATGGCGGACCGCACGGCCGAACCTACCGTGCCATGCGCGGATCTCGCGCTCATCCTTGATCGGATACCAGGCCGCGAAGATTCCGGTACTGAAACGCTGCAGCGCATCGGCTATCGAAGCCGTGACCCGCTCGAAGTCCTGCCGGCTCTGCTCGTAGGGCGGGTCGATGAAGATCAGCCCCCGCCGTTCCACCGGCGGCAGCCACGCACGCAGCCGTTCGAAGCCGTCGCCCCGTTCGACTCGCACTGTGCTGTTACGCCCTAGCTCACGCTCGAGCATACGCGCCTCGGCCGGAATGATCTCGCACAGCAGCGCCCGATCCTGCGGCCGCAGCTCCCGCGCGGCGAGCAGGGGCGAGCCGGGGTAAGCGCGCGAATTGCGCGTCGAGCGGAAGTCCGAAACCCATGCGGCGTAGCGGCGCAGCTCGTCCGCCACGTATTCGCCGACAGTAAACCGGCCTGTCCCTTCTTGCGCCTCGGCGGAAGCATGCGACAGGTCGTAGGCGCCGCGGCCGGCGTGGGTCTCGAAGTAGGCGAAGCCCTTTTCCTTGCGCTTGAGAGTTGACAGCAGAGCGAGCAGCGCGACGTGCTTGTGCACGTCCGCGAAGTTGCCCGCGTGGAAGCTGTGTCGGTACTTCATCGTGCAGCCGGCCCGGATCGTGCAGCCGGCCCGCGCCGGGGCGGCGGCCAGGCACCTGTGGCCGGACTGTTTGCGCGAGCCTCGATTACTTCACGCCACGCGGACGGCTCACCGATTTTGGCTTCTTCCCCGCCGCCGGAAGTTTGCCCCGCGCTGCCTGTCTGGATGCTGCCGGCTTTGCCGCCGCCGCGGCTCGCGCGGTACGCCCGGTCGTGCCCCGAGGAGCCTGGCGGGCTGCGGCCGAGGCGCTCGCTGCTTCGCCGTCCTGCGGCGCGGCATTCTTCAAACCTGGGCTTTTCTGCTCGGGGTGAGGCTTTGCACCGCTCCCCGCCGCGGCGGGTACGGCGGGACGCGGCCGCGCCTGTGTCCGCGCGCCCGTGGCGCCCGTGGTTTCCTTGCCGTTGCCGGTCTGTTGCCCGTTGCCGCCTCCTTGCCGTGCGGCGCCCGGGCCGCGGCGCTTGCCGCGGCCAAAGCGGGCCCCGCGCTCCGGCGCCTGCTCGAGCAGCACGCGGCATTCCTCGGGCGTGAGCGACTTCGGCTCGCGTCCCTTGGGGATCTTTGCATTCTTCTTGCCATCGGTGACGTAGGGTCCATAGCGCCCATTCAGCACCTGAATGCCTTCCGCGGCGAAGTCCGCGATGATGCGGTTGGCATCCGCTTCCTGTTTCAGCCGGATGACTTCCAAAGCCCGCTCCAGGGTGACGGTATAGGGGTCGTCCTCCTTCAGCGAGACATACTTGCTGCCGTACTTCACGTAGGGGCCGAACCGCCCGACGTTGGTGATGATCGGCTCACCCTCGGCAGTCGCGCCGAGTGTGCGCGGAAGTTTGAACAGCTCCATCGCATCCGCAAGCGTCAGGGCGTCCATTTTCTGCCCAGGTCGCAAACCCGCGAACCTGGGCTTCTCTTCGTCGTCCTTGGTGCCGATCTGCACGAACGGTCCGTACCGGCCCATGCGTACGGTGATGGGTTTGCCCGTCGCGGCATCCTTGCCGAGCTCGCGCGCCTGCGCGACCTGCTCGCGGGTCACGTTCTTCTCGATCTTCTCGACCTGCTTGATGAAGGGCTTCCAGAATTTGCCCAGCGGCGTCGTCCAGTCCTCTTCGCCGCGCGACACGGCGTCCAGCTCATCCTCCATCGCAGCGGTGAATCCGTATTCGACGTACTGATGGAAGTGATCCGTCAGGAAGCGGTTGACGATCTTGCCGATGTCGGTCGGAATGAAGCGCTTGGCGTCCATCTCGACGTATTCGCGGTCCTGCAGCGTCGAGATGATCGTCGCGTACGTCGACGGCCGGCCGATGCCGTGCTCCTCGAGCGCCTTGACGAGCGAGGCTTCCGAATAGCGGGGCGGCGGTTCGGTGAAATGTTGGTCGGCGCGCAGCGCGAGCAGACTCACGATATCGCCCTCCTGCATCGGCGGCAGCACATGGTCCGTGTCGTCCGCCTTCGCGTCGTCCGTACCTTCCTGGTACACCGAGATGTAGCCTGGCTTGATGAGCGTCGAGCCATTGGCCCGCAGGAGGTGCCGCTCCGGTCCGTCCTTGCCGGCAAGCATGTCGACCGCGACGGTATCGAAAATAGCGTGGCTCATCTGCGATGCGACCGCGCGTTTCCAGATCAGCGCATACAACTTGTACAGATCGCCGTCGACCTTGCCCTCGACATGCGCCGGCGTAATGGCCGCCGACGTCGGACGAATGCCCTCATGCGCTTCCTGGGCGTTCTTCGACTTGGTCTTGTAGATTCGCGGCTCGTCCGCCACCTCTTCCCTGCCATACAGCCTCGCGGCCACTTCGCGGATCTCACTGATCGCCTCAGCGGCAAGCGAGACCGAATCCGTGCGCATGTACGTGATGAGGCCGACACTGCCGTCGCCTATGTCCATGCCTTCATAGAGCTGCTGCGCAAGGCGCATGGTGCGCCGCGCATTGAAACCGAGTTTACGAGCCGCCTCCTGCTGCAGTGTCGATGTCGTGAACGGCGGTGCGGGATTGCGGCGGCGCTGCTTGCGATCTATCGCGACGACGCGCAACTCACCAGGGGCGGCGCCCGGCCGCGCCGACTGGCGGCCCGCAGCTCCTCTGGCAGGATCGACCTCGCGCGCCGCAGCCTCTATGGCGCGCTCGACCTCGCGCGCCTGTGCCTCGTTGACGAAGCTGAATTGCTCGACCTTGCGCCCGCGGTACTCGAGCAGCTTCAGCGGAAAGGACTGCGAGGTGTGTGCGCCTTCGCCCTCGATCGTCCAGTATTCCTGCGCGCTGAAGGCGGCGATCTGCGCCTCGCGCTCGCAGATCATGCGCAGCGCCGGGCTCTGTACGCGCCCCGCGGACAGGCCGCGGCGCACTTTCTTCCACAGCAGCGGCGAGAGATTGAAACCGACGAGGTAGTCCAGCGCACGGCGCGCCTGTTGGGCGTTGACGAGGTCGAGGGACAGATCCCGCGGTTGCGCCACGGACTCGCGGATCGCGTTGCGCGTGATCTCGTAGAACACGACGCGATGCACTTTCTTGCCCTCGAGGTCGCCTCTGGCCTGCAGGATCTCCTTCAGGTGCCAGGCGATGGCCTCGCCTTCCCGATCGGGGTCCGTCGCCAGGTACAGGGCTTTCGATTTGCGCAGCGTGCGCGAGATCGCATCCACATGGCGCTCGTTCTTCTCCAGCACCTGATACTGCATGCTGAAGCCGTGATCGGGATCGACCGCGCCTTCCTTGGGTATGAGATCGCGGACGTGCCCGTAGGATGCGAGCACGTCGAAATCCTTGCCCAGGTACTTTTTGATGGTCTTCGCCTTTGCGGGCGACTCGACTATGACCAGGTTGTCTGTCATTGCCTACGCGAATCCATACGCCACATGTGGTGCCTGCCGGCCGTGCCGCTCAAGATAAACCGCTCAATGCGCAGTGTTAGGTTGCGCATCCGCCACCAGGTCTTCCAGCCGTTCGAACGCCTGCTCCTGGCCAGGCTGGCTCGACAGCACCATGAGCACCACCCATTTCAACTGCTCCGTGTCCAACTCGTCGGCATCGAGCGCCAGCATCCTGTCGATCACGATCTCGCGCTGCTGCGGCGACAGAATCCCCAGCCGCTCCAGCGTCACCAGGAAACCGCGGCACTCCGTCGACAGCCGCGCCAGCTCGCCGTCCGAGAAGATCCGTACCGCGGGCCCCGAACCCCTGCCGCCCAGGGGCATCGCCGGCCGGTCCCGCTCCGTGGCGAGCTCGGCGAGCCAATCGAGCGCGCGCTCGACGTTCGCGTGCGTGAATCCCACGCGCTCCAGATCGCGTGCCAGATCCTCGCGTTCGGGCACTTCGGGTACCTCGTCGAGCATGTAGCGGTCGAAGACGTAAATCAGAATGTCAAGAACGGTGCCGGTCATCATCTTTCTGCACAAAGGCGCCTGCGGCGCTTTCTCCTGTGTCGAAAGCGGCCCGCGGCCCTGTCGACTCGCGCGCAACTCAAGGTATGCGGCCATAACGGCCGCCTGGGTAGGGCGCGATACGCCTCTGAAGCTCGAGAATCAGCAACATCGACGCAAGCGATTCGCCCGGGAGTCCCGTGCGTGCGGCGAGAACATCTACGGTCGCGGGTTCGAAACCGACGGCATCTAACAGCATTTCATACTCCTTGTCCAATGCCGGGGCCGCCGGCGGCGCGTCTGCGCGCTGCACAAGTACTTCTTCCTGAAGGGGAATCTTCAGCTCCTGCAGCACGTCCGCGGGACTCTCGACGAGCGTCGCGCCGTCGCGGATCAGCTTATGACAGCCGCATGCGAGCGGGTTGTAGATCGAGCCGGGGATGGCAAACACCTCGCGCCCCTGTTCCCCCGCGTGGCGGGCGGTGATGAGAGAGCCGCTGTGGCGTGCCGCCTCGACGACGAGCGTACCCAGCGCCAGGGCGCTGATCACCCGATTGCGCTGCGGAAAATTCAGCTTGCGCGGTGGCGTGCGCGGAGGGAATTCAGAGATCAGCGCGCCACTTGCGCGGATGCGCGCGGCGAGGCCGGCGTGTTGGGTTGGATAGACCCGATCGAGGCCGGTGCCGCAGACGGCCACGGTGCTCCCGCCGGCGGCCAGCGCGCCCTCGTGGCTGGCGGCATCGATGCCGATGGCGAGTCCGCTGGTGATGGTGAGGCCGGCACGCGCGAAGCAGGCCGCAAACTCACGCGCTGTCTTGCGCCCGCCGGGAGTAGGACTGCGCGAACCGACCATGGCGAGTTGCGGACCGAGGAGCGTTCCTGCGTTCCCCAGCACGAAGAGTGCGGCGGGCGAGCCCGGCATCTGCAATAGCCTGCCGGGATACGCCACGTCGGTGCTCAGGAAGAGCTCCGCGCCGCTCGCCGCGATCCATTGCAGGTCCGCGCGCAGCGCCGCTTCGTCGGGTAACGCGAGGAACCCGCGCGCTTGCGGAGGCAGTTCCACCCGTAAGAGCGTGCGCGACTCCATGACACGCTCGAGCTCATCGTCGGCCGCTGCCAACAGGGCCTGCACGTGCTCGGCATTCAGACCGGGTGTTCGGGCCAACACCGCACGCACAGCAAGCGCATCCATCGCCGCGAGCGTAAACGAGCTCGCAGGCGATGGGGCTCAGGAGAAAATGCGCAAAACAGCCCGATATGCAGCGCAGGCCCGGTCCGCCGGAGCCTGGAGGCACGGGCCCCGCAATGGCCTTACGGGTTGTGGACGACGTCCCCCACGTGAATGGTGTTCGATGCGCCGACAATCAGCGCGTAGCTCACGCGATCGAACGACTTGAACACGAGCAGCGTGCCCGCGCGCTCGTCCGGCAACTTGACCTTCGGTGCGAACGCGCTCCCGGTCTCGCCGAAGTAACGGCTGAAGCCGCTCCGGTTTCCGTACACGTCGCGCACGACCTGGCCAGCCTGGTCCACCGCGAGCACGTGCCCGGCGTCGATGCCGTGTCGCTTGCCCCGATTGATGACGACGATCTGGTATTGGCCGATGGCGCGTGTGCCGTCGATTACCGAGATGATGCGGCCGTGTACGTCATTGCGAGGCGCGCGCAGCATGAAGTTGAGGGGCACGTCGAGGTCGGCGGCCAACACTTTGTCGCCCTGGAGCGTCTCGCGCGCCGCGTCGGTAAGTAGCGCCTTGGTCGGATTACCGGGGCGGGAGACGAGCGCGGTGGCGGTATAGATACCCTCGTAGCCGACTACTTTTCCGTCATCAGGATCACGCAGCTCATCCCCGACGTGCACGATGCTGTAGCGGGAATTCGGGCTGGCGTTGAGGTCGGATATATAGACCTCGTGGCCTGTACCGGCGACCACATGCTCCTCGCGGAACGCGACGACATGCGCCGCGTTGCGCACCTGTTCGCTGGTCAGGACCGAGGGCCGGGACAGGAAGGCCGATATGGCCGCGTAGGGAATCGTCGGAATGGCCCCTTCGAGTGGCGAGCTGCGCAGCCGCGGCTCCAGGCGGGCCGCACCACCCTGCTCGAGGCGGATCTGGGGGCGGCCGTCACGGCCATAGGCGAGCGCAAGCGTATCGCCGGGATAGATCAGGTGGGGATTCGCGACCTGGGGGTTGATATACCAGACCTCAGGCCATAACCACGGATCACGCAGGAACATCGAGGCGATGCCCCAAAGGGTGTCGCCCCGCTTGACCGTGTAGCTCTTGGGCGCGCCGGGATTGATGATGCTGGCGGAATCGGCGGGGGATTGCGCGGCTGCCGCTGTCCCGGCGCCGCTGGAGGCAGCCTCGGTCGCGGTCATCTCATCCAGCGGAGGCGCTTCCGCCGAATCCGGCGGAGGCGGAGCTGGCGGCATGGCCGCCACGGCTGGACTTTCACTGCCGCGGTGCAGCCAGGAGCAACCGGCCGATACGACCAGCGCCAGGAGCAGGCCCGCACAGACGCGAGCCTCGGGTAAACGATTTGAGACCATCCTCCACTCCTCATGGGCTGCGCTGGAGCGCACACAAGCTGCCCCACTCATCCTAATTGTTATACTGGTGGCAGGCCCGCCGGCACACGATTTAATGTCAACTTTGTGCGCTGGATCACGGCTGCCGCCCGGCGGGCGCCAGTTACGGTCGTGCGCGGAATTCCCTGCAAGCTTGCGAACGATATCAGCTAATTCGACTCAAATATACGTAGTTGGCAGGAAGTTAACCTCATGGCGATCAGAACCATCCTGGAATTCCCCGATCCGCGGCTGCGCACCCGGGCGCAGCCGGTGACCCGCTTCGACCCCGAGCTGCGGCAGCTCATCGACGATATGTTCGAGAGCATGTATGCAGCTCCCGGCATCGGGCTCGCCGCTACCCAGGTGGACGTGCACAAGCGGCTGATCGTCATGGATGTGTCGAAGGACAGAAACGAGCCGCTGGTCTTCATCAACCCGGAGATTCTGTCGCGGGAGGGCGTGGCGCAGACCGAGGAAGGCTGTCTGTCCGTGCCAGGCATCTTCGACGAGGTACAGCGGGCGGCAAAGGTTCGCGTGCGGGCTCAGGATCGCAGCGGTGAGCTCTTCGAGCGGGACTACGACGACGTGCTGGCCGTGTGCATCCAGCATGAGATGGATCACCTCGAAGGCAAGCTGTTCGTCGACTATCTCTCCGATCTGAAACGCCAGCGCATTCGAAAGAAATTGGAGAAGGAGCGCAAGGAGCGGGGATCGCGTGCGCGCGAAGGATCGACGCGCCCCAGCCGGACGTACTGACACGCCGGCGTGCGCATCGCCTTTGCCGGAACGCCGGAATTCGCGCTGCCGGCGCTGAATGCGCTGCTCGCCTCGCCTCATAAGGTAGTCGGCGTGCTGACGCAGCCGGACAGGCCGAAGGGTCGTGGCCGGCAGATTTCCGCAAGTCCCGTGAAGCTCGCGGCGCTCAGTCGGGGCTTACCGATCGCGCAACCGCAGACGCTGAAAACAGACGCGGGCCGGATGGAACTGGACGCATGGCAGCCAGACGTGCTGGTGGTCGTTGCCTACGGCCTCATCCTGCCGAGATCCGTTCTCGAGCTACCGCGTCTGGGCTGCGTCAATATCCATGCGTCGCTCCTGCCACGCTGGCGTGGTGCCGCGCCGATCCAGCGCGCGATTCTCGCAGGGGACTCGCAGACGGGAGTGACGATCATGCGCATGGATCCTGGCCTGGATACCGGGCCGATACTCCTGCAGCAGCAGGTCCCCATCGCCTCGCGCGAAAGCGCTGGCCAGCTCCACGATCGGCTTGCCGCACTGGGCGCTTCCGCATTGCTGGAGACGCTGGACGGGCTGGCGTGCGATACGGCGCAGGCGACCCCGCAGGCCGAACAGGGCATCACGTATGCAGCCAAGATCGCCAAGGAGGAGGCCGTTATCGATTGGAGCCGCGATGCCGCGGACATCGAGCGGCAGGTCCGCGCCTTCAACCCGTGGCCCGTCGCGCAAACGCGGCTGGCCGGCGAGCAACTGAGGATTTACGGTGCTCGTATTCCGAGCGGCCACATCGACAGTGCCGAAAAGGCGCCCGGCAGCATCGTTGCTGTGAATGATGAGGCCGTCATCGTCGCGTGCGGGCGAGGCTATCTGGCCGTTACCGAACTGCAGCGACCGGGACGCCGTCCGGTGTCGGCGCGCGATTTTGCCAACACCCGGGCGTTGGCGGGTCACCGGCTTGGGTGAGAGGTCGCGGTGGGCACCGGGTGCGGCCGCTCTCGCGGACGCTGCACGGGCAGTCTCGTCGGTAGCTGATGATGGGCACTCGACGGACACCGCTCTACGACCCTTCACGGATGCTCCGCAGCGCGCAGCGGTCAGAGCAATCGCCCTGGGCTCATTGCGATGGTATCTGCGGCTCGCTCCGGCGGTGGATGGACTGCTTTCCCGACCTGAAAGCGTCTCGAACGAGGTTCGCGCGCTCCTGGTCGTAAGCGCTCACCAGATCGAGTACTCACGCAATGCCCCCCAGGCGACCGTGCACGCCGCAGTGGATGCGACGCGGGTACTCAATCAGGGGCGCGCGAGCAGCCTCGTCAATGCCGTGCTGCGCCGGTTTGTCGCCGAGCGTGCGGTGTTGCTGAGCCGCATCGACGGGAGCCTGCCTGCGCGTACCGCCCATCCAGCCTGGCTCGTGGAATCACTCGAGCAGGTACTGCCCGGGCAGTGCACATCGATTCTAACGGCCGATAACGAGCATCCGCCCATGGTTCTGCGAGTGGATCTCTCGCGTTGCACCGTGGCGGGGTTCATCCAGAAGCTTGCAGCCGCTGATCTTGCCGCCCGCGCGGTCGATTGGGCTCCAGCGGCAGTGCGGCTGGAGCGGCCAGTCGCCGTGAGCGCGCTGCCTGGCTTTCACGAGGGAGTCGTCTCCGTACAGGACGCTGGCGCACAGCTGGCGCCAAGACTGCTGGATGCACATTCACGCATGCGCGTACTGGATGCCTGTGCCGCGCCCGGCGGAAAGACGGGACACCTGCTGGAATACACCTCGGACCTCGATGAGCTCGTCGCCGTGGACATCGATGCTGAGCGGATCGCGCGCGTCGGTGAGAACCTGGAACGACTTGGGCGCACTGCCCGATTGGTCGTCGCGGACGTCCGTGATCCAGGCAGCTTCTGGGATGGCCGCCCGTTCGATCGCATTCTGGTTGACGCGCCCTGCTCCTCCACCGGCGTCATCCGCCGTCATCCGGACATAAAGCTGCTGCGCCGGGCGAGTGACATTCCGGGCTTCGCCGCGGCCCAAAGACAGATCCTCAGGGCGAGTCTCCACATGCTCGCCCCAGGCGGACGCCTCGTCTATTCGACGTGCTCACTGTTGCCGGCGGAGAACGAGGATGTGGTCGAGGACCTACTGGCTGCAGAGCCTTCGGCAACGGTTGCCCCGATGCCGCGCGCGGCTGAATTGGCCCCGGGAAGCCTGGATCGGCGCATCGGGGTCCAGCTCGTTCCCGGCGCACAGGCGGGCACCGACGGCTTCTATTATGCTTGTCTCGAAAAGACAACGGCCGGAACCTGAGCAGACGGTGCCGGTCACAGCTACGGTTCTCTTTCGTTGCATCCATGCTACGACCTGCTCCCATAGGATTCCGGCACGCTGCCCCGTGGCGCCGGCTGTTCCCGCTGCTGGCCTTGGTGCTGGCGGCCTGGGCTGCGCTCGCCTGCGCCGATGCGCTGGATGGGGTGCTCGAAGTTCGCTCCGCCTATGTGAACATCGACAAGGGTGTCTTTCTGCTGCATGCGCGCGTTGAATACCCCGTCAACCCCGACATCCGCAATGCGTTGCGCGACGGGGTCACGCTGACGTTTGATCTGGACACGCGCGTCGATCGCGAGCGGCACCTTTGGTTCAACGCCAGTATCGTAGACCTGACATTGAGGCGCGAACTCACGTATCACGCCGTAAGTGATCGATACGTCGTACGCGACGTGCGCAGCGGTCAGCAGGACAATTTCTCAACGCTGGATGAGGCGCTCGGCTTTCTCGGCCGCGTTGACGGCTGGCCGATACTGGTCGAGCCGCAACTCGATGGCGGGAATTATTTGATCAGTGTGCGCGCAGGCGTCCGGCGCGGACGATTGCCAGCGTCGATACGTGCGTTGCTGTTCTGGACAGACGATTGGCATCGCGTGAGCGAGTGGTACTCATGGTCACTCCCGGTGTGAATGGCGAGCAGCCGGCGCGCAGGCCCTGGCGCGGCCCTGCACTGCTTGCGCTATGGGGTGCGATCGGAGTCGGGGCCCTGCTGCTGCTGGCCAAGAGCGTGCAGAACTCTTCCGCCTTCGATCGGCTGCAGCCATGGATACTGCTGCTGAACCTCACGGGTGTGGTCGCACTGACCATCCTGCTCGCGCGCAAGTTGTGGCAACTCATTCGCGATTATCGCGACCACGTACCCGGCTCGCGCCTGACGGCGCGTACGGTCAGCATCTTTGGCGCGCTGGTCGTCGCTCCGCTTCTCATCGTGTACCTGTTCTCACTGGACTTTCTGAACCGCGGGATCGACAGCTGGTTCAAGGTCGAGATCAAGCAGGGACTGAGTGATGCCCTCGTGCTCTCGCGCGCGGCCCTGGATCTGCGCATGCGCGAGTATTCGGCGCGCACGGAGCAGCTCGCACACAGTCTTTCCAGCAGCTCGCAGGCGGAGATTCAGCAACGGATAGAGGACGAGCGGCGCACCACGGGAGGGATCGAGATCGTCCTGTTTGGCGAGCACGAGCGCATCATTGCCGCGAGCGTCGAAAACCCTCTCGAAACTCTGCCGTCCCGTCCGCCGTCGGACCTGGTGCGTCAGGTCACGCAACGGCGGCCGTACGTGAGCCTCGAGCCGCAGGCGAACGGCGAATACCTCATCCGGACCGCCGCGCCCCTGAGCGACTCCGGTACGAATTCCGAAATCCGTTACATCGTCGCGGTCTATCAGGTCCCGGCGCAGCTATCCGCTCTGTCCGAGGCCGTGCAGCATTCCTATTCGCAGTACGGCGAGCTGGCCGCCCTGCGCGAAGCGCTGAAATCAGGATTTCGCCTCACCCTGACCCTGGTGCTGCTGCTGGCGATGCTCGCCGCGATCTATGGCGCGATCTATTCGGCGCAGCGCCTGATTCGCCCGGTACAGGATCTGATTGCCGGCACCCGGGCGGTCGGCAAGGGCGACTTCGGTACACGTCTGCCTCTGCCTTCGCGCGATGAGATGGGTTTCCTCGTGCACTCGTTCAATGACATGACCAAGCGCCTCCGGCGTGCGCGTGAGGAGGCAACGCGCAGCCAGCAAGCCGTGGAGCGCGAGCGTGAGCGGCTCGCGATCATCCTGGCCCGGCTGTCAACCGGTGTGTTGGCCGTTGATCGCACACTGACCGTGCGCATGGCCAATCAGGCCGCCGGCGCGATTCTGGGTACGGATCTGTCGACCGCCACGAGCCGCTCGCTGCCTGAGCTTGCCGGGGGGAACGACCGGCTGGGCCAGTTCGTCGCGGCACTGGCGGTACGCTTCGCGGCGGGCCGTGACGAGTGGCGGGAGCAGCTGGATCTCGACGGCGAGGCAGGCCGCCGGACGCTGATGTGCGCCTGTACCCCGTTGCCGGGCGAAGGCAGCGATATGGGATACGTCATCGTGTTCGATGACATCACGGCCCTTCTGCAGGCGCAGAGGGACGCGGCGTGGGGCGAGGTTGCACGCCGCCTGGCGCACGAGATCAAGAACCCCCTGACGCCCATACAGCTGTCGGCGGAGCGCATGCGCCGGCGCTTTCTGGGCAGCATGAGTCCGCGCGATGCCGAGATCCTCGACCGCTCGACACGCACGATCGTCTCGCAGGTCGAGGCCATGCAGCAGATGGTCAATGCGTTCAGCGAATATGCGCGTGCTCCGGAAATGAAGATCACGCGTTTCAGCCTCAATCAGCTGGTGACCGAGGTCGCGGATCTGTACCGTTCCCAGGATTCCCCGGCCACGATCCGGCTGGATCTCGATGACAACATCGAGGCCATCGAGGCGGACCGCGGCCGCGTCAGGCAGATTTTCAACAACCTGGTGACGAACGCGCTCGAGTCGCTCGAGGCGGTCGCCGCGCCGCAGCTCGAAATCGGCACCCGGCTCGAATACGGTGGCGATGCTGCGTACGCCGTCGTGACCGTGTGTGACAATGGCCCCGGTTTTCAGCGCGAGCTGCTGGGCAGGGTGTTCGACCCGTATGTCACGAGCAAGCCGAAGGGGACCGGCCTGGGACTTGCGATCGTGAAGAAGATCGTCGAGGAGCATGGCGGCCGGATCGATGCGGACAATCGTCCCGAAGGCGGCGCTCGTGTGCGCGTCGTCCTGCCCGTAAACGACAGCACACGATCGGCGACAGGGGTCG
>JBOIAD010000096.1:0-17677 GCA_050738795.1 Steroidobacteraceae bacterium
TACGCCGCGGCATCGCCGAGCTCAACGGGGAAGGGGAGGTGGCCGGCGGCGTCATCATCATGCGCTCAGGAAAGAACGCGCTCGAGACCATCAAGGCGGTGAAGGCCAAGCTGGCGCAGCTCAAAACGAGCTTGCCACCTGGCGTTGAGATCGTGCCCACCTACGATCGCTCAGACCTGATCACCCGCGCCATCAGTAACTTGCGTGACAAATTGCTCGAAGAGTTCATCGTCGTGGCGCTTGTGTGCGGCGTGTTTCTGTTTCATCTGCGCTCCTCCTTGGTAGCGATTGCTTCCTTGCCCATCGGCGTGCTGATGGCGTTCATCGTGATGCGCTACCAGGGTGTGAATGCCAACATCATGTCCCTCGGCGGCATCGCGATTGCGATTGGCACCATGGTCGATGCTGCGGTTGTGATGATCGAGAATGCGCACAAGCACATCGAGGCCTGGCGCCACGCGCATCCTGACACGCAGCTGCAAGGCGAGGAACACTGGCGCGTGATTGGCCAGGCGGCCGCACAAGTCGGGCCCGCGTTGTTCGTCTCCCTCCTGATCATCACGATGTCCTTCGTTCCGGTTTTCACGCTCGAAGCCCAGGAAGGGCGGATGTTCGCCCCGCTCGCCTTCACCAAGTCCTACGCGATGGCGGCCGCTGCGGGGCTTGCGGTGACGCTGATTCCGGTCCTGATGGGGTATCTGATCCGCGGCAGGATTCCGGACGAGCAAAGCAGCCCGATCAACCGCGGGCTCATCGCGCTGTATCACCCGCTGCTGGCCCGCGTGCTCGCCTTCCCCAGGACGGTGCTGGCGGTGGCGCTTGTGATCCTGCTCGTAACGGTATATCCCGCGACACACATCGGCGGGGAATTCCTGCCGCCGTTGGATGAGGGCGATCTGCTGTATATGCCCTCAGCCCTCCCCGGCATCTCCGCGGGCAAGGTCGCAGAGCTCCTGCAGCAGACCGACCGACTCATCAAAGCCGTACCGGAAGTGGCAACCGTGTTTGGCAAAGCCGGCCGCGCCGATACGGCGACCGATCCGGCGCCGCTGCAGATGTTCGAGACCACGATCCAGTTCAAGCCGCCGGATCAATGGCGTGCCGGCATGACACCGGACAAGCTGGTTCAGGAGTTGGACCGGATCGTGAGAGTGCCTGGCCTGACCAACGTCTGGGTACCCCCAATTCGCAATCGCATCGACATGCTGGCGACCGGAATCAAGACGCCTGTGGGCGTCAAGGTGGCGGGTACGAATTTGCAGGGGATCGACCGCATCGCCGCGCAGATCGAGCGCGTGGTCGAGCACGTGCCCGGTGTAACGTCCGCCTTCGCCGAGCGCCTCACGGGAGGCCGCTACATCGATGTCAATATCAACCGCGGGCGCGCTGATCGCTACGGGCTCAACATCGCGGACGTGCAAGGCTGGGTGTCTTCGGCCATCGGAGGCGAGAATATCGGGCAGACCATCGAGGGACTGGAGCGTTTCCCGATCAGCGTGCGCTATCCACGGGAAATCCGTGATTCGGTGCAGAAACTCCGTGACCTTCCCGTAGTGACCGAACGCGGCGCACAAATTCGCCTGGGCGATGTGGCCGATATCGGCATCAGTGATGGTCCCCCGATGCTCAAAAGCGAGAACGCGCGCCTCTCCAGCTGGGTTTATATCGATCTTCACGGTCGCGCTCTGAGCTCGGCCGTGCACGAGATGCAACGGGCAGTCGCCCGCCAGGTTCGCCTGCCGGCCGGCTATTCGATCTCATGGTCCGGCCAGTTCGAGTTCCTGGAACGCGCGACGGCCAGACTCAAGGTCGTCGTGCCGGCAACGCTGGTGATCATCTTCGTACTGCTTTATCTGACCTTTCGGCGCTTCAGCGAGGCCGTGCTGATCATGGCGACGCTGCCGTTCGCACTCGTCGGCGGCTTCTGGCTGATGTTCCTTCTAGGCTACAACATGTCGATTGCGTCTGCGGTCGGCTTCATTGCCCTGGGCGGCATCGCGGCCGAAATTGGTGTCGTGATGGTCCTCTATCTGGATCAGGCGGTCGCGGCTCGCAGTGCGCAAGGTCGGCTCAACGACGGGCAGGATCTGATTGGGGCGATTATCGAGGGTGCGGCGCTGCGCGTGCGGCCGATTGCCATGACGGTCGCGGTGATCATCGCGGGACTGCTGCCCATCATGTGGGGGAGCGGCACGGGCTCGGAAATCATGCGGCGCATCGCCTCGCCGATGGTGGGCGGCATGATTACGGCGCCGCTCCTGTCGATGTTCGTGGTGCCGATCGTCTACATGTTGGTCCGACGGCGGCAACTCGTCAGCCGGACCCGTGACGTCACTGCAGACCATGTCCTGCAAGGGCGCACGCCCCGGTGAGAGAACGTTGCCTCTATTTACCTGGGTGCCGACGCAAGACAGGTTCTGGGTACGAAGAATTTGACTCCGGACCATACTCTCACAAGTGCCTGGCCCTCTGAGGGCGGGGCTGATGCTGGATCACATGAGTCGGATGACCGAGGAATGCGCTGGTGCGATCACGTTTTACGCCGGTGGCTTTGAGTAGCTCGCGACGGCGCTTTGTGCAGGGACTCGCAGGCGGAGCGCTCGCGATGCTCAGTCCGCGTCACTTTGGCTGGGCTGCGGCGGCCGACACAGCGGCTGCCGGCAACCCAGGCGCCGTGCTGTCCGGGACGGATTTCAATCTGGACATTGGCACACTGGCTGTGAATTTCACCGGCGAACCGGGAATCGCCACGGTGGTGAATGGCCGGATCCCCGCACCGCTGTTGCGGTGGCGGGAAGGGGACGCCGTGACGCTGCGAGTGACCAACCGACTGTCGGCACCGAGCTCCATTCATTGGCATGGAGTCATCGTCCCGGCCGACATGGACGGTGTGCCGGGCTTGAGCTTCGACGGCATTGGACCGGGCGAGACCTATCTCTATCACTTCAAGGTGAACCAGTCCGGCACTTATTGGTACCACAGTCATTCGCGGTTCCAGGAGCAGACGGGGCTGTATGGCCCCCTCGTGATCGAGCCTCGGCGGGGAGAGCGGCACCGGGCTGATCGCGAGCACGTCGTGTTGCTGTCGGAGTGGACGGATCTCGACCCTGAGCACATTTACCGCACCCTCAAGCGCCAAAGTAACTATTTCAACTTCGGTCAGCGCACGGCGGTCGATTTCTTCGACGAGGTGCGCAAGAAAGGCTGGCAGCCGACGATCGCAGACCGGCGCATGTGGGGACAGATGCGCATGGAACCCGCGGATCTGACGGATGTATCCGGGTATGCCTATACCTATCTCATGAATGGAACCGCGCCGGCCGGCAACTGGACTGGGCTCTTCCGGCGCGGTGAAAAGGTAAGGCTGCGCTTCATCAACGGGTCCTCGATGAGTTTCTTCGATGTGCGCATTCCGGGGCTGAAGCTGACCGTCGTGGCTGCCGACGGACAGGACGTGGAGCCGGTCACAGTCGATGAGTTCCGTATCGGTACGGCAGAAGTGTGCGACGTGATCGTTGAGCCCAAGGACGATCAGGCGTACACGATCTTCGCGCAGTCACTCGACCGTTCGGGCTACGCCCGCGGCACACTGGCGCCCCAACCCGGCATGCAGGCGGAAGTGCCGCCGCTCGATCCCCGGGCGCTAGTCACGATGGTTGACATGGCGATGCGTCACAACGTGGCCGACATGGAGATGGGTGGGATGCACATGGGCGGCATGAAGAGAATGGATAACGAATCGATGGAGGGCATGGACCACGGCGCGATGAAACGCAGTGCCATGGCTACGCGGGATGCCACGGGGGCCGCGCCTCGTCATGCACCGGCCGAGTACGGTCCCAATGTGGACTCACTGGCCATGCAACCGCAGAGCCGCCTGGATGATCCGGGCGTCGGTCTGCGTCACAACGGCCGTCGCGTTCTGACCTACGGCGATTTGCACACGCTCGGTGGCCCAATCGATCACCGCCAGTCAGGCCGCGACATCGAGCTGCACCTCACCGGGCACATGCAGCGCTTCGTGTGGTCATTCAGCGGCCAGAAGTTCTCGGAAAGCGAGCCGCTTCGGTTCAACTACGGCGAACGCCTGCGCCTGGTGCTTGTGAACGACAGCATGATGAATCACCCCATTCACCTGCACGGGATGTGGGGTGAAGTGGAATCGGAGGCAGGAGAATTCCTGGTCCGCAAGCACACGATCACCGTGCAACCGGGGCAACGCCTGGCCTATTGGGTCACTGCCGATGCGCTCGGCCGTTGGGCGTATCACTGCCATCTGCTGTATCATATGGAAGCGGGCATGTTCCGAGAGGTGCATGTCGAGCGCTCCTCGAAAGATGGAGCACGCTCGTGATGGCTCCGGTGAAACTGAATCTGGGGTACGCTGTCCTGGGGCTCTTCGCCTACTCACTGGCGTTCGGCGAGCAGCCGCAGGACTCCTCCTCACATCAGCATGACGGTTCGTCACAAGGCCCCGAGCCGTCGGTACCCCCAGCGGCAGTGTCCGACGCTGAAGACACCTCGAGCGAAGCGGCTCACGTACCGCCCGATCCGCCGCAGCATCCGATGGGTGACATGCCGTACCCCGCGATGGCCGCCATGATGCAAATGGACGACGCGGCGCCGGTCGGGAAAGCGCTCTTCGATCAGCTCGAATGGCGCAACACGGCCGAGGGGAATGCCGCGGTGTGGGATGCGCAAGCCTGGTACGGCGGTGACTACAACAAAGTCTGGCTCAAAACTGAAGGCGCGCGCGTCGATAGCACGACCCAGGGTGCTCACGCCGACCTGCTGTGGGACCGCAACGTCAGCCGGTGGTGGAGCGCGCAGGCCGGGGCACGGCGTGACTTTGGCGAAGGTCCGTCGCGCACCTGGGCGGCGCTGGGCGTCCAAGGACTCGCACCTTACTGGTTCGGCACGGAGGCCACGTTTTATGTCGGGGAGCAGGGGCGCACAGCCATGAGGCTCAAGACGGAATACGAGCTGCTCGTGAGGCAACGACTGATTCTGCAGCCCGAGGGTGAGGCCAACCTGTATGGCAAGGCCGATCCCGCACGTCAATTGGGCTCCGGCTTATCCGACCTTGAGCTCGCCCTGCGTCTGCGTTATGAAGTGCGGCGGGAGCTCGCGCCCTACATCGGGGTCGTTTGGTCGCTCCGTTTCGGGGGAACTGCCGACCGGGTGCGGGAATCCGGCGGGGATGTCAGCGATATGCAGTTCGTGGCGGGCCTGCGCGCCTGGTTTTAGCGGCGCTCAGCCCGGGTTGCGCGTCCACACACGCACAACAGAGTTTTTTCAGCATCGTTCAACACAACTACTGATCTGGAGATTGAGCATGAAGATCCTGTCGCTCTTGGCCGGCGTTGCCCTGGTGACGGTCGGTGTCACCGCGAGCGCCCACGCTCACCTGCAGAAGGCGAGTCCGGCGGATGGCAGCGTAATTACGGCATCGCCGCCGAACCTGGTACTCAATTTCTCGGAGGCTGCGCGCCTGACCGTCTTATCGATCCAGCAGGGCGGCGAGCCCAAGCACAACCTGAAACCCCTGCCCACGACCGCCGCGCAGCAGATCTCCGTCCCGCTGCCTCCGTTGAAGGCCGGCCGTTACGCGGTCAGCTGGCGGCTGGTGAGCGATGACGGGCATGTGATGTCAGGCTCGCTGCACTTCACGCTTGCCCCGGACCGCGCGGTTGATCATTCGGCACAGCGCTGAGCCAGCGGATACAAGGTGTTCCGTGTCGTGTCGACGGCGCTCGACCGCGGTGCCGATCAATTGCGGAGCACACCCGTTTCGGAATCAGCTCCACTCGATCTGCTTGATGAGCTGCAGGGGCCCCGGTCCCTCGAGACGCACTCGATACCGCGTGCTGCGGCCGCCTGCCGACGGGTCTTTCTCGATGACGCCGAGTTCTTCGAGACGCGAGAGATCGCGTGATGCCGTAACGCGTTCGACTTTCGTCACGCGCGCCGCGCGCTTCGCCGTGAGCCACGCGTCAGCTTCTTCATTCGAAGCGAGAGCGATCTCCAGCAGATGGCGCTGTCGTAAATTGAAAGGCGTCTCCCGATGGCGGGTCCAGAATTGAG
The DNA here is from genome assembly GCA_050738795.1 of Steroidobacteraceae bacterium. Lineage (GTDB taxonomy): Bacteria > Pseudomonadota > Gammaproteobacteria > Steroidobacterales > Steroidobacteraceae > 13-2-20CM-66-19. The sequence continues at coordinate 6,085 of JBOIAD010000096.1, forward strand.
CGACCCTTACCACGCGCTCGATGCAGATGCGGGCCTCATCACATGCGTGCGCAACGCTCGCCACGGACCACTCCAGCCAGGCGGTAACGTCGAGGTTGCCTTTCTGGGCGGTTTCAAGCTGTGCGTAGTATTCCTTGCGCTTTTTCAGGATCACCGGGGAGACTGCCCACAGACGCGAAGTGCGCGCTGAATGGAAGCTGGCGCCCTGTGCCAGGGCGAGATCGAATACTGCGCGGCCGAGTCGTCCGTTTCCGTCCTCGAAGGGGTGAAGCGTTTCAAACCAAAGATGCGCGATACTCGCTCGCAACGTGTTGTCTAGCCCTTTTGGATTGTCGAACCAGCGGAGAAACGCGTCCATGTCCACGTCCAGCCTGTCGCGAGGCGGGGCTTCGTAGTGCGCTCGCTCGCGGCCTATCGGAGCGGAAAGAACCTGCATCGGTTCCTCACTACGCAACATCCCGACGAGAATCAGGGACAAGCCGGATCGACCGGATGGAAGTATGGCTTCGTGCCATGCAAACAGCCGTTTCAATGTCAGTGGCTCGAGATTCTGTGTGCTGTCGGCGAGCACGTCGATCACCCCTTTCGCCGAGGGACTCAGGCGGTCGATGTTTTGTTCGGATGCCCCGAGGCCCAGACGGCGCATGATGATGGATGAACGAACCTCGTCCGCGTCCAGTTTCACGCCTTCGATAGCGGACGTCGACACGGTCTCCGCAGTCATCAGTTCTGTAATGGCTAGATTGAGATGATCAGCATCGAGACCGCGCGCGAGGCCGGCGAGAAAATCCCGCTTGCGTTGCACGGCGGAGATCGCCGGCGTCAGGGTGGCTTCAGACCATCGCCAATGCGGCCAATCAGGCCGTTGCCAGATGTAGCGGGACACGATTGAGGGACCTATTCGTATCAATAACAGATACGAATATAGCGCCTATTCGTATCTAAGGCGACTACCAGGGCGCATTTTCTGCGTATTCGAGAGACCGAGCGACAGCCGGGTATGGGGTGCAAGGGGTCCCGAGTTCAGGCGATTAACGCAACGTCAAGGCCAGAATCAGGATCAGCAGTCCCCCGATGAGCGCCAGATATAGATTCAGGTCGCCTGACTGGAGCACGCGCAGCCATCGGGCCAGCCTCCACACGGCGCTCCGGATTGGCGTGAACAGCACGGGTCCGAATACATCCGCCACATCATGCTCGAATTCAAGCTTGCGTATGAAGTACGCGACGGCCCGGTGCTCACGCGCCGTGTCGAGCGTCGGTCGATAGATAAAGCTGTAGAAGGTGCGCATGGCGTTGGCAAAGGTCAGCGATGTAGTCGCTGCGCGGCGCGGACTTTCGCGCAAGCCACCGTACCAGACGCGCGTGCGGCGAATCGGATGCCGACGCGCGTTGAGAAGCAGCAACAACGGAAAGACGGCCAACAATGGCATCACGATCATGAGCTTTGATGGCGATATGAAGGCAAACGTGCTGGTCAGCGGCACCAGCATCCAGTCACTCGACATCGCGAGTGCGGTGTGTGCCCCGAAGTGCGCCAAGCCTGCCTCATCCAGTGCACTGAGCCAGATCGGCAAGCCGGCGGCGGTGCCGAGAACGGCGAGTCCGAGGAGCAAGGCCGCAAGACCATATTTGTCTTCGATGCGAGGTCCTTTGACCTGATCCCCGGCACCGAGCAGGCCGATGCCGAGCAGCTTGACGAATGTGGCGAGGGCGATCGCCGCTGTGAGGGCGAGTCCAGCACCCGCCAGGCCCAGCGTGAGCCGGCCGGTGAGCGTGCTCAGATGAAAGCCCTGGAACACCGTCTGGAAAGTGAACCATTCGGTGACGAACCCAATCTGCGGCGGCATTGCCGCGAGACTCATGCAGCCGAAGAGTCCGCCGATTCCAAGGGCGAGACCGGCGTTACGCAGCCAGCCGCCTTGGGCGATCCGGTAGTCGCTGCTGACGCCGTACACGCCATCCGCGCACAGGAAGAGCCCGCCCTTCGCCAGCGTGTGCCCTGCCAAGTGCAGCAGCGCTACAGTCCATGCGAGCCCGGCCAGCGTACTTTGTCCGTCGGCGCGGAAGATCAGACATGCTCCCAGCGCGGCGACACTGATCGCCGCATTTTCTGCGGACGAAAAGGCCAGCAGCCGACGCCAATCGTCCTGCTGGAAGGCGTAGAGCGCGGCAAGGATCGATGACAGCACCCCGATCGCAATAACGATGACTCCCAATCCGAACAGCCAATTCCCGTCCGATGGCAACCAATCGACAAGAGCGCGCGCGAGTGCAAAGAAAGCTGCATTGAGAACGACCCCTGACAGGATTGTGCCCGTGACGCCGCTGCCGGCGGCATACGCGTTGGGGAACCACTCGTAAAAGGGCAGCAAGCCGAGTTTGGCTCCGAAGCCGATGAGCACCAGCACACCGATCCACACGCGCACGCCTGGAGATAAGGATTGCGTCCCCGCCAGGAAGCTGGCGAAATCGGTGTTGCCGCCAGCCCCATGGCCCCACAGCAGTAGTGCAAGCATGATGGCAACCGAGCCTACTTCCAACAGCGACAGCATGAACAGCGTCGACCGCCCCGACTCTGAGCCCATCCGTTCGGACAGGATCATCACCGCTCCGCCCAGACTCATCAGCTCCCAAGCGATCAGAAAGGAATAGCCATCTTGCACTCCGTACACGCCCAATGCGCCCAGGAGAGATATCGCGGCACCGCAGAGCCATCCGGACCGTCCCGAGTGCACGGGACTGCCTAGGGCGATGGCCAGCGCGGCCGGAAGCAACCCGAATCCCATGAGCCAGAGCGCCTCGGGCGTGTAGTGCAGGCGCACGGTTTGATCGGCCAATCCGATCGGCAATGCCAACAACGGCCCCCCTTGAGGAAGGGCGCACACCGCACCTACGACACCGGCCGCCGCACCGATTGCAATCAGCCAGCGCGCAACGGTGTCCAGCCGCAGCAGCGCCAGAAGCAATCCTGCCGACCAAAACCAGAATGCGGCGATCAGTAGGTCAGGCACCCTTGTCACCGTCCAACAACTGGCCGCCGCGTACCCGCTGCGACATCCGCTCCAACAGCATCAAGAGCGCGTGGATGATTGCTGCGGGATTCGGCGGACATCCTGGCAGATACACGTCCGCCGGCGTGTCACAGTCCAGGCCGCTGCCACACGCGTAGCCGCCGCCATTTGTGCCACCCGAAACCGCGCAGGTTCCGACCGCCATCACGAACTTCGGCTCTGGCATCGCCTCGTAGGCTTCCCGCAGAGGCCCCCGCATCGCGTAGGTGACCGGTCCCGTGACCAGCAGCAGATCGGCAAAGCGCGGCGAAGCAGTGAAGAACACACCCAGCCGATGCAGATTGTAGAATGGATTGTTCAATGCCTGCAGTTCGGACTCACAGCCGTTGCAGGAGCCCGCATCGACATGGCGGATGTGCAGGCTTCGGTGGAAGACGCGACGAATACCGGCTCTCAGTGCCGCGCCCTCGTGCGAGGCGACTGCTTCTGCCCACACGAGATCTTCACGGCACCTCACACCAAAGGCCCAGTCGTCCGAAGCAGCGAAGGCTTCGGACGGACAGACTTCCACACACATCTGACACGTGACGCAGCGGCCATAGTCGACCGCCAGGCGCGGTTGCCGTCCGAAATCCGTCACAGTGATGGCATTGGGCAAGCACGCGTCGGCACAAATTCGGCAGCCGTCCTGGCACTTCGCCGGATCGAAGCGCGGCATTCCCAAGGCGCCGGCCTGGCCGTCGTTTCCCGACTTCGGCCACCGAGTGCTGGCGTTGCCTTGCTGCAAACCGTAGAGTGTCCACAGTGGCATAGGAGTCTCTCAGCGATCGCAGCCGGCGATGGTGAGACCGAAGCTGGCCTCGTTGATGGCGTAGTCCATCATATTGCTGTCGTGTACGGTGAATGGGAACGCGCGCCAGTTGGAAAAGCTCGGCGACTTGATCTTTACGCGCGCGAGCCGGCCGACGGCGTTGATATGTACGGCGTAATAGAGCGAGCCACGCGGCGATTCAGCCCATCCAAGGCCCTCACTTCCGGGCGGTGCGTGGCACTCTGCACGAATCTCGCCTGCGGGCAACGACGTCAGCACGCCTTGAATAAGTTCGATGCTCGACTCGACCTCCGCAAGTCGCACCTGTTGGCGGGCGTGGGCATCACCGCCTTCGCGCACGGCCACTTTGAAGGGCAGCTCCGGATATGCAGCATACGGCTGATCGCGGCGCGGGTCGCGATCCAGCCCGGAAGCGCGCTCGATCGGACCGGTGGCGCCCTGATCGAACGCAAGCTTCCGACTGAGCACGCCAGTCGTGATCAGGCGATCGAGATGCGTCGTGCTGTTCTCCAGCATGTCAGCGTAACGCGTAAATTCACTTCGCAGCTGGATCAGCACCTCGGCCAGTCCCTCGAGCCGGGGCTCGCGGCGCAGGCCGCCAGGGCCGACGAGGCTGCGCAAGAGACGGCTGCCAGTGGCGCGGGCGTTGAGCTGTTTGGCCTGCTCTTCCAGATATTTTCCTTCTGCTTCGCCGACCTTGAGCGTGGTCGTGTGGCACAGGTGCCCCAGATAGTGCAGATGATTGTAAAGTCGTTCGAGCTCGGCAAGCAGCACGCGCAGCCAATGGGCGCGCGGGGGCACCTCACAGCCGGCGGCCGCTTCCAGTCCTCGGCAGTAAGCAAGCGTATGCGCCACACTGCCGACGCCGGAGACCCGTTCGGCCAACACCGCACCCAGCTGCGGCGTGATGCCTTCAAAGCGCTTCTCCATCCCGCGGTGCTTGAAGAAGAGCTGCGGGTGATAGTGCAGGATGCCCTCGCCAATATAGTGAAAGTCGAACTGCGCCGATTCGAGTACGTCCGCGCGCACGGGTCCGAAGGGTAGTAACTGGACATCTTCGCGCGTAGGACCGGACATCTCGGGAAGTTGGGAAGGGGCGGGCATGTAAGTCAGCGTCGGCGCCGCCGCGGGCCACAGCGGAGGCTGTGACAACTTCGCGCCCGGCAGGAGTACCAGTGGATCCGACTGCGGTTGGTCCTCGAAGCGCAGGCCGCAAAGATCGGTGATTTCGCGCTCGTACCAGGAAAGCAGCGGTGTGATGGCCGCCAGGCTGGGTATCGTTGCGGAACCGGGCCGACAGCGCCAGATATACAACTGATCGCGGCCCGCATGGACCACGTACCGGATCTCAGGCGCGTCTGCGCCGTCGGGAAACCATGCATACGCCATTTGCATGCGGTGTCCGGCGTTGATAGCGGACGCGCAGCGTCGCTTCAGGTCTTCGACAGCAACATCTTCAATCCGCAGAACGCTCATGGCGACCCGCCGCTCAACAACTGCGCCGCAATGGCTGCGAAATAATGTGAAAAAACCTGCGGCCACCACAAGCCCAACACAAGTAGCGGAATCAGCGCCAGCCACATGGGAAGCGAGCACCAGAAACTCAAATCAGCGCGCTGTGGCACCGGTCGGCCTGTCGCGGCGACCGGTGCATTCGTCCCCGCATACCGGGCATGCCCGAAGTACATGGCGCGAAAGTGATTGAGGAATCCTGCGAAAATCACGATCAGCAGCACCAGCATCACGAACACGGCCCACACGTTGGGCCCCGCGAGCCCGGCGCGCAGAATAGTCAGTTCGCTTGGGAACAACCCGAACGGCGGCGCGCCGGTGATCGCCACGGCGCCGGCCAGCCACAGCAGCCCTGTTACCGGCATCGCCTCCAGCACGTGGCGAATGCGGATGATGCGTTTCGTGCGAAACGTCTGCATTGCGTTACCGGCACCGAAAAACATCAGCGACTTATTCAGCGAGTGACCCAGCATGTGATACAGCGCACCGGCGATACCAAGCGGCCCGCCAAAGCCGAAGCCGAGCGCCATGACGCCCATGTGCTCGATGCTGGAGTAAGCCATCAACCGCTTGATACCGGTCTGGCGTGTAATGAACAAGGCGGCAATGAGCAGCGAGAATATGCCAATGGCCACGACTGCCAGGCGGGGCAGCGACCCGAGTCGGGCGGCGTCGGCAACCTGAATGAAGCGCGCTATACCGATCATTGCCGTGTTCAGGAGGGCGCCCGACAACATGGCTGACACCGGGGCCGGGCCTTCGCTATGCGCGTCCGGCAACCAAGTGTGCATTGGCGCGAGGCCCACCTTTGTGCCGAACCCGATCAGCACGAGGAGGAAGGCGCAGAGGGCGAGTGTCGGGTTCAGTTGTGGTGCGACATCGCGGAGCGTCGACCAGGTGATGTCATAGGTTGCGCCCAGATGAAAGCTGGCACTCCAGTAGAACAAGATGATTCCGAGCAGCGCCAGGCTGATGCCGGCCGACACGACCACGACGTATTTCCACGCTGCCTCGATGCTCTCCCGGCCGAGCTGGAAGCACACCAGGAAGCTGCTGAGCAGCGTCGTCAACTCGATCGCGATCCAGTACACGCCGATGTTGTTCATGAGCGGACCGGACAGCGTCGTGAGCGCAAAGCCTGCGAACAGGGCATAGAAGCGGGGCAGGCGGACGTCCTCTGTCAGCATGCGCATGTAGCCAATGGCATAGATCGAGGCCAGTAGATAGACGCTCGCGACACTCAGCAGCACCCAGGCACCCAGCGGATCGAAGATCAGATAGCCGCTCCATAGGGTTTCAGGCTTGGCCAACGCCAGTGGCAGTAAGCGCAGCACGGCTGCGAAGACGAGAATCGCCGCAGAGAGATTGAGAAATTCGGCCAGCCGCGGCTGCCGCAGAAGCATGCAGCCGAGGGCAGTCGCAAGCGGTGCCAGTAGAATTACCGCGAGCAGGCCGGCGACCATTATCCGACCAGCCTTCTCAGCTCATGCGAGCTTGAGGTGCCAGCGTGCACCAACAGGTAACGCACGAGCACGCCGAAGCAGGCGACCACGACGAGCAGATCAAAGAGGATCACTAGCTCGATCAGCAGCGGCATGCCTGGCACCAGGATCTGCGAGCCGAGAAAGATCCCGTTTTCCAACACCAGCAAGCCCAGAATCTGGCTCAAGGCTTCTGCGCGGACGACCAGCATGAGAAAACCGATCAGCTTCATCGACAACATGACCGTGAGCGCCAGCACGGCAACTGTGCCGGCCAGCCCCAAGGACTCCCCCAGATGGGCGGACACCACAAAGGCGAACACCACCAACGCCGCCCCGACGACCAGGCTGGAACTAGGTGACAACCGTTCGTGCAGCTCGCGGTCGACAGCGAGCCGGCGGATGATGCGTAGGATCAGATAAGGCAGCAGCAAACCGCGAAACAATGCGGTCAGGACGGCAATCAGATATAGCTCGGGAAAGTTCCCGTAGTAGCCAACTGCCGCGGACAGGAGCGCAATCAGCCAGGACTGCACGGCGAAGGCGATGAGATAGTCTTTCAGCCACCGTGAGCCCAGCATGACGAAAGCCAGCAACAGACTGGCGATTGCCAGAAGGCTGAACAGCGACGCGGCAAGAGGCTCGAGGTGGGCGGCAAGCATGATCCTACCTGAGCTGGTTGGCGACGATGGCAAGAATGGCGAGCAGGAATGAGGCGGCGAGTGGCTCCTGGTAGCGGAAGTAACGCAGTCGCGACTGCGCGGTCTCGACAAATACCACGACGAGGGCAACGAGGAGAAATTTGGCGAACAAGGCGAGCGCGGCGCCCAGCGCGCCCACTGCCAAGCCATGATAAGAAAGCCCCCAGGGCAGCAGCAGTACGTTGCAGAAGAGGGTGTAGAGGATAAACTGCTTCATCATCGCGGCCCATTTGAGCAGGGCAAGCAGCGCACCGGAATATTCCAGGATCCGCGCCTCATCGATCATGTAGACCTCGATGTGCGTGCTGGAGTGGATCGGCAGGCGGTCCGTCTCCACGAGCAGCAGAATGAAGAAGGCGGCGACCAGAAATAGATGCGCGGGACTCCAATAGACCGCCGGCTGCTGCACCAGCAGATGATTGACCACAAACGGCAGCATCGACTTGGCGAGCAGCGTGATGCCGACGAATACCAGGATCAGCGTCGGCTCAGCGAGAATGCCCAGCATCACGGCACGCGATGAACCAATGCCGCCGTAGGCGCTGCCTGAATCAAGTCCGGCGACGGTGACCATAAATGATCCAAGCGTCAGGATCAGGCCGCCACCGAGGATGTCGCCCATATCGGACAGTGGCAGTGGGTAATTCGTCAGCACGGGAATGAGGATCGGAACGGTCAGCATGCAGGTGAATGCGACGACCGGCGCAATCCAGTAGACGAAGCTGGCCGTTTCGGGCACGACCAGTTGTTTGTGGAATAATTTCCACAGATCGCGGTAGGGCTGAAAGATGCCCGGCCCCTGCGCGCGCTGCACACGCTCCTCCCACTGCAAGATCGTCCCCTGCAGAAGTGGGGCGAGCACGATCACTGTGAGGACTTGGGCGATCTGGAGCAGAATGTCTCGCGTCACGGCACTCTGCTCTTTCGCAGTCGAGGCCGGAAGACGCATGGATGCAGTCCTCGCCCGCCGTCGAGCGGGCGAACGCAAATAGACACGATTGCGCAGCATGCGGTTCGGGCTATTAGAAGCTCGGAAATCGGCGCCACCAAACCCTCTCTTCGGTTCGAGATTGGAATTTGGTAGGCATCATCAGCCGAAAACCGGCGGTTCAAGGAGGCATGCCATCTCCTGCCAATTCAATATACGGGTTGGAACGACAGGCGGCAAGTTCGGGAAGTAAGCACCGTGCCGTCACGAGACGGCCCCCCGGATGCGTCCAGCCGTTCCGGCTGCGTAGCCGTCGGCTGGCCCCAAGGCCGATTGCCGCAGTGAGGCGGGGGTTCTAAGTGGGGTCCGTCACTGAGGCCGGATCGTGAACATCCGGATTGATCACGCCAAAGTGCGCTGGAACACGCGCGTAGAACAGGCGAATGTTCTCCTTGCGAAGGAGCTCCAGAAGCTTGCGGACCTCGTCGTCCATCACGATGAATTCGACCTCTATGGTGAGCGTGCCTGCCAGCTCAAAAAAACGGGCTTCGTGGAGCATGTGGTGCCGGCCGAATCCCGCCATGGCGCGAAAGGCCGAGCCGCCGCGAATGCCCAGTTTGTTCGCCTTCTCCAGCAGCCATTCCCAGACCAGGTGACCGTGATGGCGATGGTCCTCATGCACGTAAAATCTCAAGAATGACCCGTCCATTTGTGCCTCCTGGATACAACTCACAGTGCTTCTAGTTTCTCACCCACGCCACCGTGGCAATGCCGGCAAACGTCATCACCAATGAACCGACCAGGTGGATGGCGATGGCGCCGCACGCCGGCAAGGCACGACCTTGCTGTAGCAACGTGACGACTTCGGCGGAAAATGTCGAGAAAGTTGTGAGGCCACCGCAGAAGCCAGTGATGATGAGCAACCGCCATTCGGGCGCCAGCGCGGGGAACGAGGCAAAAAAAGCGATCGCAACGCCTATGACGTAGCCGCCGATGAGATTGGCCGCGACGGTGCCCGGTGGGACCGAGGGGAAGTAACTGTTGAACCGCGCGCCCAGCCACCAGCGCAGCAGAGCGCCGAGGCTGGCGCCGACGCAGATGGCGACGATTGATTTCCCCATGCACCTGCTCTTTGATTAGAAGCCTGAAAGACAGGCAGCGAAAACCACTATGCCGCCGTCCGGCTAAAGCGGAGGCATCATTGGTCGCTCTGGCGCGGTTCGCGGAAGGATGCCATCTGCGTGTGGCGTAGTGTTACAGACAATCTTCGATGGCACAACTTGGCGGCCGGTGACGGGCAGCGCGAGGGCTAGCTCCGGACTCGCTGCGTCCGCTTGCGAAATCGCCTCTTACGTTCTACGATTTGCCCGGGGAGATGGCATCCTCCTCTGACAAACCGCCTTGTGGCCGATGACGCCTACAGTTCGCACCGAAGTTTCGGCGAGTGTAGGGCGTGGCGGCAACCCCGGCGGAATCCCCATATGCACACCAGCGTCAGATCGCTTCGCGCTGACCTTATCGAACGTTTGCGCCACGGGGAGCACCTCGTCTTGTACGGGCCACGCGGTAGCGGCAAGTCGACACTTCTGGCCGACGTGGAAACACGCCTGATACGGGAGCGCGTTCCCTGTGCGCGCTCGAAGGCAACTCGCTGTCTCAATGATATTACGTGCACGCTTGAGGGCGCATACCCCGCCGTCAACACATCCGGGGTCACGCGACGGGCGGCGCGTGCTCGCTTGTGTAGGGCGGCTGATCTGCGCGGCGGCGTTTTATTGCTCGATCATTTGACCGATGTCAGCAATGCGATGGTCGGGTTTCTACGCCGCCTGCACGGCGGGGTCGTCGGAGTGCTCGGGGCGATTGACGTAGAGGTCGAGCGGGAACGACAGCGAATGAAGCCTTGGCGTCTCGGCGCACTCTCCGTGCGCATGCCACGGACCGCGGCGCCACAATTGCGTGAGCTGCTCCGGAGCCGATGTGCAGATTTTGACCTACCGCCACCGGGGCGTCGAATTGAGGCTCGGCTGTTGCGCGCCGCTCGGGGTCGCCCGGGATGGATCCTGCAATGCGCCCAGCTGCAAACCCAGGGTCGATATTGGCGCGATGAGCGTGTTTCTGTGGCTTTGCTGTGTACCGACACCGAGATTGCGCTTCGGCAAGGTGCCCTCAATCTTCCCCCCGCCGGCGAGTAAATCGCTGCACAGGCCGGTCGGCCGCGCTCCTGTGAGCGCCGCAAGGTGGTGCGATTCGATGGCGAATTCCCGTTCTTGAGGCGCGATTGCTCCGCTGCCGCTCAGGCACCGAACACAGCGGTCGATCCCAGCGCGTCTTCGATTTCCAGCAGCCGATTGTACTTGGCCATGCGCTCGGAACGGCACAGTGAGCCTGTCTTGATTTGGCCGCCGCCCATGGCCACCGCAAAATCCGCCATGAAGGTGTCCTCGGTTTCCCCGGAGCGATGCGAGATGACAAACCGCCACGCGGCGTCGCGGCACAGTTGAATGGCTTCGATGGTTTCGGTCACGGTGCCGATCTGATTCAGTTTGATGAGCGCTGCATTGCAGGTCTTTGCGGCAATGGCACGCCGGATGTAGGCGGGATTGGTCACGAGAATGTCGTCCCCGACAATCTGAATACGCTCACCGAGCTGTGCCGTGAGCCCCCGAAAGCCGTCCCAGTCGTTTTCTGCCAGACCGTCCTCCAGTGAGATGATCGGATACTTGTCCAGCCACGACCGGTAGAGCTCCGTCATACCGGCGGACGTCTTATTGCCCTGGCGGCTGCGTGTCAGCCGATACGCGCCGTCTTCGAAGAACGAGGAAGCCGCAGGGTCCAGAGCAATCGCAATGTCCTCGCCCGGCCGATAGCCGGCGCGGTCAATCGCCGCAACAATCAGCTCGCACGCTGCCTCGTGGCTGGGAAGCTGCGGCGCAAAACCCCCCTCATCACCCACCGCGGTGCTTTGGCCCCGCTCGTGCAACAGGGTTTTGAGCGCCTGAAACGTCTCGGCACCGTAGCGCAGGGCTTCCGCAAACGTCGGTGCGCTCTTCGGCACGATCATGAACTCCTGAAAATCGAGGCTTGAGTCGGCGTGCTCGCCGCCGTTGATCACGTTCATCATG
>JBOIAD010000097.1:0-2753 GCA_050738795.1 Steroidobacteraceae bacterium
CCTCGCGAAAATAGCGAGGCGCCGATTGTGACAGGCCGGCTGGCAATCTCCCTTTGCGTGGTGTCGAAGTTTGGGACTCCTGGCAGCCCTGCGCTGTCGCCAGTATAGAGAATTGTTCGGCTGCCACCTACTGCGGGCGCCTGCACGCGATCGACCGCGGGGTACAACCGCATCCGCCTCATGGAGGCCGCACCGCCGGACTTGGGACAAATTGCGCCCATAAGATACAAACACTGGCTTGAGGGCACCGAATATCTCAGCCAACATGGACGCAGCTTGGCGATCGAAGCGATCGAAGCGATGCCCGTGCTCGTCAGGCAGAGATGCGCCGCAGGAAAATGTCCGGATCCATCGCCCGGATTGTCTTTCAGGGGGACGGGTAAACCATGACCGCGGAGTCTGAGGGGAGCGCGGCAGAGGCTGGTACGCAGGATACAGGCGAGCCGGCGCCATCGCCGCCGGTCACGGGCGAAGAGCACGCCAAACGGATCGCGGAGCTGTTCCACCAGTATCACTGCAAGCTGGTGAAGTCGCTCGTCGCTCGCACCCGATCATGGGAAGAGGCCCGCGACATTGCCTCGCAGGCCTTTGCCGAGCTGCTTGCGCTGGAGCGCCCGGGCTCGGTGGGCTTCTATGGAGCGTACTTGTACCGGACAGCGCGCAACCTGGCGACGAATCATCTGATTCGCCGATCGATGCGACGGCGCAAGGATTCGGTGGCCGGCTGCGATCCGGCGTGGACCAGTCCTGCGCCCGAGCCTTCGTGCGTAGAGGGCGAGCGACACGCTGTTTTGCAGCGCGCCATCAAAGGATTGCCGGCTCACTGGCGCACGGCGCTGGTGCTGCGCGTATGGGACGAACTTTCGTATGAGGAGATCGTCGACCGGTTCGCGGCCAGTGGCGTGGAGCTCAACGAGCGCACCATCCGAAGATACGTTGCCTCGGCGTTCGAACGCTGCCGCCGTGAGATTCAGGCCGCCGAGGGTCCCCTGAAGGAGAATGGGCGATGAGCACCGAGGCAGGCGACAGCGACGCCGTGAGGGAGCTGCGGTTGCAGGCGGCGAGTGATTGGTTCAGCCGGCACGAGGCGGGGGGCGAGCTGTCAACCGCCGAGCTGCGGGAATGGGACGCCTGGAGCTCGGATCCGGACAACAATGCAGAGTATGAGGGTTTCGTCCGCACCCGCTGGCGTCTGAAGTCCCTTCCGCGACCACCTCTGCCCAGCGCCAGGGAGTTGCGCGCGAGCTTGTCTCGAGAGCCGGACTGGACCCCTATGGCCACGCAAACTGAGGCCTTCAACGTCGGCTCGCGCCGCGTACGGAGCGCGCTCAATTTCACCTCTTCGGCGATTGCCGCCTGCGCCGCGATCCTGGCAATGGCCATGGTCTTTCGTTATGAGTTCGTCCCCGGGAGTCTGACTCTGGACTCTGGCCACGTGTATGCCACCGCTGCCGGTGAGCAACGCGAATTCGTCCTGAAGGATGGATCCGTCGTGACCCTCGCCGGCGATTCATCCCTTAGTGTTAATTTTACGTTGACGCGGCGAACCGCGGTGCTGGACCACGGAGAGGCGCGGTTCCACGTGCAGCACGACCACTGGCGTCCATTCACGGTTCTGGCCGGGGTTGGAAGCATAACTGCGGTCGGTACGGTGTTCGACGTACGTCGGTATTCCAACCGGGTGCTTGTGACGGTCAGCGAAGGAGCAGTGGAGGTCGTGCCTCGAGAGACAAGCCCTCAAGACGTCCCTCAGGGCCGTCAGGCTACGGACGATACCAAACAGTGGGTTCCATTGCGTGTCGCACGTGGCGAAGAGATAGCGTATGACGCAAAAGGCGAAGCGAGTACCGCGCGGCAAACGGATGTGCGTTTGGCTACGGCTTGGACAGAGGGTTCGCTGGCGTATCGGGGCAGACCGCTTCACGAAGTCATCGAGGACGTGCAGCGGTATTCGACACGACACATCGTGCTCGACCCCGACGTTGCCGATCTGCAGTACACCGGTACATTCGTCCAGCGAAACGCCGATCAATGGATTCGCGGCTTGAGCCGGATCTTCCCGGTTGAAATCGTCGAGACCGCCCCTGACCGCATCCTCATACGGTCGCGACTCCCGAACCTTCAGGGTACGGATACGGATGTGGATGCGGAGCATTGATAATTTTCAAAGCGATTGTCCGTTTCATCACGCCCCTTTGTCTCTAGCATACATTGTCGGCTATAGCCTGCAAGCGCCAGCGGCGCATATGACGCCACCGCGCAAGCACTTCGTCGGCAACTGTGGTCTGGCGACCAGGGAACGACGGGAGTTCGGCACCGGTGAGGGCGAGCTTCCGCAGATGCACAGGAACACCAGACAGACCATGAACCGCGCGGCGAGCTTCGCTTGCGGCGTTGATGTTTCTGACTGGGGGTCCGATGAAGACTACGACGATCCATCGCCTGGCCGGTGCAAGACGATACCAAGCCATCGTGCCATCGTTATGCCTATGCGGATTGCTGCTGCTATGCACACTCTCGCTAACCAGCCGAACCGCTTTTGCGTCTGAGCTCGACCAGCCGATACAGCTCGACATTCCCGCGCACACGCCGCTCGATCAAGCGCTGATCCAATGGGGAAAGCGCACCGGGATGCAGGTGATGATCGCTACGCATACGGTCGCTCAACTGACTACGGAAGGAGTCAAGGGAACGCTGTCGGCGCGCGCGGCGCTCGAGTCTCTACTCAAGGGCTCCGGACTGACGTACTCCGC
>JBOIAD010000098.1:0-2470 GCA_050738795.1 Steroidobacteraceae bacterium
GCATCCGCCGTCACGGAAATCCGGATGCCGGCCTGCTGAGCGATCGCGGCGTCCGCTTCGGCCGAGGCGGCCTCTCTGCCGCGGCGCAGACCGCCGAATAGATCCAACTCCCAGCTCGCGCCCAGACCTGCATCGTAGATTGACTGATTGCGGTTGAAGGCAGGCACGTGGCTCGCGATCTGGCCGATCGGGCTTTCCAGGGACTGGTGGATCCGGGTTGCCTGGCCGTTCAGATCGAAGGTTGGCAGGAGCTGCGCGCCGGCCTCGTGGGCTGCGGCCCGAGCCTGCTGGACTCGCGCCAGTGCCGCCGCAAGATCGAGGTTCTGGTCGCGCGCCCGTTGCACGATGCGCGAGAGCAGCGGGTCGTTGAAGCCATCCCACCAGGTTTCGAGGGCCGGCGTGGGAGCGCTCGCCGGGCGAGCCTCCAGCGCGGCGGCACTGTGGAACTTCTCGAGCGTCGTTGCGGGCTTTCGATAAGACGGGCCGACAGCGCAACCTGACACGCAGACCTGCGAAAAGAGGCTGACCGATGCGAGAGCGGCCAGGAGCGGCCGCATCACGAGAGCTCTATCCGAGATAGACCTCATGTGTGCCCCTTGTTCGTACGAACGCAAGCCCATGGCTCGCCGTACCGACGCCGAGCATCCAGTGCTCGCGCGTCGGTCGTGCTGCGGGTCACGAAACGTCGCTCGCATGACGCTGGCCCAGCAGAAGCTGCCGCGCTGCGGCCTGCGCGTCGCCGTAGGCGAGCGGGCGTTGCTGTGGCTCGGTTTCGCCTGAAGCGCCTGCAACCTCAGAGCGCTTGATCGTCTCGGCGCCTCCGACACGGGAGCCGGTCGTCCCCAGTAACAGCTGCTTGGCGCGCTCCTGCGCGTCGGCAGTCGGGCTCATCACCTGGCCATCGCGCAGTCCAGATTGCGGGGCGGAGTGAGCTGTGGTGGCCCCAGTGAGCCATTCCTTGATCTGCTGTTGAATGTCGCCCGTGGAATCGGCGGCCGTGGCCGCGCCGACATGAATGACGAGTGCTGCTGAGGCGAGGGCCAGCGGGCGGCTGAAGAGCTTGGCAATATGCAGTGACATAAATGATCTCCCAGTAAATTTTAATGAATGTAAATCGATAAATGTATCTACATGTATAATCACATGTGTATACATGTAATGTGTCGACAGATTGCGTGTATGAATCCTCCTATGCGTAGCAAGGCATGAACGGGTTCAACTCGAGGAGAGTCGCCTGGCGGCGAGGTACGATGCTTTTTTCAGAGCCGAGGCTTGCGCTCGTCCCAAGCGCTTCTCGAAGGCTTCCTGCGCGGCCTCCCAGCGGGGTTTCAGTTTCCTTAGTAGCGCTTGCCCTTGGGCACTGAGAGCCCAGCGGCGCTGCCGGCGGTCCACACCCACGGTATCGCTTGCAAGCCCAGCCTTCCTGATCAGCGCCAACGTCCGCGTGGCCGTGGTCTGGTCAATGCCCAGAGCCTCGGCCAGCTCCGTTGTGGTCAGGTTTGGGCCCGCCTCGAGAAGCTGCAACGCCGTGTATTGCGTCGCATGGAGGCCGCTGCCGGTGAGCATATCTTCGTAGAGCACCGTTATCGCCCGGGAGGCTTGCCGAAGAGTTGCGCAGTAACAAGGTAGAGACAGCAATTTCATGAGCCGTATAGTGCATGCGTATACATAGAATGTCAAGGCCCTCGCGCATCCGCCGTGTAAATGAGGAGAAGATTGTACAAATGGGCCGGAGTAGCCGAGCACATAAGCTTCCATTGTCAAACGGCTGACTTCGGCCGGTCGAAGATCAGGCATCGTTGTCGCATGGGCATACAGTTTCGTCCCCGGGGCCCATGATTCGTCCTTCGGCGGTCGCAACTTGCCGGCCACTATGGACAGGAATTCCTTCGGCACGCACGAGTGGTACTGCCTCGGTCAGCGAACGTATAACGCCAGCCGAGCGCCTAGGGATCGCGGAGGCGTTCGTGAGGCGCGAAGCCTATTTCCGAGAGGCCGACGATGAGGGTTACCAGGTACGTCTGGGTATTGAGGCACCGAAGAGCGTGGCGGTGCACCGGGAAGAGGTTTACGCGCGCATCCGGCGGGAGCGCGCCGGAGGGGACGATGCCTCAAAACCGCCGGCTCACCGCCTGAGGGCCTGATTTCGATGAGGTCAGGGTCCACGTCGACATCCGTGTACTACCCTGTCCCTCGCCCGCTCCCTGGCAGCGCCGATCAAAGAGCGCCGGTTGGGCTCCGCAATGGATGCCAAACTTTGAATTTCTCCTTGCGCGTCGCCACAGTCGATGCTCGCGTATAAATTGTCTGACAAAGCTTGGAAGCACGCCGGCGAACGCGTGGCCACCGGATGGACCAGGGCGCTGCGTTGGATGCGCCGCCGCGCAAAATGGTTGGGTAGGGTGCGCAGTGCGAGCACGTCTGCAAATCTTATTCGCTTCTGGTGATTGTCAGACAAAGTGATCTCTGG
>JBOIAD010000099.1:0-20947 GCA_050738795.1 Steroidobacteraceae bacterium
TGCTGTTGGTGAGTCCTCCCGTCAGGACGTACGCGTCGAAGCCGCGCTCGACGAGAATGAACGCCGCGGCAGAGCTTCTGCGTCCCGTATCGCAATACACGACATAGGGAACGGTGCGATCCAGAGCCGACAGCTTCAGGCGGATGAAATACAGCGGGATGTTGACTGAGCCCTCGATGGCGAGATTCTGGTGCTCACTGGGCAGGCGGACGTCGAGCCAGCGCCCCCCGCGCTCGATGATCTCGGTCGCCTTCTCCTGAGTCACCCACTGCAACAGCGGCTCGTTCATGAGCTCGCGGAAGTCCTGTTTGTTCAGGCGCATCAGCACTCCGTCCGTGCTCATCGCGACCGTCGCGTTGCGCTTCGCCTCGGCGATCAGGGCTTCTTCCCCGAAAGTGTCGCCGACGCCGAGCTCCGCCAGCTTGATGCCTTCCCGGTTCAGAGGCGTCTCGCGAGTGACGATGCACTTGCCGCTCACGATGACATAGAAGTAATCGCCTTCGTCACCTTGTTTGATCACGACGTCCCCGGCCCGGAAGGGTACGCGTTGCAGGCGCAGGAAGATTGCCTGGATGTTGGCCGGTGGAATCCGGTGAAAGGCCTTCGTCTGCAGCAGCGTCGTCATCCAGTCGTCGCTGCTGGTGCCATCCGGCTGCGTTTGCAGCTCTGCCACCTCGTAGCTTCCGGTCTGGTCCCACGTGATCATGACATCCAGCAGCTCGCTGTCGATGGACAGATAGCTGATCTCGTCCACAGCGCGAGCGCTGACTGCACGCGGGGTTTTCGGATACAGCGGATTGCGGGCCTCGGGCGTGCCGCCGCGGACCATCGCGATCGTACGGTCCCCTTCCCGGATCTCGACCATGCCCGCGACGAGCCAGACCGTGCGTTTGTCGGTGTCGCCTTCCTTGAACAACACTCGTCCAGCGGGCATGGTTCGCACGCTCACCTTCTTGGCGAGCGCGGCCAGATTGTCGCGCTTCAGGCCATCGAGTGGTGCGAACGTCTTGAGCAATTGAACGCTGGCTTCGCGTTCTTCGTGCATTTCACCGAGCCTGACGCAATGTAACCAGGGTTGGTGCGTCGCAATTTATGTCCGATGGTAGCACAGGAGCCTGCGCGCGCCGGAACGCCGTTCACGCTTTCCTATTGGCTGAAAGACGCTGCGCGCTTTCAGCGGCCAGCCTATTGGCTATTGCGGCCCGCGGGCAAAAGGCGCCGCTTTTGCCCGCGAAAAGCCCGCCGGTTCGGGTTTGAATCGGGCTGGCTGAAAGACGCTGCCGCTGCCTCTTTCTTGCAGGCCAGTTCAAGCTTTTCCGCCGGCTGTGAGCGCGGGCCACCCCGGGTCCGGCTGAAAGCGCGCGCCGTAGCGCGCCGCCAATTCTTCGAGGCGCGCCACGACACCGACGGCGCCGCGGCTGCGGGCATAGGCGAGCGGTCCACCGCGAAATGGCGCAAATCCGGTGCCGAAAATCACCGCTGCATCGACGAGGTCCGCCTCTTCGACGACCCGCTCGCGCAGGCACGCGACGCACTCGTTGACGAGAGCGAGAATCAACCGGTCGATGAGATCGGCCGGCGCGGCGCCGGACGCGCCGCCGGGTTTGAGCGGCCTGCCATCCTGCCAGACATAGAAACCCTCGCCGCTCTTGCGGCCGAGCTTTCCGCCGGCGATCAGAACCTTCAGGCGCGTAAGATCGGGAGGCGGCCGTCCGAGCTCTGCGGCGATGATTTCGCCCACGTGACTTGCGACATCGAGGCCCACGACATCGGCCAGCTCGATGGGGCCCATGGGCATGCCGAAGGCGACGGCTGTCCGATCGATGACCGCGAGCGCAACGCCTTCCTGGGCTGCGAACATCGCCTCGTGCAGGTACGGCATCAATACACGGTTGACGACAAATCCGGGAGCGCTGCGGCAAGGCACGGGGAGCTTGTTCAGCCGCCGCGCGAACGCGATGGCACCCTGCATGACCTGCGGATCCGTACTGGCCGAGCGTACGATCTCGATCAGCGGCATCTGAGCCACGGGATTGAAGAAGTGAAGTCCGACGAGGCGTCCGGGATGCGCGAGCTGCGCGGTGAGCGGCTCCAGCATCAGGCTCGAGGTGTTGGTCGCCAGCATGGCGTCAGCCTTCATGCGGGGCTCGAGACGCGCATACAGCTCGCGCTTCGCCTCGAGGCTCTCGAAGATCGCCTCGATGACGACGTCTGCGCCCGGAACTCCATCACCGTTGACATCGGCGCGCAAGCGCTCGCTGGCAGCCGCGCTCTTTGCAGGTTCCCGCAGACGCCGGTCGAACATCTCCCGGGCACGCTTCAATGCGGGCTCGATGTACTCGAGCGCCCGATCCTGCAGCGTTACGGTAAAGCCACGCAGCGCTGCCCACGCGGCGATGTCGCCCCCCATCACGCCCGCACCGACCACGTGCACATGCTTCACCTCCGGACCTCCCTTGCCTCCGAGGGCTTTGAGACGATCCTGCAGGAGGAACACCCGCACCAGATTTCGCGAGGTCTCCGAGGTGAAGAGCTGCGCGATCGAGCGAGCCTCGGCGTCGAAGGAACCGGGACCCTTCGCGCCCCAGCGTGCCCACAAATCGATCATGGCGTACGGGGCCGGGTAGTGCTCGCGGCGGGCTTTCGCCGCGACTTGCGCCACCAGTGCGCCTTTCACGAAGCGCCGCAGGAACGGCCAACTCAACGCACGCTCGGCAAATGGGGCGCGGTGCGGAGCCGGCGGATGCAACGCGATTGCTTTCGCCGCCGCGCGCAGGTCCTGGGGCGGGACGAGCTTGTCCACCAGACCGATGCGCAGCGCCTTCTCGGCGCGAACCGGCTTGCCGGTCAGCATCAGCTGCATTGCGGGACGAACGCCGATGAGCCGTACCGAGCGCACGGTGCCGCCAAATCCAGGATGAATACCGAGCTGCACTTCCGGCAGCCCGAGCGACAGCCGCGCATCGTTGACCGCGACGCGGTGCCGGCACGCCAGCGCAAGCTCCAGGCCGCCGCCGAGCGCGAAACCGTGAATCGCCGCGACTGTGGCGCAGGGTAGCGCCTCCAGACGGTCCAGTACCTGTTGGCCCGCGTGGATCAGCCGATAGCCTTCCTCGGCATTCGCGATAGCCGTGAATTCCTTGATATCGGCACCGGCGACGAATCCGCTCTTCTTGCCGGATATCACAATGACCGCCCGAGGCGGGTCCTGCGCCAGCGGCTGCAACAGTCCATCCAGTTCCCGCAGCACGCCGCTCGAGAGCACATTGGCCGAAGTACCCGGTTTATCGATCGTGAGCCATACGACCGCGTCGGAATCGCGCTCGATGGTCCAGGCAGCTTCGGTGTTCATCAGTTTTGAGCCTCAAGCGGCCGATCGGCGCACCAGCGCATCGGAGCGCACATGGAAATCGCACACGAGCGGCCGGTGATCCGAGAACCGCACGTCCGGCACCCGGAAGTCGGTCACCTCGATTCCTTCGCTCACGAGAATGAAGTCGAGCTCGATGCGCGGGACACGCGCGGGGAACGAGGGCAGGCCGGCGGAGTTCGCGCTGCGCAATCCCGCCGCGCGCATGAACAGGTAGATCTCGTGAGTACCCCAGAAGGTGTTGAAATCCCCCGCGACAATGACGGGCTTGGGCGACTGCACGATCAGGTCGTGCAACGAGCGCAGCTGGTACTGCCGGTGGCGGAATTTGAGGGACAGGTGCACCAGGAACACGCACACGTCATCAAGCTCGAGCTCGATGATGAGCCGCTTGATGCCGGTGTCGAAATAATGGAACCGCTCGCCGTGAACGTGCGGCGCCGATAGAAAGGCATTCGCCTGCTTGCGCACGATCGGCACCAGGTTGTTGATCGAGCTCGTGCCGTACTTGCACTGGAACGTCGAGTAGTGGCCGATCGATCCCGCGATGTGCTCGGCCTGGTTGACCATTCCCGTCCGGATGGATCCCGTGTCCACCTCGATGAGGCCCACGACGTCCGGGTGTTCTGCACGGATGAAATCGGTGATGCCGGCAAGCACCTTGCGGTTGCTGCGCAGGTAGCCTGCTCCGGGGACCGGCAGGTAGAAGGACGGGCCGGTACCCGTGGCATAGCGAATGTTGTAGCAGAGCAGGCGCAAATGCGGCGTTTCCCCATCGTAAACCATGCATTCTATAGGGGCCGCCGGGGGCTAGGGAGGGCAAACCGCGCTGGACAGCATCCGCAGGGGCGAGTTTCGCGGCGGCCACGCTTGTGCGAGACTCGCATAACCCCCGGCAACCGGGCCGTCGATTCCGTCATGACGCAGGCCAATCCCGTCCGGCTTTTCGTGACCCATCTCTGGGAAAACAGCGACGACTACCTGCGCGTGTTCGAGTACCTGGAGAGCGCGCGCAACTTCTTTTACCGCAATTCCAGCAAGCCGGAGCTGCGGCCCGATGGCGACAAGGAAGCGCTGAAGGAAGGTCTGCGCAAGCAGATCGCGCCGGTCGAGGTGATAATCGGGCTTTCAAGCCTATATGAAAGGTCGCAGGACCTGCTGACGTTCCAGTTGCTGTACGCGCAGGCGAGCCAGAAGCCCGTCGTGCTCATGAAGCCGTTCGGATCGCAGCGCCCGGTGCCGAAGGCGCTCGCCGATCTTGCGGACGAGATAGTGGATTGGGACGAGCGCGCACTCGTCGATGCGATCAGACGCCAGGCGCGTCATGAAGACACGACCCGCTGGGACACCATCGAATTCAAAATGGACTAACGAGCGAAGTCCACGGCGGTTGCCTCGAGTTGCATCCCGCACGTTGCCGGGATGCCACGTCAGTTTTCCGCGAAGACACTACGCTTCTGCTACGTAGAGCGGCACGACGTTCGACGCCGCCTTTCCCGGCTTATTGCGCGTATTGCCTGTATTGCAGCGCGAAATGGCTCCGAACATTCGCACGACGGCGAAGGCAACCTCGGTGGCTTCGTTGCTCGACATCTTGCGAACCGTAGCGCGTACCGCGTCTTCGCCACGGAGCAGTGGTCGTTCGCGCGTCAGCGTGTGACTGAACGCGCGGAACGCTTCGCGCAATTCGTTGGGGAGCTCATCCTCGTCCACGAATGCAAGATGGTTGCGGTACGCCTCCGTAAGACGATCCTTTATGGATCCTGGGCGTGCCAGGGACAGCGCTGCCGCCTGGAATTGGTCCTGAGGGGTGCTCATCACGGCCTCGACAGCGTCGGGTGTTGTTATTTGGATTTCCGCCGGCTTCCTGGAGTGCAAGACTCGTTCGCACTCAAGCGCCTGCGCCTGAAATATAGCTCAGACTCTAGGAAAGACAATGCATTCCTGTTCAGGGGGGGTGCCGTCGTTGGATATGAATGTTATTTCTCATAAATATTTTATAAACAACTGAATTAGAAAGTAATCTGTTATCAGTATTGTGTTTATAATAAGCCTATGCTTATATTAAACCATGCTCGAAGCCGCGACCTTCCGTGCCCTGGCCGACCCGACCCGCCGTGCGATGTTCGAAAGGCTCGCCCATGATGAGCAGAGCGTTTCGCAGCTCACGGCCGGGTTTTCCATCTCTCAGCCCGCGGTTTCCCAGCATCTGACCGCGCTTCGCCGGGCGGGGCTCGTCGCCGAGCGCCGCCAGGGCCGATTCATTTACTACCGCGCGCGACCGCAGGGCCTGTCACCCTTGATCGGCTGGATCGATCGCTACCGCGCGTTCTGGCCCGAGCGCCTGCGACAGCTCAAGAGTGTGCTGGAGGAGATGGGTGAATGAAACGACAGTCTCGCGCAGCAGATACCGTGTCCCACGTGTTACCCAATGATTTCCGGCCAGAGGCCAGGGCAGGCTCGCCCGTTAACGGAAATTAATATTCCGCCAATCTGAGGGAAATCCTCTGCGTCGTATCGTTGCGCCCGGGCCCGCTTGTCCGCCGCCAGCGCCGTGTCACGCCAGAACGCGATTTCTCTCCTATTTGCTTGCTTGTCTCGTCTGCAACGCGCTCCGATTGCGATTGCACTGGTAACGCTTTGCCTCGTGGCGTGCAGTCTCGGGCCCCGATACAAGCGGCCGCAGATCGCGCCGCCTGCCGCGTGGCGTGTCGACTCGACCGCAACACCAGCCGAGTCGGCCGCGGAGGGCCCAGCCCCGGCGTCTGCTCCGGGCAATGCTCCTGCTGCGCCCCAGGCCGCGGATGTAGGCTCCGCTGAGGCATGGCCGTCCGCGGACTGGTGGCGAGGGTTTGGTTCCTCTCAACTGGACGACCTGATTGCCCAGGCGCAAAAAGCCAACGACGACGTCGCCGCGGCAATTGCGCGAGTGCGTCAGGCAGATGCGCAGGCACAAATTGCCGGCGCGCCGCTGCTGCCGACGCTTGCCGCTTCCGGCGATGCGAGCCGCCAGCGTCAGAAACCTTCGGGCGCACCGGTTGGAACCGCTCCGACGACTTTCTCGCAATTCAGCGCCCTGGCTTCAGCCAGTTATGAGTTGGATTTCTGGGGCAAGAACCGCGCTACCTTGAATGCCGCCAAGCTTGCCGCCACCGCGAGCCGCTACGACCGCGCAACCGTCGATCTGACCGTGATGACAAGCGTGGCGAGCACCTATTTCCAAGCGATAGAGGTGCACGATCGCCTGAACGTGGCGGAGCGCGATCTGTCCACTGCACAGACGATATTGAAGGATCTCAAGCTGGAAGAGCAGGTGGGTACCGCTGCAGCGCTGGACGTCGCGCAGCAGGAGACGACAGTTGCTGTCCTGAACGCATCGATACCGCCCCTGAGGCAGCAGCTCCGCCAGACACTCGACGCGCTCGCCGTGCTGATCGGCAAAATGCCCCAGGAGCTCGAGCCGCCCGGCGGCACGCTCAGCGATCTGTCTGAGCCACAAGTGGGTCCCGGTCTGCCCTCGGCGCTTCTCGCCCGCAGGCCCGACGTGGCTGCGGCCGAAGCGCAACTCATGTCCGCGAACGCGAACATCGCGGCAGCGCGGGCGTCAATCTTTCCGAGCATCGATCTCACGGCGGACGGGGGCTTCGTCAGCACCGCATTGGCGAGTCTGATCACACCGGTCAACCAGGTCTTCGCGCTGAGCGGCGCTGTGACCCAGGAGATATTCGCCGGCGGGGCGCTCGTCGGGAACTACCGGTTCGCCAAGGGCCGCTATGCCGAACTGCTCGCGGACTATCACAAATCCGTGATTTCAGCTTTCAGTAACGTCGAAGACGCGCTCGTCGCCGCGCAGCAGACGGCCGAGCAGTATCGACGGCAGCAGGAGGCCGTGGCCAAGGCGCGCCGTGCGTACGAGATTACGGAAATCCAGCTGCATGCCGGGACCGTGAACGTGCTGGCCGTGTTGAACACGCAGTCGGCGCTGTTTAGCGCCGAAGACGCGTTGGTCCAGGTGAGATTCGCGCACCTGCAGGCTCTGGTGCAGCTCTTCGGCGCACTGGGCGGCGGCTGGGAGCAGGGCGTACCTTCCAGTAGCGGCACGGGTTGAGAACGGCCGCAGGCCGTGGGCAAGGTGAAAAATTGAAAGGCTTATCCGCCAGGTTATTCGGTCTGGTTGCGAGGCATCGGTCGCGGGCCGCGCTGCTCGCCGCCGGAGTAGCCGTTCTGTTGGTGGTCGGCTGGCACGGGTTGCCAGGTACGAGCAGCGATGCCGCCGCTCCACCCCGTGGCAGCGAGGCCATCGCCGTCGACGCCACAGCCGCGACGCGTACGGACGTGCCGGTGTATTTACAAGGATTGGGCACGGTGCAGGCTTTCAACACCGTCAACGTGACAGCGCGCGTCGACGGCGAACTGCAGAAGATTGGATTCGTCGAGGGTCAGACCGTCAAGAAAGGCGATCTGCTCGCACAGATCGATCCACGCCCGTTTCAGGCCGCGCTCGCCCAGGCGCGGGCCGCAAAGGCGAAGGATGAGGCGCAGCTGCAGAGCGCCCGCGCCGACCTCGAGCGCTATACGACGCTGGCCCCGGAGAATCTCGCAAGCAAACAGACTCTCGATGCGCAGCGCGCGCTCGCCGGCGGCCTCGAAGCCCAGGTGAAGGGTGACCAGGCGAGCATCGACAATGCTCAAACCCAGCTCCAGTACACCTCGATCACCTCTCCGATCGAAGGCCGCACCGGCATCCGGCACGTCGATGTCGGAAATAACGTGCATGCGGCGGACACGACAGGGATCGTCGTTGTCACCCAGATGCATCCCATCGCGTTCATCTTCACTCTGCCGGAGGACGCTCTGGATGCGGTCAGCAACGCGCTGAATGCCGGACCGGTCACGGTCGCGGCCGTCTCGCGTGATGGCGCAACGGAGTTGGATCGCGGCACCGTGACCTTGATCGACAATCAGATCGATCAGGCCACGGGCACGATTCGCCTGAAGGCGATATTTCCGAACACGCAGAGCAAGCTGTGGCCGGGACAGTACCTGGATGCGCGCGTTCTCGTGCGTACCGAGCACGGCGCGCTGACAATTCCGTCCAATGCGGTCCAGCGCGGCCCGAACGGCATGTTTACATACGTCATAAAGGCGGACTCGACCGTGGAGGCCCGCCCGCTCAAGGTCGGCGCGGAGAACGGCACCGTCATGGTCGTACAGGGTGGAATTCACGAAGGTGAGCGCGTCGTCACCAGCAACCAATACCGGCTGCAGCCCGGCGCGCAGGTGCGGATCAGCGCGGCCGGCGGCTCCCAGCCCGGTCCGGAGGTGGCCGGACTTCCGGCCGCCGGATCGCCACCGGTCGCGGCAACTCCACTGCCCAGCAAGACCGCAGCCTCCAGACGAGCGGTACGGTGAGCATCTCCGAGCCCTTCATCCGGCGGCCGATCGCCACATCGCTGCTGATGGCGGGGATCCTGCTGATCGGCCTGGTCGCTTTCCCGTTGCTGCCCGTGGCGCCGCTGCCGCAAGTGGATTTCCCCACTATCCAGGTCAGCGCATCGCTTCCGGGGGCCAGCCCGGAGACCATGGCCTCGGCGGTCGCGACTCCTCTGGAGTATCAGTTTGCCGAGATAGCGGGTGTGTCGCAGCTTACGTCCTCCAGCGTGCTCGGCAGCAGCCAGATCACGATACAGTTCGATCTCGGTCGCAACATCGACGCTGCCGCCCAGGACGTCCAGGCTGCCATCGATGCCGCCGGTGGTCAGCTGCCGAAAAACCTGCCGTCGCCGCCCTCATACCGCAAGGTCAATCCGGCGGATTCGCCCATTCTGATCCTGTCGGTGCATTCCGCTGTTCTGCCTCTGCCCCAGGTCGATGATTACGCGGAAAACGTTCTGTCGCAGCAGATCTCCCGAATTCCCGGCGTCGCACAGGTCTCGCTCGGCGGACAGCAGAAG
This sequence comes from Steroidobacteraceae bacterium, assembly GCA_050738795.1. GTDB lineage: Bacteria > Pseudomonadota > Gammaproteobacteria > Steroidobacterales > Steroidobacteraceae > 13-2-20CM-66-19. The sequence goes on from JBOIAD010000099.1 coordinate 9,325, forward strand.
CCGTCCGTGCGAGTGCAGGTGGACCCCGCGAAGATTGCCGCGCTCGGCATCCAGCTCGAAGACGTCGCCAGCGTGATTTCGGCGGCGAGCGTGGACGCGCCCAAGGGTTCGATCAACGGCGTGCACCACAGCTTCGCGATCTACGACAATGACCAGTTGCTGAAGGCGGCTCCCTGGAACGATGTCATCGTGGCCTACAGGAACGGCGCGCCGGTGCGAATCCGGGACATCGGCGTGGCGGTCGACGGGCCGGAAAATGTTCTGTCCAGTGCCTTTCAAAAGGGCGGCGACGGCATCCTGCTGCTGGTCTTCAAGCAGGCCGGCGCCAACGTCATCGACACTGTCAAGCGGGTCAATGCGCTCCTGCCGCATGCGCTGGCGTCCGTACCACCATCGATCAAACTCGATACCGTCATCGATCGAACCACCACGATCAAAGCCTCGGTGCACGACGTGGAGCTCACGCTCCTCGTGACGATCGCATTGGTCGTGATGGTGATCTTTTTGTTCCTGCGGAATCTGTGGGCGACGATCATTCCAGGTATAACCGTACCGCTCGCGTTGCTCGGCACGGCGGCGTTGATGTATTGGATCGGGTACACGCTGGACAACCTGTCCCTGATGGCATTCACGATCGCCGTCGGTTTCGTCGTGGACGATGCCATCGTCATGCTGGAGAACATCTACCGGCACATCGAGGCGGGGATGCCTCCGCTGGAGGCGGCCCTCAAGGGCTCGCGGGAAATCGGTTTCACCATCATGTCCATCAGCCTGTCGCTGGTGGCGGTGTTCATCCCGCTGCTGCTGATGGGAGGCATCATCGGCCGGCTGTTCCGCGAGTTCGCCATCACCGTGACGATGACCATCCTGTTTTCGGCGTTCGTGGCATTGACTCTGTCGCCGATGATGTGTTCGCTCTTCCTGCGCGACGAGCGGCGTGTCCGCCATAGCCGGGCCTACACCTTCGTCGAAAACGCCTTCGGGGGGCTGCTGCGCCAATACACGCGCGGGCTTGATTTCGTGCTGCGGCATCAGCGCCCCACCCTGATCGTTTTTCTGCTGACCGTGGTACTGAGTGCCGTTTTGTACGTGTACGAGCCAAAGGGATTCTTCCCGCAGCAGGACACGGGCATCATCATGGGCCTCTCGGACGCCTCGCAGGACATCTCGTACACGGAGATGTCGAAGCTGCAACACCAACTCCTGGATGTGGTGAACGCGGACCCTGCCGTGGCGAACTGGGTGACCCATCTCGGCGGATCCCATCCGGTCAACAGCGCTTGGGTGGGCATCGGATTGAAACCGCGTGACGAGCGCACAGCTACCGCGGACCAGGTCATCAATCGCCTGCGCCCCAAACTGGCCCAGGTAAAAGGTGCGGCGCTGTTCCTGCAGGCATCGCAAGACCTGAGCGTCGGCGGACGGACGACGCGCACACAGTATCAGTATACGTTGCAGGATTCAGATCTCGATGAGCTGAACGAATGGGCCCCGAAAGTGCTGGCCCAGATGCAGAAACTGCCTATGTTGCGGGACGTGGCCTCGGACCAGCAGACCAATGGCTCCATGCTGTCGCTCACCATCGATCGCGACCAGGCGGCACGTTTTGGCATCCAGCCGTCAGTCATCGATCAGACACTGTACGATGCGTTCGGCCAACGTCAGGCAGCACAATACTTCACACAGCTCAACGCGTACCACGTCATCCTGGAGATCACTCCGGAGCTGCAGCAGGATCCGGACACGCTCAACAAGCTGTACGTGAAGTCACCGATCACGAATCAGCAGGTTCCACTGTCCACGTTCGTGCACTACGACACCCAGCACGTCAGCTCTCTGTCCATCAACCATCAAGCGCAGTTCCCCGCCATCACACTGTCGTTCAATCTTGCTCCGGGAGCGGCACTGGGCGATGCGGTCGATGCGATCCACAAGATGACGATGGATATTCGCATGCCCGCGGCGATGACCGGCACATTTCAGGGAACGGCGCAGGCGTTCGAGTCCTCGCTCAAGAGCGAGCCGTACCTGATCCTGGCGGCAATCGTCGTCGTGTACATCATTCTGGGCATGCTCTATGAAAGCTACATACATCCCCTGACGATCCTGTCTACGCTGCCCTCCGCCGGAGTTGGCGCTCTGCTGATGCTGATGGCGTTCCATTTCGACCTGTCCGTGATCGCGCTGATCGGGATCATCCTGCTCATCGGCATCGTCAAGAAGAACGGTATCATGATGGTGGATTTCGCCATCCAGGCGGAACGCGAGCAGCATCTGTCTCCCGAAGCCTCCATCCGGCAGGCCTGCCTGCTGCGCTTCCGGCCCATCATGATGACCACCATGGCCGCGCTTCTGGCGGCGCTGCCGCTCATGCTCGGGCACGGCACCGGATCGGAGTTGCGCCAGCCGCTTGGTTACACCATGGTCGGCGGCCTGGTGCTGAGCCAGGCGTTGACACTGTTCACCACGCCGGTCGTTTACCTGTACCTTGACCGCCTCAATGAGAGGCTCAGCCGTCATCGCAAGCCCGCTCCCGGGGGCGAGCAGGGCGATTCCCCCTCCGCGGGCCAGCCCGCCACGGTCTGAAACCATGCAGCCCGCCGTTCGAGTTACCCCATGAAGGTTCTGCTGGTCGAAGACAACGAGCGCGTCAGCCGCTTCGTGGTCAAGGGGCTGCAGGAGGCGGGGCACGTCGCCGATCATGCGGACAATGGCCGGGATGGAATGTTTCTCGCGGCCAGCGAGCACTACGATGTCATTGTCATGGACCGCATGCTGCCGGGGCAGATCGACGGGCTCGCCATCATCGAGGCCTTGCGCAAGTTGGGAAATCGCACTCCCATTCTCATTCTCAGCGCGCTGTCGGATGTCGATGAGCGCATCCGGGGACTCAAGAGCGGCGGCGACGACTACCTCACGAAACCCTTTGCGTTCGGCGAGCTCCTGGCGCGGCTGGACGCGTTGTGCCGGCGAGTGCAGGGTGGCAGCGCGCAGACCAGCCTGAACGTCGGGGATCTGCACGTGGACCTGTTGTCTCGCAAGGCGGCACGAGGCAGCCGGCCGATCGCGCTGCAGCCGCAGGAGTTCAAGCTGCTGGAATACCTGATGCGGCATGCCGGCCAGGTCGTCACGCGGACGATGTTGCTCGAGAATGTGTGGGACTATCATTTCGACCCGCAGACGAATGTCATCGACGTCCACATCAGCAAGCTGCGCCAGAAGATCGAATCCGACTCGGAGCGTCCGCTTCTGCGCACGGTGCGCAATGCCGGTTACATGCTGACTGCGGATGAATAGACTGATGCGCTCGTCGGCCTTCACACTGGCGTTCAGCTACGTCGCCTTCGGGATTGCCGCGCTCGTTCTGTTTGCGGCACCTCTGTGGTATGCATGGCAGGTCACGATTCAGGAGGGGCGCACGGAGCTGCTCCGCGTGGATACGCAGCGGCTCGCGGAAGTGTTCTACCGCGAGGGCGCCCCAGGGCTGGCAACATTCATCGATGCGCGCGTCGGGATGCAGATTGCCGGTGAGCGGATCCTGCTGCTCACGGACCCGACGCTTCACCGATTGGCCGGCAACCTGCCCGAGTGGCCGACAGGTCTGCCCCTGGAGCCCGGAACCTACCTGGTCCCGGTGAACCTTGCTGGCAAGAAGACGCGGGCGATGTTCGTGCACAGCGTCCTTCCCGGCGGATACAACCTTCTGGTCGGGCGGGATCAGAGGCTGTTTGCGCCGCTCACGACACGCTTCTGGGACGGGCTTGCAGCAGCGGTGGCCGTTCTGTCCATAGCAGGTGTATTGGGTGGACTCATGATCCGGCGCGCATTGTTGCTGCGCGTCGATAACATACGGCAGACCGTGCTTGCGATCGTGCAAGGCGACTGGAGCCACCGGCTTCCAACGAAGCCCGGCAGCGACGAGCTCGATACCCTGTCACGCACGATCAACGGGATGCTCGATCAGATCGAGCAGCTGCTGCACGGCGTCCGCGACGTTTCCAATTCGATAGCACACGACTTGCGTACACCGCTGGCGGAGCTGCGCTCGCGGCTCGAGGAGCTGTCCCTTTCCCGGCCCGAGGCCGAGGAGACGTTCGCCGAGATCGACGCCGCCGTGGCCGATGTGGACCGGGTCATACGGATATTCAATGCTTTGCTGCGACTCGCGGAAATCGACACGGGGATGCGGCGCTCGGGGTTCGTCGCCATCAATGCGGCCGAGATCGCAAAGCAGGCGGTCGAGTTCTATCTGCCGGCCGCGGAGCTCAAGGGTATCAGCCTGTCCTACCAGGGCAGCGGGCCGGTCGGCATTCCCGGAGACCCGGTGCTGCTGGCCCAGGCTATCGGCAACCTGATCGACAACGCGCTCAAATATACGATGGACGGTGGCGCGATCAGCGTCGAGGTGCAGACTCTGACGGACGCACGGGTGCGGATCACCGTTGCCGATAACGGGCCGGGAATTCCCGATGCGGAAAAACCCAAAGTGCCTGCGCGCTTCTATCGGGGTGACACGAGCCGGGGAACGCCCGGAGTAGGGCTGGGCCTGAGTCTCGTAGCCTCCGTCGCCAAGGTGCATGGAGGCGCATTGGAGCTGGCAGACAATAATCCCGGACTGCGGGCGCATATGCTGATTGCACCCGGTACCGTGTGGGCGAGCGACACGCGGGACGATCAGCAGGCGCAGCGCCCCAGCGAGATCGGTACCGAATCAGTGCAGCCGGGCTGAGGCCCGCGCGCTGCATCGCCATCCGGGCCGGCGATGAGCTTCCAGGGTCACTGGCCGGCGCGCTCATTCCTTCTCCAGGCTTGACACCCGCGTGCCAGTCCTCGCGGGGGGGAGCTCTGCGCTCAATGCGTCGCCGACGGGAACGGCTCAAGCACACCTGACATCTAACAATGTGCTTTCACCGACCTGAAGGATCACACACGTATGAGCTCAGATGTACGCGCCGCATTCGCACTCGCCGCCGTCTCTTCAGCGGTTGCGCCGATTTTTCGGGGCGGGCTATGCGATATCCTGTTGGCCGGCCGCGGCCCGCGAACTTTCGAGCGGCACGCAGTGATCTTCGATCTGGGCGAAACCGACCGAAGCCTGTTCTTCATCCGCAAGGGCCTCGTCAAGACAGGAACGATCACGGAGGAGGGCCGCGAGATCATCTACGACGTCCGCAAGGACGGCGACGTGGTCGGCGAGCTGTGCGCATTGGACTTGACGCGCCGCGATCGGGCCGTGGCGGTCGCGACGACGACAGCGATCGTAGTCGAATTCGAGGAGTTGGTGGCCGCGCTTTCCGGGAACACTTCACTGCTCACGAGCTTCATCACCGAATTGAGCCGCGTTCTGGCCAACTCCTATGACCAGTTGAATCGTGTGGCTCGTGGAGATGTCACTCGTGGACTCGTGGCGGTGCTGAAATCGCTTGCCTGCAAGCTTGGGCGGCCGAGCGGTGCGCTGGTGGAGATCAACGCTTACCTGACCCAGGAAGAGTTGGCGCAGATGGTCGTGGCCCGCCGGGAACGCGTATCGACCGCCCTCAACGCCCTGCGGCGCGATGGCGCCGTCCATTATTCTCCCGGCGGACACCTGCTTCTCGATCTCAACGCGCTCGACCGGCACGCCGCGCCCGGATGCTGAGGGCCATTGCCCCAGGAGGCGGCCGCAAGGGCCGGTCCCTCCACCGGAGTGCTCTAAAGCGACTTCAAGTACTGCACCAGGTCACTCTTCTCTTGCGCGCTCAGGCGCAACCCAAAGAACGCATCGTAGTGGTTTACGACATCAGCCAGGGTGGCAAAGCGTCCATCGTGGTAGAACCCGCCCGCCTGGTGCGTCCACAGTCCTTTCAGAGGGGCCGTGCGGTATTTCCTGTCCGGCGCCCGATTGGCCTGGAAATCGTCGACGCCGATGTCCTGTGCAGCATGCATGTTCCAGCCGGGCTCGGTGAAGGTTGGCGGGACATGGCAGGTCGCGCAGCGCCCCTGATTGTCGAACACCTGCTTGCCGCGCAGCGCCGCGCTCTGGCTGAAACTGCCCCGCGGCGGCCTGGGAGCCGCAAGATCGAGCTGGTAGGCATGCAGCGCCGGCAGCTTGCTGCTGATCAGATCCGGCTCGTTGCGGACGTTCCCGAATCCGGCGCGCGCCGCGATGGGAAATTGCGACGGATCGTCCAATCGTGGATCGAAGAACGTACCCTTGCCGTGCATTTCAAGATTGGCGACGAAGGCGTTCCAGTACGGGACGGAACCCCAGCCGGTCCAGGTGTGCAGATTGACGCCCGCCAGGCCAAACGCGGGCGGAATCAGCGTCGCCGCAGTTTTCCCATCCGGCCGGAATCCCTTGCCGTCGAGGAACACCTCCGCGTCGAATTTTCCCGGTCCCCAGGCCAGCAGCACCTTGCGAACGGTCGCCACATCGACTCCGAGCAGCGCTGACACCGCGCTCAGATCCGGCGCCAGATTGACGATCGCGCCCACATTGAGATCGCGATTGGCCCAGCCATCGAGCCGATGGCCGATGCCGGTGATGAGCGAGTTGTCCACGCTCGAGTGGCACAACGCGCATTGGATCCCGATGGAACGCAGGCTGCCGTTGGACGCGAAGAATCCAGTGACTCCGATGACGGCATTCAATTTCAGCAGCGCGAGAGTCGTGGCCGGGCTGCCCAGGTCGACACGGCCTTTCTTCAGATTCTGCACCAACGCGGAGGGCAGGGCGTCGACGTCCACTTTCAGTCCGACCGCAAGCGCTGTCTTGGGACTTACACCGGGACCCGTGCCACCGAACTGCGCTCCCTCGATGGCCTGGTGCAGCTTCAGAGTGCCACCCCAAAAATCCTCGTCGCCGAAGGTGTCGAAACGGAACGTCTGTCTTCCTTCAGCCAGCGTGTGGTCCACGTGATGGTCGATGTCTCTTTCGTGGTTCGCTGCCGCCCGGTCGTCGTCATCCGCAACAGCGTTCCCCCAGGTCATGCTGGCCAGTGTCCCCAACACCACCATTGCCGCAATGTCTCGAAAGTGCTGCTTCACGATACTCTCCGCTACTGTCCCTGCACCCGTGTGTACAGGTTCAGTCCACGATGCGCAGTTACTGCAGTAACATCGCGTTCCCGCGAGAAGTGATTGGCGCGCCCGGGTTGCAATCGCAACATGCACCTGCGGTGGCGCGTGCCATCGCAAGTGCTCGATGGGTTCTTCAAATGTGAGGGGTGGAGGCGGTATGTTCCGAGGCGGTATGTGCGACAGAAAGAGCGTGGGTACACTGGGCGTTGAATGTGTCCTGATCGCCACCGATCATCCACACGATGTTGTGCGCGTGAGATCGAGGTGAGCGGCCACGATCTCATGGGCGAGGGCGCGCGAAGCGCCCGAATTTCCCGTGGCTACCGGCCGCGCTGCCTTAGCGACTATGACGTCTGGGAGTTCGGCTAGACCGGTCCCGCCGTGCACCGCGGCGACGTCGCGCACGATAGCATTGAGATTCCGGTAGCCAGTGGGACAATCCCACCACGATACTCATTCTCGACTCTAAACGCCGTCTGACCATCCCGGCCGGTCTTGCGCCTGCGAAGCCAGGCGGCTATTTCAAAGCTGAGTTCGATCCCGAGGAGGATGCCATCGTCTTCCGTCGCATCAGCCGCACTCCGAACTGGCTCAAAGTTCTGAAAGAATGCCCAGTCAGTATGGATGACCTGCCGCCTCGCAGCGCCGAATTTCCCAAGCGCCTGAAGCTGTGAGCTGGCTGCTTGATGCCGAAGTTCCAAGCCAGCCCGCGAAGAAGAAAGGGCACGCCGCTGTCATCGCCTGGTTAGAGGAGAACCAGGACGATTGCTACACCAGCTCGGTCGTTGTCGCGCAATTGGCTCTCTGGATACGTCTACAGCGCGGTGAGCGACGCACTGCACTACAGAAATGGTTGACGAAACCGACTGACGCCATGCATGGCCGCATTCTCGGCTTCAACGTATCCGTCGCACATGTCTGGGCGGAGCAGCAACATCAATTGCAGGTTGCCGGTCTGCCCATGCCCGTTGAAGACAGCTACATCGCGGCGATCGCACGCCGGCACGATCTGACGATTGCCACGGTTAACGTGCAGCATTTCAAACGGCCGGGCATCAAAGTCTTCAATCCTTTCGAAGAATCGGACGCCTGAGCCGCATGATCGACTCTTCAACCCCACACAGCCAAATCCCGGCTCAAGGAGCTAACGTCAGACAAAAGACGGAGCAGGCGGAATGGAAGGCCAAGGTGCTCCTTTGGAAACTCCATGAAGCGCTAGGCAAACCTCGGCTGTCAGGGCGGCTGGTTCTAGATCCGGGGCGAGGCGTTGAGAATGCTCTGATCTACGGGCTTGGATATGCGGATGTGGCGGCATCGCCTGATATAAGTTTCGTAAGCCCTGCTGTCGATTTCCGCGTTGCTGTTTCGTCTTTACTCAGTCGGATCCCCGAATAACCAGTGAACGGAGACGGAAGATGGCCAAAAACGTGATTTGTCTTTGGTATGACGGCACGGCAGAAGAGGCCGCCAGGTTTTACGCGCACACTTTTCCGGACAGCGCCGTGACAGCAGTCCACCGTGCCCCTGGCGACTACCCGAATGGCAAAGAAGGACAGGTGCTGACTGTAGAGTTTACGGTACTGGGCGTGGCCTGCCTCGGCCTGAATGGCGGCCCGGCTTTCAAGCACAGCGAAGCCTTTTCGTTTCAGATCGTCACCGAGGACCAGGCCGAGACCGATCGCTACTGGAATGCCATCGTCGGCAATGGCGGCGCCGAGAGCGCATGCGGATGGTGCAAGGACAAATGGGGCTTGTCCTGGCAGATCACCCCACGCGTACTGCTGGAAGCAACGACCGATTCTGATCGTGCGGCCGCGAAGCGCGCGTTCGAGGCGATGATGAAAATGAAAAAGATCGACATCGCCATGATCGGAGCAGCACGACGCGGACCGGGTCGCCTCTAGAGCGCGCGCTGGTCTGTCGGCAACAGCGTGACCGGCTTGTCGGCTGGCCAAGGCGAGCATGCAGAGTGCGCATAATGCATTTATGTTAAAAAAAGACGGCACGAATCGGTACGGCTTGCTCCTGGGGCTTAGCGCGCTTCAGCTTGGCGGGAATGGAGAGTTCTATTTATGGGGAAGCGACAAAATGACCATTTTGTGTGTATGAAAGCGACGACTTCCGCCGCGCACGCGATCTTAGGTATAAAATTGCGACAGCTAGACACGCAGCTTGGCAATATTGTTGCACATAGAATTACGACAAAGATGGCGATTTGCGTATAGAATAGCGACATTTCGGGCTCAGCAAAGCCCGTTTATGCGGAGAATTGCGACACGTGCCGCTCGTGGTTGCCGGCGAAGACAAGGCGGAGGCGCGACGGCTGCAGCGCATGGCCGCACAAGGCCAATTGCGCCGCATTTATCGGGGAATCTATACCGATGATCTGCCGCAGCCGATTGAGGCGATCATCCGGCGCGAGCTGTACGCGCTGTGCGCGCTGATCGTCCCCGGCAGCATTATTTCTCATCGCTCGGCCCTCGAAAGCCGGCCGACCGCGGGCGGAAACTACTATCTCAGCGGCCGTTACCGCCGCGAGATCGAGCTGCCAGGCGTACGGCTTCGAATTGGGGAAGGTCCCGGTCCCCTCGATTCCGATATCCGCATTCCAACTTTCGGCGGGGATGCTTTCGTTTCCAGCCAGGCGCGTGCGCTGCTTGAGAATCTCTCCTCCAGCCGCGGCGATCCCACGGAGAAGCGAACCCTCGGCACCACCGCAGTCGAGGAATGGCTCGATCGGTTCATCGGTCGCGATGTCGGTGGGTCCATCAACCGGATTCGTGACACCGCGCGCACGATTGCCGAATCCCTCGGCCTCACACACGAGTTCAAGCAGCTGGATGCGACGATCGGCGCGCTTCTCGGGACACGCTCGGCTCGTCTGAGCGCGCCTGTTGCGATCGCGCGCGCTGCACGCAAGCCTTACGACAGTGCTCGCCTCGAGCTGTTCGAGGTCCTGGCGGTGGAACTGCAGCGAAATCCACTGCAGGTGCCGCCGGCGGATCCGAAGGCCGATCCGCATCTGCAGGCCTTCGTGGAAACGTACTTCTCAAACTACATCGAGGGCACGGAGTTCGAGATCAAGGAGGCGCACGATATCGTGGTGACTGGCCGTCCGATGAAATATCGGGAGGATGATTCACACGACATCCTGGGTACCTACCAGGCGATCCTCAAGTCGAAGCAGTCGCCGGTCATCCCCGCGACCGCCGAGGCCTTCCTCAAGCAGCTCCAGGAGTGGAACCGCCAGGTCATCGAGTCGCGGCTCGACAAGAATCCCGGAGAGATCAAGACGGAGCCCAACCGCGCCGGACAAACCTACTTCGTGAGCCCCGAGATGGTGGTGGGGACGCTGATGAAGGGGTACGAAATCATCATGAGTGCGGCGACGCCAGCGAATCGCGCCGCAATTGCCACGTTCGTGGTCTCCGAAGTGCATCCATTTACCGACGGCAACGGACGTACGGCGCGCGTCGCGATGAATCACTTTCTGACGGAGGCCGGGTTGACGCGCATTATCGTGCCGACGGTGTTCCGCGACGACTACATCTCAGCGCTCAAGGCGCTGTCGAGCAATGCCCATCCGGTACCCTTGGTCCGCATGTTGGCGCGCGCCGCGCACTTCAGTCGCTGGTTAGACATGACCTCGACAACCCACTGCTTTGCGGCACTCACTCGATCCAACGCCATGCAGCGCCCTGAGGACGCTCAGCTCGTCTTTAGTGATTCACAACTCGCCGCAGTGCCCGCAGGAACAACGAATTCGCCTGCTCAATAATCTCCATGATCCGGCGCCTTAGCCCCTGTCTCGAAACAACTATTAAATTGTTGAATTGTTGCAGTCGCCCTGGGGCGCTCATTCCGAAATGCGCTCAAGTGCAGGCCAGCCATCGAGCCGCGAAAGATTCGATCAAAATACCGACGCTGTCCCACTTGCGGAAGGTAAGACGGGCGGTCGCGATATCGCGAGTGACCGACCGATCCTGCGTGGTCATAGAACCTGGCATGCACAGAAGCTCTTTGTACGGGAACCGGGAGATCTCCGGCTTGGCCACTCGCCTTTTGGGGTGGTCCGCATCGGGAAGGCGAGGAGCCATAGCCGATGATGAACGGGTCGGAGAAGTCAGACTTCGCCGAAGTAGCGGGGAAGCCGGTGAACGGAGATGAAGGATCGCCTCCGGAGTCGGTGGAGCGAAGGGCGGAGGCCAAGGGGAACACGGGCAGGACCTGCACGCGCCGGACACCGAGCCGGGAAAGTGTGTTGTCAGGGCTTGAGCGTGTACGAGAGCGGGCAAGGAAAGAGAAGAAGGAGCGGTTCACCGCTCTAGTGCTGCTCTAGTGCACCATGTGGACGTCGATCTGCTGCGAGCTGCATTTTCCTGGCTCAAGCGGCATGCAGCGCCGGGGGTCGATGGCCTGACATGGCGGGAGTATGAGCGAAACCTTGGAGATCGACTGGTGGAGTTGCATGCGTGCGTACATCGCGGTGCCTATCGGGCGCAGCCTACGCGGCGGAAGCTCATTCCAAAAGGGGATGGACATCAGCCGTTGGGGGTAGCGGCGC
>JBOIAD010000100.1:0-104894 GCA_050738795.1 Steroidobacteraceae bacterium
TCCTTTCACCTGGGAAGGCAAGGACAAGCGCGGCACGCGCGTGAAGGGCAAGAGTCTGGCACCCGACGAGGCCGCTCTGCGCGTCGAGCTTCGCCGCCAGGGCATAGCGCCCTCGCGAGTCCGCAAGCAATCGCAGGCATTCAGGGCCGGCGGCAAGCCCAAGGCGGAAGACATTGCGGTGTTCAGCCGCCAGCTCGCAACGATGCTCGCGGCAGGAATCCCGATGGTGCAATCGTTCGAGATTGTCGGCGCCGGTCATGACAAGCCGGCCATGCAGAAACTCATTCTGGATATCAAAAGCGATATCGAGGGGGGCACCTCGCTGCACGAATCGCTTGCGAAGCATCCGCTGTATTTCGACGATCTGTTCGTCAATTTGGTCGAGGCTGGCGAGCAAGCCGGGGCATTGGAATCGCTCCTGGACAAAATCGCGACTTACAAGGAAAAAACCGAGGCGTTGAAGAAGAAAGTCAAAAAAGCGCTCTTCTACCCGGCCGCCGTGCTGGTCGTCGCGCTCATCGTTACGACCATCCTGCTGCTCTTTGTGATCCCGCAGTTCGAGAGTCTGTTCAAGGGATTCGGCGCGGATCTGCCAGCGTTCACGCAGATGGTGATCAATATTTCCCGCTTCGTGCAGAAGAACGGACTTTTCATCGCCATGGTTGTCGGCGGTGCCGGCTACGCCTTCGTGTATTTCAAGAAGCGCTCGAGGAAGATGCGCGAGACCCTCGACCGGATGATGCTGAAGTTCCCGATCATCGGGCCCATCCTCAACAAGAGTGCAATCGCGCGCTATGCGCGTACGCTCTCGACAATGTTCGCTGCCGGCGTACCGCTGGTCGAGGCGCTCGAGTCGGTGGCCGGCGCAACCGGCAACATCGTGTACGAAAATGCGGTGATGAAGATGCGTGACGAAGTCGCGACCGGCCAACGCCTGCAGCGCGCGATGGAAGCCACTGGCCTCTTCCCCAACATGGTGGTCCAGATGATCGCAGTCGGCGAAGAATCCGGGTCGCTGGACGAGATGTCCGGCAAAGTCGCAACCTTCTATGAATCGGAGGTGGACAACGCCGTCGATGCCATGTCGAGCTTGCTGGAGCCGCTGATCATGGCGATCCTTGGCGTGCTGGTGGGCGGCCTCGTGGTCGCGATGTATCTGCCGATCTTCAAGTTGGGTGCGGTCGTATAACATCGGGTTCCGCGGTCACTGTGAAGACGCCGCGCCACCGCGCGGCGTTTTCTTTGGGGGCAAAGCAAAAAAATGTCCGTATTTGAGGCTCTGGCCTCCTCCCCGGTTCTTTTCCTTGGCACATGCCTACTGCTCGGCCTGCTCGTGGGTAGCTTCCTGAATGTCGTTATCTATCGCCTGCCTGTCATGCTCGACCGTCAGTGGCGCGAGCAATGCGCCGAACTTGCTGCCAACCCCGTACCTGGAACACCGTGCGGTGCGGGAGTAGCCACCACGGTTGCCGATGGCGCCGCCCGCGACTCCAGCTCATCCCAGCGTTTCAATCTGATCGTGCCCCGCTCGGCGTGCCCATCGTGCAAGGCACCGATCACGGCCCTGCAGAATATTCCGGTCCTCAGTTACCTGTTTCTCAGAGGCCGCTGCGCCAAATGCGGCATCCGGATCGGCATTCGCTATCCAATCGTTGAAGCACTCACCGGCGTACTGTCGGCAGCGGTCGCGTGGAAATATGGTTTTGGCTGGCCGACCCTCGCAGCCAGCGTTTTGACGTGGTTTCTGATCGCCCTCACCTTCATCGACGTCGACCATCAGCTGCTGCCCGACAATCTGACGCTTCCTCTGGTCTGGATCGGACTGTTCCTGAGCCTCTGGGGCCCGCAGCCTGGCGCCGCCCCCGTCCCCGTCGACATGCATTCCAGCATCGTCGGGGCACTGGCTGGTTACTTGAGCCTCTGGTGCATTTATCACCTGTTTCGGCTGCTCACTGGCAAGGAAGGCATGGGCTACGGCGATTTCAAGCTTTTTGCCGCGCTCGGAGCCTGGCTGGGGTGGAAGATGCTGCTGCCCATCATCCTGGTCGCCGCCACAGTCGGCGCCGTTGTGGGTATCACCACGATGGTCCTGCGTGGCCGGAGCCGATCGATCCCCATAGCATTCGGGCCGTTCCTGGCCGCAGCGGGCTGGCTGATGCTGATGTTCGGTCCGGAAGTGGTGGACAAGTATCTGGGCCTTTTCGCGCCGCAGCTATAAGCTTGCGTCTTCACCCGCGGGTCATGAGACTGCGTTCTTTTCCCACCCCTACGAGCGTACGTCCATGAGCGCAAGACCGTTCCGTGTGGGCCTTACCGGCGGTATCGCCAGCGGCAAATCCACGGCGGCCAAATTCTTCGGCGCGCTCGGGGTTCCGATCATCGACACCGATCAGCTGGCCCGCGACATCGTAGAGCCCGGCCAGCCGCCACTTGAGCGGCTCGTGGAGCGTTTCGGGACCTCGATCCTCACGCCGGATGGTCACTTGGACCGTCCGGCGCTTCGCACAATCGTGTTTTCGGATCCCAAGGCCCGCGCCGATCTCGAGGCGCTCACGCACCCTGCGATCGGAGCAGCCGCGGAGGCACGCTCAGCAGAAGCCGGGGGTATCTATCAGATCCTCGTTATCCCGCTGCTCGTCGAGAAAAGCCTCGGATCACAGCTTGATCGGGTGCTCGTGGTTGACTGCGACGAGGAGCTGCAGATCCGCCGGGTCCAGGCCCGTGATGGCTCGACGGTGGAACAGGCCCGCGCCATTCTGAATGCTCAGGTCTCGCGCACAGCGCGCCTCAAGGCGGCACACGATGTGATAAAGAACGATGGCGACATGAGCGCAGTGCGCGATCAAGTGGCCACGCTGCACGCTCGCTACCTCGAACTGGCCCAACAAGCGCGACCTTGAGCGGATTCATTGCCCCGGCTGCGGCAAGCGGGATGGCATTGCGCGTCCACCGTTTACGCGCAGCTCACACGTCAAGCACAATACACAGATGACAGAATCCGACATGACGGAGATGGGGTCGTCTGCCGAATACCAGGAAGATGCCGGGACCCTTGTCTTTGAGCAGCCGCTGAACGAACGGATGCGGACCTTCCTGCGCGTGGATTTCCTCTACAACCAGGCGCTCTACCACAATGAGATCGCCAGCCAGTGGGGCAGCCGCGCCGCCATGGCAAGTCTGATCGATATTCTCGCCATCACTACGCGCGGTGACGTCCGCTCCGACGTGCTCAAGGAGCTCGAGCGGCATCTGGCCACCCTGAACGAATTCCAGGCCAAGCCCGGCGTGGATCCCGAGCGGCTGCGCACGCTGGTATCGAATCTCCAGCGGTTGCGGGGCGAATTGATGAATGCCGGCTCGGCCTTCCTGCAGCCTCTGCGCGACTCGGAATTCCTGAGCGCCATCAAGCACCGCAGCGCCATTCCCGGCGGCACCTGCGAATTCGATCTGCCCGACTACTACTACTGGCTGGCCCAGCCGGACGAGCCGCGCACTCGAACTTTCAATCAGTGGCTCGCCCTGCTGCGGCCGCTGTGCGATGCCATCGCGGAATTGTTGTGGCTGACGCGGCAGAACGGCCGCACACGAGAGGAGACGGCGCAGGGCGGGCTATTCCACATCACATTCGAGCGCGATTCGCCGTTTCAGCTGCTGAGGATCTCGCTGCCTACGGCTGGTGGAATGTTTCCGGAAATCAGTGGGAGTCACTACCGCTGCAGCGTGCGTTTCCTGACCTGGAATGGCTTGACGGCGCGTCCTACGCAAACCGAGGCGGCTGTTCCGTTCATTCTCAGCTGCTGCGGGTGACGGCTTCGCCAACAGAGCCAACCCGCAATAGCACCCTTGCGCGACACGTCCGACGACGATGAGTCCCCCAATAGTCAAATGTCCGACCTGCAGGCGCGAGATCGACTGGGCGACCTCTGACTTTCGCCCCTTCTGCAGCGAGCGCTGCCGTCTGATCGACTTGGGTGCGTGGCTTGCGGAAAAGCACGCCATTCCCGGGGACCCGCCCTCAACGGACACGGACCTGGACCAAGACACTCCAGATCCGATGTGAAGACTGCATCACTCCCGAGCTGCCTTGTCGCTCCACCTTGCGCCGTAGCGCCGATGCTCAGTCAGCTCGGATCATTGCCCTGAGCTGTAGGGTGTCTGGATCGAAGACCGCAAGGAGGGGTCTGGAGCGGCCCATCAGAGGAAGGGTTGCCGCCTTGTCGGTCGCCAGTCCCATCTGCGCCATACGCTGCATGAGCGTCTGCTTCTCCAGCTTGGAATACACTTTGAGCTGATCAAGGGATTTCAGTTGTTCACGCAGCGGCGTGGCTCCCTCTTCCCAGCCTTTGAAATAGCGAGGCATCTGGATCACGTCGTTCCCGCCTGAAATCGCCGCGGTGATAATTTTCTTCCGCGTTTTCTCGTCCTGAGGCAGCGGCGCCCAGACCCATCGCGGCCGGCTATACCAATGGGGCGCAAGATCCGGATTCTGCTTGCGTGCCAAATCTATTTCCACCGGGTCCAGATCGGATGCCTGCACCATCTGTAACATGTTTTCCGAAAAGGCATAGTAGAGCGGCCGGCCGTGCCACAGGGTCGTTGTGCCATATACAAGTGCCACAATCTGCACGACCACGATCATGCCAATATCCCGTGTCAATTCCCGGCGCGATTTGCTCGGATTGGCGATCACCAGCGTCAGCAGCGGTCCCAGCGCCACGTCCACGCCCGCCAGCATGCCGGCAACTGTCAGCACGCCGGTCAGATACCAGCCTGGCCAGCGATACCAGCCGAAATACAGACCACTCAGCACGAGCGCCAGCACACAGGCGCTGCCCAGAAGATGAAAGCCGAATGCTTTGAGCCGGAATTTCATTGACCGATTCGCAGTGATGCTTCGCCCTGCAGTACAAGGCAGGTGTGTCATTTTCCAAAAAAAGGCAACCGCGCTTTAAGACATAGTGCTCACCGCGGCGGCGGGCGGCTTCGCCGTACACGAATCAGCAGCCTGTCTGACTGCACGGTCTTACCGCGCAGGCGGCAAAAGTCGCGCCTGTTGCCGCCGGCAGCGAAGCTGATGTCCGAAAAGGTGCCGCAGGCGACTTTTTCCAATGGACTACGGTCCCGCCGGCACTGGCATCCCCAGCGCCTTCGCCGCGAACGCCCATTGGTCGGCGAAGTCCTCGATCTGCATCCAGATGGGCTTCCCAGCGCCGTGACCGGACCGCGTCTCCACCCGAATCAGGATGGGATTCGAGCACTCCTGTGCGGCCTGCAAGGCGGCGGCGAACTTGTAGCTGTGCCATGGAGCTACGCGATCGTCGTGATCGCCAGTCGTGACGAGCGTTGGTGGGTAACACGTCCCCTTCTTTACGTTGTGATACGGCGAATACGCGTACAGCGCCTTGAACTGCTCCGGGTCGTCGCTCAATCCATAGTCGGAAGACCACTGCCGCGCATTGGCGCTTGCCGTTTGATACCGCAGCATATCCAGCACCCCGACCGCCGGCAGCGCGACGCCGAAGAGATCCGGCCGCTGCGTCATGACGGCGCCGACCAGCAGCCCGCCATTACTGCGCCCGTGAATGGCGAGGCGCTGAGTTCGCGTATAGCGCTCGTTGATCAGGTATTGCGCCGCCGCGATGAAATCGTCGAACACGTTCTGCTTGTTCGTCAGGGTTCCAGCCTTATGCCACGTTTCGCCGTACTCACCACCCCCGCGCAAGTTGGCCTCCGCATACACACCGCCCATCTCCAGCCACGCAAGCACGGAAGGTCGAAACGCCGGCAGCAGGGAAATGTCGAACCCGCCGTAACCATACAGCATGACCGGCTGATTGCCGTCCTTGACCATGTCGCGACGATGAGTGATGAACATCGGTATGCGGGTGCCGTCCTTGCTCAGATAGAACACCTGCTGCGTCACATAGGCATCCGTCGAGGCCGGAATCGCCGGTGCGCGCCAGACTTTCGCCGTGTTACTGCTGACGTCGTAATGGTAGATTCGTGACGGAGTCAGATAGTCCGTGTAGGAAAAGAACGTCTCCGGGTCCTTGCCCTCGCCCTCGAATCCCTCGACATTCCCAAGACCAGGCAGCCGCACGTCCCCGACCGGCCGCCCGTCACGCTCGTAAACATGCACCACGCTGTGCACATCCTCCACATATCTTGCGACGATTCTGCCCCCTACATACACCGCCTCTTCAAGCGCTGAGCGCTGTTCCGGCACGATCGTCGGCCGGGAAGTCGAGGGCGGCAGGCGCGGATCCACCGCGATCACACGGCGCTGCGGAGCATCCTTCGTGGTTTGGAAGAAGAGCTGCTCGTCATGTGATCCGATGAAGGTGTACAGCGCATCCCACTCGGAGAATAGCGGCTGCACTGGTGATCCTGGCCGGCGCAGGTCCAGCAGGCTCACGCCGTTACGCTCATAGCCATCGAAAAGCGTAATGACCAGATAGTGCCCATCTTCGGTGACGCGCCCAGATGGAATCCGGGTCGGATGATCCGTCACCGCATAGATCAGCCTGTCCTGGTCCTGCGGCTCTCCGAGCCTATGGAAATAGATCGCCGGCCTGCCGGCATCATCGCCTCTGCCGTTCGGTAGTGCCGGATAACGGCTGTAATACACACCCGATCCATCACGTGCCCAGGACACTCCCCAGAATTTTGTGTGCTTCAGCGTGTCGGCCAGATCCACACCGTCCGCCGAGCGGCGGAATTTCCAGGTTTGCCAGTCGGTGCCTCCGTCGGAGAGCGCGTACGCCACCACGTCGCCGTTCGGGCTCGGTTTGAATTCCGACAACGCTACCGTGGCATCCACACGCACCGCGTTCGGATCGAAAAGCACGCGGCCGGGCGAATCCACCGAGTCCGAGACGAACAGTACGCTTTGATTCTGTTTGCCGTCGTTGTGCAGAAAGAAGTAGCGCCCGCCCTCCTTGACCGGCACATCGAAGCGCTCGTAGTTCCACAGCCGCGTCAGCCGCTGCTTCACCCAGGCACGTTGCGGAATGGCCTCGAGTCGCGGCTGCGAGAGGTGATTCTCCATCTCCACCCAGTGACGCGTCGCCTCGGAATCGAGGTTCTCGAGCCACCGGTACGGGTCAGCGACTGTCACGCCGTGGTAAGTGTCGGTCACGACGATGTGGGCCGTAACCGGATAGACGGGCGGGCTCTCGGGCGCGGGATTCAAGCCCACCGCGACCTCGCTGGCCGTGCGCAAAGGAGTTCCGTTCGGTCCGTTCCCGGGCATGGCCTTTGGCCCTCCGAATAGGATTCCCGCGCAGGCGGCCAGCACGGCCAGCGCGGCGCTGAGAATGATCCAACCATAGCGCTGCAGGCTTTTCATCCTTAAACTGTCCGGCGGCCGTCGAGGCCGAAAGTCTAACAAACTGCGCCGGATCCCACGAAAAGCGGGGCACCTCACCGGCCCAAGCGCAATTTCCGCGGGTCGTGCATGATTTCAAGATGGGTCTCACGCTGTATCCAGGTCGCCTTGATCGGCTCGCTCACCACCCTCGCGCACGCTGAGAAGCTGAGCATAGAGCGCATCTTCGCCGCGCCGGACCTCTCGGGCGCGAGCCTGCGCTCGCCGCAGATCTCGCCCGATGGCCGCCTCGTCGCCTACCTGCGAGGCGCGGACAGCAACAAGGACCGCCTGGACCTGTGGGCCTATGACGTGGCCCGGCACGAGCATCGGCTGCTGGTGGATTCGGCTAGGCTCGTGCCCAAAGAGCACGCGCTGTCCATGGAAGAAGAGCAGAGGCGCGAGCGTCAGCGCACTTCCTCCCTTTCGGGCATCGTGGAATACGAGTTTTCGCCCGACTCACGCTACCTGCTCGTGCCGCTCGGCGGCGACCTTTACATCTATGACCTGCATGCCAAGCCGCAGAACGCGGTTCGTCGCCTGACCAGTACGGCGAGCTATGAGACCGACGCCAGGTTTTCACCGCGCGGCCACTACGTCAGCTTCATACGCGATCAGAACCTGATCGTTTACGATCTGGCGAGCGGTGCGGAGCAGGCCATCACGCGGGCGGGCGGCGGCCTGATCTCGTTCGGCACGGCTGAATTCATTGCGCAGGAGGAGATGGCGCGTACCACCGGCTACTGGTGGTCGCCGGATGAGAAGCGCGTTGCCTTTACGCGCGTCGATGAGTCGCCGGTCCCTGAAATCGAGCGCTTTGAGATCTATGCGGACGTCACCAGGGTCGTCAGGCAGCGCTACCCGGCCGCGGGTGCGCCCAACGCGAACGTTCAACTGTTCGTATCGGCCGTGGGTGCGGCGCCCGATGCGGTCCCTGTGCCCGTTCAGGTCGATCTCGGGCGCGACCCTGATTTCTATCTGGCGCGAGTGAATTGGTTTCCCGACAGTACGGCGCTCGCCGTGCAGCGCGAAAGTCGCGACCAGAAGACTCTTACTCTGCTGCACGCGGACGCCTTCAGCGGCGCGACGCAGGCGCTGTTGACCGAGCACAGCGACACCTGGATCGAGCTGAATGACGATCTCACTTTCCTCGCGCAATCGCGGCAGTTCATCTGGGCATCCCGCCGCACCGGTTATCAGCATCTTTACCTGTACGATTGGGCCGGGAACCTGGTCCGGCCGCTCACGAGCGGAGAGTGGCAGGTTACCGGCGACAACGATTCGCATGGCATGCGCGCAGTGGACGAGCATCGCGGCCTCGCGTACTTCGTCGCAAACGCCGAATCGCCGCTCGAACGGCATTTGTACCGCGTCTCGCTGACGGATCCTTCAATCCCGATGCATCGGATCACGACCGATGCCGGCTGGCATGCGATCGCCATGTCCGCGGACGCGCATATGTTCCTGGACACCTACTCGACCCCCGAGCTGCCGCCGTCTGTCACCTTACGTACGGCGGATGGCACGGTATTGGCGGCGCTCATCCCGAACAAGGTGACCCACGATCACCCCTACGCACCATACCTTGCTGATCATCTTCCAACGGAATTCGGCACATTGCCCGCGAGTGATGGGCAAACTCTCTACTACCAGATCATCAAGCCACGTGATCTCGCGCCCGGTCGCCGCTATCCCGTGATCGTGGACGTTTACGGCGGCCCGGGAAACCAGCGAGTGCGGCGCGCGTGGGGCGCCTACCCTCGCAGCAACGAAGGATTCTTCCGCCAGTATCTTGCGCAAAACGGATACATCGTCTTTACGCTCGACAATCGTGGCAGCGGCTCGCGGGGAGTTCGCTTCGAGACCGCGCTGTATCACCACCTCGGCTCCGTCGAAGTGGAGGACCAGGTCGCCGGCGTCAACTTCCTCAAGACGCTACCCTACGTCGACGCCTCCCGCATCGGCGTGTTTGGCTGGAGCTACGGCGGCTACATGGCTCTCATGTGCATGATGCAGGCCCCCGACGTGTTTGCGGCAGGTGTCGCCGGGGCCCCTGTGACGGACTGGAAGCTTTATGACACGCACTACACCGAGCGTTACATGGGCACTCCGCAGGCCAACCCTGGGGGCTACGCCCGAAGCGGTGTCCTGCAACACGCTGCGAATCTACGTGGAGCGCTGCTGATCATGCACGGAATGGCGGACGACAACGTGCTGTTTGCCAACAGCACGACGCTGTTCAAGAAGCTCCAGGATCTGGACAAGCCCTTCGATGTCATGACGTATCCGGGCAGCAAGCACGGCCTGCTGCGTCATGCCGATACCGGCCGGCACGGATACCTTACCGTAAAGCGCTTTTTCGACAGGACGATCGGGGATACCCGCTGAAACGGCCACAGGCCGTTGAATTAGCGAAACTTGATCTTGCCGCCACCCGCGCCCGGGGCTGGGCCCAACGCGGCCCCACCCACTTCGGGTACGACGATGCGCGTAGCCGCCTCGCGGCGCATCTCGCGAGCTTCGTCGATCGCCTGTTCGAGCGCGCCCTTCACACCCTCGGGAAATTTCTGCAGCGCATCTTCCAGGGTCGAGGCATCGATCTCGAACACGAGCGGCAGCACCCCGGCGGGGGTCAGAAGCTGGGTCTGCCCGGAAAACAATACCGGCCGCGCACTATCCACAGCCCCGTCGAGAGTCACGGGCGTCAGGCGACGAATGGTGCCGGCACGCCGGTCGGTAAAGATCTCTTCGCGGTACAGGGCCGCCGGATCCAGTTTGACGTCCGGAAGGTCGTTCTGAGCTGCCATTGGGGATCCAGTCGCATCCTTTGAAGCGCATTGCATTGTACACAGGGGCTTTGTGGGGGCGCACCAAAAGGGAAGCAAGACCGGGGCCAGGGGCGATTACCGCCTCTGCAGGGCCACGATGAACGGGCGATCGGCTTCCAGAATGTCCTCGTCCAGGAGCCGCACCGGCGCGATCCATTTCACCTCCTGTCCGTCGAGGCCGCGGGGATCGCCGGTGAAGGCATCGACCAGCCACATCGACAGCTCGACGTACCGATCATCGTATTCGTGAGACATCCGCATGAATGGCCGGCTGGCGGTGACCTGCACCCCAAGCTCCTCCCGCAGCTCGCGCACCAGGGCCTGGCCCTCCGACTCGCCCGCGGCGACCTTGCCACCGGGGAATTCCCAACGTCCGGCCATGTGCTTTCCGGGTGGGCGCTGCGCTATCAGCACCCTGCCCTCGCGATCGAACAGTGCCGCCGCGACGACCAACATCACGGACTTGGCCAACGGCGGCTATCCGAGACCGGACAGCACCCCGTGGCAGTGCTTGTACTTCTTCCCGGATCCGCACGGGCATGGCTCATTGCGGCCGATCTTTCGCTCACTGCGGACGAACGTGCCTTGCGCGTCGGCCGGCGGCGGCAGAGGTGATACACCGCCTCTCGCGGGCGGTACACCGGCCGAGAGAGGCCCTTGCCGTGCCAGCGCGGCAACGCCCGCAGGATCCTCGCCGCCATCAGCCGAAAGCACCGACTGTACCTCGGCGTGCTGCGCCTGCAGCGCGCGCATGAGCCGTTGGCGGCGTTCCTCTTCCTCCTGGTCGATCTCTTCCTGGGTGCGCACTTCGATCTTGGTCAGAATCGACACGGTCTCGAACTTCACGCGATCGAGCATCGCTGCGAACAGCTCGAAGGCCTCCCGCTTGTATTCGAACCGGTAGTCCTTCTGAGCATAACCCCGCAGGTGAATCCCCTGCCGCAGATAGTCCATTGCCCCCAGATGCTCGCGCCAATGCCTATCCAACATGTTCAGCATCACGTCCTTCTCGACGTGGCGCATGATCGGCACGCCGTTTTCCGCCGTGCCGACGCGGGCCACCTTGGCCTCGTACGCTTGCCTTACGGCGCTCGCCAAGCGCGCACGCAGCGTTGGCTCATCAAGCTCCGGCTCCTTCTCGAGCCACTCCTTCGCATCCACGCGCGCGTTGAAATCCTTCAGCACGGCTTCGGACAAGCCTTGCAGATCCCAGTCCGAGGACGAGGCGTGCTTGGGCATGTACTGGTCGAGCAGGGTTCCGACGGACTCCTCCATGATGCCGGTGATGGCAGCGGAGAGATCGTCGGTTCCCATGATCTGCGTGCGTTGCTGGTAGACGACTTTGCGCTGATCGTTCGCAACGTCGTCGAACAGCAGCAACTGCTTGCGGATGTCGAAGTTGTGGGACTCGACCTTGCGCTGCGCCTTCTCGATCTGGCGGGTGAGCATGCCGCTCTCGATCACCTCGCCTTCCTTCATGCCAGCCATCTGCAGCAGCCGCTTGGTGCGCATCGGATCGCCGAAGATGCGCATCAGGTTGTCCTCCATGGCCAGGTAGAAGCGGCTCGAGCCCGGATCGCCCTGCCGGCCCGAACGGCCGCGCAACTGATTGTCGATACGACGGGACTCGTGGCGCTCGGTGCCGATGATGTGCAGGCCCCCCGACGCCAGCACCTTGTCATGCCGGGCCTGCCACTCGGTACGCACGCGCTCGCCCGTCGCCTCGTCGATCTCTCCCATCGAGGTGAGCTCGGCTTCCAGGTTCCCGCCGAGGACGATGTCAGTGCCGCGGCCCGCCATGTTGGTTGCAATCGTCACGGCGGCGGGGCGGCCAGCCTGGGCCACGATCTGCGCCTCGCGCTCGTGCTGCTTCGCGTTCAGCACTTCGTGCGGGATCTGCTCCTTTTGCAGCAGACCTGCGATGAATTCCGAAGTCTCGATGGAGGTCGTGCCGACGAGCACCGGCTGCTCGCGCTCCACGCAGTCGCGGATGTCCTCGATGATCGCCTGGAATTTATCCTTCTGCGTCAGATAGACGAAATCGGACATGTCCTTGCGGATCATCGGCCGGTGGGTGGGAATGACGACCACCTCCAGGCCATAGATCTGCAGGAATTCCGGCGCTTCGGTATCGGCCGTGCCGGTCATGCCCGCAAGCTTCGTATACAGGCGGAAATAGTTCTGAAACGTGATCGAGGCGACCGTCTGGTTCTCCTCGCGCACCCGCACACCTTCCTTGGCCTCCACCGCCTGATGCAGGCCATCGGACCAGCGCCTGCCCGGCATGGTGCGGCCCGTGAATTCGTCGACAATGATGACCTCTCCGCCCCTCACGATGTACTCGACATCGCGCTTGTACAGGGCGTGCGCGCGGAGCGCGGCATTGAGGTGATGCATCAAGCGGATGTTGGCCGCCTCATACAGGCTCTCGCCTTCACGCAGCAGACCCAGCTCGAACATCAACGCTTCGACGTGCTCGTGTCCGTCTTCCGTGATGTGCACCTGCTTGCTCTTTTCCTCAACCAGAAAATCCCCCGGCGCATTCTCTTCGGGCTGGCGCTTGAGCCGCGGGACCAGTTGATTGATGCGCAGGTACAGCTCGGTGCTCTCTTCCGCGGGTCCGGAGATGATGAGCGGCGTGCGCGCCTCGTCGATCAGGATGGAATCGACTTCGTCCACGATCGCATAGGAAAGACCACGCTGGACCTTATCGTCCAGGCGGAATGCCAGATTGTCCCGAAGGTAGTCGAAGCCGAACTCGTTGTTCGTTCCGTACGTTATGTCGCACGCGTACGCCTGCCGTTTTTCAGTCGGGTTTTGCGCGTTCTTGATCACACCCACCGTGAGGCCCAGGAAGCGATAGATCGGACTCATCCAGTCCGCATCGCGCTGCGCGAGGTATTCGTTCACCGTCACGATGTGCACGCCGTTGCCCGGCAAAGCGTTCAAGTAAGCGGGCAACGTCGAGACCAGCGTCTTGCCTTCGCCCGTGCGCATCTCAGCGATCTTTCCCTCGTGCAGGGAAATACCGCCGACGAGCTGCACGTCGAAGTGGCGCATCTTGAGGGTCCGGCGGGCCGCCTCGCGCACGACGGCAAATGCCTCCGGCAGCAGGTCGTCGAGCTTGGCGCCGTCCTTCAGGCGCGCGCGGAATTCGTCCGTCCTGGCGCGCAACGCGGCATCGCTCAAGGCCTGAATCTGCGGCTCGAGCTCGTTCGCGGCGCGGACATACCGGCCGTAGCCTCGCACCAGCCGCTCATTCCGGCTGCCGAAAACGCGCGTGAGAAAGTGCAGCAACTTGAGATCCTGAATCGGAAAAATGCCTGGCTCGACAAGCCGTTATCGCGGACTGTCGGAACCTGCGGGGGTGCTTTTGAAAGCGGCGTATTCTACGCAATAGACGCCCAAAGCGCCCAATTGGTTCTACGCGGGGATTTTCAAGGGCCGTGGACGGCCCCGGGCTCTTAGCGGCCCACGAAGCTTAACGGGTTGACCTGCCGTCCGTTGCGGATCACTTCGAAGTGCACATGCGGGCCGGTCGAGCGCCCCGTGGAGCCCATCAGCGCTATGGGATCGCCGCGCTTTACGGTCTGACCTACGGTCACGAGCGTTTTCTCATTGTGAGCGTAGCGCGTTACGTAGCCGTCCCCGTGGTTGATCTCGACGAGGTTCCCGTACCCCGTACGCGCGCCTGCCCAAGTCACGACGCCCGCGGCGACCGCCATGACATTGGCACCGGCCCTGCCGGCAAAGTCCACACCCTTGTGATAGGCCTCATGACCCGAAAACGGGTCCTCGCGCTCGCCGAAATACGAGGAAATGAACCCAGCCGACACCGGCCGGCCCTCCGGGTGGGTCTGCTCCTTCAGCTCCTGGGCCAGGATGACATTCTCCAGCGCGGACAGCTGCGAAGCGCGCAGCTCGACGGTCTGCTCCAGATCCTTCAGCTTGCTGGAGAGATCCGGGATCTGGGCGCTGACCCCTCCGCCGTCCGCCTCCGGGCCGCCGCTGGGCGGAGCGCTGTCGAAATCGAACTCGCGGCTGTCGATGTCCGCCATCTCCGTAAGGCGCTTGCCCAGCGCATCCAGACGGATCACGTGGGCATTCACGGCGCCCATGCGCATGGCCATGGCATCGACGCGCTCGTTCATCCGCTCCTTGAGCTCGGCGATCTGGCGCTTCTGATCGGCGAGGATCGCCGTCCAGCGGGCCGACTCACCCTTGGCGAAGCGCCCGCTGCTGCCTTGACCGAGCTGCATGCCCAGCGCGAAAGCGGTTCCGAGGATGCCGAGCACGAGCGCGGCGAGTATGGCGAGCGTCAGCGGATGAGCGAGATTGAGCTGGCGCGCCAGCCCTTCACGCTTCGAGAAGAAAATGATATTCATACCGCGCGCTCCGGATCCGTGCAAAACCCCGTATCGACGGGCGCAAGCCGAAGTGCGCGGCCGTTGCCCGGGCGTGACGCGCCCTGTTTTCGTTCAATCGACGTAAATAACTTGCACCGTGCTGGCAACCGGCGCTGTCATGGCTCCTCGGCCTGGACCGGATGGCTTTGCATCCGGCGCCTGTGCAGCGGGTTTGCCCAAATCCAACGATTTCAATATGCCCAATAAGCCCCACCGAAACAAGCGCGGCGGTGCCCCCTTTCCCGCGACGCACCGCTCAAAACCGTTCCGCCAGGCGCATTCTGTCAAAGACCTTCTGGGCACCCTGACTCCGACATTGACGCGCGTCTCGGATCAGGCCAACCGCCAGAGCTTCTGGGGGCGCTGGTTGAGCGAGCGCCTCCCCGCCGCATTATGCCAGCGGCTCTCCGGGATCGTGGAACGCGAGGGTACGCTCGTGATCTTCGCGGAATCCGCGGCCTGGTCCGCCAGGCTGCGCTATGCCGTGCAGGATCTGGAAGCGCAGATTCGCGCCGCGCAGCCCGGCATCCAACAGGTCGTGGTGCGGGTGTTGCCGAAGGCCTGACTGTGAATCCCGCCACGGCGCAAGCCCGGCTCGGAAGCCGCAGAACGGGCCGTCCGGGCGCGGTCGCCGGCGCCCCAACTCAACCCGACCCTGGCAACGCGGGCGCCTCCGTATAGGAGATCGGCGCGTCGGCGTACGAGTCGAACGACACTTCCTCCCAGGTGCTCGTATCGGCCAGCAGCATCCGCAACAACTTGTTGTTCAGCGCATGCCCGGACTTGTGCCCGCTGAACTCGCCGATCAGGCTGTGTCCAAGCAGGTAAAGATCCCCGATCGCATCCAGGATCTTGTGCTTCACGAACTCGTCCTCGTAGCGCAGGCCGTCCTCGTTCAGCACCCGGAAGTCATCGAGCACGATCGCGTTGTCGAGATTGCCGCCGAGCGCGAGATTGTGCGAGCGCAGCGTCTCCAGGTCCCGCATGAATCCGAACGTGCGTGCCCGGCTGACTTCCTTGAGAAACGACGTCGTGGAGAAGTCCATCGAGGCCTTCTGTGAGCGCCGTTTGAAGATCGGGTGATTGAACTCGATCTCGAAGTTGACCTTGAAGCCGTCGAACGGATCGAACTGCGCCCATTTGGCGCCGTCCTCGGCCCGCAAGCGTTTCTTGACGCGGATGAAGCGCTTCGGCCTGCGTTGCTCCTCGATCCCGGCCGACTGCAGCAGGAACACGAAGGGACCGGCGCTGCCGTCCATGATCGGCACTTCCGCCGCGCTGAGCTCGACGATCGCATTGTCGATCCCGAGTCCCGCGAAGGCGGACAGGAGGTGCTCCACGGTGGAGACGCGGGCTTCCCCCTTGCCGAGGGTCGTGCCCAACATGGTGTCGCCGACGTTTTCCGCGTGCGCGCGGATGTCGACCGCATCGGGCAGGTCGGTACGCCGGAAGACGATTCCCGAATCGGCAGGGGCCGGGCGCAGAGTCATCAGAACCTTTCTGCCCGTGTGTAAGCCCACACCGGTGGCACGAATCGAGTTCTTCAGCGTCCGTTGTCCGACCATGCTTGGATTGCTTGTTGCAAGGGAACCGCCATGCGGGCGTGTGCCTCAGGCGAACAGGCACACCCCACACGGCGCAAGAAGGCGCGTTACCGTATCACAGGCGAAAAAGCTACTCCAACTAAGACTGCAGGAAGCCTCCCGCGGCCAAAAAGGCCGCCACTGTCTCCCGCTCGATCGACGCTGCGCCCCGGCTCGCGCCTCAGTCGGCTTGCCGGCGCAGAAACGCCGGAATATCCAGCAGATCCTCTGGCTCCGCTTCCGGCCGCAGCCCATCCCCGACGGCGCGCTGGCGCTGCACAGTGGGCTTGTCCAGAGCCGCATAATCGCTGCTCGAGAGCGGTCCCCGCCGCACCACCCGCATCGGCGGCTCGGACC
The DNA here is from genome assembly GCA_050738795.1 of Steroidobacteraceae bacterium. Taxonomy (GTDB): domain Bacteria; phylum Pseudomonadota; class Gammaproteobacteria; order Steroidobacterales; family Steroidobacteraceae; genus 13-2-20CM-66-19. Next base: position 16,541 of record JBOIAD010000100.1, read on the forward strand.
GTGAGCTCATCGAGTCGCGATGGGAGGCCGGATCGCGGGACGCGGACGACTCACGATGCTGCGACGCGGTTGGCCGTACGGCGGCCGCCGGTCGCCCCAGGCCCGTCGCAACCACTGTCACGCGCACCTGGTTCGTGAGCTCCGGATCGATCACGGTCCCGACCACGACCGTCGCATCCTCGGAGGCGAACTGCTTGACGATCTGCCCGACTTCCTGGAATTCGCCGATCGACAGGTCCATTCCCGCCGTGACGTTGACCAGGATGCCGTGCGCCCCGGCCAGATTGATGTCCTCGAGCAGCGGTGAGGAGACTGCAGCCTCCGCCGCCTCGCGGGCACGGCCCTCGCCGCTGGCGGATCCCGAGCCCATCATGGCCATGCCGGTCTCGGCCATCACGGTGCGCACGTCCGCGAAGTCCACGTTGATGAGCCCCGGCCGGGTGATCAATTCGGCAATGCCCTGCACTGCGCCCTGCAGCACCTGGTTCGCCGACTTGAACGCATCCAGCAGCGTCGTCTGCGGACCGAGCACGGTCAGCAGCTTCTGGTTGGGAATGGTGATCAGCGAATCGCAGTACTTGCCGAGCTCGGCAATGCCGTGATCCGCGACGAACGAGCGCTTGTTGCCTTCCATCTCGAAGGGCTTGGTCACGACGGCGACCGTCAGGATGCCCAGCTCCTTCGCAACTTGCGCCACCACTGGTGCGGCGCCCGTTCCCGTGCCGCCGCCCATCCCGGCAGTGATGAACAGCATGTCGCAGCCCTCGACGAGCTCGACGATGCGGTCGCGATCCTCCATCGCGGCCTGGCGGCCCACCTCCGGGTCGGCTCCCGCGCCCAGGCCCTTCGTGATGTTGCATCCGATCTGCAGTGCAGTCTTGACCTTCGCATGCTTGAGCGCCTGCGAGTCGGTGTTGATGCACATGAATTCCACCCCGTCGATCCCGCTCGTGACCATGTGGGCCACGGCGTTCCCACCGCCGCCGCCCACGCCGATCACCTTGATGACGGCGCTCTGGCTGTACGCGTCCATCAGTTCAAACATGTTTCGCGCTCCTAAAGGACAATCATTGGTTGGTTGAACCCTCGCCGGTTCCCGTGTTCGCCTGTTCACCTGTTCACCTGTCAGCTCGTGCCTGTCAGCTTCAAAAGTTGCCCTGGAACCAGGAGCGCATGCGGTCCAGCACCGTCTTTGCATTCCCGCCCAGGGATCGCCCGCGGCGCGCGGGCATGATGTTGTCACGGGCGTAGAGCAGCAGCCCCACGCCAGTGGAAAAAATCGGATTGCGCACCACGTCCGACAGCCCTCGGATGGACTGCGGCAGGCCCAGCCGGACCGGCACGTGGAACACTTCTTCGGCGAGCTCGATGGCTCCTTCCATCTTGGCGCTGCCGCCGGTCAGGACGATGCCTGCCGCGATGACTTCCTCGAAGCCGCTGCGCCGCAGCTCCTCCCGCACCAACCCGAAGAGCTCCTCGTAGCGCGGCTCCACGATCTCCGCGAGTGTCTGGCGCGCAAGGCGCCGCGCGGGCCGGTCGCCGACGCTGGGCACCTCGATGCTCTCATCGGGATTCGCGAGCTGAGACAACGCGCAGGCGTAGCGGATCTTGATGTCCTCCGCATACTGCGTCGGCGTCCGCATCGATACCGCGATGTCGTTCGTCACCTGGTCTCCGGCAATCGGGATCACCGCCGTATGCCGGATCGCACCGTTCGCGAACACGGCAAGATCCGTCGTGCCGCCGCCGATGTCCACCAGGCATACGCCCAGTTCCTTCTCGTCCTCCGTCAGGACCGCGAAGCTCGAAGCGAGCTGCTCGAGCACGACGTCGTCAACCTCCAGTCCGCAACGCTGAATGCATTTCTCGATGTTCTGCGCAGCGCTGTCGGCGCCGGTCACGATGTGCACCTTGGCCTCCAGCCGCACGCCCGACATGCCGATCGGGTCGCGAATGCCCTCCTGGCCGTCCACGATGAATTCCTGTGGCAGCACGTGCAGGATCTTCTGATCCGCAGGGATCGCGACGGCCTTGGCGGCATCGATCACGTGCTCGACGTCTCCGTGCATCACTTCCTTGTCGCGGATCGCCACGACCCCGTGCGAGTTGAGGCTGCGCACATGACTGCCGGCGATGCCCGCAAACACGGAGTGGATCTCGCAGCCGGCCATCAGCTCGGCTTCCTCCACCGCGCGCTGGATCGACTGCACCGTGGACTCGATGTTGACGACCACGCCCTTCTTCAGGCCGCGGGAGGGCTGTGAGCCGATGCCCAGCACCTCGATCGAGCCGTCCAGCCCCACCTCGCCGACCAGCGCCACGACTTTCGACGTGCCGATGTCCAGGCCCACTATCAGGTTTCGATCCGAGCGCTTAAGCATCCCGACCACCGTTTTCTTTAGCACTGTGTGTCGCCCCGCCGCGCCAGCCGATCGCAAATCCATTCGTGTAGCGCATGTCCACATAGGAAATATCGTCGCCGCGCTGCGTCACGAGTTTCAGCGCGGCAACGAGAAATTTTTCGAACCGCTCATCGATCTGCCGGCGCCCGAGCCGCACGGTGACGCCGTTCGAAAGGTCGAACTCCCAGGCGCCGCGCGCATCGAGCCGCATGGCCGTCAGCCGCAGTCCCGCCTGGATCAAGCGTCCGGAGGCCGCCAGGTAGCGTTGCGCCACGATGGACTCCTTGCCGTCGGGACCGGAAAGCTCGGCAAGCTCGGGCGGCATGTGGCGCTCGTCCTTCGAGAACAACTCCCCGCGCGCGTTGAGCAGCCCGGTCTCGCCCCAGCGCGCGACGGCAACCTGCTCGATGACGAGCACGCGCAGTCCGCGTGGCCACGCCCGCTGCACACTCACGGCATCGACCCATGGCAGGGTGTGAATGGCATGCCGCACGGCATCGAGATTTACTGTCAACAACCCGGCACCGCGCACTTGCTGCTTGACGACACGCTCGACGTCCACCGGCGCGACGCGCTGGAATCGCCCGGAGACCGACACGGATTCGATCGGCTGATCCAGCGTCCACGTCACGAGCCCCGCCACCACGCAGACCGCGGCGAGGCTGCCCAGTGACACCGCCAGGGCGCGCCAATTGATTGCAGGCAGCCTCCAGCGGCGCTCGGTCTGCTTGCGGCGGTTTTTGTGTCGGCCCAACATCAGGTGCGCTCCGGGATCCTGGTGCGGCAGAAGCTGGTCTCGAGCACGCGCCAGACCAGCTCATCGAAATCGAATCCGGCCGCCCGGGCCGCCATGGGCACGAGACTGTGGCCGGTCATGCCCGGGACGGTGTTGACTTCCAGCAGCAGCGGACGTCCCGCCGCGTCCATCATGAAGTCCACGCGTCCCCACCCTTGCGCGTCCACCGCCTCGAATGCCGCAACGGCGAGGTTCGCCAGATGCTGCTCAGCGGGCTCCGAGAGGCCGCAGGGGCAGTAGTAACGCGTGTCGTCGCGAAAGTACTTCGCCTCGTAGTCGTAGAAAGTCTTCGGTGTTTCGATGCGGATGGCCGGCAACGCGCTCCCCTGCAAAACGGCGACGGTGTATTCCTTCCCGGTAATCCAGGATTCCGCGAACACGCTGCTCTCGATTCGCGCCGCGGCCTCATAGGCCGCGGGCAGGTCCGCTGCCCGCTCCACCTTCGACATGCCGACGCTCGAGCCCTGAGTAGCGGGCTTGACGATCATCGGCACACCGAGGCGCTCGATGGCGAGCTCGAAATCCGCTTGCCCGCGCAGCACGATGTAACCGGCCGTCGCAACACCGACCGCCTGCGCGAGCCGCTTCGTGCGCAACTTGTCCATCGCGATGGCGGAGCCCATGACGCCGCTGCCGGTATATGGCACCCCGAGGTACTCGAGAGCACCCTGCAGAGTACCGTCCTCGCCGCCCGGGCCATGAAGCGCGATCCACACTCTCTCGAAGCCCTCCTCGAGCAGTCCGGGAAGCGACTGATCGCGGGGATCGAAGGCGTGCGCGTCGACTTCCCGCCGCTGGAGTGCTGCGAGCACCGCGTTGCCGCTGAGAAGGGAGATCTCACGTTCGGTGGAATCGCCGCCCAGCAGCACGGCGACGCGGCCGAACTCCTTTGCGCTGCTCACGCGGTGCAGGGCGCCCGGATCGTGCCTCAGGCGCATCAGCGGGGCGCTCCCATGATGCGCACCTCGGTATTCAACCGAACGCCGTGCTGGCGCTCGACCGTCTCCTGCACGTGGCCGATCAGTTCTTCCAGGTCGGCCGAGGTGGCCTGTCCGTGGTTGATGATGAAGTTCGCATGCTTCTGCGACACCGAAGCATCCCCGACCCGATAACCCTTCAGCCCGGCGGCTTCGACCAGGCGCGCCGCATGATCTCCGGGCGGATTCGTGAACACCGAGCCGCAGCTCCACTCTCCGATCGGCTGCGTGGCCTTGCGCCGCTCGATCAGGTCGCGCACCCTGGCTTCGTTGATGCCGGGCTTGTGCTCGAACTTCAGCCTCGCCGCGATGAACCACTCGTCAGCGGCGGGCGCGAGCACCTGGCGGTAGCCCACCTCATATTCGTTTGCGGCTCGCGTACGCTCGTGGCCGCGCCGATCCATGGTCTGCACCTCGATCACGTGCCGCCACGTCTCGCCGCCGAAGGCGCCGGCGTTCATCGCCAGCGCGCCGCCGAGGGTGCCGGGAATCCCGGCGAAGAACTCGGCCGGCCCCAGGCCCCACTTCACGCATTGCTTGGCGATCCGCGCGCAGGCCACCCCCGCCTCGCAATACACGGTGGTCTGATTGAGGCGATCGAGGCGATCGAGTGTGCCGATGGTGCTGATGACGACGCCCCTGAGTCCGCCGTCACGCACCAACAGGTTGCTGCCGAGGCCGATCCAGTGAATCGGCACATCCTCCGGCAGCGATTTCAGGAACGAGGCCAGATCCGTCCGGTCGCGCGGATTGAAGAATACTTCGGCCGGGCCGCCGACATGCCAGGAGGTGTGCCGGCTCATCGGCTCGTTACGTTTCACGCGCAGCACGAATTCCGGGGCGACTGTCACGGTCACGACGCCCCCCGAATTGAAGGTGACGCTGCGAGCCGCCCTGGCAATTCGTGTGAAACGGTACTGATGTGGCCGGCGCCCATCGTGATGATGACATCGCCGTCACGCATCACATCCGCGAGCGAGTCCGCGAGATCCTCCGCTTTTTCGACAAAGACGGGCTCGACGAGCCCCCGCCCGCGCACCGCGCGGCAGATTGCACGGCCGTCAGCGCCGGGAATGGGCGTCTCACCGGCCGCATACACTTCCGTGACCAGCAGCGCATCGGCGGTGGACAGCGCCTTGCTGAAGTCGTCGATGAGGTCGTGCGTACGCGTGTAACGATGTGGTTGAAACGCCAGCACCATGCGGCGGCCGGGATATCCCTGTCGCAGAGCTTCGAGAGTCGCGGTGACTTCCGTCGGATGGTGTCCGTAGTCGTCGATGATCGTGACGCGGCCGGCGGACGTGTCCACGTCTGCTATATGCTGGAGCCGGCGTTCGATGCCCTGGAAGCTCACCAGTGCCCGCTGGATCGCCGCATCATCGATGCCAAGTTCGCTTGCCACGACGATCGCCGCAAGCGAGTTGAGTATGTTGTGCGTGCCGGGGAGATTGACGGTGACCTTGAGCGGCACGCCGGAAGCGCGCACGACCTCATACGACGTCTGAAGGCCATCGCGGCGCACGTTCACCGCTCTCACGTCCGCGTCCTCGGATGTGAGCCCGTAGGACACGATCGGTCGTCCGACTCCACGAACGATGCTGCGAACGTTTGCATCGTCGATGCAAAGCACCGCGAGACCATAGAACGGCAGATTGTGCAGAAACTCGACGAAGCTCTGCTTCAGCAGCTCGAAGTCGCCGCCATGCGTCACCAGGTGGTCGTTGTCGATGTTGGTGACGATCGCGATCAGCGGCTGCAGGTGCGTGAACGAGGAATCGCTCTCGTCGGCTTCGGCAACGAGATAGCGTCCAGCACCCAGACGCGCGTTGCTGCCGGCGCTCTGCAGCCGCCCTCCGATGACGAAGGTCGGGTCCTCGCCCCCTTCCGCAAGGATGCTGGCGACCAGGCTCGTCGTCGTCGTCTTGCCGTGAGTTCCCGCGACCGCGATCGAATACCGGAAGCGCATCAGCTCACCGAGCATCTCGGCGCGCGCCACCACGGGAATGCGCCGCTCCAGTGCTGTGTCCACTTCGGGATTGCCACGCGCGATCGCGCTTGACACGACGACGACATCGGCACCTGCAATGTGATCCGCATCGTGCCCGATCGAGACGCGGGCACCGATCTTGGCCAGGTGACGTGTGACCGCGTTGGCCTTCGCATCCGAGCCTTGCACCGCGTAGCCGAGATTGATCAGCACCTCGGCGATTCCGCCCATCCCGCTGCCGCCGATCCCTACGAAGTGAATCGTGTTGATCCGCCGCATGCGATCGCGTCGATCCGGCGCGGCGCGACGCTCGACAGTCGGCCGCTCCAGGGTGGTGCGCCGGTCCTTGCTCGTCCGCCGTTCCTCGATCATGCCGCCCTCCTGGCCATCTCGAGGCATGAGGCAGCAAGATCGTCGGCCGCACGCGGCTTGGCGAGCAGGCGCGCACGCTCGGCCATCGCAAGCAGCTTGCCCCGTCCGCCGCACAGCCGCTGAAGCTCATCGGCAAGCCGCTCGGCCGTGAGATCCCGGTCGGCGATGAGCACCGCCGCCCCTTCGCTGACGAGGTACCGGGCGTTCTGGGTCTGGTGATCGTCGACTGCCGCGGGGAAGGGGACGAGGATGGCGCCGATACCGGCGGCCGCGAGCTCGGAAACCGTGAGCGCTCCGGATCTGCAGATCACCAGATCCGCCCACGAGTACGCCTCGGCCATGTCCTCGATGAAGGGCCGCACATCCGCGCGCACGCCCGCGTTCGCGTAACTCTGGCGGCCGGCCTCGATCCAGCGTTCACCGGCCTGATGCCGTACATCGATCGGCGGGATGTTTGCGGGAGCGCCCTGCTTCAATCGTGCCAGCGCAAACGGCACCACCGCATTCAGGCGCGTCGCACCCTGGCTGCCGCCGATGACGAGGATGCGAATAGCGCCGCTACGCGAGGCGAAGCGGGCGGCCGGCGGCGCAATTGCGCTGATGTCCTGGCGCACCGGATTGCCGATGGCGCGTGCGTGCACACCGCGGCCGAAGCTGCCGGGAAAGGCTTCGAGCACCTCGCGCGCAACGTGCGCAAGGCATCGGTTGGTGAAGCCGGCGACGGCGTTCTGCTCATGAATGAGAAGGGGCCGCCCCGTGAGCCACGCGGCGACACCGCCGGGCCCGGTGACAAAGCCTCCGAGGCCCACGACGACGAGAGGCCGATGACGCCACATGACACGCAGCGCTTGCACCAGCGCCACCGCCAGCCTGAATGGCGCGGCCAGCAGGGTCGCAAATCCCTTGCCGCGCAGACCGCCGACGGACAGCCACTCGGTTGCAATGCGCTCCGCGGGCACTACGCGCGCTTCGAGTCCGCGTCGGGTTCCCAACCAGACGACATCGAAGGAGCTGGCTCGCAGCAGCCGCGCCAGGGCGAGCGCCGGAAAGACGTGGCCGCCCGTGCCGCCGGCCATGATCAGGATGGGACGGGCGCTCAGCGAGCTCATTCGCCCTCCATGGCTGCCCCGCGCTGGCGTACGGTTGCCGAGCCGCGTTTCTCGAGCATCGCTTCGTGATAGACGCGCAGCAGCAGTCCGACCCACGCCAGCGAGACGATGAGACTCGAACGGCCGTAGCTCATCAGCGGCAGCGTGAGCCCCTTCGTGGGCAGCACGCCCATGTTGACGCCGATGTTGATGAAGGCCTGGATGCCGACCCACAGCCCGAAGGCGCAGGCGAGGTACGACTGGAATTTCAATCCCGCCTCGGAGGCCAGGCGTGCAATGTGAAAGCTGCGCCAGATGAGGCACAGGAACAACGCAAGCGTCAGGAGGACGCCGGCGAGCCCCAGCTCCTCGGCAAGCACCGCGAACAGGAAGTCCGTGTGCGCCTCCGGCAGGTAAAACAGCTTCTGTACACTCTCCCCGAGGCCCACTCCGAACCATTGGCCGCGGCCGATCGCGATGAGCGACTGGGTGAGCTGGAAACCGCTGTTGTACGGATCCGCCCAGGGATTGAGGAAGGCCGTGAGCCTGCGCATGCGGTAGCTCGAGGTGACGGCCAGAACCCCGAATCCGGCGGCGGCGATCGCCGTCATGCAGATGACGTAACGCAGGCGCGCGCCGGCGAGAAACAGCAGTCCGAAGCCGGTCGCGAACAACACGGTCGCCGCGCCGAAATCCGGCTCGGCGAGCAGCAGAGCACCCACGAAGCACAGCAGACCGAGCGGCTTGGCGAGCCCGCCGAGTGTGGTGCGCAGCTCCTCCTCGCGGCGCACGGCGTAACTTGCCAGATAGATGAGCACCAGCACGCGCGCGAGCTCGGAGGCCTGGAAGTTGAATCCGAGCAGGCGCAGCCAGCGGCGGCTGCCGTTCACGGTGTGCCCCAGGCCTGGAATGAAGACCAGCGCCAGCAGGGCTATTGCCACGATCAGCAGTGCGACGGATGCCTTCTCCAGCAGCTCGGTGCGGATGCAGAACAGCAGCACCGCGCACGCTCCGCCGATGAGCATCAGCACCAACTGCCGCTGCAGATAGTAGAACGGCTCGCCGGTCTCCTGGCTTGCGATGGAGACGGAAGCGGAAGTCACCATGATGAGGCCGAGCAGCGCGATCGAGAGAACGAGCGCGATCGTCACGGTGTCGATGTGTATGGCGCCGCTGCCCCGGCTGGAGCGCGCGCACGACATCGGCGAGCTTGCGAACGTGCTCGTCCATTGCGGAAAGCGGCCTGCGGCCCTTTCCGGACGTCCGGCAAAAAGCGTCGTTTTTGCCGGACTATTCACGCGGCGAGCTCCTTCACGGCTTGCGTGAAGACCGTGCCGCGATGGATGTAGTCGCGGAACATATCGAAGCTGGCGCAGGCCGGTGACAGCAACACCGTGTCACCCAGGTGCGCGGCGCGGGCAGCCGCCGCGACTGCGTCCTGCAGCGATGCGCAGGTTTCCGTCGTGCACACTCCGTGCAACGCGCTGGCGAGGGCTGGCGCATCCCGGCCTATCAGCACCGAATGGCGCACCTTGCCGCGGAAGGCATCCGCCAGCGGCATGAAATCCTGATTCTTTCCCTCTCCGCCCGCGATCATCACGAGGGGCCCGGACATTCCGCCGACCGCCGCAATCGTTGCGCCGACGTTCGTGCCCTTGGAGTCGTTGATGTATGTGACACCATTGACCTCCGCCACCCATTGCGAGCGATGCGGCAGTCCCGCAAAAGTGGCAAGCTCCGCAAGCATTGCCGGCAGGGGCAGGCCCAGCGCCTCGCCAAGCGCCAGCGCCGCGAGAGCATTCGCCGCGTTGTGCAATCCCGTGAGCTTCATCGCAGAGAGGGCCAGGAGCGGCTCGCCCCGGCGCGCCAGCCACCACTGCGCACCTGGCGTGGCCGCTGCGATACAGCAGTAATCCGCCCCAATGGATGCGCGCAGCGAGAAGCTGAGCGTGCGCTGTCCCGCTCGCGGCATGGCTACGACGAGCGGATCGTCGAGGTTGATCACGGTGGTATCACAGCGAGCAAAGATGCGTGCCTTGGCCGCTGCATAGGCCTCGACCGACGCGTAGCGATCGAGGTGGTCCGGGCTCACATTCAGCACGGCGGCAGCCTTCAGAGCGAGCGAGTAGGTCGCTTCGAGTTGAAAGCTGGACAGCTCCAGCACATACAGCTGCGCGGGTTGTGCCTTTCGGTCGCCGCTCGCCAGCAGATCGAGGGCGGGCTCGCCTAGATTGCCCCCCACCCGAACCCGGATACCCGCGCGCTCGGCCATGCGGCCAACCAGCGTCGTCACCGTGCTTTTGCCGTTGGTACCGGTTATTCCAACCACCGGCGCATCGACTGCACGCGCAAACAGCTCGATGTCCCCCACGATCTCGAGTCCGCGGCGCCGCGCCTCGGCGAAGAACGGCACCGTCAGCGATATGCCGGGCGATGCAACGACGCAGAGGGCGTCATCGAGCAGTCGCGTATCGAGCTCCCCGGTGCTCACGGGGATTCTTGAGTCGAGCTGTCGCAGAGCCGCCAGCTCCGGCGGCTGCGCACGCGTATCGGTCACCGAAATCTTCCAACCGAGGCGGTGCAGATAACGCGCGCATGACAGGCCGGTGCGGCCCAGACCGACGATGACTGCGGAGGATGGGTTTGCGTTACCGGCGCTCATCGCAGCTTCAACGTCGCAAGGCCAAACAACACGAGAATCAGCGAGATGATCCAGAACCGCACGATGACTTTCGGCTCGGCCCAGCCCTTGAGCTCGAAATGATGATGGATCGGGGCCATCTTGAAAATGCGTTTGCCGCGCAGCTTGAAGGATCCCACCTGAAGAATGACCGACGCGGTCTCCAGCACGAACACCCCGCCCATGATCAGCGCGACGATCTCCTGGCGCACGATCACCGCGATGACGCCGATGCTCGCGCCGATCGCGAGAGCGCCGACGTCCCCCATGAAAACCTGTGCCGGATAGGAGTTGAACCACAGAAACCCGAGGCCCGCGCCCGCAAGCGCGCCGCAGAAGATGATCAGCTCGCCCGCGCCGCGCACTTCTGGAATCTGCAGATAGTGCGCGAACACCGAATTGCCGCTCGCGTACGCGAATATCCCCAGGGCGGAGATGACCAGCGTGGCGGGCATGATCGCCAGGCCATCGAGCCCGTCCGTGAGGTTCACGGCATTGCTCATGCCGACGATCATGAAGTACGCAAGCGCGATGAACGAGACCGCGGACAGCGGCTCGGCGAAGGTCTTGAAGAACGGCAGGAACAGGGTCGTCTCCGCCGGGCCCGATGCGGTGTAGTAAAGCGTTCCGGCGGTGGACAGGCCGGCGACCGACTGCCAGAAATATTTCCAGCGGGCCACCAGCCCGCGCGGGTTGCGGATCACCAGCTTCAGGTAATCGTCGTAGAACCCGATCAGCCCGAACGCGAACGTCACACCCAGCACCATCCACACCAGGCGGTTCGTCAGCTCGGCCCAGAGCAGCGTGCTGATGAGCGTAGTCACGAGGATCAGTGTGCCGCCCATCGTCGGCGTACCGGCCTTGATGAGGTGCGTCTGCGGACCGTCATCGCGCACGACCTGGCCGATCTGATACTTCGACAGGCGCGTGATCATGCTCGGTCCCACGATGAGCGAGAGCGCGAGCGCCGAGACAGTCGCGAGAATGGCACGCAGCGTCAGGTAGGAGAAGACGTTGAAGCCGGAATGCCAGCCGGTCAACTGCTGTGACAGCCAGTAGAGCACCTACGGCCTCCCCGCCTGATTCGCCGGGCGGCGCACGAGCGTATCGACGACGCGCTCCAACCTGTTGACGCGCGATCCCTTGATGAGCATCCGCACCTCGGGCGGGGCTGCGCGAAGAGCGTCCGCGAGGGCGCCCGCGTCCGCAAACCACTGCCCGCCCCGGCCAAAGCTTTCGACGGCGAGCGCGGCGAGCCCGCCCGTGGCGTACAGCTTCTCGATGCCCTGTTCGCGGGCGAAGGCACCGATCTGCGTGTGCGCACTCTCGGCAAACTCGCCCAGCTCCGCCATATCCCCCAGCACCAACCACTTGCGGCCATCGAGCGCGGCAAGCACTTCGATGCCAGCCCTCACGGAGCTGGGGTTGGCGTTGTAGGAATCGTCGATCAGCCACGCGCCATTCGGCAGCATCTTGAATTGCAGTCGGCCGGGCACCGCGCGCACCGCGCCCAGTCCGGCGACGACATGCTCCAGTCGAGCGCCCGCCGCGGTGGCGGCCGCAGCGGCGGCCAGCGCATTCGCCACGTTGTGGCGGCCACCCATTTTCAATTCGATCGCAACGCGCCCCTCCGGGCTCGACAGCGTAAAGCGTGTGAGAAAACCTTCCGCGCCCACGGTCGTATGCACGTCCGTCGCGAAAAAATCGGCATGCTTGAGCATGCCGAACGTGACCACTCGCGCCGGTGTCAGGTTTCGCCACAGATGTGCGAACTCGTCGTCGGCGTTGATTACTGCTGTCGCGCCGGGCTCCAGGCCCGCGACCATCTCTCCTTCCGCGCGCGCGACGCCCTCGAGACTGGCGAAGCCTTCAAGATGCTCGGCGCCGGCGTTCGTAATCATTCCGACGCTCGGGCGCGCAATCTCGACGAGCGCCGCAACGTCGCCCGCGCGGTTCGTGCCCATCTCTATCACGGCGAAGCGATGCCGGGATTCGATCCGCAGCACGGTCAGCGGCACGCCGATGTGGTTGTTGAGATTGCCGCGCGTCGCGAGGCATTCGCCGGCCGCGCTGAGGATCGCGGCGGTCATCTCCTTGGCCGTGGTTTTGCCGTTGCTCCCGGCAACACCGACCACGGGCATCGAGAATTGCGCGCGCCAGGCTGCAGCGGCGCGCTCGAGCGCCACCTGGGTGTCGGGCACGACCACTTGAGTGATCGGGGTGGACTGTTCCGCGTCCACCAGGGCGCCCGCCGCGCCCCCGGCGAGTGCCGCGCCAACGAACTCGTTGCCGTTGTGGTGCGGCCCGCGCAGCGCAATGAATAAATTCCCTTGCGCCAGAGTTCGCGTGTCGCTTGAGACGCCGTCGTACGTGCGGTCAGCGCCCCGTAGCAGGCCCTCGCACGCTTGCGCGAAGTCGCCCAGCGTGCGCTTCACTTCCGGCCTCCTTCCAGCTCGGCGCTCACGACAGCCTGATCGCGAAACGCGCGGCGCACCGTTCCATGGATCTGGTAGTCCTCATGGCCTTTGCCCGCGATGAGGACCACGTCACCGGCGCTGCAACGCCGAAGAGCGATCTGGATGGCCCGTGCCCGATCGTGCTCGACCAGGACCGCTGCGGGTTGATCCATACCCGAAAGAATGTCGGCGACGATGCGTGCGGGATCCTCGGTTCGCGGGTTGTCGTCGGTCACGATGACATCGTCTGCAAGTTCCGCCGCAATGCGGCCCATCAGCGGGCGCTTGCCCGCATCACGATCACCGCCACATCCGAAGACGACGCGAAGTTGCGCCCGACAATGCATTCGCGCGGCCTGCAACGCTTTCGCAAGTGCGTCCGGCGTGTGCGCATAGTCGACAATTGCCAACGGCGCGGGAGCCGTCCCTCCAAACAATTCCATGCGGCCGCTCGGAGCTCGAGAGCGGGCGAGAGCGCTCGCAGCATGCTCGAGGGGGATGTTCCAGGCGAGCAGAACCGCCAGCACCGTCAGGACGTTGTCCACGTTGAATTCGCCGATGAGCGGCACGGTGAGCGCGGCAGGGCCCCAGCTCGATTCGATCTCGATCGCGAGACCCGCGGGCTCGGGCGTGGCCCGAACCGCACGCACATACCCGGCATGAGCCGGCGAGGCCGCGCCAGCGGCGCAGGCGCGGGTCGTGAGAACCAGGCCGGCCGCGGAGGGTTGCAGCGCGAGCCGCGCCCCGAACGGGTCATCGATGTTGATGATCCGGTGCGCAAGGGAAGGCCACTCGAACAGGCGCGCCTTGGCCGCGCCATACTCCTCCATCGTGCCGTGGTAATCGAGATGATCGCGGGTCAGATTCGTGAACGCGGCGGTGTTGAATCTAACGCCACCGACCCGTTCCTGGTCGATCGAGTGCGAGGACACTTCCATGCAGACACACTCCGCCCCCAGATTTCTGAGCGCCGCGAGCTGGCGGTGCACACTTACCGCATCGGGCGTCGTATGGAGCGTGGGCGTAAGAGACGGCGGCACGCCAAATCCGAGCGTACCCATGTAAGCGGCGGGACGATTGCACCGTTGCAGCGCCTGAGCGAGCAGCCACGCGCAGGTCGTCTTGCCGTTCGTACCCGTGATTGCCGCCACGGTAAGGGCCTGTGAGGGAGCCCCGAAGAAGCGATCGGCGATGACCCCGATATGCCGGCTCAGCCGCGGCACGGCGGCGACGAAGATGCCGGACCCAAGCTGCGAAGCGATTCGAGTCGGCGGCGGCTGCGCCGCATCCGCCTCGGCGGCCCCTTCGTAAAGCACAGCGCTGGCACCGCGCGCCACGGCCTCGCCGGCAAACTGCAGCCCATGATGCTTGCGTCCGCGGCAAGCAAGGAACAGGGATCCCGCCGAAGCCGCACGGCTATCGACAGTGACATCGCGCACCAGGATGTCCGAAGGCACGCTGATCAGGCCTGCGGTCAGGTCTGCGAGCCTCTTTGTCGTTACTGCGGTCATTGCAACGCCGCCGTGCGCACGCCTGCTGGGGCCCGGCTCGAGGGCAGCTCGTCGGGCGCGTTGACCGGTCGATCGGGCGCCACGGCAAGCAGCCGCAGCGCTCCGCCGACGACCGCCGAAAACACGGGAGCCGCTACCTGTCCGCCCATGTGCAGACCCGCACTGGGCTCATCGATGACCACGACCGCCGCCAGCCGCGGATCGCTCGCGGGCGAGACCCCGCCGAAGACGGCCATGTAGCGATCGGTGGAGTAGCCGCCCGCGGATGCCTTCCACGCGGTGCCCGTTTTACCGGACACCCGGTAGCCGGGAATCGCGGCGCGCTTGCCGGTCGCGCCTTCGGCGATCACCACCGACTCGAGCATCCCGACCAACTCCTGCGCGGCGTGCGCATCGAGCACTCTGTCTCCCGCAGGAGGAGTGTCCACTCGCAGGAACGAGACGGGACGGGAGATACCGAACGTACCCACCGTCGAATAGGCGTGTGCGAGCTGCAGAGGGGTGACCGAAATCCCGTAGCCATGGGACATCGTGGCGATGCCCACGGGGCGCCATTGCGAGTAGTTGGACAGGATGCCGGCCGATTCGCCGGGAAAGCCGCTGGTGGTGACCTGCCCGAAGCCGAACCGCGTGAGGGTGTTCCAGATCAGTTTCGGCTCGAGGCTCAGTGCGAGGCGCGCCATCCCCACGTTGGAGCTCTTGGCGAGCACGGTGGCGATGTTGACGGGCCCGAAATTGTGCTCGTCCTCGACGGGCGTGTTGCCGACCTTGAAGAAGCCGGGCGACGTGTCGATGATGCTGTGATCGTCGTACTTGCCCGAGGCGATGCCGGCGGCGACGAAGAACGGCTTGATGGATGAGCCGGGCTCGAAGATATCGGTCGCCGCGCGGTTGCGGTACGTCTCGGGCAGGATCTGCTCGCGGTCGTTCGGGTTGTAGGCGGGCTGATTCACCATCGCGAGGACTTCGCCGGTGGTCACATCGAGCACGACGATCGAGCCGGCGCGCGCGCGCTGCTCCCGGATCGCGGCTTTCAGCTCGCGATACGCGAGATATTGAATGCGCAGGTCGATGGACAGCACGAGGTCGCGGCCGGGACGCGCGGGACGGATGCTTTCCACATTCTGCACGATGCGCCCGAAACGGTCCTGGATGACGCGCTTGGCGCCGTTCTCGCCGGCCAGCCAGTGATCGAACGCGAGCTCGAGGCCTTCCTGTCCGGCGTCATCGACATTCGTGAATCCGAGGATGTGCCCTGCGACTTCGCCCGCCGGATAGTAGCGGCGGTATTCGCGCGACAGGTACACGCCTGGAATTCCCAGCGCCTTGACCTGTTGAGCCTCGCTCGGCTGGCGGCCGCGCGCGAGATAAAGGAATTCGCGATCGAGATTGCTGGTGATGCGGCGGGCCAGCTCCTGCCTGTCCTGCTTCAGCGCGGCCGCGAGACGCGGGATCTGGTCGCTGGCAAGCGCCAGCTCCCTGGGATTCACCCAGATGGAGTCCACCGGTGTGCTCACTGCAAGCGGCTCACCGTAGCGATCGCTGATGGTGCCGCGATGGGCGGCAATCTCGGCGACTCGCGAGAAGCGCGCGTCACCCTCTTTCGCCAGAAAAGTGTGATCGACGAGCTGCAGGTTCACGGCACGCCAGAGCAATCCTCCGGCGCAGCACACGAGCAGGCCGATCAGCAGATACGCTCTCCAGCGAAATGAGATAGGCGCGGCGCCACGTACGTTGCGTGCCTTCATGGAGCGACGATCTCGATCTCTTTAGGCGGTGGCATCGCCATGTGGAGCTTCGTGCTCGCGACGCGTTCAACGAAGGCGTGCGTGGACCACGCGCTCTGCTCCAGTTGCAGCTGTCCCCACTCGATCTCCAGGTTATCGCGCCGTGCGTTCAAGCGCTCCAGCTCGACAAACGTCTCGCGCGCGCGATGTTTGCAGTAAACCGCTCCAGCAGCGGAGCCAAGCGCGGCGAACCACAGAAGGGCCACCGCGATGATAACCATTCGCCGCGTCATCGCAGTCATGCGATTTTCTCCGCGACACGCAACAGGGCGCTGCGCGCACGTGGATTGCGATCGACTTCCGACTCGCGTGGCCGGCTCTTGCGCCCGACCAGCCGCAGGCGTGGCGTCGAGCCAGGCGGCAGCAGCGGCAGATCGGCCAGCGCGGGATCGAGCTGTGACTCGCGCTGCATGAAACGCTTGACGATCCGATCCTCGAGCGAATGAAAGCTGATCACGACGAGTCGGCCGCTGGGAGCGAGAAACTGCAGCGCCGCGGCCAGGCCTTTCTGGAGCTGCCCGAGCTCGTCGTTGATGAACATCCTCAGGGCCTGGAACGTGCGCGTTGCCGGATGTTTCCCCGGCTCACGTGTGCGTACCGCCCTGGCAACGAGCGCTGCGAGCTGGCTCGTGCGCTCGATCGGATGCTCGCGACGCCCGGCAACTAGCGCCTGCGCCACGCGCCGCGCGAAGCGTTCTTCTCCCAGCGTCGCGATCACTTCGCGAATCTCGTCGACGCCCGCCCGAGCGAGCCAGGCTGAGACCGGCTCGCCGCGTGTCGGGTCCATGCGCATGTCGAGCGGACCATCGGCGCGGAAGCTGAAGCCCCGGAGCGGATCTTCAAGCTGCGGGGATGAAACACCGAGGTCGAAGAGCACGCCGCGGCAAGGTTGATCGTGCGCGTGAGCCGGCACGAGCGCGGCGAGATCGGCAAACGACGCATGCTGGAGCGTAAGCCGCACTTCGTGGGCAAAGCGCACAGCCCCGGCCTCGATGGCCTCAGGATCCCTGTCGATCGCGAGCACGCGGCCTTCCCTACCCAGGGCCTGGAGGATTTGTGCCGTATGACCGCCCCGCCCAAACGTCGCATCGACATAGTAACCGCCCGCTTCGAGGGCCAAAGCCGCGAGCGCCTCATCGACAAGCACAGGTGTGTGCTCATCCACGATTGAAGCGGTTGAGGACCGCCCCCCGAAGAGTTGCCGCGTTATTGCCCGATGCACACCCGTTAGGGCGCACAACCCCTGTTGACTTCTCATGCGCCGGAAATCCCCGCCGCCTTCTCACCTCCGTGTCCCGTCGCTACAGCGACAGCGAATCCAGCTCGGACGGCAGATCGGTCGCGGCTTCTTCACTCTTGAGCCACAGGTCGCGCCGCTCGCCCCAGCGTTGCTCGTTCCACAGCTCGAAACGATTACCCTGACCGATCAACATCCCGTGCCGCTCCAGCTTTGCGAACTCGCGCAGCTCCGGCGGCAGCAGAAACCGTCCATGCCCGTCGAGCTCCAGGTCGGTCGCATGCCCCACCATGAGCCGCTGGAGCCGGCGCGCCTGCGCGTGCAGACTGGGCAGGCTCATCAGCTTGCGTTCGATCTGTTCCCATTCGGGCAGGGGATAAATGAGGAGGCACTGATCGCGATCGACGGTGATGACCAATCGACCCTGGGCGGCCTCGGCGATCTGCTCCCGATATCGGGTAGGCATGACCATCCGGCCCTTGTCGTCCAGGGTGACCTTTGTTGCACCGCGAAACATGACCTGAGGCGAGGGACTCGCCCATTCCCCCCCACTTTCTCCCACCGGTCGCCACTATAGAAATCGGGGGGACACTATGTCAATTGAAATAGTGTGAAATTCGTCGCAGTCACAACGACTTATAAGGGAACGGCCGAGCTTGCACACAGTATGCGCAAGCCATTCGCCATAGCAATCAGCGGCTTGCCCGGCGAAGTTTATACAGTGGTTTAGCCAAAGCTGGGCTGGACACCCCGGCACGCGTTCCGGGGCATCGCGTCGCGGCGTAATTATGTAAAGACAGACCCCAATCCGGGCACCTACGAGGGGTCGCTATGAGGGGGTGTCTCCCGGCCTTCCGCCGCGCCCCTCCGGGGCCTCCCAGAGGGCGCGTAACCTCGCCTGCGTACCCAGGGCTCATAAGCGCCTTGGGGCCCGCACGCGACCCTCAGGGCGCTGTGCTTCCGAACTATGGAGAGCCGGCCTGTAAGCCGGGTTCTGTCGAGGGCAATCATTCCTCTGGGATCCACGTCACCGTGAACCTCTAGCGGCCTACCCGGAAGCGCGCGCGGATCGGCGCTGCACTGTCACGCCTGCAGTGCAGTCGCTTCAGTGCTGCCTCCCTATTTGGCCTTGCTCCAGGTGGGGTTTACCATGCCAGCCTTGTTACCAAGGCCGCGGTGCGCTCTTACCGCACCGTTTCACCCTTGCCGTTCCCCGGCCGCTTGCGCGGCGCCAGGGACTTGGGCGGTCTGCTCTCTGTTGCACTTTCCGTGGGCTCGCGCCCCCCAGGCGTTACCTGGCACCTGATCCGCCGGAGCCCGGACTTTCCTCCATCCTTGCGCGTCGCCTGTGACAGCGACGGCCAGAACAGCGATTGCCCGGCCGACTCCCCGGGGCGCCACCTTAAGGAGACGGGGGAAGAAGTCAAATCGAGGTTCCGTCGCCCTCGCCGCCCTCGCCGCCCTGGCCGCCCTCGCCGCCCTCCTCGCGCACACCACGCGAGACCAGCGCGTAGGCCTCACTCCGGGTGGCCCCCGTCAATTGCGCTGCAATCGAGGCAACTCTTCCCGGCGGCAGTTCCTTCGCTAACAGCTCGACCGTACGGCGTAACAGTTGAACATCAACACTACTGGAAAGCTCGGGTGCGCCGTGCACCACTACCGTTATCTCCCCTCGCCGGAAATTAGCGTCGCTCGCCGCTAGATCGGCGAGCTCAGCGAGCGTCCCGCGATAAATCGTCTCGTGCGTTTTTGTCAGCTCGCGCGTAACGACAGCCCGCCGGTCACGACCAAACTCTGTAACGAGATCAGCAAGCATCTGCGCTATGCGATGCGGCGCTTCGAAGAACACCAGCGTGCGCGATTCGTGCGCCAGCCGCGCCAGCTCGGAGCGGCGTTCACGCGAGCGCGCCGGCAGAAAGCCCTCGAAGCAAAAGCGGCTCGTCGGCAGTCCCGCTACCGCAAGCGCGGCAGTAATCGCCGAGGGTCCCGGAATGATGCGAATCTCGAACCCCGCAGTGGCCGCGCTGCTCACCAGCTCGAATCCAGGATCCGACAGCAGCGGAGTCCCGGCATCACTCACGAGCGAAATGACCTCACCGGCGGCGAGCCGCTCCAAAAGGCCCGGCACACGCTGTCCTTCGTTGTGGGCGTGCAGCGACACCATGGGCCTGGATACGCCGATCGCCTGTAGCATTCCAAGCGTGCGCCGCGTGTCTTCCGCGACGATGAGATCGGCTTCCTCGAGCGCCTGACGGGCGCGCGGGCTCAGATCGCTCAAGTTGCCAATGGGTGTCGCTACGACTTGCAGCCGGCCCCGCGCTTTGTTCACTATAGTCTCCGTCGACTGTCACGCCGCTTCGTCGCCTGTGCAACCGCCGGGCAAAAGCGTGGCTTTCGCCCACCTGCGGGCCATCCTGCCCGCCCACGAGAGGCCGTTCAACAAATGTTCCTCGCGCGATGGATCGTTCGCCTCGCCGTGCTTGCCGCGGCCGTATTTGCGCTGACCGGCTGCCCCAGCCTCAGTCCTCGTGCGCAAGCCCCACCGTCGATCGACACCGCCGAAGGACTCACGCGCCAGGGTGACCAGATCGGTGCGGCCCGCATGTATGAAGCCCTGGCTGCTCAGAACAGTGGTGCTGAGCGCAATGACTACCTGTTTCGCGCCACCCGCGCGTATCTGGCTGCACATCGGCCGGAAGACGCCGCGCGTGTGCTGGCCTCGATCGAACCGCCCCTGACGCCGCAGCAGACGACGGAACGCCCGCTGTTGGATGTCGAGCTCGCGGTGGCCCGCGGACAGGGACAGCAGGCATGGCAGCGAATCTCGGCGATCCCCGAGCCACGATCCGCGCCCGAGGCACTGCGCTACCTGCGGCTGAAGCAACAGACGGCATGGGCTGCCGGCCGGCCGGCCGATGCGGTGATCGCGCAAGTTGCGCTCGAGCATTGGCTGCCGAATGTGCAGGAGTTGCGTCAGAGCCGGATCGACCTCCTCGGAGCGTTGCGCGACGCCAGCGAACGCGGCGTGAGAATCGATCCGCGAACGGCGACCGATGCGACGGTACGCGGTTGGCTCGAGCTGGGACCCATCGCGGCGGCCGCCGCACGCAATCCAAACGGTGCCATCGCCGATATCGACGCCTGGCGCTCGCGCTATCCGAACCATCCAGCGAACGAGATCGTACGCAGTGAGCTGCTGAGCCGGCAGATACAACAGCCTACCCAGGCCGAAGCTCACATCGCCCTCCTTCTCCCCATCACGGGCCGACAAGCAGCCGCAGCGACCAGTGTGCGCGACGGATTCATGACCGCGTACTATCAGACGCCGGCCGCCGAGCGATCGCCGATTCACATTTACGACACCGGCGAGACCGGAATTGCCGAAGCCGTCGCGCGGGCCACACAGGAAGGTGCTCAGATCATCGTGGGGCCCCTGACTCGCGAAGAAGTCGTAGCCGCCGCCGCGCTGGCGGCCAGGCGACCGCCGATTCTGGCGCTCAACTTCCTGCCGTCCGACCGGCCGGTGCCCGCGGCGTTCTATCAGTTCGCGCTTTCTCCGGAAGACGAGGCACGGCAGGCCGCTCGCCGGATCCTGGCGGATGGCCACCGGCACGGCATTGCGCTCGTGCCCACTGGCGATTGGGGCACGCGCGTCCTGACCGCATTCACACAGGAGCTCGAGGCGGGCGGCGGCGGATTGTTCGCCTCCGCCGCCCTCGATAGCTCCCTGACGGACTACTCCGACTCGATTACGCAGATCCTGCGGATCAGCGACAGCAACGCCCGCCATCGGCGGCTGGAGTCGATCCTCGGCACTAAGCTGCAATTCGAGCCGCGGCGGCGCGGCGACCTTGAATTCATCTTCGCGCCGGCGCAGGCCAACATGGAACGCCTGCTGCGCCCGCAACTTCGGTTCCACTTCGCCGGCGGCGTGCCGACGTATGCGACATCCGATGCATTCGATCCGGACCCGCGCAATAACCAGGATCTGGAAGGCCTCATGTTTCCGGACATGCCCTGGATGCTGGGAGGCGACCTCGCGGATGCGGTGCGCGGTGCGGTCCACGATGCATGGCCGAGCGGCGCCGGGCCGCGCCTCGGGCGCCTGTTCGCTTTCGGATTCGATGCCTATCGGCTGGCGACGGCCCTGCGCGGCAACGCGGCCGCGGCCAACATCCAGGTCGACGGCCTGACAGGCCACCTGACTCTGGATCCAGAGCACCGCATCCATCGCGAGCTGGCATGGGCCCAGATCCACAATGGCGAGATCCGGATGTTGCCGGCTCCCGCTCCCTATCCGCCTGCATCTGCATCTGCATCTGCATCTGCATCTGCATCTGCACCTGCACCTGCACCTGCACCTGCGCCTGCGCCCGCACCTGCGGCGGGTGCGCCACACTGAGCCGGATCCGCACAGGACTGACATGGACCGTCAGCAGATCGGGCGCGCGGCTGAGGATGCCGCGGTTCAATTTCTCGAATCGCGGGGACTTGCGATCCTGCTGCGAAACTATCGCCGCCGGCTCGGCGAGCTGGACATCATCGCTCGCGAGCGGGACATTCTCGTCATAGCGGAAGTGCGCACACGAGCCAGTGCCGCCTACGGCGGCGCGGCCGCCACGGTCGGCAGGTCGAAACAACGGCGCATCATCCGGGCAACCGCGCAACTCCTGCAGCAGCGACGCGAGCTCGCCGGCCTGCGCATCCGTTTCGACGTGTTGGTCGTGCGCGGGCCCGCCGCCAAGCAGCCGCAGGTCGAATGGATTCAACACGCCTTTGCTGCGTGAGGGGCGGGACGGCCTACTTCACCACTTTGAGCTGCGGCCGCCGGCTGCCGCTGCCTTCTTCAGCCGAGCTCGGCCCCTTGGGCGGCTCCGGCCCGAGATCCTGCTCGGAAAACACCATCCCCTCGCCCGTCTCGCGCGCGTAGATTCCCATTACCGCGCTGACCGGAAAGCGCACATGGTGTACGACCCCGGCGAAGCGCGCATCGAACTCGATATCCTCGTTTCCCAGCTTCAGGCGCTGAGTGGCGCTCGGACTCAAGTTGAGTACGATCTTGCCGTCCTTGACGTAGGCCTTGGGCACTTCCGCGCCCGCGCGCTGCGCATCGACGATGACATGCGGCGTGTGCCCGCTGTCGGACATCCATTGATGCATGGCTCGCAGCAGATAGGGTCGCTTGGGCGGAGGCGGCGGAACTGGAGACATGTCGCGGCCTCAGATGAGGCGCATTTCCTGCTCGGTGTCCGACAGGCTCTCGCGAAATGCCGGCCGGGAAAAGATCAGGCCGGCATATTTGATGATCGGCTGCGCCTGCGGCGGCAGATCGATCTCATAGTAAGGCAGGCGCCACAGCACGGGTGCGATCGTGGCATCGACGAGCGAGAACTCATCCGACAGGAAATAGGGTTTGACCTTGAACAGTTCCGTGCTCTGCAGGATGGTATCCCGGAGGATCTTCTTCAATCTCACGGTCTGCTTCTTGTCCGGATCGGTCTCGATCTGATGCACCAGCGCGTACCAGTCGCGCTCGATGCGATACAGCGCCAGGCGAAACTGTGCCCGGGTCACCGGATCCACCGGCATCAGCGGCGGGTGCGGGAAGCGCTCATCGAGATATTCGATGATGACCCGCGAGTCATACAGCACGAGGTCCCGATCCACGAGCGTGGGAACACTGTGATACGGATTGAGGTCGAGCAGGTCCTCGGGAAGCTTTCCGGGCTCGACGCTCACTATGTCGATGCTGATGCCTTTTTCGGCCAGCACGATCCGCGTCCGATGACTCCAAGGGTCGTTGGGCGCGGAGAACAGCGTCATGATGGATCGTCTGCTCGACAAGATTCCGCTCCCGCGAAGCGTTCGGTGGAGGCTCGAAGCCCCGTTTGTCCGCTGAAAGACGCTTGCGCGTTGTTGCCGGTCAGTGCACGTCTTTCCAGTATTCCTTCTTCAGCAGCCAGGCAAGCCAGGTAAATACCAGCAGGAACAGTACCACCCACACACCCAGTGCGCGTCGCTGAACCTGCGTCGGCTCTCCCACGTAGTCCAGGAAGTTCACGGTATCACGCACGAAGCCGTCGTACTCTTCGGCGTTCATGCTCCCCGGCGCAATCTGCTCGAAATGGTCGAATACCTGGCTCGTCGCCCCATCCGCGCCGCGCTTCTCGACGTTCTTGTACACGGGCTTCTTCAGGCCCTCGAGCGCCGAGACGATGTCCGGCATCGCAGTGGTCGGCAGCCGCAGATTGTTCGCTCCCGTCTGCCGCGTGGGATCGACATAGAATGTCTTGAGAAACTGGTAGAGATAATCCACCCCGCGCTCGCGCGCCATGAGCGAGAGATCGGGAGGCGTCTTGCCGAACCACGCTTCCGCATCCGCCGCGGGCATCGTGGTCAGAATGTATGCTGTCGCCTTGTCGCCGGGCTGCACGATGTACTTCTGGAGCAGGTCCGGCGGGATCTCCAGATCCTTTCCCAGGCGCGAATACCGCTCGTACTTGAGCGAATGGCATCCCAGGCAGTAGCTCGTGAAGTTGCGCGCGCCCCGTTGCAGCGATGCAATGTTCTTTACATCGTTGCCTGCGTGCCAGGAGCTCCAGTCCGACCCCGGGCCACCGGCGGCTTCCTCGGCCGCAATGGCGCCACCGGATGCCAGCAGGAATGCGCCCAGCACCAGGACCGCGAAACGCCCCACGCCCTGGGTCTTCCGGGGGCCCCGGCTAGTGCGCATGGTAGACCACCCTCTCAGGCACGGGCTTCACGCGATCGATCCTCGAGTAGATCGGCATCAGCCAGAAGAATGCGAAATAAAGAACTGTGAAGATCCGCGCCAGCAGCACGTACGAACCTTCGGCGGGCTGCAGTCCGAGGTAGCCGAGCGCTACGAACGAGACCGCGAAGATCGCCAGCGCCGTGCGTGATATCCAGCCCCGGTAGCGCATCGACTTGACCGGCGAGCGATCGAGCCAGGGCAGGAACAGGAATGAGAGCACCGCGAGGGCCATGAGCAGAGCGCCCATTCTCTGGTCCGGCACTGCACGCAGGATCGCGTAGTAGGGGGTGAAGTACCACACCGGGGCGATATGCTCGGGAGTGGACATGGGATTGGCGGGCCCGAAATTCGGGCCTTCCAGGAACAGGCCACCGAAGGTCGGCACGAAGAACACGACGATGGCGAACAGGACGAAGAACACGCCCACGCCCACCACGTCCTTCACGGTGTAGTACGGATGGAACGGAATGCCGTCGAGAGGGTGGCCGTCCGGTCCCAGCTTCGCCTTGATCTCGATGCCGTCGGGATTGTTCGAGCCGGTCGTTCGCAGGGCGACCAGGTGCAACATGACCAACAGCAGCAGTGCGAGCGGCAGCGCCACGACGTGCAGTGCGAAAAAGCGGTTGAGGGTCGCATCCGCGATCCCGTAGTCGCCCCGAATCCACTCGACGAGGCCCGGCCCCACCGCTGGGATCGTGCCGAACAGGTTCACGATCACCTGCGCTCCCCAGAACGACATGTTTCCCCACGGCAGCACATAGCCCATGAATGCCTCGGCCATCAGGGCGAGGTACACCAGCATGCCGAGGATCCACAGCAGCTCCCGTGGCGCCTTGTACGATCCATACAGAAACGCCCGGAACATGTGCAGGTAGACGACGATGAAGAACGCCGAGGCTCCCGTCGAGTGCAGGTAGCGGATCAGCCAGCCCCAATCCACCTCCCGCATGATGTACTCGACCGAGTCGAAGGAGGTCGCCTCGCCCACCTTGTAGAACATCGTGAGATAGATGCCGGTGGCGAGCTGCAGCACCAGCACCAGCAGCGCCAGCGAGCCGAAGAAATACCAGATGTTGAAGTTCTTCGGCGCGTAGTAGCTCGTCAACTGGCTGGCAAGGAATTCGTCGACGGGCATGCGCTTGTTGAGCCATGCCCGGAAACCTGCCTTCGGAAGTAGATTGCTGCCGGACGGCGGCGGGTCACTCGGCGCGCGAACGTCCGGACCGTGGAGCGAAGCCATCACGCGGCTCCTTTGTGCGTCTCGTCGAGCCCCACGACCAGCGTGCGGGGATTCGAGAACTCGTACGGCGGGATCCTCAGATTGATCGACGCGGGGGAGCCCGTGAAGACGCGGCCGGAAAGATCGAAGCGCGATCCGTGGCAGGGGCAGAAGAATCCCCCCGGCCAGTACGCGCCGATCTGCGGGTCGCCCGGCTCGAAGTGCTGTTTCGGCAGGCAGCCCAGATGCGTGCAGGTGCCGATCAGGACGAGGACCTCCGGCTCGCGCGCCCTGAACAGATTCTTCGTGTACGGGGGTTGGTCCGATTCCTCGGAATTCGGATCCTTGAGCAACCGGTCATGACCCTTCAGGTGGGCCAGCATCGCGGGCGTGCGGCGCACGACGTAGATCGGCGACCGCCGCCACGTGGTGATGGTCATCTGTCCCGGCTCGAGCTTCGAGATGTCGAGCACCGTGGGCGCGCCCAGGGCCTTGGCCCGCTCCGATGGCTGCCAGGAGGCAACGAACGGCACTGCGGCGAACACCGCACCAACCGCCCCGGTGGCAATCGTCGCCGTGGTTAGAAACTTGCGTCGACTCAGGTCGACCCCGTCGTCGCCGACGACAACGCTTTCCGCCATCGAACGGTTCTCCCGCTTGGCTTGCTCGGCAAATCGAAACCGGCCCACTCAATTCCGCGCACCGCTCGGCCGCGTGCGCGACATGGACATACGCGTGCAGTTTCCGGCTTGCGGGGGGCGGCGCATTATACACAAACGAACCCGACCTTCCGTGCGAGCGGCATATATGTGCCGCCTCGAACGCTCCCTGGGAGTAAATCATGCTTGCGCGCCTGGGCCGCGGACTGACTTTCGTGGCTGGATCGGTAGTGGGAGGCCTTGCCCTCGCCTTTCTCATCGTCGCACTGCGCCCGGACCTGATCCGCGGCGGCGGGCCAAGGATGCCCGCAACTGTGGCGAGCAGTCCGCAGACGGCGCTGCCGGCGCCCTCCCGGGTGACTTACTCCGCCGCGGTCCAGCGGGCCGCGCCATCGGTGGTCAACGTGTACACGGCGCGTCTGGTTACCGAACGGGTTGCGCCTTCGTCGCTGGGCGAGCTGTTCGGCGGTTTCTTGCCGCGGTACCGGCAACGGATCGAGCGCAGCCTGGGCTCAGGCGTCATCGTCGATGAAAGCGGCCACATCGTGACCAATCACCACGTCATTGCAAACGCCGACTCGATCCGGGTCCAGCTCGCCGACGGCCGTGTAGCGGATGCGCGTATCGTCGGGCGGGACCCGGACACCGATCTGGCCGTATTGAAGATCGACCTGACACCGCTGCCCATCGCGGTGCTGGGCCGCTCGGACCAACTCAAGGTCGGCGACGTGGTGCTGGCCATCGGCAATCCGATCGGCCTGTCGCAGACCGTCACGCACGGCATCGTCAGCGCGACCAGCCGCCAGCAGCTCGGCATTGCGGCGCTGGAGGACTTCATCCAGACCGATGCGCCGATCAATTTCGGCAACTCCGGCGGAGCCCTCGTGGACTCCAGCGGCGCCCTGGTCGGGATCAACACGGCCATCGTGGCCAAGAACCTGGGCGTGGAAGGCATCGGATTCGCAATCCCGGTCAACATGGTGCGCGGCGTGCTGAGCGATATCATCAGCAATGGCCGCGTGATTCGCGGCTGGATCGGCATCGTGCCGGAGGATGTCTCGGACGAGCAGGCCGCGCAGCTCGGCCTCGCTCAAGGCGGAGTTCTCATCGCCAATCTTTATGTCGGCAGTCCTGCCCAGCAGGCCGGCCTGAAGCCCGGCGATCTGATTCTGGCCATTGACAGTGCCCCGGTACGCAGTGCGCAGGATGCGCTCGGACGGATCGCGACGCATAAGCCAGGCTCGAGACTTGCGATCCACGGTCTGCGCGGACGTCGCGAGTTTGACGTGAAGGCGCAAGTGAGCGAGCGGCCGCGGACCTCCTGATGCGCTCGTGCGCCACCTTTCAGCCCGGTCATCACCCATGACATCCATTCAAACGCGCCGTTTCGCAACCACCGCCCAGCTCGACACGGCCCTCGTCGAGCGACTCGAGCGGGCGATCGCTGCTCCTGCGGCAGCCGCGACGGCCTTGATGCTCTCGGGCGGCCGGACACCCTTGCCGGCCTACCGCGAGCTCGCACGAAGGGCGCCTCGGCCGGCGCCTGGCTTGCGCCTGCTTTTCTCGGATGACCGCTATGTTCCGGCCACCTCGGAATCGAGCAACTACTACCAGTCGCGCCCTTTGATCGACGCGCTAGCGCTACCGGAAGGCGCGGTCCTGCGGGTCAGGACCGAGCTGCCTCTGGAGCAGGCTGCCGACGACTACCAGCAGCAGCTCGCGACACTGTTGCACTCGGGTGCCAGGATCGGCCTCGGCCTGCTGGGGCTCGGAGCCGACGGCCACACCGCCTCGCTGTTCAGCGATGCGAATCTCGAAGCGGCCCGCGGCCGGCTGGCCATAGCGGTTCAGAGGCCAGACGGGCTGGAGGGGATCAGCGTCACGCCGGATGTTCTGTGCCAGATCGAGGAAACCCTGTTCCTCGTAGCGGGCCCCGACAAGCACGCGATCGCGGAGGCTTTCCTGAAAAGCGATGCGACGCTGATTGCCCGGCGTGTCGTAGCACGCTGCCCCACCGTACACATGTGGATCGCGCCTTAGTCCATTGGAGGAGGCCAGGCTACGGCGCGAACTTGCCGAGCTTGAGCGGCCCGCACGAGCGCGTCCAATCGCGCGCGTCCGCACCGGGGTTATGCCAACTGCAGTTGCCGGCGATCAGATCGTCTGCTTGCTTCGGTCCCCATGTTCCCGGGACGTATTCGTGCGGCTCCGAGTACCCGGTGAGAATCGGGTCGACGACAGCCCATTCCGCCTCGACTTCATCCTGGCGCGCGAAGTGCGACGTGTCACCGATCAAGGCGGAGCCGATCAGGCGCTCATACGCATCCGCCGTGTCTTTCTGCTGCTGATCGACGAACAGCTCGACGTCGCGCCCCTGCATCGCAGGTCCTGGCTTCTTCGCGTGCGCGCCCAGCGCGATCGCTGTTTCGGGGCCGAGCCGGAAGCGCAGATAATTGGGCTGCTCGGGCCCCAGATCGCCGAACACACGCGCCGGCGGTGGCCGCAAATCGACGACGACCTCCGTCGCCGTAACGGGCATGCACTTGCCCGCGCGCAAGTAGAACGGCACGCCGCTCCAGCGCCACGACTCGATCTCCAGGTGCAGCGCCGCATAGGTCTCGACGCGGGACTTCGCGGCGACGCCGTCTTCCTGGCGGTAGCCGCGAAACTGCCCCCGTACCAGCTTGTCGGGGGAGAGCGGCTTGATGGCTTTCAACACCTTGACCTTCTCGTCCCGCAGCGCCTCGCCCTCGGCGTTCACCGGCGGCTCCATCGTCAGCAAGGTGACCACTTCCAGCAGATGGTTCTGCACCACGTCACGGATGGCGCCGACCTCTTCGTAGAACTTTCCGCGCCCCGCCACACCAAACTTTTCCGCCATCGTGATCTGCACACTGGCGACGAAGTTGCGGTTCCACACCGGCTCCAGAAACGAGTTCGCGAAGCGGAAGTACAGCAGATTCTGCACCGGCTCCTTGCCGAGATAATGATCGATGCGAAAGATGTTCGATTCGGGGAATGTTTCGAGCAGCGTCGCGTTCAGCTTGCGTGCGGAGGGCAGATCCCGCCCAAACGGCTTCTCGACGACGACCCGCGCTCCCGCCACATTTCCAGTTTTGCCCAGGTGCAAGATCACCTCGGGAAAAACGCTTGGCGGGATGGCGAGATAATGCAGCGGCCGCTGAGCATCGCCCAATGCCTTGCGCAGCTCGACAAACGTCTCGGGCCGCCGATAGTCCCCGTCCACATAACGTAACAATCCGACGAGCTTGGCAAGGATGGCCTCCTCTGGTGGCTGCACCGAAGCTTGCACGCTCTCGCGCACGCGCGCGGCCAGTTGCTCCAGTTTCCAGCCTGCTCTTGCGACACCGATGACGGGCACGGACAGATGCCCGCGACGCACGAGGTGATACAAGGAGGGGTAGATCTTCTTGAAGCACAGATCCCCCGTAGCGCCGAAGAGAACGAGGGCATCGGAATCCCGGCGACTGCTCACGGCTTGCGTCCCGCAGCGTCCGGCCCGACGGCGCGCGAACTTTCGGGACTGCCGCCCTCGGAAGCCGGCTTCTCCAGATGCCCGCCGAACCCCAGGCGCATCGCAGACAGGACCTTGTTGGCGAATTCAGCCCGGCCGCGCGAGTCGAAGCGGCAGTACAGAGCGGCGCTCAGAACATGCGCCGGCACGCCCACCTCGATGGCCGCCTGGACGGTCCATCGGCCTTCACCGGAATCCGACACTCGCCCGCCGAAATTCTGCAGCGTCGGACTACCAGCAAGCGCCGCGGCGGTCAGATCAAGCAGGCGGGAGGAGATGATGCTGCCGTGCCGCCAGACTTCCGTGATCGCCGCGACATCCAGCTGATACTGGAAAAACCGTGGATCGCTCAGCGGCGCCGTCTCGGCATCCGTTTCGCGCGTTTGCATGCCGGCATCCGCGTGCTTCAGCAGATTCAGCCCTTCGGCATACGCGGCCATCAGGCCGTACTCGATGCCGTTGTGGACCATCTTGACGAAGTGGCCGGCGCCGTTGGGGCCGCAATGCAGATAGCCCTTCCCCGCGGTGCCCGCGGCTGGCGGTGGGGGCGCGCCCTTACCCGCCACGGCCGCGGCGGGCGGCTGCCCGCCGGGAGACAACGTCGCAAAGACCGGCTCAATGGCTGCGACGATGTCTTTCTCGCCTCCAATCATCAGGCTGAATCCGCTTT
Source organism: Steroidobacteraceae bacterium (assembly GCA_050738795.1). Classification (GTDB taxonomy): domain Bacteria; phylum Pseudomonadota; class Gammaproteobacteria; order Steroidobacterales; family Steroidobacteraceae; genus 13-2-20CM-66-19. The sequence goes on from JBOIAD010000100.1 coordinate 46,692, forward strand.
CGAAACCGAGGACGCCGCCGCTCGTGCCCACGTCCACGTAGTGAATGCCGGATGGCCGCAGCTCATCGGCGCGCCGGATATCGTCGTGATAGTGGGAATTGCCTCCGTCGATGATGACGTCGCCGGGTTGCAAGAAGGCACGAAGCTGCGCTATGACTCCATCGACCACGCTTGCCGGCACCATGATCCATACCACACGCGGCGCGCCGAGCCCGGCCACGAGCTCCGCGAGCGATTTCGCGCCGCGCGCTCCCTGGGCGGCGACCGCCTTTACGGCATCGGCCGAATGATCGAACGCAACACATTCGTGCCCACCCTTGAGCAGTCGGCGCACCATGTTCGCGCCCATACGCCCCAGTCCAACCATGCCAATGCGCATATGTGCTCCAGTGGCTGAGACCTTCGAGTCTACGCGCCGAAGATGCTCATCCGCAGTCGGACTAAGTCTGCTATGGCTGAGAATGGCCGGACGGCCATTCTCAGCAGGCCAGACCGACTGCATGAACCGACACGCGGGCAAAAGGCGGGACTTTTGCCCGCGAAAAGCGGGCCTGGCCGGACGGCCATTCTCAGCCATCGACTAGTTCGGTACGCGCTTGATCTGAGCGCCGAGCTGGGCAAGCTTCTCCTCGATCGCCTCGTAGCCGCGGTCGATATGATAGATGCGCTCGATATCGGTGCGGCCCTCCGCAACGAGCCCTGCGAGCACCAGGCTGGCGGAAGCGCGCAGATCGGTGGCCATCACGGGGGCCGCGGTCAGGCGCTCCACTCCACGGATGATCGCCGTATTGCCTTCCAGGCGGATCTCCGCTCCCAGCCGCCGCATCTCGAGCATGTGCATGAAGCGGTTCTCGAAGATCGTCTCGATGATCGTCCCGACGCCGGCGGCGACCGTATTCAGCGCCGCGAACTGTGCCTGCATGTCGGTCGGAAACGCGGGATACGGAGCCGTCCGGACATCCACGGCCTTCGGCCGGCGGTGGCGCATGTCGACCTCGATCCAGTTGTCGCCGACACCTACTGTCGCACCAGCTTCCTCCAGCTTGGCAAGCACGGCATCCAGATGATCGGGGCGAGTGTTCTTGATTCGCACGAAACCGCCCGTAATCGCGCCCGCCACCAGGTAGGTGCCGCTCTCGATTCGGTCGGGAAGCACTTCGTAGGTCGTCCCTCGCAGCCGTTTCACGCCCTCCACGAGGATCTTGTCCGTTCCTGCGCCCTGGATTCTTGCGCCCATGGCGATGAGGAAATTGGCAAGGTCCACCACCTCGGGCTCGCGGGCTGCATTCTCGATGATCGTCTCGCCCTGCGCGAGCGTCGCGGCCATCATCAGATTCTCAGTTCCGGTGACGGTCACGGTGTCCAGCACCAGTCGAGCTCCCTTCAGCCGGTCTGCGCGTGCCCGGATGTAGCCGCCCTCGATAGTGATGTCAGCCCCCATGGCCTGCAGGCCGGCGACATGGATGTTCACGGGCCGCGCACCTATCGCGCATCCGCCGGGCAGGGAGACATCGGCTCGCCCGAAGCGCGCGACGAGCGGACCCAGGACCAGGATCGAAGCCCGCATGGTCTTCACCAGCTCGTAGGGAGCGAAACACTCCTTCACAGTCGAGCCATCGACCTCGATGCGCATGCGCTCGTCGACGGTGACGGTAGCGCCCATCCGCCCAAGCAACTCCACGGTGGTGGTGACGTCCTTGAGATGCGGGACGTTGGCTACGACTACGGGATCATCTGCAAGGAGGGCGCCGGCGAGAATGGGTAGCGTTGCGTTTTTCGCCCCGGAGATGCGCACTTCACCTTCGAGGGGCACGCCCCCCTGAATCTGCAGCTTGTCCATGTCACCTCTGTCGTAAGCGGCCTACGCCGTCCCGCTCTGCCCGGGGGCAAAAGGCGCGACTTTTGCCCCTCGTTGTTCTACTGCAGAAAGCCGCCTACGGCGCTTTCTGCCCCGCGTCGGCCTCTTCGGGCGTCAGCGCTTCGATCGAGAGCGCGTGAATCTCGGTTCCCATGCGCTCGCCGAGTGCCCGGTAGATGAGCTGATGGCGCGCCAGGCTGCGCTTGCCGGCGAATTCCGGCGACACGATGCGTGCGGCGAAATGCGTGTTGTCATCCGATTCGACCCGGACCTCGGACCCGGGAAGACTGGCCCGGATGAGCTGCGCAATTTGTGCGGGATTCATGGGGCAAGATATTAATGGCTCCCGGGCGACGGCGCCTATAATCCACAAGCCATGCAGCCCAGCCCGAGCACCACCCCGATTTCCGCGTCCACGCCCGATGATGCCCAGTTGCTTGCCTCCGCCCGGCGCGCGCTGGCAATAGAGGCCGACGCGGTTGCCGCGCTTGCGCCGCGGCTCGATGCGGGATTCGCGACGGCCTGTCGCATCTGCCTTGGCTGTCAGGGCCGGTTGGTCGTCACCGGCATGGGCAAGTCCGGGCACATCGCACGCAAGATCGCCGCCACGCTCGCCAGCACTGGGACGCCGGCATTCTTCCTGCATCCGGCCGAGGCGGGCCACGGAGATCTCGGCATGATTACCCGGGCAGATGTCGTGCTCGGAATCTCCAATTCCGGGGAGACGCCCGAGCTCGTGCTTCTGCTGCCGCACCTCAAGCGCCTGGCCGTGCCGCTGATCATGCTGGTCGGTAAAGCGGACTCGACGCTCGGGCGGACTGCGGCAGTGGCGCTGGACGTCAGCGTTCCAGAGGAAGCCTGCCCGCTCAATCTGGCTCCCACGGCGAGCACGACAGCGACGCTTGCGATGGGCGACGCGCTCGCCGTCTCGGTGCTCGAAGCGCGAGGCTTCACCAAGCAGGATTTTGCCCGCTCGCATCCGGGCGGGACCCTCGGCAGGCAGCTCCTCCTGCACGTCGAGGACATGATGCGGACTGGACCGGCCGTTCCACGAGTCACGGCGGACGATCAACTCGGCGCTGGCTTGCTCGAGATGTCGCGCAAGGGTCTGGGCATGACGGTCATCGTCGACCGCGACGATCACATCCTCGGCGTCTTCACCGATGGTGATCTCAGACGGACATTCGACAAGCGGATCGACATACATGCGACGCCGATGAGCGCGGTCATGACCCCGAACTGCAAGACGATCGGCCCCCGCGCGCTGGCTGCGGAGGCGGTGCACATCATGGAAGTACACCGCATCACGGCGCTGCCCGTCGCCGATCCCCAGGGACGGCTCATCGGTGCATTGAACGTGCACGACCTTTTCCGCGCCGGTGTGGTCTGATCAGCCAGGCACACCAGCACTCCAAGCCGACCCGACCGGTCTGTCGCTCATGACTCGCCAATCCGCCGCCGCCATTCGGCTTCTCATCCTCGACGTTGACGGCGTCATGACGGACGGCCGCCTCTACTTCGGCCCGCGCGGCGAGGCGCTGAAGATCTTTCACGTTCGCGACGGCCAGGGTATCCAGCAACTGGACGCCGCGGGTATTCGCGTCGGCGTGATTTCGGGGCGGCGCTCGCGGATGGTCTCGGTTCGCTGCCGCGAGCTGGGCGTAGAGCACGTCATGCAGGGCGCCAGGGACAAGGTCGCCGCATTCCAGAAGTTGCGCGCGCGGCTGAAAGTGGCCGCCGCGGAGTGCGCTTGCGTCGGGGACGATGTGTTGGATGTGCCGCTGATGAGCACTGTGGGTCTGGCATTCGCCGTGTCGGATGCGCACCGCGATGCACTTCGCGCCGCGCATGTTGTAACCTCGCTTCCAGGCGGACACGGTGCGGTCCGGGAGGTGTGCGACTATCTTCTGGAAGCGCGCCGGGAAGTCCCCCCAGATGCAGCTCATGGCGTGACACCCGCGGCACGCAAGCGCGGTTTACGATGATTTTCCGGATCTTCGCGACTCTCATTTTCATCGCCATCATCGGGGGCTCGCTGTGGTTGGGTGGACAGCAGCGCGAGACCACGGCCACGCCGACCGTGGCGAGCTCGAGCGCCGATCTCGGCTATTCGGCGCGCAAAGCCGTACTCATCGAGACGGGACCTGACGGCCTCCCGATGTACACGGTGAACGCCGAGGTGATTCGCCAACGGCCCGGCGATGACGTTGTTTTCGAGCAGGTGCGGATGTCGTTTCGCGACCAGGCGGGACAGCTGTGGACCGCACGCGCCGATCATGGCGAGCTCGGCCAGGACACCGGCAAAGTTGAATTGGCGGGCGACGTGCACGTCGACGGCCTGCTTCCGGGCTCGACGCAGAATGCGGACCTCGCGACCGAGAAGCTGTCGGTCGATACTCAAGCCGACATCATCAGCACGGCTGAACCCGTGACGCTCGATTGGGCCGGACGTAAGCTCAAGTCGCGGGGACTGGTGGCAACCTTGACGGAGCGTCGCCTGCTATTGGAATCGAGCGTACATGGCACTTTTTCGCCCTGATCCGCTGCGCTGCGCGCTGTGGCGCGTGGCGACGACGCTGTCGTTGGTTGGCGCGTTGCTGCTGGCGCCGGGCACCGCCCCGGCGCGCGCCGCCGTTTCGAGGAACGTCATCCCGAGTGTCTCGAAGGATTCACGGCAGTTGCCGATTTCGCTGGATGCCGCCTCATCGGAAGTGGACTACAAGACGAATACCGTAGTCTTCAAGGATGTCGTGATCTCGCAGGGCGATACGCGGGTGCAGGCAGATCACGCACACGCCACCGGACTCGATTTCGACAACAGCCGCTGGACATTCGAAGGCAACGTTCGCATCAACGGCGAGCAGCATGGCAGCCTGCGCTCCGACCAGGCAGTAGTGGAGTTCCGCAATAACCGTATCGCCAAGGCAACGATCGACGGCAATCCCGCGGAATTCGAGCAGAAACGAACGGATTCCGATCAGATCGCGCGCGGCCATGCGCGGGAGATCGTGTACGACGTGACCGATGCGACCGTTCGTCTTTCGGACGACGCGTGGCTCTCCGACGGCCACACAGAAATCAGCGGACCGCTGCTGGTCTACAACATCCGGGAGCAGCAGGTGCAGGCTGCGTCCAAGCCCGGCAGCGACCAGCACGTGCACATCAAGATCGATCCGCGCACTAAAGACGAGCTCAACAAGAAGCCATGACCTCGTTGCGCGCCACCGGCCTGGCCAAGAGCTACAAATCGAGGCAGGTCGTCCAGGACTTGTCGGTCGAAGTCGCGAACGGCGAAGTGGTCGGCCTGCTGGGGCCGAATGGGGCCGGCAAGACCACGGCGTTCTACATGATCGTGGGACTGGTGCCGTGCGATGCCGGGCGCATCGAGCTGGGAAGCACCGAGCTGACGACTCTTCCCATGCACCGCCGCGCGCAGCTGGGGCTCGGGTATCTCCCGCAGGAAGCGTCGGTTTTCCGCAGACTCTCCGTCGAAAAGAACGTGCTCGCCATTCTCGAGACGCGCCAGGATCTGGATCGCGCCGCCCGCGAGCAGCGGCTCGAGGAGCTTCTGGAGGAGCTCCGGATCGGCCATGTGCGCAAGAGCCTCGGGCTTTCGCTCTCCGGCGGGGAGCGGCGGCGTGTCGAGATCGCCCGCGCCCTGGCCGCCGAGCCGCGCTTCATGCTCCTCGATGAGCCGTTCGCGGGCGTGGATCCCCTGTCCGTCCTGGATATCCAGCGGATCATCCGGGAGCTCACCAGCCGCGACATCGGCGTGCTGATTACGGACCACAATGTGCGGGAGACCCTGGGCGTCTGCGGCCGCGCCTACATCATGAATCAGGGGACCGTCATTGCGGCCGGAACTGCGGAAGAAATCCTTGCCAACCCCCAAGTTCGTGAGGTGTACTTGGGCCAGTCATTCCGCCTTTGAGCCCGGCAGGGGCCAAAAGAGAAAGTTACTATCTTTCAAATACTTACCATTGGAAGGCCCCAGGCGCTCCCCGTGCAACCATGCTGAAACCCTCCCTGCAGCTCAAGCTGGGTCAGCAACTGACCATGACCCCGCAGCTGCAGCAGGCGATCCGACTTCTGCAGCTGCCCGCCCTGGAGCTCCAGGCCCACATCCGGGAGCTCCTCGAAACGAACGTGATGCTGGAGCCCACGGAAGAGGCCGAAGGCACGGGCACGTTCGAGGCCATCGAGACCCCGGGCGGCGAGCCGGTCGAAGTCCCCGAGCGCGCCCAGGAAAGCACGGTCGAGGTGGTGGACGAGGGATGGGGCGAGCACAGTGCCGGGCCGGCCGAAGCCTCGTGGAACAGCGAAGATGACGAGCGGCAGCAGGAATTCGCGGACGCCTCGGGCCAGTCCCTGCAGGAGTACCTGCTGTGGCAACTGGAGCTGGCCAGGCTCGAGCCGCGTGAATTCGCCATTGCGCGCGCCATCATCGACTCGATCAGCGACGACGGCTACCTCACCGAGCCGCTCGAGGAAATTGCGAGCACGCTCAGACCCGAGGTCGAGTGCGATGCCGCCGAAGTCGAGGCCGTGCTGGGCGGTGTGCAGGCTCTGGATCCACCAGGAATCGGCGCCCGCTCCGTCGGAGAATGCATCGAGCTGCAGCTGCGCCAGCTGGATCCAGCCACCCCCGGATTCAACACCGCGATCGAGATCGCCCGGCACCACCTCGAGCTGGTCGCCGAGCGCGAGCTGTCCCTGCTGCGACGCGAGTTGCGCGCGACCGAGGAGGAGATCGCATGCGCGCTCGCGCTGGTGCGATCCTGCCATCCGCGTCCCGGCGCAACCGTCAGCACGGGTCCTGCGGAATATGTCATCCCGGACGTTTTCGTGCGGCGCACGGATCACGGATGGTCCGTCGAGATCAATGCCGCCACGCTGCCCCGCGTGCGGCTCAACAGCAGCTATGCGAGCCTGATCGGGCGAAATGCCAGCCACGCGACCATGCGCGCCCAATTGCAGGAGGCGCGCTGGCTGCTCAAGAGCCTGGAGATCCGCCACGAGACGCTCATCAAGGTGGCGCGCTCGATCGTCGGGCGCCAGCAGGCCTTTCTCGAGCATGGCGATGAGCACATGCGCCCCATGATCCTGAAGGACATCGCCGAGGCCGTGGGCATGCACGAATCAACCATCTCGCGCGTGACCTCGGGCAAGTACATGCATACCCCGCGCGGTGTGTTCGAGCTGCGTTATTTCTTCTCGAGCCAGGTGGAAGGCGCCGACGGCTCGGGCACATCCTCTACCGCCATTCGCGCCAAGATCAGGAAGCTCGTCAAGGATGAGGAAGCCGAGAGCCCCTTGAGCGACGGACGCATTGCGGAGCTGCTTTCCGGGGAAGGCATCCCGGTCGCGCGCCGCACGGTCGCCAAGTACCGCGAAGCGATGGGCATCGCGCCCTCCAACGAGCGCCGCCGCGCAGGATTGAAGCAGATGTAAATGAAGCAAGAGTGAACAAGACTCAAAGGAGACGGATATGCAGCTCAACGTCACCGGCCATCACATCGAGGTCACTGCGGCATTACGCGGATATCTGGAGAAAAAGCTCGATCGCATCGCACGGCACTTCGATCAGGTCATCGACGTTCACTGTGTACTCACTGTAGAGAAGCTGCGGCAAAAGGCCGAGGCCACGCTGCACGTCAGCGGCAATTCCATCCACGCCGACGCGACGGAAGAAGACCTGTACGCCGCCATCGATCTGCTCACTGACAAGCTCGATCGCTGCGTGAAGAAGCACAAGGAAAAACTCACCGACCACCATGCGGCGGAGGCGCGGCGCACGGCCAAGAGTCTCGGCGCCCTATAGGCGGCAACCGCCCCGCCCACCAGGCGGCCCGGCCGTGACCTTCGCGGGCGGACCGCCACATTATGCAAGGCTCCCGCTTGCGGCGGTCGCACTGCTGGGGCTAACGTCCAGCGCGTGCGCGTCATCATCCTCAGCGGCCTGTCCGGTTCCGGCAAGAGCGTGGCACTCCACATGCTCGAAGACCTGGGGTTCTACTGCATCGACAACATTCCCGCCGCTCTGCTCAAACCCTTCATCTCTCACACCGTGCGCAGTCCGGAGCCCACGTACGAGCGCACGGCAATCGGCCTCGACGCGCGCAACACGGCTGCGGAGATCGCCACCGTTCCGCAACTCATCGACGAGCTCAGGCGCAGCGGAATTCACTGCGAAGTGATTTTTCTGGTGACCAGCGACGAGGAGCTGCTGCGCAGGTTTGCCGAAACGCGCCGCAAGCACCCCATGAGCCGCAATGACATCGACCTGCGCGAGGCGATGGCACTCGAGCGCCAGCTCCTCGAGCCGATCGTATATGCGGCCGACCTCGTGATCGATACGTCGAAGATGGGTGTGCACGCGTTGCGCGAGATCATTCATCAGCGCGTCGAGCAACGGTCGGTCGGCCGGCTGTCCATTACCTTCGAGTCCTTCGGATTCAAACACGGCATTCCCGGCGACGCCGATTTCGTGTTCGACGCCCGCTCGCTGCCGAATCCGTACTGGGAACAGGGCCTGCGCAATCTCACCGGCCGCGATCCCGAAGTCATCCGCTTCCTCGAGGAACAGACGAACGTCGCGAGCCTGATCGCCGACATCGCACATTTCATGGAGGCGCGCATTCCCGAATACCAGGCGAGCAATCGCGGCTATCTGACCGTTGCGGTGGGCTGCACCGGCGGCCAGCACCGCTCGGTGTACATCGTGGACCGTCTGGTGGAGCAGTTTGCGGGGAAGTACACCAACGTGACTGCGCGGCATGGCTCGCTGCCGGGGGCGAGGATGTTCAGCCCGGCGAAGGCGGTCCTGGTCGGCGGTTGACGGCACGCGATCCGGACTTCCCGGTCATGCCAGCGAATCACGAGGCCTCGACGACCCCCGGGGCTGTCGCAACCTGCGGTGGCTTCTCCCCGCTCATGAACGCCATGAGCTGGGTGCGCGCCTGCATCGCGTCCCGATACCCCAACTCGATCAACTCCCTGGTGTATCCCGCCTCGAACGTCAGGTAGCTCGACAACTGGAATCCCGAGGCGTCCCGTCCCCCGATCACCCGCAACAGCGCGCGCAAGCCGCGCGGCAGCTCGGCTCCGTGACGGCCGGCAATCTCTCGCGGATCCACACTCGGCGCCAGCATCAGGGTCTCGACGCGGCGCGCGCCCTGCGCGGCCTCGGGTGCAGTCTCCACGAGCTGGTTGATCCGCTCGAGCTGCTCGAGATCGCCGTAGATCTGGTCCGTGAACAGCATATCCAGCATGTATCCGAAGATTTCGCCCGGGCTGGGCATCGTCGGCTGGGTTCGAGTCACAGCAACACCCGCGGCGCGGCGCGCCCGCACGCCAATGATCAGCAGCCGGTTGGCGCCCAAATGAATCGCCGGGCTCAAGGGATTGAGCTGGCGCATCGCCCCGTCGCCAAAGTATTCGTCTCCGAGCTTGATTGGCGGGAACAGCAGTGGAATCGCCGCGCTCGCCATCAGGTGATCGAGCGACAACACGGTTCGCCGCCCCACGCGCTGCACGCGCGACCAGTCGGTGCACCCTTCGACTCCGTCATAGAACGCAACTGACTGACCGGTCACGTAGCTGGTGGAGCACAGCGCAATGGCTCGCAGGTGTCCGCGTGCAATGCTTCTTCGGATGCCCGCAACATCGACGTGTACGCCAAGTAGCTGGCGCAGCGGCGCGTTGTCGAGCATCGCTTTGGGCGGCGAGAGCACGATGCCGCCCGACACGAGGGCCAGCACCCAATGCATGCCCGCGCGCATCATGTGAATCGGATCGACGTGGAACACCTGCTCGGAGCGAAAGTTCGCCCAGACGCGCTCCAGACCCGCGACGGCGCGCCGCCACTGGTGCGCCTCGGACGCGAGCACGCCCGCTGCAACCGCTCCTGCCGAGGTGCCGACGATCACCTGGAATGGATTGCGCGCCCGGGGCATGAGCTCCGACAGGGCGAGCAGCACGCCAATCTGATATGCCGAACGCGAGCCGCCGCCCGTCAGCACGAGCCCGACCGTGGGGCGGCTGCTGGACCGGTAGGATTGGAACGAGCCTTCCGTCATGGGTTGCCCGCAAACGCGCGAACCAGCGGCCGGCGTAGCTGCTTGATTGCCGCGTCCAGTCCCTGGATGGTCACCGGAAACATGCGTTCGCTCACGAGCTCGCGCGTGATGCGCACCGAAGGAGTGTACTCCCAGCGGTCCAGGCTCTGCGGATTCAACCAGACTACGCGCGGATAAGTCGCGGTCAGCCTCTGCATCCACACGCTGCCGGCCTCCTTGTTCCAGTGCTCGATGCTGCCGCCCGGTTGCGTGATCTCATACGGGCTCATCGTGGCATCGCCGACGAATATCACGCGATAGTCGCGGCCGTAGGTCCGCAGCACCTGCGCCGTCGGCGTCGTCGCGGCAAAGCGCCGCCGGTTGTCCTTCCAGAGGCTCTCATAGGGGAAATTGTGGAAATAGAAATGCTCGAGGTGTTTGAATTCGCTGCGCGCCGCCGAGAACAGCTCTTCACAGATGCGGAGGTGGTCGTCCATCGAGCCGCCGACGTCCAGGAACAGCAGCACCTTGACCGCATTGCGCCGCTCGGGCACGAGCTTCAGGTCCAGCAGCCCGGCGTTGCGCGCCGTCGCGTCGATCGTGCCGTCGAGATCGAGATGGTCCGCGGCGCCTTCACGGGCGAACTTGCGCAGCTTGCGCAGTGCAAGCTTCATGTTGCGTGTGCCGAGCTGTACGTCGTCGTCGAAATTGCGGTACTCGCGTTGCTCCCAGACTTTCACCGCGCGGCGGTTTCCGGCGCCTGGCTGTCCGATACGGATGCCTTCGGGGTTGTAGCCATGGGCGCCGAAGGGTGAAGTGCCTCGCGTGCCGATCCACTTGTTGCCGCCTTCGTGCCGCTCCTTCTGCTCGCGCAGGCGCGCGCGCAACGTCTCGAGCAGCTTGTCCCAGCCGCCGAGCGCCTCCAACTTGCGTTTTTCATCTTCCGGGAGGTTGCGCTGCGCCAGCGCCTGCAGCCATTGCGCCGGCAGTGCGGCAACGATCTGCTCGAAAAGCTGCTCCGCGCCAGCAAATACCTCGGCGAATACCCGGTCGAAGCGGTCGTAGTGCCGCTCGTCCTTCACCATGCACAGGCGCGCCAGGTAGTAGAAGTCCTGCGCCGATGCCGAGGCGACTCGTGCGCGCAGCGCTTCGAGCAGCGTGAGGAACTCGGTGACGGTCACTGGAACCCCGCCGGCGCGCAACTCGAAGAAGAAGCGGACGAGCATGGCGTGAGCTGCTTCGATCGGCTGCCGCGTGCCGCGCTCGCTAGCGCGTCCGCCGGCTCAGGAAAACCAGCTGCTCGAACAGATGCACGTCCTGCTCATTCTTCAGCAGGGCGCCATGCAGGACCGGAAGGGTCTTCTTCGGATCCTGCGAGCGCAGCACTGCCGGGTCGATATCTTCGGCGACGAGCAGCTTGATCCAGTCGAGCAGCTCCGACGTCGAGGGCTTCTTCCTCAGCCCCGGGGTCTGCCGCACTTCGAAAAAGGCCGCCAGCGCTTGCGCCAGCAACTCCTTCTTCAATCCCGGATAGTGGACCTCCACGATCCGGGCCATCGTCGCCTCGTCAGGAAAGCGGATGTAGTGGAAAAAGCAGCGGCGCAGGAACGCGTCCGGCAGCTCCTTCTCGTTGTTGCTCGTGATCACGATGATCGGGCGATGCCGCGCCTTCACGAGCTCGCGCGTCTCGTAGACGTAGAACTCCATCCGGTCGAGCTCACGCAGCAGGTCGTTGGGAAACTCGATGTCGGCCTTGTCGATCTCGTCGATGAGCAACACGGGCTGCACTTCGGACTCGAAGGCCTCCCACAGCCTGCCCTTGACGATGTAGTTGGCAATGTGCCGTACGCGCGGATCGCCCAGTTGCGAGTCGCGCAGGCGCGAGACCGCGTCGTACTCGTAGAGTCCCTGCTGCGCTTTGCTCGTCGATTTGACATGCCATTCGTACAGCGGCCGCTCGAGCGAGCGGGCAATCTCCAGGGCGAGCTGAGTCTTGCCCGTGCCCGGCTCGCCTTTGATCAGCAGCGGCCGGGCGAGCGTGACCGCGGCATTCACCGCCATCATCAGATCGTCGGTGGCGATGTAGCCCTCGGTGCCGGCAAATCGTTGAGTCATATCGGCCTCGTGGGTCATTCCGGCCGAAGCGTCAGCCGGTGCTGTGAGGTGCCGGGCAGGAACGGCGTCGGCGTGCCGCGGGCCCAATCCATGAACCCCGCCCTGTAGTAGGGTGACAGCGGATGGCCGCTCTGGCCACCCGGAATATGGATATAGCCCTGGTCCTCATGGCCGGGCGACACCGCGAATCGCTCCGATGCGCCGATAGGCCCGTCCTGTACGCGCGGCATGTCGTGATCTCCCGGCAGCTCGACGGTGGGCATGTCCAGGAAGCGCGCGAGGAATGGCAGCGAGCGCGACAACGGATGCCGGATCTTCACCGGCTCGCGCGCGCCCCACGTGCAGTGCGCAAGCTCGCGGCAGGTCCGCCGTAGCTGCACAAGGGTCGCATCCAGTTGAGCGAGCAGAAACTGCCGCCAGCTCGCGTATTGCGCCGCGAGCATGTGCAGGGGCCGCTCGTTGACCAGCCGCCACAGGGCCGGCTCGAATTGCGAGGGCGCCGGCTCATCGGGAGCGATCCCGAGCGCTCCCAGCAGCATCTGCCACACAGCCTCCTCCGTCCGGTCACGGAAAGCCCGCACCAGCCGGTAACCCACCGAATCGACGCTGGCACGCGCATTCCAATCGAGAACCAGGTGCCTGAAGTCCGCGCGGCCCGGATGACCAGCGAGACTCTCGTCATCGAGCATGCCCAGCAGCAGCGTGCGCCAGCGGGTCAGAAACATCGCCCGATCATCCAGCTGGACGCGCAGCATGTCGGCTGCAGTCGCGCGGCCCTGGATGGCAAGCAGATCGTCCCGGATCTGCCGTGCGCGGGCCCCCAGGTCATAGTCAGCACCGATCTGCGCAGCGGCGCCGCCGATCGCGGACTCCTGGCCGGCATCATCCGTCGCTCGCGCGTTTGCCGTCCAGATGCGGCCCACCGGGGGATCCACGATGCGCGGTTGAGCCTCGGCGCCGGTCCATGACGAGCTGCCAGTCGTCCGGCTGTTGCCCGTGTCAACGGGAACGCGTCCCGCGATGGTCCAGGCGATATGTCCGTCCCGATCGCCGACCACGAAGTTCTGATGAGGAATCCCGATGCCCGGTGCGAGCGCAAGCGCCTGGGTCGCCGATGTCGCCCGTTCCAGCCCCATCAGGCTCATGTTGGTGGCGGCGGGTTGCTGAGCCAGCCAGCTCGCGAACCAGCAGGTCTGTCTGTCCGGGTGAGCCTCGAATAGCACACCCGCAGGGCCAGCCTTGACGGGCAGCACGACACTCAGCTTGCCATGGACGCGGATCTCCTCCCGTTGCACTGTCAGGGCCACGGGCCCGGAAGGCGTCTGAACGGCCCTCTCACCGACCGCAGTGCAGGGCACGAGCTCGACGTGCAGCCAATCGCCGTAGCTGTTGGTGAACCCCCAGGCAATGTGACCGTTCGAGCCAGCCACTAGAAGCGGCGCTCCCGGGAGGGTCACCCCGTTGAGGTCGATGGCAGGCTGCGTCGGCGTCGCTGCAATGCGCAAACGCGCTCGATACCAGACCGGCGGTACCCGCGCGCGCAGATGCATGTCATTCGCGACCAGGGCGGCGCCTGTCGCAGTCAGCCGGCCGGCCACTGCCCAGTTGTTACTTCCAATGCCGGAGCGGCGCACCGTCGGCACGAAGACGGCTGGAGAGACTGGGGCGGCGCTTGCGCTGCCGCGTATATCGAGCACCTCCGGAGGTGGAACCACACTCGAATCGCTGCTGCCGCCCGCGGACGGCACGCCCGCACCGGGATCGGCAATGTCCGTCGAGGCATTCGGTGCGTCCCACTGCGTCCGCGCGGGATATAGAAACTGCAGGCCGCACTTCCAGGAGCCGCACAGCGGGCCACCAAGACGCGCATTCACCTGTTGCCGCACGATGTCGGTCTGGAATCCCGAATACTGCAGATCCCACCACATGGCAAACGTAACCAGGATCGTGTCTTCGGGCCTCCAGGGGGCCGGCGCCGAACGCAACAGCCAGTATTCCCAGGGGCGGCTGTGCAGGCTCGCGAGCCCTGCATTGACGCCGCGGGCGTATGCTTCCAAAACCGCCCGCTGCTCGGGAGTCGCCTGTTGAAGCGCTTCGCGCGCGACGTGCCGGAATCGGAAGATGCGCGCTTTCCTGTCCTGCTCCAGTGCGCCTTCCCCGAACAGCTCGGCGAGCTCTCCCGCGGCAAGCCGCCGAGACAGATCCATCTCGAAGTAACGGTCCTGCGCATGTACGAAGCCGGTTCCATACGCGAGATCGACCCTGTTGGCCGCTTCGATGGTGGGAACGCCCAGCGCATCGCGATCGATCGTGACCGGGGCGACGATCCCCATGCGCTGGACATTTCCGTCGAGCTGCGGCAGCGAACTGCGCAATACGCCGTGCACGACCGCGAGCGGCGCCAGAATCAAGGCCGCGCAAGCGGCCCCGATGTACCGGGCTTTCATTCGCCGCACGCCGCAGCAGCTCGGCTCATTGCGAATCGAGCGCGACCTTGAGAATCAGCATGGAGTTGGTCCCGCCCTGCACTCCCGATAGCTCGCCCTTGGTGAGGATCACCAGGTCGTTCTTCCTTACGAGCTGCAGCTCGAGCAGCCGCGTGAACAGCTCGCGGTACAACAGGTCCGTGGAGGAGCTCGAATGGGCCACGTCGAAGATCACCGGGTAGACGCCGCGAAAGATCGTGACGCGCCGGCGAGTCGCCTCGTGGCGCGTGAAGGCGTAGATGGGGATGTCAGAGCGGATGCGTGACATCCACAATGGCGTGGCGCCGGTTTCAGTCAGCGCCACGATCGCTCTGACCTTCATGTGATTGGCCGTATACATCACGGCCGCCGCTATGGCTTCTTCCGACCCCTTGAACTGGCCTTCGACGCGATGCCGGGTACGGGAATGCGTGAGCTGGTACTTTTCCGCGCCCTCGATGACTTGCGCCATCGCCTGCACGGCCTTGACCGGATAGCGTCCGGTCGCCGATTCAGCGGACAGCATCACCGCGTCCGTGCCGTCCATGACCGCGTTGGCGACGTCGCTCACCTCGGCGCGCGTGGGCACGGGGCTCAGGATCATCGATTCCATCATCTGGGTTGCCGTGATGACGACCCGATTCCTGCCGCGCGTCTGGTGGATGATCGTCTTTTGCAAGCCCGTGAGCTCGGCGTAGCCCATCTCGACACCGAGGTCCCCGCGCGCAACCATCACGACATCCGCCGAATCGATGATCTCCGGAAGATTGGCGACGGCCTCGTGACGCTCGATCTTGGCGACAATGCGCGCCTCGCCGCCGGCTTCGCGCACGAGCGCGCGTGCCTGTTCGATATCGGCGGCATCGCGCGCGAACGACACGGCCATGTAGTCGATGCACTCCTGCGCGACGAAGCGGATGTCGTCGCGATCCTTTTCCGAGATCGCCGGAGCGGAGATGCCGCCGCCTTGCCGGTTCAGGCCCTTGCGATCGGAAAGCTCGCCCCCCACGCGCACATGGGTTTCGATGCGCGTGCCGCTCACACGATCCACGTCCAGCACGATCTGGCCATCAGCCAGCAACAGCGTGTCGCCGGCGACGACGTCTTTCGGCAGATCCTTGTAGGCGACGCCGACGCTCTCCAGACTGCCCGCCTTGGAGTCGAGCGCGGTATCGAGCGCAAACGCCTGCCCTTCCTGCAGGAGGATCTTGCCATCGCGAAAACACTCGATCCGGATCTTCGGGCCGCCGAGGTCGAGCAGGACTCCCACGCACTTGTCGGCGCGGTTCGCGGCATCGCGAACCATCCCGAGCCGGCGTCGCCGGTCTTCGACGGTCCCATGCGAGGCGTTGAGGCGAACGACGTCCAGCCCCGCGCGCATCATGTCGGTGAGAACGCCGAGGTCATCCGTCGCCGGCCCGACGGTCGCGACTATCTTGGTTCGTCTAAGCATGTCTGCTCTTCATGCGCTATGCGCAACTTCCGGTGGGGGTAAGGCGGCCTTGCGAGGAACAGCGCCGGGAAGCGCGCCGCGACTCCTCGCGACCGGATCAACCTTTCGCCCGCTGCTCGAGCACGGCGACGGCCGGCAGCGTCTTGCCTTCGACAAACTCCAGGAATGCGCCGCCGCCCGTCGATATGTAGGAAATGCCGTCCTCGATGCCGTATTTCTCGATCGCGGCGAGTGTGTCGCCGCCGCCCGCGAGCGAGAAGGCCTTGCTGCGGGCGATGGCCTGGGCAATCGCGCGGGTGCCTTCGCCGAACTGCTCGAATTCGAACACGCCCACGGGCCCGTTCCAGATGATGGTGCCGGCCGAGTGCACCAGCTCGCTGAATCGGTCGGCCGTATCCGGGCCGATATCGAGAATCATCTCATCCGGGCGCACATCGTGGATCGTGCGCACGTCCGCGTGCGCCGTGGCCGCAAGCTCCTTGGCGACGACGACATCCGTCGGCAGCGGAATCTCAGTGCCCCGCGCTTTGGCCTTGGCCATCAGCCGCCGCGCAACATCGAGCATCTGCGCCTCCTGCAGCGACTTGCCCACGCCGACGCCGGACGCCGCGAGAAAGGTGTTGGCGATCCCGCCGCCGACGATCAGCTTGTCGACTTTCTCGAGCAGCGACTCCAGCACCGTCAGTTTGGTCGAGACCTTGGAGCCGCCGACGATTGCGACGAGCGGCCGCGCGGGCCTGTGAAGAGCGCTCTCGAGAGCTTCGAGCTCTCCCACCAGCAACGGACCCGCGCAGGCCACCTTGGCGAACCGGGCGACCCCGTGTGTGCTGGCTTCCGCACGATGCGCCGTTCCGAAGGCATCCATGACGAACACATCGCACAGCCCGGCCATCTTGCGCGCGAGCTTCTCGTCGTCCTGCTTCTCGCCCTTGTTGAAGCGGACGTTCTCGCACAGGACGGCATTCCCCGGCTCGCAGTCGACGCCGTCGAGCCAGTCCCTGCGCAGAGGTACCGCCCTGCCGAGCAGCTCTGAAAGCCGCACGGCGACGGGTTGCAGCGACAATGACTCGTCGAACTTGCCCTCCGCGGGGCGGCCAAGGTGGGAAAGGATGAACACGCGCGCCTGCTGCTCGAGCGCCTGGCGGATCGTGGGCAGCGCCGCACGAATGCGCGCATCGCTCGTCACGGTGCCATTCTGGACCGGAACATTTAGGTCTTCCCTGATGAGAACCCGCCTGTTGCGCACGTCCGTGTCCGTCAGCCGCAGAACCTTCATGACGCTTTGGACCACGCCACCGTGGAGTCGATCATCCGGTTGGAGAAGCCCCATTCATTGTCGTACCAGGCGCAGACCTTGACGAGGTTCCCGCCCACGACCTTGGTCAGGGTCGCGTCGAATATCGAGGAGTGCGAGTCGTGATTGAAGTCCACTGACACCAGCGGCGCGTCGTTATACGCCAGGATGCCTTTCCACGCGGGCGTTGCCGCGGCGTCCTGCAGGGCCCTGTTGATCTCTTCCACGGAAGTTGTGCGCTTCGCCGTGAAAGTCAGATCGACGAGCGACACGTTGATTGTCGGCACGCGTACGGCGAAGCCGTCCAGCTTGCCCTTGAGCTCCGGTAGCACGAGGCCGACGGCCGACGCGGCCCCGGTCTTGGTTGGAATCTGCGACATCGTGGCCGAGCGCGCGCGCCGCAGGTCGGAGTGGTAGACGTCCGTCAGTACCTGGTCGTTCGTGTAGGAATGGATGGTCGTCATGATGCCGGCGGCAATGCCGACCTTTTCATGCACGACCTTGGCAAGTGGGGCGAGGCAATTCGTCGTGCAGGACGCGTTGGAGATCACGGTGTATTCGCTCTTCAACACGTTGTGATTGACGCCGTAGACGATAGTGGCGTCCACGTCTTCGCCGCCGGGAGCCGAAATCACGACCTTCTTCGCCCCGTCCTTCAAATGCGCGGAGGCTTTCGCCTTGCTGGCGAACAACCCGGTGCACTCCAGCACGAACTCGACGCCGAGCGCACCCCAGGGCAGCTTTGCCGGATCGCGCTCCGCCAGCACGCGGATGCGGTCGCCATTGACCACCATCGAGTTGCCGTCTACGGCCACTTCGCCCGGAAATTTCCCTTGCGCCGTGTCGTAGCGGGTGAGGTGCGCGTTGGTCCTGGCATCGCCCAGATCGTTGAGCGCCACGATCTGGATTTCCGAGGTGCGCTTCGACTCATACACGGCGCGTAGAATGTTGCGTCCGATGCGGCCATAACCGTTGATCCCGACCTTTATTGCCATTCCCTCACCCTCTTGCGGAAAAGTTCTATCCGATGCCTGGTTCAAGTGCGCGGCTGGAGCAGCTCGCGCAGCTGACGCTCTACATTATCGGCCGTGAAGCCGAAGTGTGGAAACACATCCGACGCCTTGCCGGAGGCTCCGAACCGGTCTATCCCCAGCACCCGGCCCTCGAGGCCCACGTATTTCCACCAGCCGAGCGTGGCACCCGCCTCTACGGCCAGTCGGGTCTTGACTGCTCGCGGCAGCACGCTCTCCCGGTAGGCATCGTCCTGAGCGTCGAACACCTCGGTGCAGGGCATGGAGATCAGGCGTACGCGCCGGCCCGCGGATTTCAGGGTATTGACCGCCTGCGCGGCAATCCCGATCTCGGACCCGGTCGCAATCACCAGGCCCTCCGGCGTGCCCTCGCAATCGATCAATACGTAGCCGCCGCGGCTGATATTCGCACGCTGCTGCTCGGTGCGCGGCTGCGGCGGAAGGCCCTGGCGGGTGAGGACGAGGGAGGTCGGACCTTGATGCTCAATCGCTGCTATCCAGGAAACCGCCGTTTCCGTCCCGTCACAGGGGCGCCAGAGCGTCATGTGGGGCATGGCTCGCAGGCTGGTGAGATGCTCGATCGGCTGATGCGTCGGCCCGTCCTCGCCCAAGCCGATCGAGTCATGGCTGTACACCAGTATCACCCGCACGCTCATCAGGCAGGCGAGACGTACGGCGTTGCGCGCGTAATCCGAGAAGACCAGGAAGGTGCCGCCGTAGGGGATGAACCCGCCATGGAGGGAAATGCCATTCATTGCCGCTGTCATGCCGAATTCGCGCACGCCGTAATGCATGTAGTTGCCGGACATGTCCTCCTTGGTGAGGGTGCGCGCGCCCTTGAACTGCGTATTGTTCGAGCCGGTCAGATCGGCCGAGCCGCCGAAGATCTCCGGAAGGCCCGGCGCGATGATATCGAGTACGGCCTGCGAAGACTGGCGAGTCGCCTGCGGCGAGCTCTGCTTGACGGCGGCAGCGAGCGCCTGGGCCGCGGTGTCGCGCCAGTTCTGCGGCAGAGCGCCCGCGGTACGGCGGGTGAATTCACGAGCCAGCTCCGGATGGGCGTCCCGGTAGCGCTCGAAAAGCTCGCGCCACGCCGCTTCCGCCGAGGCTCCCTTGCGGCGCTGATCCCACTGCGCGCGCAGCTCATCGGGAATGACGAACGGCTCATACGGCCAGTTGAGCGTCTTGCGGGCGGCCGCCACCTCATCCACCCCCAGGGCCTCGCCGTGTGCAGCCTTCGTGCCCTGCTTGTCGGGCGCGCCGAAGCCGATGATGGTCTTGCAGCAGATCAGCGAGGGGCGCGAGGTTTGGGCCTGCGAGGACCTGATGGCCGAAGCGATCGCCTGCGGATCGAAGCCGTCGACACTGGGAACGACGTGCCAGTGGTACCCCTCGAAACGCTTCGGCGTGTCGTCGGTGAACCAGCCCTGCACCTTGCCATCGATCGAAATGCCGTTGTCGTCATAGAACACGATCAGCTTCCCCAGGCCGAACGTTCCGGCCAGGGAGCAGGCCTCGTGCGAGATGCCTTCCATCAGGCAGCCGTCACCCGCGAAGGCGTACGTGTAATGATCGACGATGTTGAATCCCGGCTTGTTGAATTGGCTGGCGAGCATCTGTTGTGCGAGCGCGAGACCGACGGCGTTGGCCAGCCCCTGCCCGAGCGGACCGGTCGTCGTCTCGATCCCGAGCCCGGGCTCGTGTTCCGGATGGCCCGCGCAGCGCGAGCCGAGCTGCCGGAAATTCTTGATCTCCTCCAGTCCGAGCGGATAGCCCGTCAGATAAAGCAGCGCATACAGAAGCATGGAGGCGTGCCCGTTCGAGAGCACGAACCGGTCGCGGTCCACCCAGCGGGGATTGCCGGGATTGTGCTTCAGAAAATCGCCCCACAGCACCTGGGCAATGTCTGCCATGCCCATGGGTGCTCCCGGATGGCCCGAATTGGCGCGCTGGACGGCGTCCATGGCGAGCGCACGAATGCAGTTGGCGAGTTCGCGTCGTGTGGTCATGGGATTCTTCGGATGAAAAAAAGCGGGTGGGAGCAATGAGTGTGCCACAGCGTGCCGGCCCGGCCACAGCTTGTGCGGGAGGCGGCCGCGTGGAGCAGGCATATTTCGCTGTCGGGCGGCACCGACAATTGCGCCGCGGCACGCGACCTGGGCCTTGCGGCCGAAGTGGCCGGCTTCACAATATCTCCCGTGCAGAAGGGTATTGCGTCATGTTCGCCGATACCTCCTGCGTCCGCTTGACCCAGTTCACTGCAAGGCCCCAGGGAGCCTCTGTTACGCTTCGATGGCACGGCCGGCCACGGGTCCCAAGGAACCGCTACGGCTGAGGAGAAAGCGCCGCAGGCGCGCTTTCTGCAGTTAATATTATTTCAAGGACAGGCGGGCGATTGTCATCATCATGAGCGTATTGCGCGTCATTCAATTCACCGACCCACACCTCTACGGCAGCGAGAGCGAGACGTTGCGCGGGATTGCGACGCTTCCTGCGCTCAAGGCCGCGCTTGCCGATGCGCAATCGTCCGCGTGGCCGCCCGATGTGCTTCTCGTCACCGGCGACATCGTGCAGGACGATCCGGGCGGCTATGTGCATTTCCGGCGCCTGTTCGAATCGATTGGCCTTCCCGTGCTGTGCATCCCGGGCAATCACGACGAGCCCGACGCAATGCGGCGCGAGCTACAGAGACATCCGTTCACGGTGGGTGGATACGCAGACTTCGGCCACTGGCGCATCGTACTGCTCGACAGCTGCCTCCCCGGATCGGCAAGCGGCCGGCTCAGCCGGCAGCGCCTCGCGCAGCTCGAAGATGCACTGCGCACCGCGGATGGGCGTCACTGTCTCGTCACCCTGCATCATCATCCGGTCGCGATGTCGAGCCGCTGGCTCGATCAGGTCGGGCTGGAAAATGCACCCGAATTCCTGAATGTCATCGACCGGCATCGCAACGTCCGCGCGATTGTCTGGGGCCATGTGCACCAGGCTTATGATGGCCTCCGCAAGGATGTGCGGTTGCTCGCCACGCCGTCCACGTGCGCACAGTTCCTGCCCCATGCCGAAGAGTTTGCCGTTGACCGTCGTCCGCCCGCCTATCGCACTTTTGAGCTGAATCCGGACGGCTCGCTGCTTACGGAGGTTGTGTGGGTCGAAAAACGCGCCGGTGGCTCCTCGCACTCGGTCTATTCGGCAGCCTGACGGCGCACGCCGGGAGCGCCGTCTGGGCGATCCATGGCGAGCACAACACGGTCTATCTCGCCGGCTCGGTTCATCTCCTGAAGGCGAACGACGCCGCCCTTCCCGCAGCTTTCGATCACGCCTACGTGGGCTCGAAGGAGCTCGTCATGGAGCTCGCCATCGACAAGCTGGATCCCATGGAGGCGGCAAGCTGGATGATGGAGCACGGCATGCTCAAGGAGGGCGCCACGCTACGCGCTACGATCGGGGATGAGCGTTACCGGCGCGTCAGTGTGGAAGCGACGCGCCTCGGCCTTCCCATGGAAGCGGTGGATCAGCTGGAGCCGTGGGTGCTCGCTCTGCAGCTCCTTGAGATGCAGTACGTGCAACTCGGCTTCGACCCGGAGCAGGGCGTCGAGCAGCAACTGGAGCAGCGCGCGCAGGCGGACGGCAAACCCATCCGCGGCCTCGAAACCCTCGACGAGCAGCTCGGCGTGCTGCAGAGCATGTCATACCCGGACCAGGCCCGCTTTCTGGACATGGTCGTGACCGAGATGCACGATGTCGAAGGCGACACCGACTCGGTGGTCAAGGCGTGGCGCAGCGGCGATTCCGCGAAGCTCGGCGCGCTCCTGAGCGACGAGTACAGATCCTTTCCCTCCCTCTACCGGATGCTGGTGACCGACCGCAACCGGCGCTGGGTCCCGCAGATCGAAAAGCTGCTGCACGACAACCGGGACTATTTCGTGGTCGTCGGCGCCCTGCATCTGGTGGGCGATGGCGGACTGCTCGAGCTCATGCGGCGCGACGGCTACAAGCCCGAATCCTTGAACTGAGCGCCTGGTCGCATTGCTGAAACGGGCCTGCGGCCGTTTCAGCGCGGGGAGCAAAAGGCGTGACTTTTGCTCCCCTGGTCGCATTGCTGAAACGGGCCTGCGGCCGTTTCAGCGCGGCAATCCCTTGCTGAGCGCGTAAAGCTGCAGGTACTTGCGGCGCACGTAGTTGGCTTCGATCAAGGCGAATACCAGGCCGCGCCAGCCGTCGAGAAATCCGAGCCGGATGAGATAACCGCGGACGAAACGCCATTGGGGATTCACCAGCACCTTCAGAAGGCCACAGCGTTTTCCGCGCTCGTACAGAGCGCGTGCCATGAGGTCGGCATAGCGCTGCATCCGGTTGTGGTGATCGGTGAGGCTGCGATACGAATAGTGCTCCAGATGTCCGTGCAGACGCCCGATGCGACCGGTGACTGTCGTGTTCTCGTGGATCTCGTAGCCCGTCCAACCGCCGCAGCGGCGGTCGAACAGGCGCACCAGGCGATCGGGATAGGCGTTGCCATGGCGTAGGAAGCGCCCGAAATAATCGGTCATCCGCGGGAGCGACCAACCCGCGAATCCTTCGAAGCCGCGATCGCGCACGCTCATGATCTCCTTGCGCAACGCGCCGCTCACACGCTCGTCGGCGTCGAGGCACAGCACCCAGTCATTGCTGGCGCTATCCACCGCGAATTGCTTCTGGGACCGGTAGCCGGCCCAGTCGCGGTCGATCACGAGCGCGCCCAGCGAGCCTGCGATCTGTCGCGTCGCATCGGTCGAATGCGAATCGACCACGAGAATCTCGTCGCAGAAGCTGACGGAATGCAAGCACGCCTCGATCCGATCCGCTTCGTTGTACGTGATGATGCAGGCGGACAGCCGGCCGCGATTCGTCTTCTCCAAGGGCACCTCGCCGTTTCCGTCAAAAAGGCGCAGCGGGCAAAAGCCACGCCTTTTGTCCGCGGTCGAGCCCGATGTTCCCCGCGTCGAGCCCGATGTCCGCTGAAAGCGCCGCCTGAGCGACCGGCTTTTCGCGGGCCAAAGCCACGCCTTTGGCCCGCGGGTCTATTAAACACCACTCGGTCTGGTCTGCTGAAATCGCCGCAGGCGATTTCAGCCAATTGAATAGAATAGCCGCAATGAGCTCCGTGTTGTTCTTTGATCCGTCGTGCCAGCACCCATACGACACACGCACATTACGCCAGCAGGCTACCGGCGGGACTGAGGCAAGTGTCACGCGGGTTGCCGACGCGCTAGGCGCGTTCGTCATGCAGCATAATCGGACGGAAGCGTATGGCTCATACCTTCCCCCAGGCCGGATCGCCGGAATCGAGCACGTCGTCCTCAATCGCGACTCTCGGGCACTGCCCACGGTCCGCGCACTCTATCCGGACGCCCGAATGTATCTATGGGTGCACGATCAACTGAACCCCGGCTCCAAGCGAGGTCGTCGGCTCGCGTCGACCGCTCCTCATCTCCGCGAGCTTGCGGTGAAGATAGTCTGTGTCTCGGACTCGCAGCGCCGAGGCGTCGAGGCTACGTTACGACAGATACGTGTAGATGACCGCGTGAGTGCCACCACGATTTATAACCCCGTAGATGACGCGCTCGTACCGGACGGGTCCGCGGTCGACGAGCGCAAGCTTGTGTTCTTCTCGTCGCCCAATAAGGGTCTGGCGTTCACTCTCGACGCCTTCCGCGCGCTCCATCGGCGGATGCCGGACCTGCGCCTGCGGGTCGGCAATCCAGGATACAAGATCAGAAAATCGGCGGCCATCGAGGGCGTCGAGTATCTCGGCCCCCAGCCGCAGGAGCGGATCCATGCGGAAGTGCGCACTGCGCTGTGCACTTTTTTTCCGAATTTCGTGCTTCCGGAGACCTTCGGACTGGTGTTCGCCGAGTCGAAGGCCGTCGGCACTCCCGTTCTCACCCACGACTGCGGCGCAGCCGCGGAAGTCGTCGCCGATTCTCAGCAGGTGCTTCCTGTTACATTGGCGCACAGGGTGTACGAAACAGCGCTCCATAATTTCTCGCCATACTGGCGCGGCGGACCGGCGAGGATCGCCGACCGACTGGGTCTGTTCGATGTCTACATCGAGCGCATCCGCGCCTGGCGCTCGGGAACCCGGCCGCATTCGGCTCCCGATCCGCGGTTCCGCCTTACGGCGGTTGCGGATCAGTGGCGCGCACTGTTGGGGATCCGGTGAAGCTGTTGTTCGTGATGCGCTGCTCCGCCGTGAGAAGCCCGAGCTTCTCGAGACGTGCCTCGATCGCCCGCAGCGTGCGCCCGTGCTTCGTTGCGATGTCCGCGAGCGGTTCTCCGGATTGGAACGCCACGACGAGCGTACGCTCCTCCTCAGGCGCCCACGGACGGCCTACATTGTCGGGAAGCTGCGCGCGCCGCTGGGCGCGAGCCGCGACCTGCTCGAGCGCCGCAATCCCGGCCAGCAGCGCTCGCAGCACATCTGCGTTCTGGAGCACTGTCCCGGCGGCCAGGTCCCCGCCCGTCGCGGGGTCCACACCCTGGACGAGGGCCTGAAGTATCTTCCGTGCACGTTGTTCCTGCATGATGAAGCCATCCTTGGTGGTAGAGCGCACCCGCATTCTGCGCGCCGCGCCCCGCGCCCTGGTAGGCGCGGAAGCTCGGTGTTTCGGCAGATTTTGCCCGCGCCGCGCCCCTCGACCCGCAGGATCGTGCTGAATGCGTGGGTTTGCGCTGTTTCTCGGACTGATGATCGCCGCCCTGGCGGCCATTGCGGTGTTCTCCTACCCGGCATGGCTGCTGCTGCATCCACACTTCGACTTCCCCTTCCATCGCATAGGCGAGCGCATCGGCATGCTCGCGCTTCTCGTGGGCTTTGTCCTGGTGGCACGCCGGGCAAGGCTTTCGGACAAGCGCAGTCTGGGCTACGGCCTGCCCCGGCGCGTGTTTCTGCGGGAGCTGCTGACCGGACTCGCACTCGGTGCGGCGAGCATGTTGGCGGTCGTGGCGATCATGGCGGCTCTGGGTCTTCTGAGCTGGAGCGACGCGGCGGCGTTTGACGGGACCCCCTTCGCGAAGCTGATCGTGGCGCGTCTTGCGAGCGGGCTCGCGGTCGCCTTCATCGAGGAGACTTTCCTGCGGGGTGCGATGTTTACCGCCATCGACCGGGAGTCGGGCGCGCGCGCCGCCATCGTATTGACAGCGGTGATCTATTCCGCGACCCACTTCTTCGCGAGCTACCATATTGCCGCGGACCAGGTGAGCTCCTCGAGCGGCCTTACTCTGCTGGCCGGGACGCTCCATCTGTTCTTGCACCCGCTGGAAATCGCGGACGCGTTCCTCTGCCTGTTCGCGGTGGGAGTCGTGCTCGCCACGATTCGCGCTGCCACCGGCAACATCGCGGCATGCATCGGGCTGCATGCCGGATGGGTGTGGGTCATGCTGGTCGTCCATGAGCTCACGCAGCCCGTGCGCGATCAGCCGTTAAGCTTTCTCCTCAGCCATTTCGATGGATTCGTCGGCTGGCTCGTACTGGCCTGGACGGTGCTGCTGGGTTTCGGATTGCAATGGTTCTATGCGCGGCGCGCGCAACCTGTCGCGTGAGACGAAACTCATCGACGAAAGGAATGCGTGAGTGCCTCACCCACCCCAGATCTCCTTCGCGTACCTCAGGAAGTTGCGCCCGAGTATCTTTTCGATCCGCGACCTGGAATGGCCGCGACTGCGCAGGCGGCCGGCCAGATCATAGAACTGGCTCACGCCCCGTAGATCCCTCACGAAGGGCAGCGTATCGGGACGTTCTCCGGGGGCGCTGACGCCTGCCTTGCGCCGTGCGGCGATTTCCCGCGCCAGCACGGCCATGTAGCCCTCGAGGTCATCGATGGCCGTAACCGGTCCATCCGTGCCGATCCCAACGTGATCCTCGCCGCAGACATTCACCGCGTGCTCGATGTGTGCAACCACGTCGGCGGCGGTAGCGTGCCCCCTCCTGTTCAGGAATGGCATGAAGTAAATGCCGACGAAGCCGCCTTTCGAGGCGACCAGGCGCAGCTCCGCGTCGGTCTTGTTCCGTGGAAGATCGACCAGCGCGCGGCACCCCGTGTGATTGATCGAGATGGGCTGTTTTGACGTGCGCGCGGCCTCCAGGCACGTGTGCGCGCCGCTGTGGGAAAGATCGACCATGACGCGGTTGGCATTCAATCGTCCGATGACTTCGTGGCCGAACGGCGTGAGGCCGCGGTTTTCCGGCGCCATCGAGCCGTCGCCAAGCTGATTGGCGGGATTGTAGGTGAGCTGGATGACCCGCACGCCCAGTCCCGCGAACACGTCGGCGCGCGTCGCATCCTGGCCCAGCATCGCCGCGTTCTGAAATCCAAAGATGACTCCGATCCTGCGCCCGGCCTTGGCCCGCAGGATATCCGCCGCGGTGTACACCTTGAGCAGATGATCCGGCTCGGCGCGGATACGCGCATCCAGGCGGGCGATGTCGCGAACCGTGAGCTCGAAGGGCTCCATATCGCCGGCCACGTACCCGATCGTCAGGTTCACCGCGGTCAACCCGGACTGGTGCGCCTCACGCAGACTGCGCGCATCGAACGGATCCTCGTCGGATGTCGGAGTCGGGTTGGCTTGCGTTGCGCCGGCGGGCGGCCGGCTCGCTTGATGCACTGCCGGGCCGGAGACGGGATTGGGATTTTCCAGTCCACCGAGGGCGTTGACGATGATCGCATCGCTCCACCGGGCGGCCGCGGCCGGGTCAACGGCGCGGGTTTGCGCGGCCGCCGACTGTCCGATGGCGTCCCGGTCCGGGGGCTTCTGCGAGGCCGGCACGGCGGGCGCCACGAGCGCCCCGGCCGCCAGAGTGAGAAAGCTTCGCCGATCGATCGCCCTCATTCATCTGTCCGGCGGATCAGGGGATTCAACCTCGCCAGGCGCGCAACCGGGTCGTCCAGCTCGAGGCAATATTGCTTCTCCGACAGGCTGATGGGCAGAATCTCGGCCAGCCGGCAGCCCACCCATGCGGCATCGGTGAAGTGTTTGGGCACGTTGGCGTACAGATCGCCGAGCTCCGGCAGCACCTTGCGCAGCAGCGCGCCCAGGTGCTGGAACTCCCCCGGCAGCTCCAGCCGCTCCTCGGGCGCGCTGAGCTCGAGGTCCCCGACATGGAGGCCATCGGGCTGCTGCCAGTGCTTCGCGACACTGAACTTGCGCTCCCCGATGCAGGTGATGCCGAGCAGTCCGTCCGGCAGAGAATTGAAATCCACGATGCGCGCCGTCGTGCCGACTCTGGTGGCCGCACCGGCTTCGGCCGATGCCACTTCCGATCCGGCCCGGATCAGTACGACTCCGAACGCGCAGCGCTGCCGCATGCAATGGCGCACCATATCGACGTAGCGGGTCTCGAAGATGCGCAGCGGCAGCGGCCCGCCCGGAAACAACACGGTATTCAGCGGGAAAAGCGCCGCCCCGGTCGTGACCGGAGCCGCGGAGCTCGGCTGCCTGGTGCGGGACATTGCCTGCGATCGAAGCGGAATTGAAACGCTCCAACTGGAGCCCGCAGCCTATCCCATACGCTCGAGCCGTGCGAGCAGCTTGCCGTGCAGTCCCCCGAACCCGCCGTTGCTCATGATCAACACGTGGTCGCCCGGCCGAACCGACTTTGCCAGCTCGACGGCGAGCGCGTCCACCTCGCGGCTCGAATGTCCGCGTTGGCCCAGCGAGGCCACGATGGCAGAGGCATCCCAGCCCAGGTCTGCAGGGGTATAGAGCCAGACCTCGTCCGCACCCCGAAGCGAGGGACCGAGAGTGTCCTGATGGGCGCCGGTGCGCATTGTGTACGAGCGCGGTTCCAACACTGCGATGATCCGAGCGCCGCCTACGCGCCGCCGCAACCCGTCCACGGTTGTGGCGATTGCCGTCGGATGGTGGGCGAAGTCATCGTACACGCGCACACCATTGACCTCGCCGCGGACCTGCAGCCGGCGGGCGATGCCCTTGAACGCATGCAATGCATCGATGGCATGCTGCACCGCGACGCCTGCATGACGGGCGGCAGCAATGGCCGCGAGCCCATTCTCCATGTTGTGCGCACCGATCAGGGGCCAGTCCACCGTGCCCTGCGGCCGACCGCCTTCGAACACTTCAAAACGCGAGTAGTCCTCGACACCGCCGGTCGGACGCGCGGTCCATAGCGCATCCGGCGCACCGGCCGCGGACCGGGAAAATCCCTCGCACGGTGTCCAGCAGCCCATCGCCAGGGTCTCTTCGAGACGCGCGTCGGAAGCATTCCATACGATGCGGCCACTGCCCGGCACGATGCGCACCAGATGATGGAACTGGCGCTGGATCGACTCGAGGTCGGGATAGATATCCGCGTGATCGTATTCGAGGTTGTTGAGGATGACGGTTCGCGGCCGATAATGGACGAACTTGGCCCTCTTGTCGAAGAAGGCCGTGTCGTACTCGTCGGCCTCGATCACGAAGAATGGCTCGCTTCCCAACCGGGCGCTCGCCTCAAAGTTGGCCGGGACGCCGCCGATGAGGAATCCCGGCGCGAGGCCTGCGTGCTCGAGGATCCATGTCAGAAGCGAGGAGGTCGTCGTCTTGCCGTGGGTGCCCGCCACCGCGAGCACCCAGCGGTCATTGAGCACCTCGCGCGACAGCCACTCGGGGCCCGATACGTAGGGAATGCCGAGCTCCAGGAGCGCTTCGATGACCGGTTGTCCCCGCGTCATCACATTGCCGACGATCACGACGTCGGGAGCCGGCTCCAGTTGCGCAGCATCGAAGCCCTGCACTATTTCGATGCCAAGCGCCTCCAGCTGCGTACTCATCGGCGGGTAGACGTTCCGATCGGAGCCGGTGACCCGATGGCCCGCCGCCCGGGCGATGGCGGCGATGCCGCCCATGAATGTGCCGCAGATGCCGAGAATATGAACGTGCATCGATTCTGGTCGCTACGTTGGAATGGGAAACAGGGCCAGCACCAGCAGATTGCCCGCCAGAGTCTGCAGGATCACGAGCGCAACGCTGGGCGGCATGGACCACCCCAGAGCGGCCTTCACGATGTGACTGTTGGCCGCGATGATCCAGATCAGCAGCGCAAGGCTCATCAAGGTGACCGGGAACTGCCAGAAGGAATCCTGGGCGAAACGGCGTGTCAGCCACACCGACGCAACCAACAAAGGGGACAGCACCGCTTGAAAGCCGTACACCGCGGTCGTCGTCTGCAGAAAGCGCTCGGGCCGCCGCACGACGTTCATCAGCAGCGCGTACCAAGCGAACATGAAGGCTACGTCGATGCCGAGATGGGCGAGCCAGGGGCCGGGGAATGGCGGCAGCACGCTGCTTACCACCAAATTGACTGCGAAATAGCCCGCGACGGTGACCGCCAGCAACAGTGGAGACGCCGGCACGTCCTGCGGACCCCGGCGCAGGAGCGCTATCTGCATAAAGAGCCGGATCAGCTCCCTCATGGCTTTCGATACGGACGCCCGACTCGCATAATGCGCATCGCCCGATTGTACAGATCATCCTGCGAATCCGTTGCAGCCCATCATCACGACAGCCACCGCACTCGCCGAGCTCGCCGCGCATCTGGAGTCGGCCGGGAGCGTCGGTCTCGATACGGAATTCCTGCGAGAGCGCACGTACCGCGCGGAGCTTTGCCTGGTGCAGGTGTCGTCGCCCAGCGACGCGGCCTGCGTGGACCCCATAGCGCTGCCCGATCTGACGCCCCTCGCGCGGATGCTCACGGCGCCAGCGATCACGAAAGTCATGCATGCATCGCGACAGGACGTCGAAGTACTGTTTCCGATTGCGGGCCTGGTACGCCCCGTGTTCGATACACAGATCGCCGCGGCGCTGACGGGCTTGCCTGCGCAAATCGGATATGGCGAGCTCGTACGCCGCCTGCTCGGTCGCGAGCTCTCGAAGTCGCACACGCGCACCGACTGGTCGCGCCGGCCGTTGTCGCCGGATCAGATCGAGTATGCGCTGGACGATGTCCGGTACCTGTTGCCCTTGAAGTCGCAGCTCGAGGAGCAGCTCGAGCGTGGCGGACGGCTGCCCTGGCTCGCCGAAGAGCTGCGTGGGCTGGAGGACGGCCGTAACATCGCGATGGAGCCCGAGGAAGCCTGGCTGCGCGTCAAGGGACTGCGCTCGCTCGACCCGGCGCGCGAGCGGCTTGCGCAGCAGCTTGCCGCGTGGCGGGAGCGGCGCGCCAGCGAGCACAATCGGCCGCGGGGCTGGATTCTGGCCGACGCCGCGCTCCGGGATATCGTGATGCAGGTGCCTCGCTCGGCCGAGGCACTCGCGGGGATTCCCGAGCTTCCGGCAGGAGTTCTCAGGCACTGTGCGGCGGAGCTGCTCGACTGCATCCATGCCGCTCGGGTCCCGGACCCCGCGCCGCCAATCAACACCCGGACCCGCCCGGACCCGGCACGGAACGCCCTCGTGAAGAAGCTGGCCACGCTCAACCAGTCGATCGCGGCGGATGTGGGCCTGAGCCCCGAAGTGTTGGCCACGCGCCGCGATCTGGAACAGCTTGCGGATGGACGGCGCGACGTCGGCGTGCTGCGAGGGTGGCGGCTTGGAGTCGTCGGCGAGCGCATGCTGGCCGCGCTGTGAACGAATGGGTGGTAAAGTGGGTCTGACGCAATGCGGCCATCTTTTTAGCGGTACCGATCCCATGAATGAGTCCCTCAACGAGCTGCGGGCGCTGCTCGAATTCGAGCGGGCCGCGCGCATCGAGGCCGAGCGCGCGGGCCGGCTGAAGGACGAGTTCCTGGAAGCGCTTGGCCACGAGCTTCGCGCGCCCCTGAACTCGATTCTCGGCTGGTCGCGACTCATGGAGCTGGGTCGCCTGGATGCGACGGAAACCCAATCCGGCGGCCAGACCATCGCGCGCAACGCGCGCCAGCTGGCCCACCTCGTGGACGACCTGCTCGACCTGAGTGCCGTGACCAGCGGCAAGATCCGCGTCGACCCCGAGGAAACTGACATCTGCGAGATCGTGGAAGCGGCGCTCGACATTCTGCAGCCGGTCGCCAAGGGCAACGGGGTGCAGCTGCGCAAGGAATTCGAGCGGCCCGACTGCCTGGTCTTCGGCGACCCGCACCGCCTGCAGCAGGTGATCTGGCACCTGTTGAGCAATGCCATCAAGTTCACTCCGCGCGGCGGCCTGGCGCTCGTGACGGTGAAGTCCGATGGGGGGTACTGTGAGATTTCAGTAACGGACACCGGCGCAGGCATCGCCAGCGAGCAGCTGCCGTTCGTGTTCGATCGCTTCTGGCGCGCGGACACTTCCGCCGGAACACGCTATTCGGGACTCGGATTGGGCCTCGCCCTGGCGAAACGCCTCGTCGAGCTGCACGGAGGCACCGTTACTGCGACCAGCGCCGGATCGAATCAGGGTTCGACTTTTACCGTGGTCTTGCCACGGGTGGCCCCGCGCAGCAACACGACAGACCAATCCTCCTCGCGGCGGGCAGCCGACACGCCGGCATACGACACGGTTGTTGACGCCAACGCGCCGCGGATCGATTGATCAGCGCCGCTCCGCGGGACCGCGTCGCTTCCTGCCGCGCACCGGCGGCTGCTTTGCCTTGCGATGTACCGCCCGCTTCCCGTCCACCGGCGATGAGACGTTGTGCAGCGCCCCCTCCAGGCGGCGCGTGACCTCTTCAACATCACCCTCGGCATCGATCGTTCGCAACATTCCGTGCTGGCGGTAGAAATCGACGAGCGGCCTCGTCTTCTCCTCGTATATTTTCAGCCGTTGCGCCACGGTCGCCTCATTGTCATCCGGCCGCTGAAACAGCCGATGCGGCGCGCCGCTCTTGGGACACATCCGGCTTTGCGCCTGGGCCGCCGAGGTGCTGAACAGATTGAACACGCGGCCGCAGTCCGAGCAGGTGCGCCGGCCGGAAATGCGGCGCAGAAGCTCGCCGCACTCGACGTCCATCTGTACGACGGCATCCAGGGGTTGGCCCAACTCGCGCAGCAGCGCATCGAGTGCGTGCGCCTGGGCGAGGTTGCGCGGGAAGCCATCGAGGATGAAGCCGCGCTGGGCGTCCGGCTCCGCCAGCCGCTCGCGAATCATGCCGAGGACGATCTCATCGTCCACGAGGCGGCCGGCATCCATCGCCTCCCGGGCTTTCGCGCCCAATGGACTGCCCTTGGCAACGGCCGCGCGCAGCAAATCGCCCGTGGAGATCTGCGGGATCGCGTGATGCTCGACCAGACGCTGCGACTGCGTGCCCTTGCCCGAACCGGGCGCTCCCAACAGAACGATGCGCATGATGTACTGTAGATACCGGTTCGGTGACCCGCGAAAGGCCCGCCACGTTACCGGCCGCCTCCGGAGAGGTCAAACAGTCCTGCCGCGGTGCGCCGGTGGGGCGCAAAGGGGGGCGGCTGCGTTATTCTTGCGCGCCACCCTCTTCGCCCTCGCCAACACCATGAAGAACACCGTCAGGAAGAACGCCTTTTATGCGCAGTCAGGCGGCGTCTCCGCCGTCATCAATGCCTCGGCATGCGGCGTCATCGAGGCCGCGCAAAAGCATGCGAAGCATATTGGCCGCCTGTACGCCGGCCGTCACGGGATCATCGGCGCGCTGACCGAGGACCTCATCGACGTTTACCGGGAGAGTCCCGCGACGCTGCGCGGACTGCGGCACACGCCGGCCGGGGCATTCGGCTCGGCCCGCTTCAAGCTCAAGGGCCTGGATCAGAACCGCGCCGAGTACGAGCGCCTCATCGAGGTTTTCCGGGCTCACGACATCGGCTATTTCTTTTACAACGGCGGCAATGACTCCATGGACACCGTGCTCAAGGTCTCGCAGATCGGCGCGTCACTGGGCTATCCCATCACCTGCGTCGGGGTGCCCAAAACGGTCGACAACGATCTGCCGCATACCGACTGCTGCCCCGGCTTCGGCTCGGTTGCCAAGTACGTGGCCGTTTCCACGCGCGAGGCTGGCCTCGACGTTGCATCCATGGCCCGGACGTCGACCAAGGTGTTCGTGCTGGAAGTCATGGGCCGGCACGCCGGCTGGATCGCCGCAGCGGGCGGGCTCGCGGGCCGCAAACCACATGAGCCGCCCCACATCATCCTGTTTCCTGAAATCCCCTTCGAGCGGGAGGGATTCCTCGCGCGGGTGAAGCAGTGCGTGACCGACAATGGCTACTGCGTCATCGTCGTCTCGGAGGGCGCGGCCTACGCCGATGGGAAATTCCTGGCCGATGCCGGCACCCAGGACGCATTCGGCCACACCCAGCTGGGCGGCGTGGCACCGCTGGTCGCCAGCATGGTCCGCGAGGCGCATGGCTACAAATATCACTGGGCGGTTGCCGACTATCTGCAGCGTGCCGCACGCCACATCGCCTCGAAGGTGGACGTGGACCAGGCTTACGCGGTCGGCAAGGCGGCGGTCGAGCTGGCCGTAAAGGGCGTGAATGCCGTGATGCCGACGATCGTGCGCAAAAGCTCGAAGCCCTACCGATGGACCGTCGGACACATCCCGCTGGAGGAAGTGGCGAACCAGGAAAAGAAGCTGCCCCCCGCCTATATCACGCGGGATGGCTTCGGTATCACCGATGCCTGCCGCCGATACCTCGAGCCCCTGATCGGCGGCGAAGCCTATCCGCCCTACACCAACGGTTTGCCCGATTACGTACGCATCAAGGGCGTGCCGGTGCGGCGGAAACTGAAAACGCAGTTCAAGATCTAGCTGACGGAAGCCATGGCGCGGGGCCCAGTAGCTGGCGCCGTGGGTCGGCATGGTATAGTGCGCCGCCTTTGTTCTACGGCTGGACGACTCCTCAAAATATCCGTCCGCAGCCGCTACCGAACTACAACTCGTTGATTTGGGGGAGGAACCCTGATGGATGCCGCTTCGTGGCTGTGGCTTGCAATTGCAGCCGGCGTGCTCGCTGTCCTCTACGGCGTGTTCTCGATGATGTCGATCCTGCGTCTGCCCGCGGGCAACGCCCGGATGCAGGAAATCGCAGCGGCCATTCAGGCCGGCGCGAAGGCGTACCTCAATCGCCAATACACAACGATTTTCATCGTCGGTGTCGTGTTGTTCGTTGCGCTTGGCGTAGCGATCGGTTGGCCGACCGCTGGCGGTTTTGCGGTGGGCGCCGTCCTGTCGGGCCTCACGGGGTACATCGGCATGAACATCTCCGTCCGGGCGAACGTTCGCACGGCGGAAGCGGCCACGCGTGGCTTGAACGCCGCCCTGAGCGTTGCCTTCCGTGGTGGAGCGATCACGGGAATGCTCGTAGTAGGACTCGGCCTGATCGGCGTCGCAGGCTATTTCGCCTTGCTGCGGCCGGCTGTCGGCGAAGACGGTGCCCTGCACGCTCTCGTCGGCCTCGCTTTCGGCGGCTCCCTCATTTCGATTTTCGCGCGATTGGGCGGCGGCATCTTTACCAAGGGTGCGGATGTCGGCGCGGATCTCGTTGGCAAGGTCGAAGCGGGTATCCCTGAGGATGACCCACGCAATCCCGCGGTAATCGCAGACAATGTCGGCGACAACGTGGGCGATT
This sequence comes from Steroidobacteraceae bacterium, assembly GCA_050738795.1. GTDB lineage: Bacteria > Pseudomonadota > Gammaproteobacteria > Steroidobacterales > Steroidobacteraceae > 13-2-20CM-66-19. The sequence goes on from JBOIAD010000100.1 coordinate 81,492, forward strand.
GCGCCGGCATGGCGGCCGACCTGTTCGAGACGTACGCCGTGACTATCGTCGCGACCATGCTCCTCGGGGGCCTGCTCTTCGTGAGCCAGGGGGAAGGTGCGACGCTCAACGCCGTGATTTTCCCGCTGGCGCTCGGCTCGGCGTCCATCGTCTCCTCGATCATCGGCACGTTCTTCGTGTCGGCTAAGGAGGGCGGCAAGATCATGAACGCCCTCTACAAGGGCGTGATCGTATCGGGCATCGTTTCCGCGATCGCCTTTTACTTCATTACGCACCAGCTGATGCCCGGCCAGGCCACGGCCCTGTACGGCTGTACGCTTGTCGGCCTGGCGCTGACCGCCGCATTGATCATGATCACGGAGTACTACACCGCCACTGAGTACGGCCCGGTCCGACGCGTCGCGAGTGCTTCCCAGACCGGCCATGCGACCAACATCATCGCCGGCCTCGGCGTGTCGATGAAGTCGACCGCCCTGCCCGTGATCGCAGTGTGCCTCGCGATCTGGGCCTCCTACTCGCTCGGCCAGGTTCACGGCATCGGACTGTATGGTATCGCGATCGCGGCGACCGCCATGCTGTCGATGACGGGGATGATCGTGGCGCTCGATGCATATGGTCCCATTACGGACAATGCGGGCGGCATCGCGGAAATGGCCGGGCTGCCGAAATCGGTCCGTGATATCACCGACCCGCTCGACGCGGTCGGCAACACGACCAAGGCAGTAACGAAAGGCTACGCGATCGGCTCGGCCGGCCTGGCCGCGCTCGTGCTTTTCGCCGACTACACGCACAACCTGGAAGCAGCGGGCAAGCTGGTCGAGTTCTCGCTCTCCGACCCCGCGGTCATCATCGGACTGTTCATCGGCGGGCTCGTACCCTACCTGTTCGGCGCCATGGCGATGGAGGCCGTAGGGCGCGCGGCCGGTGCCGTGGTCAACGAGGTGCGGCGGCAGTTCCGCGAGATCAAGGGCATCATGGAAGGAACCGCCAAGCCCGACTATTCCCGAGCGGTGGACATGCTCACGAAGGCGGCTATCCGCGAGATGATCGTTCCTTCCCTGCTGCCCATCCTCGTACCGATCGTTCTCGTCTACGTGATGAACTTCATCATGGGGCCGGGGGCGGGCATCAAGGCCCTGGGCGGCCTGCTCATCGGCACGATCGTCACCGGCCTGTTCGTGGCGATTTCCATGACCACCGGCGGCGGGGCATGGGACAACGCCAAGAAATACATCGAGGAAGGCAATTTTGGGGGCAAGGGCTCGGACGCGCACAAAGCCGCGGTAACCGGCGACACGGTCGGCGACCCCTACAAGGACACTGCGGGGCCGGCCATCAACCCCTTGATCAAGATTATCAACATCGTGGCCCTGCTGCTGGTGACGCTTCTGTAGCGGGCCGCCTCTGTCCGCGCCGGGCCTTCAAAGCGCGACGGCCTCGAGCAGGGCAGTCTGGCTTTGCGCCGCTGCCGGGAGGGCTTTCAGGATGGGTGAATGGCGCTCAGCAGCCGATGCAGCACCGCCGGCGAGGCAGGCTTCACTATATGGTGGTCGATGCTGGCCTCGTGGGAACGTCGCCGGTCCTGTTCGTGCCCCAGTCCGGTCAGGGCGATGATCGTGGTCGAGGTGCCTTCGGGCATGGACCGGATGCGTGCCGCGGCCTCGAGCCCGCTGAGCTCAGGCATGCTGATGTCCATGAATACGACGCTCGGCTGAAGCTTGCGAAACAGCTCAAGGGCTTCCCGGGGCCCGTAGGCGGTGTGAACGTCGTGCCCCATGAGCGACAGCATGAAGGCAACCGCGTCCGCGGAGTCCGCCTGGTCATCGACCACCAATACCTTGAGCGGGACCTCGGCTTGGGGCACGTTTCCCATGTTCCCATCTTCTCCCACGGCCAGAAACCAAGCCTGTGCCGTAGCAAGATTTGTGCGTGCGGCCGGATTGCCCGGGCAACGACCCTGCCCCCCGGATGCGCTTGGCCACCCCTGGATCTAACCAGACTTGGGCCCGGGAAGCGACCCCGGCGGCTACGCCTGGTGAATGCGTGACTCGACGAGGACTGCGCTGACGAGTCGATTGAGGCGCGCGCAGTAGGCCGCCACGGGCTCCTCCGCCCGGGCCTCCTTGTCGAGGAGAGCTGCGCTGATCTCGGTCAGGCGCCTTTCCATGCGGCCGTCAAGCGTCGTCGCACGGCAGATCAGTGCGCTGGCGCAGGAGGTGATCTCCGCATCGAGGGCACGGGCATCACTGCCTGCGATTTCAACGCCTGCGAGCTCGTTGGGGCAACCCGCGGCCAAGTGCTCACGCCACAATCGTGCAAGTTGCATATTCGGCGCGTCCCTTCGTGGTATTGGTGTTGGGACCGGCGCCCTTCTTACCACGGCCTGCGGCAGCCTGCACTGCCAAGTTACATCACCTGGATGTCACCTTTTGTGGGCGGTCGCCAACAGATCGCGACGGCAGGCGCGCGCCGCCTTCGGAAGCCCTTGATCGGCAACAGGTATTTCTGCCGCGCCGCCGTGTTGCTTCGAGGGGCCGGCTGCCGTTGCGCGAGCCGCCGACGCCTACGCGGCAAGCGCAAGCGGTTGTGGCCGCCCGACCGCGAATCCCTGTATGTAGTCAACGCCCATCCTGCGCGCCGCCTCGAGCGCGGCATCGTCCTCCACCTGCTCGGCGATGACCTTGAAGTTGAGGGTGCGCGCCAGCTTGATCATCGCAGTGACCATGGCCTGATTGACGGAGTCGCGCGCCAGGTTGCGCATGAACGAGCCGTCGATCTTCAGATAGTCCATCGGCAGGTTCTTCAGATTCGAGAGCGAGCCGACGCCCGAGCCGAAATCGTCCACCGCGAACTGGCATCCCATGCCGTGCAACACGCCGACGAAACGGCGCGCATGGTCCAGATTCGCAATGACTGCGGTCTCTGTGATCTCGAAGCACACCTGGGAAGGTGCGACACCGGTGCTGTCCAGACACTCCACCACGAACTCCAGGAACTGGACATCTCCGAGCGTCTGCCCCGAGATGTTGATGGCGACGCTGCGGTTGGCTGGAACGTGCATGGCGCCCCGCCCCAGCGCGGCAAGCGTGGTCTGCACGACCCAGCGGTCGACCAGACTCATCAACCTGTAGCGCTCCGCCGCACGCACGAACTCCGAGGGCGGCACTTCGTGTCCTGCCTCATCCTGCAGCCGGACCAGGACCTCCATTGCAGGGCCGCCCCCGTCGTGCCCGTAGGCGGGCACGATCGGCTGCGAATACAGCCGGAAGCGATTTTCCTTGAGGGCGCTCTGCAGCTTCTGCAGCCACTGGATCTCTCCCGTATGCCGCGCCAGCGCCTCGTCGCGCGCCGAGTACACGGCAACGCGGCCCGATCCCTGCTTCTTCGCGACGTAACATGCCGAATCCGCGGCGGCCAACAGCTCCTCGAGCGTTCCGCTCTCGCGCGAGATCTCGACGAGGCCGACCGACACGCCGATGTTGAATATCTTGTCCTTCCACACGAAGCGATAGTCGCCCACGGCCCGGCAAACATCGTCCGCGATCTGGCGCGCCTTCTCCAGCGGACAACCGATGAGGAGCATTCCGAACTCGTCGCCGCCGAGGCGCGCGACCGTGTCGCTGTCGCGCACCGCATCGCGCAGCACCTTCGCGACCTCGCGCAGCATGCTGTCGCCGGCCAGATGGCCGCTGGTGTCGTTGACGACCTTGAAGCGGTCCAGATCCAGATAACACAACACGTGCTGGCCGCCGCCCCGATGGCCGCTCTCGATGGCCTCCTCCAGCCGTCCCTCGAACTCGCGGCGATTGACCAGACCCGTGAGCGCGTCGTGTGTCGCCTGATAGGACATCTGGCGCGCAAGCCCCCGCAGCTCCGTCACGTCGTGAAGAAGCACGACGGCACCGACCAGCTCCTTTGCATCGTTGCGCATCGGCGACGCCGACAGCTCGATGGAGCGCTCGCTGCCGTTCGAGCGCGACAGCAACAAGGCGCGGCGGCTGAGGTTGACGGGCGCGCCGCTCGTGAGTGCCTGGCGCACCGGATCAGAGAGCAGCCTGCGGTCCGTCTCGTCGACGAACCCGACGATGTCCTCGAGTGTCTTGCCGACAGACTGGTCCGCCGCGCTGCCGGTGACGCGTTCCGCGGCGGGATTCAGGTAAGTGATCTGACCGGTTGCATCCGTGGCGATGATGGCCTCAGCCAGCGAGTCGAGAGCTTGCAGGTGCATCGACGGCCCGGCGGCCGCGCCCTGGGCCTGCGGAAGGCGCAGCTGCTGCACGGTCTGAGTTGGAATGATCTCGACGCCGGTGACGAGGAGCGCGGGAGCGCCCTCATAGTCCACCACGGCCGAGGTGATCTCGAGCCGGCTCAGCTGCCCCTGCAGCCCGACCATGTCGATTTCATAGCGTTCCGCCGCGGGCTCGCCCGCGAAGCGGCGCCGGATGTTTTCGTTCACCAGCTCCGCATATTCCGGCGGCACGAGATCTCCGAGCCTGCGCCCCACGAGCTCGATCCGATCGACGCCGACGAAGCTCGCGAACTGCCGGTTCGAGTACAGAATGACATCGCGGTGCACCAGCACCGCCTCGTGAATACGGTCGCCCAGCTCGGCAAACAGCTTGGGCGAGCCGCGGCTGTTTTCCCGCTCCGCGCCGGCGGCGACCCGCGTCAGAAGATGATTGACGGCGGTGGTGAGCGCGGAAATCTCGGGTTGATCGCTCTGCAGATCGACACGTCCCTCGAGGCGCCCGCCGATCGCGATACGTTGCACCTGCTGCGACAGTTGCTCGACGCTCTTGATCTCGCGCCGCTGTATCCAGTAAAGCACAAGCAGGAGAGCGGCGACGAGCGCGAACAAAAGGCACAAAAGCCCCACGATCGACATCTGCACGATCTCAATGCCTCGCTGGCGGCGAAAGTCATGCCTTTCGTCCGCGGGCTGAACGAGCCGCAGGTGCGCTTTCACCAATCAAACCCGCGGAACGCAAGTCACGCCTCGCGTGCGCGGGCTGAAAGGGCCGCAACTGCGCTTTCAGCAATTCACTCTCTGGGCGCACTCCCGCGGAACTCTCATTCGTCTTCTCATGCCGGGGATGCGGACAGGTGAAGCATAACGTAGCCAGCCTTCGCTCCAGCCGTATTTCACCATATCTCATCGCAACGCTGCTTGGCAGATGCGTGGAAAACCCTTAACGTCTGCCGCCGTTCACTGACACGCAATAAGTCCAATCCATACCCAGCGAGCAGAAAGCGCCGCAGGCGGCTTTCTGCAGTGTAAAGAGGTGCCGCGACCATGCCGACCGCCTATGCCCGCGAACAGATGATCGAGCAGCAGGTGCGTGCGTGGGACGTGCTGGATGAGCGCGTCCTGGAGATATTCCGTAAGGTGCCGCGGGAGCATTTCGTGCCGTCCGAGCATCGCTACCTGGCATTCGCGGATCTCGAGATTCCATTGCCGCAAGGCCAACACATGCTCCGTCCCAGTGTTGCGGGGCGCCTGCTGCAGGCCTTGGAGCTCACGGGCAAGCAGCGCGTGCTGCAGATCGGGGCCGGCTCCGGGTTCCTGACGGCATGTCTGGCAAACGCCGCCGCTCACGTCGAATCCATCGAGATCTTCGCCGAGCTCGCCGGACTCGCCCACGCCAACCTTGCCTCCCTGAGCGTCGGCAATGTACACATTGTCACCGCGGATGCGATGCAGCTCGATTCCCGTACGCGCTACGACGCCATCGCCGTAACAGGCTCCATGCCCCTCCAGGACGAGCGCTTCCAGCGCCAGCTCCAGATCGGCGGCCGGCTGTTCATGGTCATCGGCGAGGCGCCCGTGATGGCCGCCCAGTTGGTGCGCCGCACGGCAGAAGCCACCTGGACTTTCGAGAGCCTGTTCGAGACGGTCATCGACCCGTTGGTCAACGCGCGAAAACCTGCGGAGTTCACCTTCTGACGGGCGTCCAACGCCCTGAATGAGTATGTTATTGATTTTTAAGGGAATGCCATGAATCGCGCCCTCACTCTAGTCGTTGTATCGCTCGCGCTGGCGAGCTCGGCCACCGCCAAGGATCTGGTGGGCGTTTACGAGGATGCGCTGCAAAGCGACCCACAGATCCGGGAGGCGAACGCCAACCGCCTTGCATCGCGGGAGAGCCGGCCGCAGGCCTGGTCCGCGATACTGCCGCAGCTGTCGGCCGCAGCCTCCAGGACGCAGGACGCGCAGGGAGGCACTCAGGGGAATCTGAATTTCGATCCCGTGACCAGAGCATTGGTTCCGATCTCCGAGCCCTTCGACCTCAGCTCGAACGCGAAGACCTGGAGCGTCAACCTGAGGGAGAACCTGTTCTCGTGGTCCAACTGGATGACGCTCAAGCAGGCCAACAGCATCGTGGCTCAGGCGGAATCGACCTATCTGGCCGCGGAGCAGAGCCTGATACTCCGGGTGGCGCAGGCCTACTTCAGCGTTCTGTCCGCGCAGGACGGCCTGGAGGCGAACCAGGCGTCACTGGAGGCCATCCAGCGCCAGCTCGATCAGGCGGACAAGCGCTTCGAGGTGGGGCTGATTGCCATCACGGACGTGCAGGAAGCGAAAGCCGCACGCGACACCGCGGCGGCGGCGGTGATCGCCGCCAAGCGGACGCTGGCGACCGCCGGCGACCAACTGAGCGAGATCACCGGCCAGAAATACGACAGATTGTCCAAGCCCGGCGACGATATGCCGTTGAATTCACCGCAGCCTGCCGATGAGGACAAGTGGGTTCAGGCCTCTCTGGATCAGAACGTGACCCTGCTCTCGAGCCGGCTGGCATCGGACATCGCCCGCGACAATGTCCGCATCGCCTTCGGCGGCCATCTGCCGTCGATCGATCTGATCGCCAGCAAATCGCACACGACGAACGATACGAACGAATCGATCGAGGGCTCGAATCCCTTCGCGCTGGACAGTGCGACGCATGATCGGCAGTTCACGCTGCAGCTCACCGTACCGCTTTTCAGTGGTGGATTCACGCAGTCGCGCGTTCGCCAGACACAGTACCTGTGGATCGCGGCCAAGGAGCAGGTTGTGCAGACCTCCCGCGCAACCGAGCGGCAGGCCCGCGACGCGTACCTCGGTGTCATCAGCGGGATAGCACGCGTGAAGGCTCTGCGACAGGCGCTCGAGTCGAGCGAGACGGCACTCAAAGCCACCGAGGCCGGCTACGAAGTCGGCACGCGCACGGCGGTCGATGTCCTGAACGCACGGCGCACTCTCGTCCAGGCACAAACTGACTATGCAGGCAGCCGCTACGATTATATCGTCAGCGTGATCCAGCTCCGGCTCGCGGCAGGCAACCTTTCCCGGGGCGATGTCGTTGAGGTCAACAAGTGGCTGGCCGTGACGGCACCCACCGTGCCGGCACAGCCAATCGAAGCCCCCACTCAGCCGCAGACGGCACCCCAGCCCGCGCAGCCAGGCACGCCGCCGCCGCAAGGCACTCCCCCAGAAGCAGCGGCGCCGCCGCCGGCACCCGGCTAGTCCTTCGAAAGTGGCCTGCGGCGCATCACTCCCGCAGCAGGGGCTCTATCAAACCGAGCAGCTTCGCCAGAGCGCCGCGGTTGCGATCGACGCAGGCCCGTCCCGATTCGCCAATGCGGGCGCGCTCGCCCGGATCAGACAGCAAGACCGCGGCCCTGGCGCCGAGCTGGGACGCATCACGCACGACCTCCGCGGCGCCGCGCGAAACCAGCAGCCGCGCAATGTCCTCGCCGTTGGAGTTGTAAGGTCCCGTCAGTATCGGAACCCCCAGTGCGGCAGGCTCGAGCAGATTGTGTCCGCCGATGGGTACCAGGCTTCCGCCGACGAATGCAACATCTGCCGCCGCATAGAAATCCAACAGCTCGCCGAGCGTATCGACGAGCAACACCTCGACCAGGCGACCGTCTGCGGATCCGCTTGCGACGGCGGGCGGATCCGCATCGGTTGATACCTTTGGGTCCGGGGCGCGCGCCTCGGTCTGCTGCGACCGCCTCACGAAGCGCACCCCGTCGCGCTCCATCCCGTCCGCAACTTCGTTGCAGCGCGTCGGGTGCCTCGGCACCAGCACCAGCAGCGCCCCTGGATGAGCCGCGCGCACGATGCGATGTGCTTCGAGGATCATTTCCTCCTCGCCGCCATGAGTGCTGCCCGCCACCCACACCGGCCGCGCCGCGCCGTAGCGCTCCCGAAGCCGCCGGCCACGTGCGGCCATGTCCAACGGAACGCTGAAATCGAACTTGATGTTGCCCGTGACATGGGTCCGATCGGGATCCGCGCCCAGCGAGCGGAAACGGTCCGCATCGCTCTCGCCCTGCGCGGCGATGACGATCCCGCGCGACAACGCATCGCGGAACAGCGCACCGAGCCGCCTGTAGCGGCTGACCGAGCGCGGTGAGATCCGCGCGCTCGCCAACACGAGCGGCACGCGCCGCCGCCCGCACTCGTGATACAGATTGGGCCATAGCTCGGTCTCGAAAATCACGGCAAGCCGCGGCTGGACGCGGTTGAAGAAGCGGCGCACCGCGCCGGGAAGGTCGAACGGGATATAGCGCACGTGCGCCAGATCCTTGAACAAGGTGCGCGCGCGCTGCGCCCCGGTGGGAGTGAGTGTCGTCACGATGACCGGAACTGCGGGATAGCGTTCGCGCAGCGTGCCGACGAGAGCGGCCGCCGCCTGCACCTCGCCGACCGAGACGGCATGTACCCAGATTCCGGGCGGCTGCAGATATTCGCCGAACCCGAAGCGCTCGCGGAAGTTGGCCCAGTAGCTGCGGTCGCGAATCCCGCGCCACAGCATGACCGCGCAGATGAGCGGTGCGGCGAGGTAGAGAGCCAGTATGTAGAGGAATCGCACGGGCGGTGTGTTGGCTCTGGCGAGGCGCGGGGGCGCCTTCAGGTCCCTTGCTTCAGGGGTTGGTCGCCGGAGCTCTGGCGGTAGCCATCCAGCAGCCCGTGCCAGTCGGCTTCTGCGAAGCGCTCACGCGGCAGGCTGTAGGTCACCTTTTCGAGCGAGCGGCGCAGGCGCACGAGATTTGCGTCGCGCCACAGGCCTTCCTTGCGCAGTTGACAGCGATCGAAGTCGATCAGATAGACCTTCGCGTCCTCGTTGAGCAGCAGGTTGTGGGCGTTCAGGTCCGCATGGCACACGCCCAGATCGTGGAACCGGCGGATGCACCGGCCGATGGCGATCCACGTCAGAATCGAAAGCGCGCCCGTCGCCAGGCACTCGGCCAGCGAGCCTACGGTGGAGAGCCGCTCCGTGATGATATCGCCCGTGTAGGTGAGGCCCTCGTGTTGATAGCGCGCCGCCAGCGGCGCCGGCACCGGCAAGCCGGCGCGATGCAGCCTGTAGGTAAGCTGCCACTCCGCGAAAGGACGGGAAACATCCTCGCCCTGCCAGAAGTAGCGATCGCGGGAGATGTGCGCTATGAAACCGCCTCGCCGATAGTGGCGCAGGACGAATCGCCTGCCGTCGCTCTTGATGTAGAGCGCCAGGCCCCTGCCCCGCGCGCGGCCTTCGATCTCGCCGCGCGATTCCCAATGTTGCGGATCGAACCACGCGGGGCCCAAATTGCTCACGCGGGAGCCGTCATATAGCATTGCGCCGCCGGGCAGGGCGCTATGCTTGACCTCGGAACCGAGCGGCCAACGCCCACTCATCCTCTGACTCCCCGATACTATCCTGCAGAAAATCGAGCCCGGTAATGCTACCGCTTGCCGAACCGCCTCGCAGTGTATGCATCCTGAGACTCTCGGCGCTCGGCGACACCTGTCATGTCGTACCGGTCATCCGTACGTTACAGCATGCATGGCCCGGCACGCAGCTCACCTGGATCATCGGCAAGACAGAGGCTCGCCTGATGAGTCTTCTCGAGGATGTGGAGCTTATCACCGTGGACAAGCATGCCGGACCGTCCGCGCGGCGCGATCTGAGAAGACGGCTTCGCGGCCGCCAGTTCGATGTCCTCCTGCACATGCAGCTCGCCCTGCGTTCCAGCATGGTGGCGCGCACAGTGCATGCACCGGTGAAAATCGGTTTCGATCGGGCGCGCGCCCGCGAGCTGCAGTGGTTGTTCACCACCGTGCGAATCGCGCCCCGCGCCCGGGAACATGTGCTCGACAGCTTCTTCGGCTTCGTCGCGGCGTTGGGGATCCACGAGCGCATCCTCCAGTGGAACCTGCCGGTGCCCGCTGAAGCGCTGGCGTACGCCCAACGGCTCATCCCGGATTCGCAGCCTACGCTGCTCATCAGCCCCTGCTCGAGTCACCCGCTGCGCAACTGGCGTGCCGAACGGTATGCCGCCGTCGCCGACCATGCCGCCCACCGGCACGGCATGCGAGTCATCCTCGTAGGTGGGCCGAGTGAGATCGAACGCGAAACCGCAGCCAGGATAGCGAGCCTGGTTCACGCCGAGACCCACCTCGTCAACCAAGTGGGCCGGGACACGCTGCCGGGGCTCCTTGCGCTGCTAAGCCGAGCCAAGGCCCTGGTGGCGCCCGACTCGGGGCCGGTGCACATGGCAACAATGGTCGGCATACCGGTCATCGGTCTGTATGCGGCAACGAATCCAGCGCGCAGCGGCCCGTATCTTTCGCGGCAGTGGTGCGTCGATGCTTACCCGCAGGCGGCCCGGCAATTCTGCCACGAGCCCCCGGACAGTCTGTCGTGGACGCGCAAGATCGAGCATCCCGGTGTCATGGATCTGATCGGCGTCGCACAGGTCACCGCAAAGATCGACGAGTTGTTACGATACGTGTCATGAACGACGTCCTCGTCCCCGTCTCCCCCGGCGAGCTGCTCGATAAAATCACGATCCTGCGCATCAAGGCCGCGCGCATCACCGATCCTGCAAAGATCGCGAACGTCCGCCTGGAGCTCGGGCTCCTGGAGAAGACCTGGCGCGACAGTGGCTGCGCGGAAGTCAAGGTGGCGGCCGACGAGCGCGCGCTGCACGAAGTCAACGAGCGCCTGTGGGACATCGAGGACCGGATCCGCGCGAAGGAAGCGGTCCAGACCTTCGACCGCGAATTCATCGAGCTCGCGCGCGCCGTATACGTATCCAACGATGAGCGTGCCGCGATCAAGAAGCGCCTCAACGCGCAGTTCGGCTCCCGGATCGTGGAAGAGAAATCGTACAAGCCCTATCGCTGAGGCGCGCCCGGCGGTGAGCGCCTCACGGCTTGAGCGTGTACTCCGCTCCGCAGTAGGGGCACTTCGCCCAACCGGTCTCCTGGATGGGCAGATAGACCCGCGGATGCGAGTTCCACAGATACATCTGCGGCATCGGGCACGACAGCGGCAGATCCTCGGCCGTGACTTCGTATTGGTTTTGCGCGTTCGGTTGAATGAGAGGCGGGGTCGTCACGGCCATGAGTTGCGCACTTTCGGGACGGGTGGCGCCCGATTATACGGTGGGTTCATCCACCATTGCCTCGTTCCAGATGCGCGTCACGGCAGCACGCTCGGCCGCGAACTCGTCCGCGCGGACCACCGGCTCCCGTCCCGTCAGCGACAGGTAGTGCGTTCGAGCCCGATAGGACCGGTACGCCGCGGTGAGCACGTCGACCTTCTCCTGGGACACGAGATCCGCGGAAGCCACCGACTCGAGCTGGCGGATCGTGTCCGAGAACAGCGCCACAGGCGGATACTCTTTCGCCCAGTTGAGCGCCCAGTACTGGGCCAGGAACTCGATATCGGCGACACCACCGGGATCCTGCTTGAGATCGAACTGGCCGTCGGCCGCTCTCGACAACTCCTTGCGCATCCTCTCCCGCATGGCGCGGACTTCCCCCCTCAGGCTATCCCGGCGCACGTAATTGCTGAGCGCATCGAGGCGAACCCGCTCGAATTCGGCACGCAGCTCGGGAGAGCCAGCCACCGCGCGCGCATGCAGCAGCGCCTGGTGCTCCCAAGTCCAGGCCTCCCGGTGCTGGTATTCCGTGAACGCGCGGATGCTGGTCACGAGCAGGCCTCCCTTGCCGCTCGGGCGCAGGCGTACGTCGACGTCGTAAAGGCGCCCGGCTGCGGAGTGCATCGTCAGAAGATGTACGATGCGCTGCGCGACGCGCACGAAGAAAACCTGGTTGTCGATCGGCCGCAGGCTGCCGGTCTCCTGCCGCTCTCCGTGGGAATCGTGCAGGAAAACCAGATCGAGATCGGACGAATAGCCGAGCTCGATCCCACCCAGCTTGCCGTATCCGGCCGCCGCGATCCGCACCTCCCGGCGCTCGGCACCCTCGCCACACATCGGCACGCCAAACTGCGCCGCAATCTGCCTCCACCCCAGATCGATGGCACGCTCCACGATGAGCTCGGCGATCTCGGTCAATCGGTCGCTCACCTGCATGACCGGCAGCCGCCCCGTCAGATCGGCGATGGCGATCCGGAAAACGGCGGCCCGCTGGAAGTGGCGCAGCGCCTCCACCTGGTGCTCGGGCTCGTCGTCCCGCAGTTGCTCCATCTGCAACGCGAGCTCGCGCGCAAGCTCGACACGCCCGGGCAGCTCCGACAGCAGCCGCTCGTCCAGCAGCTCATCCAGCAGCAAGGGGTATGATGCAATCTGTTGCGCCAGGAAATCGCCATGCCCGCACAGCTCCACGAGCCTGGCCCGCGCGGCGGCACTCTCCTGCAGCAGCGCGAAATACGCCGAGCGCTGTCCGATCGCCTCGATGATCCTGAGGATTCTGCGCAGGACCGGGAGCTGCGCCTCCTTGCCGGCAGCGCTGGCCAGCACCACGTCCGCGAGCAGTAACGGCAGCAGAGCTTGCAGCCGCTTGCGCCCGGCCTCGTCCAGCCTGCGCACCAAGGTGGATGCCCGCAGCTCGAGCAGCAGGCGCGCCGCTGCATCCGCCTCGGCAAAACCCGCCCGGGCAAGGGATTCGACGAGCGCAGCCGTCTCCGCCGGGGAGTCCCAGAATCGCCCCAGATCGATTTTGAGCGTGCCCCGATCCACTTCCGCGCCGCCGAACACCACGAAGCGAAAATGGCTGCTGACGCGCTCACGGTGTCGGTCCAACTCCCTCACCAGGGCCGCCCAGTCGGGCGCTCCCATCGCGAGTGCGATCCGCTCCCGGGCGAGCGGCTCCTCCGGCAATTGATGTACCTGCGCATCGCCCAGCATCTGCAGACGGTTCTCCAGCCGGCGCAAATGGATGTAGGCAGCACGAAGCTCGGCGACCACATGCTCGGGCAGCAGGCGCGCGTCGCCGAGAATCGCCAGTGCTTTCAGCAACGAGGTGCTCTGGAGACGCCGATCCCGTCCCCCGCGGATGAGTTGGAATGCCTGGACGATGAACTCGATCTCGCGGATGCCGCCCGGACCGAGCTTCACGTGATCGGCAAGCTCGCGACGCTCGACCTCGCGTGCGATGAGCGACTTCATCTCCCTGAGGCTTTCGAACACTCCGTAATCCAGATAGCGGCGATAGACGAAGGGCCTGATCGCGGATGCATGGATCTGCGCATACCGGTCCTGCGCGGTGATCGGGCGCGCTTTGACGTACGCGTAGCGCTCCCAGTCGCGCCCATGCCGCGGCAGGTAGTCCTCGAATGATGCGAAGCTCGCGACCAGCGGTCCGCTGTCTCCAAACGGGCGCAGCCGCATGTCAACGCGCAGCACGAAGCCGTCATCAGTCGGAGTTTCCAACAGGCGGATCATCCCCTGACCGAGGCGCGTGAAGAATTCCTCGTTCGCGATCGGTCGCGCGCCGTCCGTCTCGCCATGCTCGGGAAACAGCAGAACCAGATCGACGTCCGATGAGAAATTCAGCTCTCCGCCGCCGAGCTTGCCCATCCCCACGACGACCAGAGGCTGCACCTCTGCGTCCGCGGAGCGCGGGCTGCCGTACCGTGCAACCAACGGACGCGACGCATAGTCGCAGGCGGCATTGATGGCCGCATCCGCGAAGCAGGACAGCTCAGCAAGTGTCTCTTCCAGGGATGCCCAGCCGGCCAGATCTCGCCATGCGATCCGCACCAGCTCGCGGCGCCGCCAGCGTCGCAAGTCCGCTAACATCTGCACGTCGGGAGCCGCCGCATCCTGCGGTGGTGCAGGGACGCGCGCGGCGAGCTCAGGCGCAGACAGTCTGCGCTGCAGATCACTGCGCGCGATCAGATCCGACAGCAACTTCGCATCGCGGATGCAGGACTGCGCGACGAACTCACTTGCGGCGAACACCAGCGGCAGTGAGGCACGGACCGCTGCCGTGGCAGCCTCGAGAGCGGCCGCGGCAAGCGGATTTTCCCGGAGCGCATCCAATGCACCGCGGACGCTGGCGCGCAGCTGCGGGCTCGTGAAGGAAAGATCCGCGCTTACGCTCACCATTTAACTGCGGAAAGCGGCGCTCAATTCCAGACATTCCCGCCGAGGTCGTGAAACGACGAAGCCTGCAGATGCCGGTTCAGGCCTTTGAACGTGGATGATTCGGCGTATATCTGCGCGCCGTCGGAGGCCTCGATCGCGCCCGAATCGCCGTCGATCTCGCTGTTTTCGATGTGCACATTGGCTGCGCGCGCCAGGACACCGATACCCTTTGCGCGGATATGCGAGTTGGTGATGTGGATTTCGCAGCCGTCCTCGGCGGCCACCGCATTGCCGTCGAATTCAAGATTGCGGTTATCGATATGCAGCAGGCGTGATCCCTGACAGATGATGGGATCGTGGAGGCGCTCGACCGGCGTGCCGCGTGCGGCTGTGAGGCCGGCCGCGCGAGGCGCATTACCTTTCGAGCCGCTTGCCTTGATGCTGTAACCCGGGCCCGACGCCAACACGCTGCCGGCTTTCGCATCGGCCGCAGCTTCCGCGTGGGGTCCCTGCACTTGCGACGGCGTTGTACCCGGGGACTCACCTGACCCGGAAGTCGCGGACTCTCCCGCGGTGCCCGGCGGTTCGCCAGCGGAAGCTGGGGCGCCGCTGCCAGCCGCGACCTGCTGACCCGGAGCCGCCCCCGTCGCGGGTGCCGGACCGACCGGTCCGGATGCAGAGGCAGGGGCTTGCGCCGCAGTTTCGGCGGGTGTGCCGGCCCCCGAGCCGGCCATCGCGGAGAGGCCCGCGGATGCGGCCTCCGGGCCCGCCACGAGTTGATCGAGGCGGATCACACGCACCTTGTCGGAATCCTTCAATCGCACGGTGAAGGTTCGCGCCTGGGGATCGGATGCGACCACCTGCAGGCTGTTATTACGGTCGAGGGCTGCGCGCGCCCAGGCCATCTCATCCTGCCCCATGCCGAGCCTGGAGCATGCGGCGAGCACAAGAAGGGTCAGCATTGCGGCGCCTGCCGGCCGAGCCCAAGTCGCCGCGACAGCCTGAACGGGCGTCCCCGGCGATTCCGATTTGACAATAGCCGTCATGGTTGAAGTCCCTTGTAGCGCAGGCGTTCGCCTGCTCACGATCCCTACAGGGTGCCCCTCGGGGGCCACGCGTGCAACCCGCGCGTTGCATCCTGCCAATCGTCCCGCCAGGCGGCGGAACCCTGCTGCAGGCAACATCCCACGGGATCTGCAGGCAACATACGACGGCCTATTTACCGGGCAGCCATGCGGTCCTGGCACACCGTCAACGCGCGGCTCGTGCGCGTACCCACATCGGGCCGCCGTGCCGCATGTTAGTGTTGGTTGGGTGATGGCCGGGAACGCGCCCTCCCTGGTCCATTGGAAAAAGTCGCCTGCGGCGCTTTTTCGGACCGTGGCTGCGTTTCCGGCTTGGCCTGCTGAAAGGGCCTGTGGCCCTTTCAGCCAATAGACAATGAAAAAAAACCCCGCCGAGGCGGGGTTTCAATATTGCGCGGAATAGGGGGTCTTGTTCCGCGTCTTTCGGGGCGCCGCCGAACTTAGGGGGCACGGCAGCAGCCCTTAACCTTCCTGACTATCGTAGCGATGTTGTGTTACGGAATCGATATCCCTTTAGAGGGGGATTTACATGTCCATTCCGCCCATGCCGCCCGGCGGCATGCCGCCATGGCTGTGCTCCTCGTCCTTCGGAGCCTCGGCAACCATCACCTCGGTGGTCAGCAGGAGGCCGGCAACCGACGCTGCGTTCTGCAGCGCGAGACGCGTCACCTTGGTCGGGTCCAGGATGCCCTCATCCAGCATGTCGCCGAACTCTCCGGTGGCCGCGTTGTAGCCGAACGAGCCCTTGCCTTCCTTCACGCGGTTGAGGATCACCGCCGCATCTTCGCCGGCGTTCTCCACGATCTGGCGCAGCGGCTCCTCGATCGAGCGCGACAGGATGCGAATGCCGACCTGCTGGTCCTCATTCGAGCCTTCGAGCTTGTCGAGACCCTTCTGCGCGCGGATCAGGGCAACACCGCCGCCCGGCACCACGCCTTCCTCGACAGCCGCACGGGTTGCGTGCAGCGCGTCCTCGACGCGAGCCTTCTTCTCCTTCCTCTCGATCTCGGTGGCCGCACCAACCTTGATCACGGCAACTCCGCCGGAGAGCTTCGCAACACGCTCCTGCAGCTTCTCCTTGTCGTAGTCGGAGGTGGCTTCCTCGGCCTGCTGGCGAATCGACTCGATGCGGGCCTTGATATCGGACGCCTTGCCGGCGCCGTCGATGATCGTGGTGTTCTCTTTCTCGACCACGATCTTCTTCGCATCGCCGAGATCGTTGAGCGTCGCCTTCTCGAGCGACAGGCCCACTTCATCCGAGATCACCGTGCCGCCCGTCAGGACCGCGATGTCCTGCAACATGGCCTTGCGGCGATCGCCGAAGCCGGGCGCCTTCACGGATGCGACCTTGAGGATGCCGCGGATGTTGTTCACGACCAGGGTCGCGAGCGCCTCGCCTTCGACATCTTCCGCGACGACGAGCAGCGGCCGCCCGGCCTTCGCCACGCTCTCGAGCAGCGGCAGCATTTCGCGGATGTTGGAGATCTTCTTGTCGGCGAGCAGGATCAGCGGCTTCTCGAGCTCCGCCGTCTGGTTCTGCGGGTTGTTGATGAAGTACGGCGAAAGGTAGCCGCGGTCGAACTGCATGCCCTCGACCACTTCCAGCTCGTTGTCGAGCCCGGAGCCTTCCTCCACCGTGATCACGCCTTCCTTGCCGACCTTCTCCATCGCATCGGCGATGGTCTTGCCGATCGACTCGTCGGAATTCGCGGAGATCGTGCCGACCTGCGCGATGGCCTTGGAGTCCTTGCAGGGCTTGGAGAGCTTGCGCAGCTCCTCGACGGCGCTCAAAACCCCCTTGTCGATGCCACGCTTGACGTCCATCGGATTACGGCCCGAGGCGACGGCCTTCAGGCCCTCGCGGATGATGGCCTGTGCGAGCACCGTGGCGGTGGTCGTACCGTCACCCGCCTCATCGGAGGTGTTGGACGCGACTTCCTTCACCATCTGAGCGCCCATGTTCTCGAACTTGTCCTTCAGCTCGATTTCCTTCGCGACCGACACGCCATCCTTCGTGATGGTGGGGGCGCCGAAGCTCTTCTCGAGCACCGCGTTGCGGCCTTTCGGACCTAGTGTCGCCTTGACGGCGTTGGCGAGGACATTCACGCCCCTGAACATGCGCTGGCGTGCGTCGTCGCTGAATCGGACTTCTTTGGCTGCCATTGTCGTGATCCTTCGGTTATTTGCCTTCAATCACGGCCATGACGTCTTCCTCGCGCATGACCACCAGTTCGTCGCCGTCGATCCGGACCTCCGTTCCGCTGTATTTGCCGAACAGGATCTTGTCGCCGATCTTGACGTCGAGCGGACGGACCTGGCCGTCTTCGAGAATCTTGCCTTTGCCGACCGCTATGATCTTTCCCTGCACGGGCTTTTCGGCCGCGGTATCGGGAATGACGATGCCGCCCGGAGAGGTACGATCCTCCTCCAGGCGCTTCACGATGACGCGGTCATGAAGAGGACGAATCTTCATGGATATCGCTCCTTTAGAAGCATATGAAATGAATGGGATTATTGACCCCCCAGGGAGTTTATTAGCACTCTGCCTGGGTGGCTGCTAATGATAGTGCGGGAATGTGTAAATTCAAGCTGGGGACGAAGTTTTTTTTCCCCGGCGCCCAACCCGCTGAACCTAGGGGCGCGACCCGGTCTCCAACCCACGGCGGGATCGCCGCAGGCTGCGCAGCCATAAATCGCTGGCGGGCCTGGCGGCCAGCTACGAAAATGCGGCGCAAGTCACTTCACCGTGCCGAGGCAGAGGAAATCATCATCGGACGCAAGCTGCGTAGCCTGGCGGCGCCCCCGGCCTTTGGACGACCTCCCATGAACAGCCTTTCCACTGGACATCACATCCGCCGCGCCCTTGTCGTGGCGGTGGCGCTCCTGGTGAGCTGGATCGCGCCGTCCGTGCAGGCCGAGGCGGCCCGGACGCCTTCGGCCGCTGGAATCGATGCAGCCCTGGTAGCCGGCCGAAACTCATCCGGCGACGCTGACTTTCTGCCCCCGGACGAGGCCTTTCGCTTCAACGCCCTGGCAGACGGCCCCGACCGCATCCGTCTCGTCTGGGAGATCACGGATGGCTACTACCTGTACCGCGCGCGCATCAAGGCCTCCACCAGCAGCGACCATGCGCAACTGGGCGATCTGGCCCTGCCCACGGGCGAGACGAAGATCGATGACTATTTCGGCAAGCAGGAGGTTTACCACCACGAGCTCATCGGAACGGTTTCCGTCGCACGCTCGGGCGGCACACAGCTCGGGGTGCCCCTGAAGGTCACATACCAAGGCTGCGCGACCGCCGGGCTGTGCTATCCGCCCATCACCAAGACGATCAACGTCATCCTGCCACCGGGCACCGGTGCCGCAGCGGGGTCCAGCAGGAGCCTGTCTGCCGCCGGCGCATCATTGGCTCCCGGTCCTGTCCAGACCGGGAGCGGCGCTCTCCTGGGGAGCTATGTCTCCGAGCAGGATCGCCTGGCCGCCGTGATCCGCAATGGCAATCTCGCCGCGGTGTTGGGCACGTTCTTCGTCATCGGACTGGTGCTGTCGCTCACGCCATGCGTGCTGCCCATGATCCCGATCCTGTCGGGAATCATCGTCGGCCAAGGGGACAAGGTGACCCCCGCACGCGGCTTCTCCCTCGCTTTCTCCTACGTGCAAGGAATGGCTCTGACCTACGCAGCGGCGGGCGCAGCCTTCGTGCTGGCCTTCAAACAGGCGCCGCAGGCGTTCTTCCAGCAACCCTGGATCGTCATGATCTTCGTCGCGCTGTTCGTTGCGCTGGCGCTGGCCATGTTCGGCGCATACACCCTGCAATTGCCCAGCGCCCTTCAGACCCGCCTGACGAGTGCGAGCAATCAGCAGAAATCCGGCACGTACGCCGGCAGCTTCATCATGGGTGCACTGTCGGCCCTAGTCGTCACCGCGTGTGTCGCCCCGGCGCTCATCGCCGCGCTATCGGTGATCAGCCAGACCGGCAGAATCGGCCGCGGGGCGGCCGCTCTGTATGCCACCGGCCTCGGGATGGGGGTGCCGCTGCTCCTCGTCGGCGCTTCCGCAGGCTCACTCCTGCCGCGGGTCGGGCCGTGGATGGACACGGTGAAGTCGCTGTTCGGTGTGCTGTTCCTCGCAGTAGCCATCTACTTCCTGCAGCCCCTGATCCCGCCGGCGGCCGCAATGTTGCTGTGGTCCGCACTGGCCGTCATCTGTGGTTTCTGGATATTCGCGCTCAAGGCCCGCGATGGCGCCCCGGCGCCGGCCGCAGTGCGCGCCGCGGGCCTGCTTGCCCTCGTATACGGCATCATCCTGCTGATCGGCGTGGCCGCCGGCAGCAATGATCCATTGCAGCCGCTGGGTACACTGCGCGCAGCCGCCACCCATTCGGCGGCGGCGAGGGAGCCGGCGCTGGCCTTCGACACCATCAAGTCCCTCGACGATCTGAACCAACGGGTCGCCGCAGCGAGCGCAGCCGGCAAACCCGTGATGCTCGACTTTTATGCCGACTGGTGCGTGTCCTGCAAGGAGATGGACAAGTACACCTTCACCGACCCGCATGTTCAGTCCGCACTCTCCAATGCGGTGCTGCTGCACGCGGACGTGACCCGAAACGACGCGCTCGATCAGGCGCTGCTGCGGCACTTCGGCATCTTCGGACCTCCGACCATCGCGTTCTACGGACCGAATGGCCAGGAACGCCGCAATTTTCGCGTGGTCGGATACATGAAAGCGGCTGATTTTGCGGCGCTTGCGCGCCGCGCTCTCGGAGGCAGCCTGAGCGCCTCCGCCACGGCGGGTCCCGGCACGACGTGAGAGGACTAACCCACGAAATCGAGCTTGCGCTGGGCGGGCTTGCCACCCTCGACCGGGATGCTTGATTTCCTGGGGACCCCCGGTACCGGCCTGCGCGTCGCCCTCGCCATCGCTCTCGTCTGCCTGGGCGGAGCAAGCGGGTTCTTCGCCGCCCACCTGATGCACGCTCGCGGCGCGCGTGCCCTCCGGGAAGCAGCCTATTCACCCCCGGCCGCCGCAATGCCTGGCCAGACGGTGGTGCAGGACCAACCACCCTCCGATGGACAGCCACCCGCGCCGCGCACGATTCCCGTCAGTCTGCCGAATATCACCCTACCGGATGCTGACGGTGTCCGGCACTCGCTGTCCGACTGGAAGGGGCGGCCGCTCCTGATCAACTTCTGGGCCACGTGGTGCGAGCCATGCCGCCGTGAGATCCCGCTTCTGAAGCGGCTGCGGCACGAGAACGCGGACGATGGCATCGAGATCATCGGGATCGCGGTGGATTTCCGCGATGCGGTCCAGCGCTACGCACACGAGATGGGCATCGGCTATCCGGTGCTGATCGGCGAGCAGGATGGCCTGGATGCCATCGCGGCGTTCGGCATGGATCCGGTGTTCCCGTTTACCGTTTTTGCCGACCGGCAAGGGCGCATCGTGGCCTTGAAGGTCGGCGAGCTGCACCCGGACGAAGCCCGCTTCATCCTCGGCAAGATGCGCGACGTGGATCGGGGACGGGTCGAGCTTGCCGCGGCGCGGAAGCAAATCGCGGACGGCATCGCTGCGCTCGCCGCGCAGCGAGCGCGGCCGGAGCCTGCCCGCACGGCCGGGCACCACAGCCGCTGATCCGCGCCAATCGAACCAGGAAGTATCCCAATCGCCGCGAATTGGGTTACATTCGCCGCCGTTTCAGGACGCATCTTTCATGGCGCGAGTGCTTCTTCTCAATGGTCCGAACCTGAACCTGCTCGGCAGCCGCGAGCCGGAGCTCTACGGGACCGACACGCTCGAGTCGATCGAGCAGCGCGTGGCGCAGCTCGCCCATGAGGCCGGCCACGAGCTGGTGGCATTCCAGAGCAACGCGGAAGGCGAGCTCATCGGCCGCCTGCACGAGGCGCCGGCCGCCGGCATCGGCTATCTGCTGTTCAATCCGGGGGCGCTGACGCACACCAGCATCGCTTTGCGGGATGCGCTGCTGGCGATCCGCCTGCCGTTCATCGAGATCCACCTGTCGAACACGCATGCGCGCGAGCCATTTCGCGCCAAGTCCTATTTTTCCGACATCGCGGACGGCCTCATCTGCGGGCTGGGTGCATTTGGCTACGAGCTGGCGATGCGTGCCGCCATCCGGCAGCTCGCGCGGGGCGCCTGACGCGGCGCCGTCCCGGCCGTCCGGACCCTCATTCGATCCTTGGAATTGCAAAGGGGAGCGTTCCGAAGCATGGACATCCGAAAAATCAAGAAACTCATCGAGCTGCTGGAAGAATCCGGCATCGCGGAGATCGAGATCAAGGAAGGCGAGGAAGCGCTGCGCATCAGCCGCATGCCCACCGGAGCTGGGGCGGGCCATCCCTTACCACATGTCGCAAGCCTGCCGCTGGCAGCTCCCCTGCAGGGGCCGGCCAAGACTGCGGCGCCGAGCGCGGCGGAGACCGCCGCCGCCAAGGCAAAAGCCAACGAGCACGTCATCACGGCGCCGATGGTCGGAACCTTCTACGCCTCGCCCTCGCCGGGCGCGAAGCCGTTCATCGAGATCGGCGACGAGATCAAGCTCGGCCAGGTTCTGTGCATCATCGAGGCGATGAAGATGATGAACCAGATCGAAGCCGACAAGGCCGGCCGGGTGACGTCCATCATGGCGCGCAACGGCGACCCGGTTGAGTTCGGTCAGCCACTGTTCGTCGTCGAATAGCTGCCCGGCCATGCTCGAGAAGGTCGTCATCGCCAACCGCGGCGAGATCGCTCTGCGGATCCTGCGCGCCTGCCGCGAGCTGGGCATCAAGACCGTCGCCGTGCACTCGACGGCGGATTACAGTCTCAAGCACGTGTTGCTTGCCGATGAGTCCGTGTGCATCGGGCCGCCGCCGTCGGCGGGCAGCTATCTCAACATGCCGGCGATCATCAGCGCCGCGGAGGTCACGGACTCCGTGGGGATCCATCCGGGCTACGGCTTCCTGTCCGAGAACGCGGATTTCGCCGAGCGCGTCGAGAACAGCGGCTTCGTCTTCGTCGGGCCCCGCGCGGAGACCATCCGCACCATGGGCGACAAGGTATCGGCGATCAGAGTGATGAAGAGTCACGGGGTGCCGTGCGTCCCCGGCTCCGACGGCCCATTGGGAGACGATCCGGAGGATAACCTGCGCATCGCCCGGGACATCGGTTATCCGGTGATCATCAAGGCTTCGGGCGGAGGCGGCGGACGCGGAATGCGCGTGGTGCACAGCGAGGCCGCCCTCCTCAACTCCATCGGCATCACGCGGGCGGAGGCGCGCGCGGCCTTCGGCAACGACCAGGTCTACATGGAGAAGTTTCTGGAGCGCCCGCGGCACATCGAGTTCCAGGTGCTGGCGGACGGTCACGGCAACACCATCCACCTGGGCGAGCGTGACTGTTCCATGCAGCGCCGCCACCAGAAGGTACTGGAGGAAGCCCCCGCGCCCGGCATCAGCGCGCGCCAGCGACGCATCATGGGCGAGCGCTGCGTCGAGGCCTGTCGCGCAGTCGGCTATCGCAGCGCCGGCACGCTGGAGTTTCTCTATCAGGACGGCGAGTTCTACTTCATCGAGATGAACACGCGCATCCAGGTCGAGCATCCGGTGACCGAGCTGGTCACCGGCATCGACCTGGTGAAGGCGCAGCTTCTCATCGCCAGCGGCGAACGCCTGCCGTACGTGCAGAGCGACATCCAGATCCGCGGCCATGCCATCGAGTGCCGCATCAACGCCGAGGACGCGAAGACCTTCATGCCCTCGCCCGGGCCGATCCGGCTGTGGCATGCCCCTGGCGGGCCGGGCATCCGCGTCGATAGCCATGTGTACTCTGGCTATCACGTCCCGCCCAACTACGATTCGCTGATCGGCAAGGTCATCGCCCACGGCGATACGCGCGAGACCGCCATCGCGCGCATGAAGAACGCTCTGGCGGAGATGGTGATCGAGGGCATCAAGACCAACGTGCCGTTGCACCAGGAGATCTGCAATCACGCGGCCTTCCAGAAGGG
>JBOIAD010000101.1:0-14940 GCA_050738795.1 Steroidobacteraceae bacterium
AGGGTTCAGGCGCAGGCCGGAATCGAACCGGCGTAAACGGCTTTGCAGGCCGCTGCATAACCACTTTGCTACTGCGCCATCGCTCGAAATTGCCCCAGCTACACGTCACGCAAGGGTCGGAATCGAACCGGCGGGATTCGCCGGGGCCGATCGGATGCCGCCGTTCGCAAGGCGGCGATGATACAGCAAGACCGCAATTGAGGCACAGGGCGTTCAATACCGGTCGCGCTCCCTCGAATGCCCTGGATGCACGCCGACATGGTGCACGTCGGCTCGGTTGACGCTGTTCGCAGGGCGTGGCATACGCAGAGCAGGGATTACGTGGGGGGATGAAGAATGCGTCGGGCCACGTTGCTTTTCACGCTCGTGGCCTGTGCCTTAAGCGCCTCAGGTTGCGGCAGGCACGCGCCGCCCACCTCCCCTGTCGCCCGCCCGGTGCAAACGGTAGTGATCCGCTACGGTGCGGCAGGGGAGCCCGTTTCGCTCAGCGGGCAGATCCAGGCGCAGAATCAGAACAATCTCGCGTTTCGCATCGGTGGGCGGCTCATCGATCGGGCGGTTTCGGTGGGCAACGCCGTTTCGGTCGGCCAGCTCGTGGCGCGGATCGAATCGCAGGATGCGAAGAATGCCGCGCGCTCTGCCGAGGCTGATTTGGCAGCCGCGCACGCGACTCTCGTGCAGGCTCGCAACAACGAGGGGCGTTATCGTTCGCTCGTATCGACCGGGGTGGTCTCCCGCGCGCAGTACGACGATGCACAACAGCAGCTTGCATCTGCACAATCACGTGTCAGCGCGGCCGAGGCATCAGTTCGAAGCGCGCATGACAACGTGAGTTATACAGAGCTGCGCTCGAATGCCGCGGGCGTGGTGACGGCGATCGGTGCCGAGCCCGGCGAGGTGGTGCAAGCCGGCCAGATGGTTGTGCAAGTGGCTCAGAAGGGTGGCAAGGATGCGGTCTTCAATGTCCCCGCCACTTTGATGCGCGAGTCGCCGCGGAACCCGGCAGTGAGGATCGAGCTCGCTGACGACCCGAGCATCACTTCGACAGGGCACGTGCGGGAAGTTTCGCCGCAGGCCGATCCCGCGACGGGTACGTATGTCGTCAAGGTGGCTTTGGACAGCCCGCTGGACACGATGCGCCTGGGTGCAACGGTGACCGGCAGCATGACGTTGAGCGCTCAGCCGGTAGTCAGCATTCCGGGCGCGGCACTCATTCAGATCGACGGCAAGCCGGCAGTCTGGGTCGTCGATCCCGCCACGCGCAAGGTAGGCATGCGCATCGTGACGATCATGCGTTACGACGCGTCGTCCGCGATCATCTCGAGCGGACTGAAAAACGGCGACATCGTCGTCACTGCCGGCACGCACGCGCTGCATCCCGGACAGACGGTCAGGCTGTCCGGGCCGACAGCGTGACACCTGCGGTGGGCAGCGGCCTGAATCTCTCGGAATGGGCGCTGGCCCACCGTGCGCTGGTCTGGTTCTCGATGATCGTCATCGTGGCGGCCGGCCTGTATTCCTACCAGCACCTGGGCCGCAATGAGGATCCGGCGTTCACGATCAAGACCATGGTCGTGCAGGCCGCGTGGCCCGGTGCCACGGACGAGCAGATGATCAATCAGGTCACGGACCGGATCGAGAGGAAGCTTCAGGAGACGCCGGGCCTGGACTTCGTCCGCAGCTTCACGACGCCTGGGCAAACGGCCGTCTTCGTCAATCTGCTCGGCTCGGTCCGGAGCCGTGACGTGCCGGATACCTGGTACCAGGTACGAAAGAAGATCAGCGATATCCGCACCGCGCTGCCGCAGGGGGTGGTCGGTCCCATTTTCAACGACGAATTCGGCGACACGTACGGAATCCTGTACGCGTTCACGGCGGACGGGTTC
Source organism: Steroidobacteraceae bacterium (assembly GCA_050738795.1). Lineage (GTDB taxonomy): Bacteria > Pseudomonadota > Gammaproteobacteria > Steroidobacterales > Steroidobacteraceae > 13-2-20CM-66-19. Next base: position 1,887 of record JBOIAD010000101.1, read on the forward strand.
ACCCATCGGCAGCTTCGCGACTATGTGGAAAGCGTGCGCACGAAGTTGCTGCGGACGCGCGACGTTTCGAAAATCGACACGTTCGGGGTCCAGGACGAGAAGATCTACGTCGAATTCTCGGCGCGCCAGCTCGCCGGACTGCGGCTTGACCGCCAGGCGCTGATCGCGGCGCTGCAGGCCCAAAATGCCGTAACACCCGCCGGTGTGGTCCAGACTTCGGACGAGAAGATCCTCGTGCAGGTCACCGGTGGATTCCGCTCGGAAGAAGACCTGCGCCATGTCAACTTCGTGGCCGACGGGCGGATTTTTCGGCTGACCGACATTGCAACCGTGCGACGGGGTTACTCGGACCCGCCCCAGCCCTTGTTTCGATTCAATGGCACGCCCGCAATCGGCCTGGGCATCTCCATGCGCTCCGGTGGCGACGTACTCGCGTTGGGACGCAACGTCGAGGCCGCCATGGCGGGCATCGCTGCGAACCTGCCGATCGGCATCGAGCCACATCTGGTCGCGGAGCAGCCGCGGGTTGTCAAGGCGGCGGTCGACGACTTCATGCAAGCCTTGTGGGAAGCCGTCGCGATCGTCCTGGGTGTGAGCTTCCTCAGCCTCGGGCTGCGTGCCGGAGCGGTGGTTGCATGCTCGATTCCGCTGGTACTCGCTGCAGTGTTCATCGTGATGAACGTTGCGGGCATCGACCTGCAGCGGGTCTCGCTTGGTGCCCTCATCATCGCCCTCGGTCTGTTGGTGGATGACGCCATGATCACGGTCGAGATGATGGTGACCAAGCTCGAGGAGGGCGTGGAGCGCGCGCACGCTGCGACATTCGCATATACGTCCACCGCATTTCCGATGCTCACCGGCACTCTGGTCACGGTCGCAGGCTTCGTGCCGATCGGATTCGCGAAGAGTGCAGCGGGTGAATACACTTTCTCGATCTTCGCAGTGGTCGCCATGGCGCTGCTGGTGTCGTGGGTCGTTGCCGTTGTGTTTGCGCCGCTCATCGGCGTGTCGTTGCTGCCAACCGCCGCGAAACACTCGACGCGCGAGGAGTCCGGACCGATCATGCGTCGATTCCGGTCCCTGCTGGAAAGGGCGATGCGTGCCCGCTGGACCACGATCGGGACTGCTCTGGTGCTCCTCGCGCTTGCCGTTCTGGGGCTGCGCCTCGTGCCGCAACAGTTCTTCCCATCGTCGGACCGCCCCGAGCTGCTGATCGATCTGACTTTGGCGCGCAACGCTTCGATCTATGCTACCGACCGCACGACTTCACGGCTGGAGGCGTTGTTGAAAGTCGACCCGGACATCGATCACTGGTCCACCTACGTCGGTCAGGGCGCCGTGCGGTTTTATCTGCCGCTGAATGTACAGCTCGCGAGCGACTTCTTTTCGCAGACCGTCGTCGTGACGAAGAGTCTCGAGGCACGCGAGCGTGTCCGGGATCGGCTCGAGAAGGCGCTGAGCAAGCACTTTCCCGAGGCGGTCGGGCGCCTGTCGGCGCTCGAGCTTGGGCCACCAGTAGGCTGGCCGTTGCAATATCGTGTCAGCGGGCCGGACCCGCAGCGAGTCAGCCACATTGCGTACGATGTCGCCGCGGTCATGGCGACGGACGAGCGTGCGCGGCAGATCAATTTCGACTGGATCGACCCGATGCGCACGCTGCGCATGCGCGTGAACCAGGACGAGGCGCGTCTTCTGGGGGTCAGCTCGCAGGCGCTGGCACAATCCCTCAATGCGGTCGTCTCCGGCATCTCGGTCACGCAGGTTCGTGACGACATCTATCTGATCGATGTCGTGGTGCGGGCGGGTGCCGCTGAGCGGATTTCGCCGTCCACTTTGAAGACACTGGAAATCCCGCTGCCGAATGGCAAGACGGTTCCGCTCCTGCAAGTGGCGACAGTGCAGTACACACTCGACTGGCCGTTGATCTGGCGGCGCGATCGACTGGCCACCATAACCGTGCAGGCGGATCTGCCGGCAGGCGTCCTGCCGCCCACCGTCATAAGCGCTCTGCGCGACAGGATCGCATCGCTGCGCGGCAAGCTGCCGCCCAACTATCGCATCGTCGTGGGCGGTGCCGAGGAGGAAAGCGGCAAATCACTGGCCTCCGTCGCCGCCGTGCTGCCGGTTGCCGGATTGCTGATGCTCATCATCCTCATGATCCAACTGCAAAGCGCCAGCCGGCTGTTCCTGGTGCTGAGCGTCGCCCCTTTCGGACTCATCGGTGTGGTCCTGGCGCTCCTGATCTCCCACAAGCCGCTCGGCTTCGTCGCCTTGCTGGGCGTCATCGCCCTGGTGGGCATGATCGTGCGCAACTGCGTCATCCTGATCGACCAAATCGAGACCGAGATCGAACGCGGGCGCGCCAGATGGGACGCCGTGGTCGAGGCCACCTGCCACCGCTTCCGGCCCATCCTGCTCACCGCGGCCGCGGCCATTTTCGGCATGATTCCGATAGCGCCTACGGTGTTCTGGGGACCGATGGCCTACGCGATCATGGGCGGTCTGGCCGTCGCCACGGCGCTCACCTTGGTGTTTCTGCCCGCGCTGTACGTCGCATGGTATCGGATTGATCCCGAACCTGCGCCTAAGTAGGCGTGCCGGCTCGAAATTTGCGCCGCGGCGGAGGCGGCTTTCCTTGACTTCACACCGCCGGCACATACAATTCGCCCGTTGCTCCAGAGGCGGGAATAGCTCAGTTGGTAGAGCACGACCTTGCCAAGGTCGGGGTCGCGAGTTCGAGTCTCGTTTCCCGCTCCATTTTCAAGAATCTGCACGGAGCATGGGAATCGCGTGCCCATGTGGCCCGGGCCACGCCTGAGGTCACTCGCCTCGCACCGCGAGCGCGATTGACACTCGCCTGGATCGTCAGCGCTTGAGCTCCGGCCACGCGGCCCGCAGGTACGCCACCATCGAATAGAGCGTCGCGGCCGCTGCAAGCTCGGTGAGCACTACGCCGATATTGTAAGTCCGCAGTCCCCACAGCTCGTGGCGAAACAGCATGAAGGACAGGCCGACGATCTGCAGGATCGTCTTGTACTTGCCGAGCTGCGAGACGGCCACCTTGCGCCGTTGGCCGATCTCGGCCATCCATTCACGCAGCGCCGAAATCGTGATTTCGCGACCGATGATCACGGCCGCCGTGAGCGCGATCAGCGCCCGCGGATCCTTGCTCACCAGCAGCACGAGTGCAACGGCGACGATGAGCTTGTCGGCTACGGGATCGAGGAACGCGCCCAACCGTGAGGTCTGACCCAGCCGCCGCGCGAGATACCCGTCGAGCGAATCTGTGATGCCCGCCGCCGCGAACAGGAGTCCGGCGGACGGGTCCGCCCACGGATACGGCATGTAGAACAGCAGGGCGATCAGCGGAATCGCGGCGATGCGCAGCCACGTCAGGGTATTCGGCCAATTCCAGGGCATCGCAACTTCGTAACGCAGGTCCGATAGTGCCGGGTGGCTCAGTCGCCCGGATGAAGGTGATCATAAAGGCTTCGCGCCAGAGATGCGCCGATTCCGGCGACCTTTTCGAAATCGGCGGTGCCGGCGCGCAGCACGCCCTGCATTCCGCCGAAATGCTTCAGCAGCGCGCGGCGCTTGGCGGGCCCGAGACCCGGGACCGCCTCCAGCACCGACTCGTTGTAGCGGCGGGCACGTTTGCGGCGGTGGCCGGTGATGGCGAACCGGTGTGCCTCGTCGCGCACCCGCTGGATCAGCCGTGACGCCGGCGAATGCGCCTCGGGAATATGTGGATCGGGTACGCCATATACGAACAACCGTTCCTGCCCGGGCCTGCGATCCGGCCCTTTTGCCACCCCCACCAGCGTCACGTCGCCGAATCCCAGCGCATCGAGCGCCTCGTGCACCTGGCTGATCTGGCCCAGCCCACCATCGATGAGCAGCAGATCCGGCAGCGGGATTTCGCCATCCTTGATCCGGATGTAGCGACGCTCGAGCGCCTGGCGCAGGGCAGCGTAGTCGTCGCCCGGCGTCACGCCGGTGATGTTGAAGCGCCGATACTCCTTCTTCAGCGGCCCATCCGGGCCGAATACCACGCACGAGGCCACAGTGCCCTCGCCGCCCGTGTGACTGATGTCGAAACACTCGATGCGCCCCGGTACTTCAGGCAAATCGAGCTCCTGCGCAAGTGCGGCGAACATCTCCTCCATGCCCTGCTTCTGCGCGAGGCGCATGCGCAGAGCTTGCATCGCATTCTCCCGGGTCAGGTCGACGTATCTCACACCGAGCCCGCGCACGGGACAGCGTACCTGCACATCGCGGTCAATCCGCGACGAGAGTGCTTGCGCGAGCGCATCGGCGTCCTCGAGCTTACGCCCGAGCAGTACTTCCGGCGGCGGCTCCTGCGTCGCGTAGTACTGCATCACGAACGACGCCAGAGCTTCTTCCGGCTCGGCGAGTGCGGCCCGCGGAAAGTAACTGCTCGTGCCGAGGTTGCGGCCACCACGCACGAGCATCACGCTGACAGCGTATTCTCCGGGCTCGCCAATGATCGCGAAGACGTCAACGTCGCGTTCACCTTCCGAGGTGACGATCTGCTGTGCCTGGATGCGCTTCAGGGCCGCCAGCTGATCGCGGATCTGTGCCGCGCGCTCGAATTCGAGTTTCGCGGCCGCTTCTTCCATCCGCGTCTGCAACTGTGCGCTGACCTCGTCGTCCCGGCCCTCCAACACCTTCACCGCCGCGTCGATGTCCTGCGAATAGGTCTCGCGAGTCACCAGCCCGACGCAGGGCGCCGAGCAGCGGCCGATCTGGTGCTGCAGGCAGGGACGGCTGCGGTTGGCGAAGAAGCTGTCGCGGCAATTGCGGATGCGAAACAGTTTCTGCAGCTGGCGCAGGGTGTCTTTCACCGCGCCAGCACTGGGAAACGGGCCAAAATACCGGCCCGGCGCCGTACGCGAGCCGCGATAGAACGCGAGGCGCGGGAACTCATGGCCGCTTGCGACCTGGATGTAGGGAAAGCTCTTGTCGTCGCGCAGCACCACGTTGAAACGCGGCTTGTGCGCCTTGATCAGGTTGTATTCGAGCAGCAGCGCCTCGGTTTCGGAGTTCGCCACCGTCACCTCGATGTCGGCGATCTGGTGAACCAGCGCCTGCACTTTCGGATTGACGTTGCCGGCGGCGAAATACGTGCCGACGCGATCCTTCAGGTTTTTCGCCTTGCCGACATAGAGCATCTCGTGCGCGGCGTTGTACATTCTGTACACGCCGGGACGTCTCGGCAGCGCGCCGACGAATTCCCTCGGATCGAACACCCTGGCACTCATCTGGCCTCGACAGCCCTCACCCCGTCAACCCCGCCAGCTCGCAGGCGCGCGCGACTACTTTCTTGAACATGGCGCCTGTGAGCACCCGCGTCTGCGTGTTATAGCGGCTGCAGTGATACGAGTCGACCAGATGCCTCGTCCCGCTCAACGGATGTTCCCGGCCGTGCCCGAAAGGAAATTGGCTGGGCTTCAGTCCTTCAGCGATCAGCACGCCTTCGTGGGCGATCCGCCCGAGAGCCAGTACCACGCGCACCGCGGTCAGCTCCCGAAGCTCCGTCTGCAGGTAGGCATTACAGCGGCGAATCTCATCCGGCAGCGGCTTGTTTTCCGGCGGCAGGCATTTGACCGCATTCGCAATGCGGACATTGCGCAGCTCCAGCCCATCATCCGCGGAGATCGACTCTGCGCGTGTTGCGAGCCCCAACTCGTAGAGTGTTTCATAGAGCAGGATACCGGCGAAATCTCCCGTGAAGGGTCTGCCGGTGCGGTTTGCACCATGCATTCCCGGAGCAAGACCGACAATCAATATGCGCGGTGCGGCGGCGCCAAACGAGGGCACCGGCCGCGCCCAGTAGCCGGGGTACCGGTGGTGGGTCTCGGCCAGAAATTCGGCGAGCCGCGGGCAGCGTGTGCAGTCCGGATCGTAGGATGCGGTGCGCGGCCCCTTGGGCGGCCGGGAGCCCGCGAACAGGTCTGGGCCGGCACCGGCCTTCGCCGCGCCGGCACCGGCCTTCGCGCGGGCGCGCGGGCGCGCACCGTGTGCTGGCGGCTTGCGGCGCTCAGTCATCCATGTGCCGGATGACTGCGGTCGCGAAGCCGGAGCAGCTCATCAGCGTTGCTCCCGGTATCAGACGCTGCAAGTCCTCTTCTACGTTCTTGCGCGCCGCGAGCTCGCGCTTGGGTGCGCGAATCGCCTCGCGTAACCGCGCAAGGTCGTACGTGAGCTCCTTGTGCGCGATCGTGTTGGCCACGCCCTTGATGATCAGATCGGCCGCCTCGCTCCACTTCAGATAGCGCAGCATCATCTCGGCGGACAGGATCAGCGAGCCCGGGTTGACGCGGTCCTTGCCCGCAAAGCCCGGGGCGGTGCCGTGAGTCGCTTCGAACACGGCAAGGCCATCGCCGATGTTGCCGCCGGGGGCGATGCCGATCCCCCCGACCTGAGCCGCCAGGGCATCCGAGATATAGTCCCCGTTGAGATTGAGGGTCGCGATGACGTCGTACTCCTCCGGCCGCAGCAGCACCTGCTGCAGGAAATTATCCGCGATCACATCCTTGATGACGATTTCCCTGCCCGTCTGCGGACTCGGAAATGCGAGCCACGGACCGCCCCCGATCTCCTGCGCGCCGAACTCCTCCCGCGCGAGCTGGTAGCCCCAGTTACGGAACGCGCCCTCCGTGAACTTCATGATGTTGCCCTTGTGAACGAGGGTCACGGACACGCGGTCATGGTCGATGGCGTACTGGATTGCCTTGCGGATCAGCCGCTGGCTGCCCTCCTTCGATACCGGCTTGATGCCGATGCCGGAGCTGGCGGGGAAGCGGATGCCGGTCACCCCGAGCTCGCGATGCAGATAGGCGATGAGCTTGTGGACCTCGGCTGAGCCGGCCGGCCATTCGATGCCGGCGTAGATGTCCTCCGTGTTCTCGCGGAAGACGATCATGTCCGTAAGGCTCGCGTCCTGCATGGGACTCGAGACGCCGGGGAAATGGCGGATCGGTCTGACGCACGCGTACAGGTCGAGGCTTTGCCTCATTGCGACATTGAGCGAGCGGATGCCGCCGCCGATCGGCGTGCCCAGCGGACCCTTGATCGAAACGACGAACTCCCGCAGTGCGTGCAGCGTCTCGTCCGGAAACCATTGGCCGTATCGGCTATTCGCCTTCTCGCCGCTGTAGACCTCCATCCACTGGATCGCACGACGATGCCCGTACGCCTTCTGAACCGCAGCGTTGACGACCCGCAGCATTGCGGGCGTCACGTCGATTCCGATGCCATCTCCCTCGATGTAGGGGACGATGGGCTGGTCCGGAACGTTCAAGGACGAATCGGTATTGACCGTGATCTTACGTCCGGCGGACGGGACGACGATGTGCTCGTATTGCATGCGATAGCTTCAGGGTCATGACAGGCGCGGGATTCTCGCCAAGTGCGCGCTCCCGGTCGAGCCCTGATTGCGTGACTCAATCGAGCTTACGATACGCGGACAGCGTCAGAAACGACTGGAATTCCGGCGAGGCGGTGATGTCATCGAGAAGCTGCGCCGCTTCCTCATAGTGGCCTTGCCCATATCGCTGCTGGCCAAGCTCGCTCGCCAGCCGGTTACGCTCCGCGCTCAGCAGGTCGCGGAAGAGCTCCAGCGTGACGCGCCTGCCGTCGGTCAGGACGCCGCCGGGGTGGCGGATCCATTGCCAGATCTGGGCCCGGGCAATTTCGGCGGTCGCTGCGTCTTCCATCAGATGATTGATGGGGACGCAGCCGTTGCCCGACAGCCACGCGGCCATGTATTGCAACGATACGCTGACATTGTTGCGCAGGCCGCCTTCGGTAATTTCCCCCCTCGGTATGGAGAGCAGGTCGTGTGCACTGACCGAGACGTCCTCGCGCATGCGCGTGATCTGATTGGGGGTGGGCATCAGCCGGTCAAAGATCTCGCGCGCAATGGGCACCAGGCCGGGATGGGCCACCCATGTTCCATCATGTCCATCGGAGGCCTCCCGCTCCTTGTCGGCGCGGACTTTGCCCAGCGCCAGCTCGTTCGCCGCAGGGTCGTTCTTGATCGGAATCTGCGCAGCCATCCCGCCCATCGCGAAGGCGCCGCGGCGGTGGCACGTCTTGATGCACAACAGCGAATAAGCGCGCAGGAACGGGACCGTCATCGTCACCTGCTGGCGATCGGGCAGCAAGTATTCGGGACGCGCGGAGAACTTCTTGATGAAACTGAAAATGTAGTCCCAGCGCCCGCAGTTGAGGCCGACGATGTAGTCCCTGAGCTCGTAAAGAATCTCGTCCATCTCGAACGCTGCCAGGATCGTTTCGATCAGCACCGTGCACTTGATCGTGCCGTGCGGAAGCTGCAGGCGCTTCTCCGCGAAATCGAACACCCGCGCCCACAGCGCCGCCTCCTGATGACTCTCCAGCTTCGGCAGATAGAAATACGGGCCCGTGCCACGCGCGATGAGCTCGTGCGCGTTGTGAAACAGGTACAGGCCGAAGTCCACCAGCGCACCGGGCACCGGCTGGGTGCCCAGCGACAGATGCTTCTCGTACAGATGCCAGCCGCGCGGCCTCACGATCAACACCGCGGTCTCGCGGTTGAGCCGGTAGGTCCTGCCTTCCGGGCTGACCAGCTCGATGGTGCGCCGGACGGCGTCCCGCAGGTTCTCCTGGCCTCCGATCACATTCTCCCAGGTCGGCGCCAGTGAATCCTCGCAGTCCGCCATGAACACGCTGGCCCCGCAGTTGAGGGCGTTGATGATCATCTTGCGGTCCGTGGGACCCGTGATCTCGACCCGCCGATCGAGCAGGTCCGCGGGAATGGGCGCCACCTGCCAGTCCGATTCGCGGCTCCGGCGCGTCTCCGGAAGAAAGTCAGGCAGCTCGCCCGCGTCGATGCGCCGCTGGCGCTCCTCGCGCGCGTGCAGCAACTGCGAGACGCGCGGGGCGAAACGTTCCACCAGTGCCGCGACGAACTCGAGCGCCGCCGGTGAAAGGACCGCTTGAGGAGCGCTCCCTGACGGGGCGCTGACAGACAGTCGTGGATTCATCGATTCGAACCTGTATCCGCCTGGCGCACCCGGCGTGCCTGGCTGCGCTCGGCAATCAGCATCGCGAGCTCCAGCGCCTGCTCGTGGTTGAGGCGGGGATCGACCGTTGACCGATAGGCCCGCTGCAGGTCGCCATCGGTCAATCCGCGGGCACCTCCCGTGCACTCCGTCACATCGTCGCCGGTCAGCTCGATGTGCACGCCGCCCAGATAGGAGCCCATGTCCGCATGAATGCGTGATGCCACATCGAGCTCCTTCAGGATGTTCTCGAACCGCCGGGTCTTCAATCCCCCGGTGCTCGTCTCGGTATTGCCGTGCATCGGATCGCAGACCCACAAGACGCTGTGACCCGTCTGGCGCACCGCTTCGATGGCGCGCGGCAGCGAAGCCTCGATGTCCTTCGCGCCGAAGCGATGAATCAGCGTCAGCCGCCCCGGCTGATTCTGGGGATTGAGCACCGTGACCAGTCCCTGCAGCCAGCCGGAGTCCATCGCCGGGCCGACCTTCACCGCGATGGGGTTGGAGATGCCACGGAAATACTCGACATGCGCTCCCTCCAGCTGCGCGGTGCGCATCCCGATCCAGGGCAGATGGGTCGAGAGGTTGTACCAGCGATTCTGGCGAGGAATGAAGCGTGTCTGCGCCTGCTCGTACAACAGATGCAGCCCCTCGTGGCTGGAATAGAAGTTGACGAGCCGCGCCTCGTGCACCGAGCGGCCGCTGATGCCTTCGAAGAAATCGAGCGCGTCTCCGATCGAGTTCACGATGCGCTGATAGGCATCCTTGAGCGGCGCGTGCTTCACGAAGCCCAGGTCCCAGTATTCCGGGTGGTGCAGATCGGCAAAGCCGCCATCCACCAGCGCCCGGACGAAATTCAACGTCAGAGCCGCCCTCTCGTAGCCCCTGAGCAGCAGCTCGGGATCCGCCGCGCGCGCCGCTGGCGTGAATTGCGGGCGGTTCACGAGATCGCCACGGTAAGCCGGCAGCGTGACCCCGTCGCGTGTCTCACTGTCGGCGGATCGGGGCTTGGCATACTGCCCCGCCATGCGCCCCACGCGCACGATCGGCTTCTTCAACCCGTGCAGCAGCACAATGCTCATCTGCAGGAGGATCTTCAGCTTCTTCGCGATCTGATCCGATTCGCAGTCCGCGAACGTCTCCGCGCAGTCGCCGCCCTGAAGCAGAAAGGCCTGGCCACGTTGCGCAGCCGCCAGGCGCTCGCGCAGAGCGTCCACCTCCCACGAGACGACAATGGGCGGCAGCCGGGACAGGTCGGCCACGACCGCCTCGAGGGCCTTCGTATCCGAATAGGTGGGCTGCTGCTGCGCCAGCTTGGTTTGCCAGCTCGCGCTGTGCCAGGAGGTGGTTTCGGGGGAACGCATCCGTCGGGATGCTATCACCCCCACCGCGGCGGCCCAACTGGCGCCGGGGTCACCTGATGGAGCAGAATGCGCGCCTTTTTAGCGTCACGCCCTGTGTATCGGCCGTGCCGCGCAGGGGAACTCTATGCATCGCGTACTCATTCTCGGGGCCGGCAAGATCGGCGCGCTCGTTTCCGGATTGCTTGCAGAATCCGGCAGTTACAAGGTCCAGCTCGGCGATGTGGACGGCTCCGCCGCCGAGGCCGTCGCGCGCGCCCACACGTGCGCCAATCTTGCGGCCTTCACTCTCGATGCGACCAATCCGGCTGCCCTCGCGCGCCACCTGGCGGATCACCCGGTGGACGCGGTCATTTCCAGCCTGCCGTTCTATTGCAATGTCGGAGTTGCGGAAGCCGCGCGCAAGGCGGCCACGCACTATTTCGACCTCACCGAGGATGTCGAGGTCACCCGCGCCGTGCGTGCCATCGCAACCGGATCTGGCCAGGCCTTCGTCCCCCAGTGCGGTCTCGCGCCAGGTTTCATCAGTATCGCGGCCGCAGAGCTGATCACTCATTTCGACGACCTGCGCGCCGTCAAGCTGCGCGTGGGCGCCCTGCCCCAGCATCCGAACAATGTGCTCAAGTACTCCCTCACCTGGTCCACCGAAGGGCTGATCAACGAATATGGCAATCCATGCCAGGCCATCGTCGATGGCAGCACCCTGGAGGTGGCACCGCTGGAGGGCCTGGAGGAAATCGAGATCGACGGCACGCTTTACGAGGCCTTCAACACCTCGGGCGGCCTGGGCTCGCTGGCCGAGACGCACGGCATTCATTGCGAGTCGATGAACTACAAGACCATCCGCTACCCCGGGCACTGCGAGCAGATGCGGCTGTTGATGAACGATCTGAAGTTGAATCAGGATCGCGGAACGCTCAAGCGGATTCTCGAGAACGCCGTGCCGCAGACCCTGCAGGATGTCGTCATCGTCTACGCGGCGGTCACGGGCAAGCAAGCGGGGGAATTACGCGAGGAGAATTACGTCAACAAGGTCTATCCGCAGATGATAGCGGGACGGCTGTGGTCGGCCATCCAGGTGACCACCGCCGCGGGAATTACCGCCGTGGTGGATCTCGTGCTCGAGCACCGGGGCCAATACAGCGGGTTTGTTGCGCAGGAGCAGTTTCGGCTGCCCGACATCCTCGCCAATCGCTTCGGCCGTTATTACGCGCCGGGCGGGACCAAGGACGTCTCAGGGCAGGTGGTCGTCTCCGGAAAGGCCGGCAACCAGCGTAGACTGCAGAAGGCGGCGGCGAGATGAGCACATCCGACATCAACTCGCTTCTGGGCCGGCTTGGCCTTGGAGCAACGAATCCGGGCGCCTGGTCGGGGTCGCATGGCTGGTCCAGGACGCAGGAGAGCACGCTCATCAACGTGCGCAACCCGGCCGACGGCACCCTCATCGCACAACTGCGTCCGGCGAGCGCGCAAGACTACGAGAATATCCTGGCATCCGCCCTCGATACGGCTGCGCTCTGGCGCCGCGTGCCCGCGCCCAAGCGTGGTGAGACCGTTCGGCTCCTGGCCGATGAGCTTCGCCGCCACAAGACGGATCTCGGCACACTGGTGTCGCTCGAGAACGGCAAGATCCTCGCCGAAGGCCTCGGTGAGGTTCAGGAGATGATCGATATCGCCGACTTCGCCGTCGGGCAGTCGCGGATGCTTTACGGCCTGACGATGCATTCCGAACGGCCGCAGCACCGCATGTACGAGCAGTGGCATCCGCTGGGCGTCGTCGGCATCATTTCCGCGTTCAACTTTCCAGTCGCCGTCTGGTCCTGGAATGCGTTCCTGGCGGCCATCTGCGGCAATGTCTCGGTGTGGAAGCCTTCTCCGAAGACACCTCTCACGGCGATCGCCGTCCAGCATCTGTGCAACCGGACGATGGAGGCCAACGGCCTGCCGCCTATCTTCCAGATGTTCATCGACGGCGGCACTGAGCTCGCCTCCCGCTTCGTGGACGATCCACGCGTTGCGCTCATTTCCTTCACGGGCTCGAGCGCCGTCGGCCGCAAGGTCGGCGAGCGGGTGGCGGCGCGCCTGGGCAAGAGTCTCCTGGAGCTCGGAGGCAACAATGCCGTCATCGTCGACGAGACGGCCAACCTCGATCTCGCCGTCCCGGCGATCGTGTTCGGTGCGGTGGGTACGGCGGGACAGCGATGCACCACGACACGGCGTGTCCTGGTGCACTCTGCACGGCTCGCCGAGTTGGAGCTCCGGCTCGTGCACGCCTACGGCCAGGTACGGATAGGCAATCCGCTCGATGCGCAAACCCTCATGGGACCGCTGATCGATCCGCAAGCCGTGCAACGGTATCAAGCCGCGATCCAGACCGCGTGCGCCGCGGGCGGCGAGCTGATCTACGGCGGACGCGTACTCTCGGCGCCCGGCAACTTCGTGGAGCCCGCGATCATTCGCGCCCGCAACGAATGGCCGATCGTGCAGACGGAAACCTTCGCGCCCATCCTGTACCTGATTCCGGTCGACTCCCTGGAGGAGGCGATCGAGCAACACAACTCGTCCGCTCACGGCCTGTCTTCGGCCCTGTTCACGGACCGGTTGCAGCACGCCGAAGACTTTCTG
>JBOIAD010000102.1:0-116900 GCA_050738795.1 Steroidobacteraceae bacterium
ACGAATGGCCGATCGTGCAGACGGAAACCTTCGCGCCAATCCTGTACCTGATTCCGGTCGACTCCCTCGAGGAGGCGATCGAGCAACACAACTCGTCCGCTCACGGCCTGTCGTCGGCCCTGTTCACGGACCGGTTGCAGCACGCCGAAGACTTTCTGTCGGCGGCGGGCAGCGACTGCGGGATCGCAAACGTGAATCTGGGGACGTCGGGCGCAGAGATCGGCGGCGCCTTCGGCGGCGAGAAGGATACCGGCGGCGGGCGCGAGTCCGGGTCCGATTCGTGGAAAGCGTACATGCGCCGGCAGACCAACACGATCAACTGGAGCCGGGAGTTGCCGCTGGCCCAGGGCATCGAGTTCAAGGTGGACTGAGCCCGGCTATCGCCCCGGCAGACGAATTGCGAAGCGCGCCCCGCCAAGGGGCGACTGGTCGATGCTCAAGGTACCGCCGTACATTTCGACGGTCTCCTGGACCATCGACAAGCCGATGCCATGGCCCGGCACGTTTTCATCGGTCCGCACGCCACGCTGTCCGATCCGCGCGCGGTTCTCAGATGAGATGCCTGGTCCGTCGTCCTCGACGACGATTCCCAGGCGCTCGCGCGTGGCGAGGCTGCCATCCGCCACCACGGTAAGCCGCGCCAGACCCCGGCACCACTTGCACGCGTTGTCCAGCAGGTTGCCCAGGAGCTCCGTCAGATCCCCGCGGTCGCCCACGAACTGCGCGGTGGATGAGACTGCGACCTCGATGGCGAGATCCTTGCCGGCGTAGACCTTCAGCAGGGCGACCCGCAGCTCGGCGGTGATCGGTGCAACATCCACCGGAGCTTGACCCAGCAGCGCGCCGCCTGAGGCCGCCGCCCGCGTGAGCTGATGCTCGATGATGCCGCTCATGCGGTCGATCTGCGGGCCGAGGAGCCTCTCGGAGGCGGTGTTCTGGGTGCTCAGCCCGGCACGCATCACGGCGAGCGGAGTCTTCAGACTGTGCGCCAGATTACCGAGCGTGTCCCGATAGCGCGCGACCCGTTTGCGCTCGCCGACCAGCAGCGTGTTGAGATTGCCCGCGACACCGCTCAGCTCGCGGGGATAGCCGCCGCCGAGGGTTTCGCTGCGCCCTTCCTCTACCTCGTGAATCTCGCGCTCCATTCTGCGCACCGGGGCCAGTACCCAGCGCAGCAGTCCGGCAAGCGTTGCGAGCAGCAACAGCATCAGCCCGATGAACCATCCGAACAATTCCCTGCGGAAGCGCCACAACTGCTGCTCATACGGGGTCAGGCTCGCCGCGACACTGAACGTGAGCTCCCAGTTGCCCACGCTGTCTTCGAACTGAATGCCGCGGCTCTCGATCGCGATCCGCTCATGCTCGTTGGTGCCGTAAGCGAAGCGGCGGGCGCCAGGATCGAGCGCCGGGCCGAAGTCGATCGGCGCGCCCGCCGTGGAAGGCGATCGCCATACCGAGCGGCCGCCGGCCGACCGGATCTGTGCGTACAGGCCCGAGCGCGGTGTGCGCAGCCTCGAGGCCAGGTCGCGCGCCGGCGGCGCATATCCTCCGCCAGGCTGCGGCTCCGCGGCAGCGATGAGCGCCACCATCTGCGCACCCAGCAACTCCTGCAGGGAGCGCTCGGACAGCGCCCGGAATCCGGTGTCCAGCACAACCATCATGACGCCGAAGAACAGCGCGAGCGGCAGTGACACGGAAACGAGCAGCCGGCGGCTGAGCGAATGCATATGGTTCATGGGCTGAAAGTCGCCGCCGGGGTGGCCGGTGAAGCGCTTTCAGCGAGCGAGCGCGAACCGGTAGCCGCGGCCGCGCAGCGTTTCTATCGGGCGGACGGTCTCGTCGGGATCCAGCTTGCGGCGCAGACGCCCCACCAGTACTTCGATCACGTTGCTGTCGCGCTCGGACTCCTCGTCATACAGCCGCTCCGTCAGCTCGGTCTTCGAGATCACCTCGCCGGCGCGCAGCATCAGATGCTCGAGAATGCGGTATTCGAAGGTCGTGAGCTCGACGGGGGCGCCATCGACCTTGACGGTCTGGGCGCGCGTGTCGAGGCTGACGCAACCGCAGATAAGCTCCGGGCTCGCCCAACCCCCCGCGCGGCGCAGCAGCGCCTGCACTCGCGCCAACACCTCCTCGAAATGAAACGGCTTGGCGACGTAGTCATCCGCGCCTGCCTGCAGACCCTCTACCTTGTCCTGCCAACGGTCGCGCGCGGTCAGGATCAGGATCGGATAGCTCTTGCGTTGGCCCCGCACACGGCGGATGACTTCCAGCCCGGACAGCTTGGGCAACCCCAGATCGACGATCGCCACATCGAGCGGCAATTCGAGTCCGGCGAACAGCCCTTCCTCGCCGTCGCTCGCGACATCGACGGTGAAGCCGGCATCGACCAGCCGTGCCTTCAACGAATCGCGCAGCGAAGCTTCATCTTCGACGACCAGCACACGCATGACACAGGCTCCTACAACACGGCGCCACTGGACGCATCAACGCGTACCGTCCACACACGTCCGGAATCATTGAGCAGGCGCAGGACGTAGATCGTGTGCCCGGCGTTCTGCTGCGATTCTGCACGCACGACACGGGCCTTGAAGCGTTGCTCCGCCATCTTCACGGCCTGATCCATGGACATGCCCCTTGTGGAACGCACGACGGGGCGCACGGGCTGAGCGGCGGGAGCCGCCTGCCCGCGCGCATCCGGCACAGCCGCGAGGACCGCCATCGCCAGCACGAAGAGCGAGGGTGAAGTGCGTGGACCAATCATTTGCGGGCCGCCGCTGGGGAGATCTTCATCGTCAACCCTAGCGTGGCACCGGTGAATGACGACTGAACGCGCATGGGGGTCAACCTTCCTTGGCCCTAAGCCACAGCTCATCCCACTGGGCCGCGGACAGCCCATCCAGCGTCGCTCCCCGGGCGTGGGCAAGCGACTCCATATGGCGGAAGCGGCGCTCGAACTTCGCGTTCGCGGCACGCAGCGCCTCCTCCGGATCGATTTTCAGGTGCAATGTCCAGTTTGCGATCGCGAACAGCAGGTCGCCCAGCTCCTCCGCAACTTTCCTCGAGCCGGCGGCACCTCGCGAATCCTCGAGGGCTTCGTCCACTTCGCGCAATTCCTCCAGCACCTTGTCGCGAACCTGCACGGGCTCCTGCCAGTCAAAGCCAACTCGAGCCGCGCGCCGTCCGAGCCGGGCGGCCCGCGCAAGCGCCGGCAGCGCCTTCGGGATGTTGGCGAGCGCACTCCGATCGGCGGACCCCCGGACCTGCGCCAGTTCCGCGCGCTCACGGGCCTTGAGCTCCTCCCAGTTGCGCGTCTGTGCTTCCGGGCCCCCTACTGCTGCTCCCGCAAACACGTGCGGATGGCGGCGCACGAGCTTGGCGTGAATGGCCGTCGCGACCGCCGCGAAGTCGAACCAGCCGCGTTCCTGGGCCAGGCGTGCGTGAAATACGATCTGAAACAGCAGGTCGCCCAGCTCATCCCGCAGTTGCAGGGGATCCCCGCAATCGATGGCATCCGCAACCTCGTAGGCTTCCTCGAGCGTGTAGGGGGCGATGGTCGCGAATGTCTGCTCGCGGTCCCATGGGCAGCCGCCGACAGGGTCGCGTAACCGGGCCATCAGCTCCAGCAGCGCGGTGGTGGCGCGTTCCGCCTCACTCATTGGCCGGGTCCGCCGGCGTCTGCGCGACACACAGCTTGTAGAGATTGAGCAGCATTCCGGCCGTAGCGCCCCAGATGTTGCGGCTCCCGTAGGGAATATCCCAGACCTCGATATCCGGATTCTCCAGGCCGAAGCGCCGGCGCCGGGAGCGGTGGTTGGCCGGCTCGAACACGTGGCTCAAGGGGACCTCGAAGGTGTCCTGGACCTCCCGGGCATTCAGCAGCAACTCGAAGCCGGGCCGCACGAACGCCACCACGGGCGTCACCCGGAACCCGCTGATGAGAATGTGGTCCGGCAGGTAGCCCACCACGGACACGAATCGCTCATCGAGCCCGATCTCCTCGCGCGCCTCGCGCAAGGCGGCCGCGAGCGGTCCCGCGTCGCGCGACTCGATGCGGCCGCCGGGAAAACTGATCTGGCCGGCGTGATTCTTCAGCTGGCTGCCGCGTTGGGTCAGCAGTACCGTCATTCCCTCGGCGCGGTCGATAAGCGGAACCAGGACGGCGGCCGGAGTCGGCGCCACCGGGAAAAACGGCCGCAGCGCACTGCTGGCCTGCGCCGCGAGACCCGGAACGAGCCAATCCCGCATGTCATGGCGCGGCTGCGTATTCGCAAGGCTTGCCACGATGCGCGGCCGCCAATCGAACGAGCGCGGCACCTCCCCTGCGCTGTCGCGGTCCGCGCCCGGGTCCTGCATGGTCAGCCGCCGCCGCCCGTGCCACCCTTGATGCCGCCGCCCGTGCCGCCCTTGATGCCGCCGCGTGTCAGCTCCGCCGGATCGAGCAGCCTGGCCAGCTCCTCGCGCGGCAGGTCCGTCATCTTCTGCGCCATCTCGCGGATCGGCCGCCCTTCGGCGTAGGCCCGCTTGGCGATTGTGGCGCCCTTCTCGTAGCCGATCACGGGGTTCAGGGCCGTCACGAGAATGGGGTTGCGCTCGAGTGCCTCCGCGATCCGCGCCTCGTTGACCTTGAAGCCTGCGATGGCGCTGTCCGCCAGCGCGCGCGCGGCGTTCGCGAGCAGCCGGATGCTCTCGAGGAGGTTGTAGGCGATCACCGGCAACATCACATTGAGCTGAAAGTTGCCGGACTGGCCGGCGATCGTGATGGTCGTGTCATTGCCGATCACCTGGGCCGCGACCATCGCCGTGGCTTCCGGGATGACCGGGTTGACCTTGCCAGGCATGATGCTGCTGCCCGGCTGCAGCGCCGGCAGCGCGATCTCCGCGAGTCCGGCGAGTGGGCCGCTGTTCATCCAGCGCAGATCGTTGGCGATCTTCATGAGGCTCACCGCGATCACCTTGAGCTGGCCGGACAGCTCGACCGCCGTATCCTGCGAGGCCAGAGCCTCGAAGAAGTTGCGCCCGGTGGTGAAGGCGACGCCGGTCAGGTCGGAAAGCTCCTGGCTGAACCGCAGCCCGAACTGGGCATGCGCGTTGATTCCCGTGCCCACCGCCGTGCCGCCCTGGGCGAGCGCGTGCAGACGAGGTGCCACGCTGGCCAGCCGCTCCAGCCCATGCTCGATCTGAGTACGCCAGCCGGAGATCTCCTGCCCCAGGGTCAGCGGCATCGCATCCATCAGGTGGGTGCGGCCCGTCTTCACGATGCTGCCGACCTCCCGCTCCTTCATTCGCAACGCGTCGCGCAAGTGCTCGAGCGCGGGCACCAGCTCCCGCTTCACGCTCAGCGCCGCGCTGACGTGGATGGCCGTCGGAATCGCATCGTTGCTGCTCTGGCCCATGTTGACATGATCGTTGGGATGCACGGGCCTGCCCAGCCGGCGCGTCGCGAGCGAGGCGATGACTTCGTTGGCATTCATGTTGGTGCTCGTGCCCGAGCCCGTCTGAAACACATCGATGGGAAACTGAGCATCGTGCCGCCCGGCGGCCACTTCGGCGGCGGCGGCATCGATGGCCTGCGCAAGCTGCGCATCCAGAAGCTCCAGCCGCGTGTTGGCCCGCGCGGCGGCCTGCTTGAGCAGGCCCAGGGCGGCGATGAAGGCTCGCGGCATCGCCAGCCCGCTGATGGGAAAGTTCTGCACCGCCCGCTGGGTCTGCGCACCCCACAGCGCATCGGCGGGAACCTGCAGCTCCCCCATGCTGTCGCGCTCGATCCGAAAGGAATTCGTCATGAATGGTACTCCGCAGTCGGGCCGCCCGCCCGCGCCCCAAAGGCACTGGCGCAGTCGAAAACGCGCCGCAGCCGGTCCGTGGGCTGCTGCAGCGGCCGAAAGCGGCCCGCGGCCGGATGAGCCGTTGCGTTATCATGCAAATCGTAGCACTTCGAGGCTCCCGATAACGCATGACGGCATCCCCCCGCGACGCATTGCCGCCAGTCGAGGCCCTATCGCCGGTCGACGGCCGTTATCGTGCTGCGACGGCTCCACTGCGTGCCTTGCTGTCCGAGGCCGGCCTGATTCGCGAGCGAATCCGGATCGAAGCGCTGTGGCTGCTGTACCTCGCGACGTCCGTGCCGCAGCTTCCGGGCTCCGCCCTGTCCCCTGTGGTCCGCTCGCGCGCGGAACATCTGGCACGCGACCCGGGCACCGACGCCGCCGAAGCGGTCAAGTCTATCGAGGCACGCATCAATCATGACGTCAAGGCTGTCGAGTACTACGTCCGCCAGCAGTTGACCGCGGCCGGCGCCAGCGACGCCTCGCTCGAGCTCGTCCACTTCGGATGCACGTCCGAAGACATCAACAATCTGAGCTACGCGCGCCTGTTGCAGGCTGCGCGTGTCACGTTGTCCGAGACTCTGGAGACACGTGTGGCCGAGCTGCGGCAATTCGCGGCGCGCCATGCTGACACCGCGATGCTTGCCCGAACCCATGGACAGCCCGCGAGTCCTACGACGCTGGGCAAGGAAATGGCCAACTTCGCGGCCCGTCTGCGCCGCGCGCAGCAGCGGTGGGCTTCCGTGGCCATTCTTGGTAAATGGAACGGCGCGGTGGGCAACTTCAACGCGCATGTCGCCGCGGAGCCTTCCGTTGACTGGCCCACGATCAGCCGGCGCTTCGTCGAGTCGCTCGGTCTGCGCAACAATCCGCACACGACCCAGATCGAGCCGCACGACTGGATAGCCGAGTATTGCGACGCCGTCGCCGCGGTGAATGTGGTGCTGATCGATCTGAGCCGGGATATCTGGGGATACATCTCGCTCGGCTACCTGCGCCAGCGCGCGCTCGCCGGCGAGGTCGGCTCCTCGACCATGCCGCACAAGATCAACCCGATCGATTTCGAGAATGCGGAAGGCAATCTCGGCGTCGCCAACGCGCTGTTGCGGCACTTCTCGGAGAAGCTCCCCATTTCGAGGTGGCAGCGTGACCTTACGGATTCGACCGTCCTGCGCAATGTAGGCGTTGCGCTGGGCCACACGCTCATCGCCTGGCGGGCCCTGGGACGCGGGCTGGAGAAGATTGCCCCCGATCCGGCGCGCATCGCGGCTGACATCGAGGACGCCTGGGAGGTTTTGGGCGAGGCCGTCCAGACGGTGCTGCGGGCGGCAGGCTCGCCCAATGGGTACGAGCAACTGAAGGCCTTCACGCGTGGCCGTGCGATAGACGCACAATCGCTGGCCGCATTCATCGATACCCTGCCGCTCGATACCGAGAAGAAGGAGCGCCTGAAAGCGCTGCGACCGGAAGGGTATACCGGCCTGGCCGCGCGCCTGGCCCGGGAAATATAGCCGGCGGAACCGTGAACCACGGCTCGATTTGACTTCTTGCGGCCTCGCCCCGGGCCAAACCGTGACCCGCTCGACACCCCTACGTGGAGCCCTCTCTCTAAGATCTGCGCTGCCTGCCCTCGCGCAGGCGCAGACGGCAGCGCCGCTTGTGAACACTATCGGGGAATTCGACGCCAACAGTACTCTCGCGCAGCTCGCTAAGGCGCGCTACGCACCCGAATCCGTCGGCGGAACGGCTGTAGGCACAACGCCTCGCCAAGGATCCGAAACCCTGGCTGTATTGACCACGCTCGCCGAAGTGCGCGCGGCGGTCAACGAGATTGCAACGGGCGCGCGCCGGCTGATCTCCATCTACACGCCGGACCTGGAGCCTGAGCTCTACGATCAAACGAGCTTCCTCGAAGCCGTCAAGCATTTCGTCCTCACGCACAGCTTCTCCAAGGTGCGGGTGCTGCTCGCAGAGCCGACTCGCGTCATGCGTGACAGCAACCGCTTCGTCGCCATGGGTCGGCGTCTGTCGAGCTGTATCGACATCCGCTATGTGGCCGCGAAAGCGCCCCAGCGCGCCTCCGCATACCTGATCGCCGATGATCGCGCCATCATGTACCGAATGCGTGCAGACACGTGGGATGGCATTGCGGATGTCAACAATCCGCCTGTTGCCAGGCTCTACCTGCAGGAATTCGACGGAATCTGGAACGCCAGCGCGGTCGATCATGGCCTGCGGGTGGCGCGCCGCGGCTGACCCGGTCAAGCGAGCTGCCGCGCCAGGTATGCCGCACGTGCGGCGTCGTTGGCTATAATTCGCGACCATGGCGTCCAGGAAGCCCGACATTACCGTTGCCGCTGTCACCGAGAGCGACGGGCGCTTTCTCGTTGTCGAAGAGCGCATCAACAACCGCCTCGTGTTCAATCAGCCGGCCGGGCATGTGGAACGCGGCGAGTCCTTGCTGAGCGCAGTCGTGCGCGAAGTGCGGGAGGAAACGGCCTGGCGCTTCGTGCCTGAGGCGCTGATCGGGGTCTATCTGTGGTGCAACCCTGCCTCGGGACGCTCCTCGATGCGCTTCGCCTTTGGCGGTACGGTCGCCGACCATGATGCCGCCCAGCCCCTGGACCGCGGCATAATCCGCACTCATTGGCTCTCTCGCGCCGACCTGCTCAAACGCGAACCCCGTCTGCGCAGTCCGCTCGTGATGCGTTGCGTGGAGGACTACCTGGTCGGAGCGCGGCAGCCGCTGTGTTCGGTGGCTGCACTGGATCTGCATAGCGCCGTGGCGATTCCCGCGGTGGCCATCTGATGCCCTGATGTCCGCCACCCCGGTGGTCGTGGGCCTTTCCGGCGGCGTGGACTCGGCCGTGGCCGCCTTGTTGCTCAAGGAGCAGGGCTGCGCCGTACAGGGGCTCTTCATGAGCAACTGGGAAGACGACGACGGCTACTGCACCGAGGCACAAGACTTCCAGGACGCCCGCGCCATCTGCCGCGAGCTCGATATCCCCTTGCACCGGGTCAGTTTCGCCGCGCAGTACCGGGAGAGGGTTTTCGAGCACTTTCTGCGCGAGCAGCGCGCCGGCCGCACACCGAACCCGGACGTGTTGTGCAACCGCGAGATCAAATTTGGCGTCACGCTGCAATACGTGCGCCGCCTTGGCGCCTCTCATTTTGCGACCGGACACTATGCGCGGCTGGTGAACGGTGCAACGGGGCTCGAGCTGCGCAAAGCGCGCGACGCCGGCAAGGACCAGAGCTACTTCCTGCATGCCGTGGCCACCGAACATCTCGCCTGCACGCTGATGCCGCTGGGAGAGTTGGAGAAAAGCGCAGTCCGCGAGCGTGCACGGCGCGCGGGGCTGCCTGTCTTCGACAAGCCGGACAGCACCGGCATCTGCTTCATCGGAGAGCGTCCCTTTCGCAACTTCCTGGCACGCTTTCTGGAACATCGGCCCGGGCCCATCGAGACTCCCGAAGGCGAGCGTCTCGGCACGCATCAGGGCCTCGCCTTCTACACGCTGGGCCAGCGGGAGGGATTGCGTATCGGTGGCCGACGCGGCCGCTCGGAGGAGCCGTGGTATCTTGCCAGGAAGGATGGCCCGCGCAATGCTCTCATCGTCGTGCAGGGACATGACCATCCATTGCTCTGCAGTTCGGCACTCGCTACCGGCCGTGTGCACTGGCTTTCAAACCCAAGCACGGTACCGTTCCGGTGCGGCGTCAAAGTGCGCTACCGGCAGGCGGATCAGCCGGCGCTGTTCGAGCCGCGCTCCGATGGCACCGCTCGCATCGTGTTCGACGAGCCGCAGCGCGCCGTCACGCCCGGCCAATATGCAGTTGCCTACGATGACGAGCGGTGCCTCGGGGGCGCGGTGATCGAATCAGTCGTGCCGCTCTCGACCCATCAGGCAGCCGCGTAGCCCAGCCGCATTCCGATATAATTCGCCGCGATGTGCACCGCGGAGGATTCATGACGAACAGCTTCAAGGCGCGTACGACCCTCAAGACCGGCGATCGCTCCTACGAGATCTGGAGTCTCGACGCGCTCCCGCGGGACACCGTGGCGCGTCTGCCGTATTCGCTGAAAATCCTGCTCGAGAATCTGCTTCGCTTCGAGGATGGTTTAAACGTCACGCGCGCCGACATAGACGCCCTGCTCTCCTGGGATCCTGCCGCGGCACCGTCCTACGAGATCGCCTTTACGCCGGCGCGCGTCATTCTTCAGGACTTCACAGGCGTGCCCTGCGTCGTCGATCTCGCGGCCATGCGCGATGCGATCGTTCGGCTCGGTGGCGATGCCGAGCGGGTGAATCCGCTGGCACCCGTCGAGCTGGTCATAGATCACTCCATACAGGTGGACGAATACGGCAAGCCCGGCTCGCTGGCGGCAAATACGGCCATCGAGTTCGCCCGCAACGGCGAGCGCTATTCCTTCCTGCGCTGGGGGCAGACGGCATTTCGCAACTTCCAGGTCGTGCCGCCGAATACCGGCATCGTGCATCAGGTCAACCTGGAATTTCTCGGCCGTGTCATTTTCGACGGCGAGCTCAACGGTGTGCCGCGCGCATATCCTGACACCCTCGTCGGAACCGACTCACATACGACCATGATCAATGGCCTGGGCGTGCTCGGCTGGGGAGTAGGCGGCATCGAGGCCGAGGCGGCCATGCTCGGCCAGCCGGTGACCATGCTGATCCCGCAGGTCATCGGATTCCGGCTCACCGGGCGCCTGAGGCCCGGCGCGACCGCGACGGATCTGGTGCTGACCGTGACTGAGATGCTCCGCAAGCAAGGCGTCGTCGACAAGTTCGTGGAGTATTTCGGCGACGGGCTTGCAAACCTGCCGCTCGCCGATCGCGCGACGATTGCCAACATGGCGCCGGAGTACGGCAGCACTTGCGGCATCTTCCCGATCGATGCGGAAACCATCCGCTACCTCGAGCTGTCGGGCCGGCCGCGCGAGCGCATCGAGCTCGTCACGGCGTACGCCAAGGCGCAGGGCCTGTGGCGCAACAACGGCGACCGGGCTGCCGACTACACCGATGTACTGGAGCTCGATCTTGGACAGGTGGAGCCCAGCCTCGCAGGGCCGCGCCGACCGCAGGACCGCGTGCCCCTCAAGAGTGCCAAGGCAGTCTATGAGCTGAGCGGGAAGAAATCGGCGGAGGAGCGCGCCACCCGCGGCGCCACCGCGAAGGGGGTGGCCAACGTGACGCTCGATGGAAAGAGCTTCGAGCTCAAGGATGGCGCAGTGCTGATCGCAGCCATCACCAGTTGCACGAACACGTCCAATCCGTCGGTCATGCTCGGTGCAGGCTTGCTCGCCCGCAAGGCGCGCGAGCGCGGCCTGAGCTCCAAGCCATGGGTCAAGACGAGCCTGGCTCCCGGCTCACGCGTGGTGACGGACTACTTCACGAAGGCAGGTGTGCTGGGCGATCTTGCCGCACTCGGATTCGAGCTCGTGGGCTACGGCTGCACGACGTGCATCGGCAACTCGGGACCGCTGCGGCCGCAGCTCTCGGCGGCCGTCAAGGCGGGCGATCTCACGGCCTGCGCCGTGCTGTCGGGCAACCGGAATTTCGAGGGACGCGTGCACCCCGAAGTGCGCCTGAATTTCCTGGCTTCGCCACCGCTGGTGGTGGCCTACGCGCTGGCCGGTACGCTGGATCTGGACCTGACGACCGAGCCCTTGGGAACGGACCACAGCGGCAAGCCGGTGTATCTCGCCGACATCTGGCCGAGCGACCAGGAGGTCCAGGAGCTTCTGCTGCGCTCCATCGACTCGCAGATGTTTCAGAAGAGCTACGCGGGCGTGTTTGCCGGCGATGAGAACTGGGCGCGCATCAAGGTGCCGGCCGGCAAGCTCTACACCTGGGATGTCGCATCCACCTACGTGAAGAATCCGCCCTACTTCGAGGGCATGACGATGACTCCCGCTGCGCTCGCCGACATTCACGCTGCGCGGGCCCTGGCGGTGCTGGGCGATTCGGTGACCACCGACCACATCTCCCCGGCGGGCAACATCGCCAGGTCGAGCCCGGCTGCCCGTTATCTTGTGGAGCAAGGGGTCCAGCCGCCCGATTTCAACTCGTACGGCGCGCGGCGCGGCAATCATGAAGTCATGCTGCGGGGCACGTTCGCCAACATCCGGCTGCGCAACCTGCTGGTGCCCGCAGTTGAGGGCGGCGTGACGATTCACCTGCCGAGCGGCGAGCAGACATCCATCTACGACGCCGCAATGCGCTACAAGAAAGACGGCACCCCTCTGATCGTGATCGCGGGGCGGGAGTACGGAACCGGCTCCTCGCGTGACTGGGCCGCAAAGGGCACGATGCTGCTGGGCGTGAAAGCGGTCATCGCCGAGAGCTTCGAGCGCATCCACCGCTCCAACCTGATCGGCATGGGAGTCGTGCCGCTGCAGTTCCTGCCGGGGCAAAACGCGCAATCACTGGGTCTTACGGGGCGCGAGGTCTTCGAGATCACCGGCCTGGGCAGCGGCGCGGCGCAACAGGTGTCCGTCACCGCAACGCCGCCCGAGGGCAAGGCAGTCGGTTTCACGGCCCGGGTCCGCATCGACACGCCGAAGGAGCGCGAGTACTACCGACACGGAGGCATCCTGCAGTACGTGCTGCGGCAGCTCGCGGCACCCGGGCGCGCGGCCTGACAAGCCCGCCCGGTGAAGCTGGCCGTATTCGACCTGGATGGCACGATTACCCGGCATGACACGTTGCTGCCGTTCGTGCTCGGCTTTCTGCTGCGCGCACCCTGGCGGCTTCCGGGCCTGCTGTTGTTCCTGCCGGCGGCGATCGGGTTCGCATTGGGAGGGGCGGATCGCGGCAGGCTGAAATCGGCGCTGATCAGGGCCACGCTGGGGGGCAGCACGCGTTCGAGCATCGACTCCTGGACCGCACGGTTCGTTGCGCGACTCCTCGCCGGCGGTGTGTTCGCGGACGCGCTGCACGCAATTGCACGGCATAAGAGCGAGGGCGCGCGCCTGGTTCTGCTGAGCGCCAGCACGGATTTGTACGTGCCCGCGATCGCCCAAGCGCTCGGCTTCGAGGAGGCGATCTGCACCGGCGTGCGCTGGGCCGGCGACCGCCTGGATGGGCATCTGACGAGCCCGAATCGCCGCGGCGCCGAGAAAGCCCGCTGCCTCGAGTCCCTGCGCCAGCGCTACCCGGGCATTGCAATCTGCGCGTATGGCAATGCTCGCAGCGATCTGGAGCATCTGGCGCTCGCCGAACAGCCGTTGCTGGTAAACGCCTCCGCCAGCACCCGCCGCGAGGCCGCGCGACTCGGTATTCCACGCGCTACCTGGCGGTGACCCGCCTCACGTCACATCGAAGTCCGGATCTGCCATAGCTCGGGAAAGAACTTCAGCTCGAGCGCCTTGGCGAGGTAGGAGACGCCGGCCGTGCCGCCCGTGCCGGACTTGTATCCGATGATGCGCTCCACGGTCTTCAAGTGATGGCAGCGCCACAACTGGAACTTGTGATCGAGGTCCACGAGCCGCTCGGCAAGCTCATACAGGTCCCAGTCCTTCTCGGCGTTGTGGTAGACACCGAGCCAGGCTCCCGCCACCTGCTTGCTGGCGACATAGGGTTCCGTGAAGTCGCGAGTCAGATAGTCCTCCGGAATCCCGTATCCGCGCCGGCTCAGGAGGCGCAGCGACTCGTCGTAGAGCGACGGAGTCTGCAGTGTCCGTTGCAACGCTTCGTACGCCTGGGGGTCGTGCTTGTGCACCTCGATCATCTGCGGATGCTTGTTGCCCAGCAGAAACTCCAGCATGCGGTACTGGACCGATTGAAAGCCCGACGAGCGTCCCAGAGCGTTGCGGAATGCTGAATACTCGAACGGGGTCATCGTGGACAATACATCCCACGTCGAGATGAGCTGGCTCTGTACGTGGGAGATGCGGGCAAGCATCTTGAACGACGGATCGAGCTCGTCGCGCCGTACGCACTCGAGCGCGCCCTTGACCTCGTGGAGCATGAGTCGCATCCACAGCTCGGAGGTCTGGTGCACGATGATGAACATCATCTCGTCGTGCTCGTACGTCAGCGGCTTCTGAGCCTCGAGAATCCTGTCGAGCTGCAGATATTCGCCGTACGAGAGCGAGGAGCCCAGCTCCCAATGGACCGCCTCGTCGGATAGATCGACGCGCTCGGACTTGTCGTAGTGCCGCGTAGTCATGGTCAAGTTTGGCCGGCGTCCCCGAATACCCACGATGGTACACGCCGCCAGCCGTCCAGAAGCTCCCGGTCGAGTCTTCTGTAATCCGGGCAATGGCGCGAGACGGTCTGCCAGAAGCGGCGGGAATGGTTCATATGAGCCGTATGGGCGAGTTCGTGGATCATCAGGTAACGCACGACGGGCGGACGCTGAAAGAGCAGGCAGCAATTCAGGCTGATCGTCCCTCGTGTGGAGCAGCTTCCCCATCGGGTCCGCTGCCGGCGAATGAGGACGCGCTCGTACTGGAAACCAAGCTCGCGCGCGCAGCGGTCCAGCGCTGGTCCAAGCACTTCAACCGCGTATCCCGTCAACCACCGCCGCAGCGCATGACGTACCGTGCACCCGTCACTGCAGTCGCCGCTCAAAACCAGCAATCCGTCTCCCCTTGCGCTCAAGCGCGCCCGTCGGCTCCCACCCGTGAGATGCACCCTCCAGCTTTTTTCGCACGCCGCCACGTCGATCCTGAGTGGCGGAAAGGGCGTCGCGGGCGCAGCTCGCGCCTGCGCCTCCTCGCGCTTTCGCTCGATCCAGCCGCGGTGCCTGTCAAGAAAGCGTGCGACTGCAGTGGACGAGGTACGTAACGGTACGACTACTTCCACTCGACCTGTGTGATGGACGCGCACGGTCAGGCGACGGGCGCGCCGACTCTCCCTGACCACCCATCCTTGGGCGCCATCCGTGTCGGACCATAACGGCAACTGGGACGTAACCATGCTGAGTCTAGAATACCAGCCCTCATCCGGACACCGGACCGCCAGGACCCCGATGGTCCGTTGCGGAGGGCGCTCGCGGGTACGGCGAGGCGCGAATTCCGGGGGTGCTGTAGGATCGCGCGCCAGTTACAGGTCCGGTGCGTCGTTCCGTGAGCGAACCCATTCTCGAAGTCCGCAAGCTCGTCAAGCAATACCCTTCCGTAACGGCCGTCGATGGTGTCTCTTTCGAGGTGCCAGAAGGCATGTGCTTCGGACTGCTTGGGCCGAACGGGGCCGGCAAGACGACCACGATCGAGATCATGGAGGGCATCCTTTCGGCAACCTCCGGAGAGGTCCGCTTCCGGGGCGCGCCCCTCGGGCAGCGCTTCAGAGAGGAAGCCGGCATCCTGTTCCAGAAGACGGCGCTGCAGGATTTTCTCACGGTCCGCCAGAGCCTGACCCTCTTTCGGGGGCTGTACGACCGTGGTCTGGACGTGGAAGAGGTCCTCCGCATCTGCGCACTCGACAAGCTGGCGGAGCGCGACAATCGCAGGCTTTCCGGCGGCCAGCAGCAGCGCCTGCTGCTCGCAATCGCGCTCGTCAACGACCCCGCGCTGCTGTTTCTCGATGAGCCCACCACGGGGCTCGATCCGCAGGCGCGGCGCAACTTCTGGGATCTCATCCAATCGATCAAGGCGCGCAACAAGACCATCATCCTCACCACGCACTACATGGAGGAAGCCGAGCTGCTGTGCGATGAGATCGCGATCATGGATCGCGGGCGGATCATCGCGCAGGGCACGCCCCAGCGGCTTCTGCACGAGCACTTCGCGGATGTCATGCTCGAGCTTCCCCGGCAGGATTTCCCCGACAGCGCACGCAGCCTGTCCTTGCGGGTCATCGACACCACCGAGCGCGTCGAGATCACCACGGACGATCTGGATACCACGCTGCGCACTCTGATCGATGCTCGTGTGCCGCTCGCCAATCTGCGCATCCGGCCGGCCAATCTCGAGGATCTGTTCCTGGAGCTGACCGGCAAGGAGCTGCGGCCGTGATCAAGCGCCTGCTGGCGGTGTGGCATGCACGCAATCTGGAATTCGTGCGCGATCGGCCGACCCTCATATTTACGCTGCTGCTGCCTGTGATGCTCGTCGTCGGCATGAGCTTCGTGTTCGGCGGTCCGGAGCGCCCGCTGTTCAAGGTCGGCGTGATCGCTTCGCGCATCGACAAGCAGACGTATCCGTTCCTGCGCGAGCGATATGTGGAATTCGTACCCATCGCCGATGAGACGACGGGCATTCGCAAGGTGACGCATCAGCAGGTTGACCTGCTGGTCGATTTGCGCGGCACGCCGCGCTACTGGGTCAATACGGACTCCCCAAAAGGCTACATCGTGGAAAAGCTGCTGCTCGCCGCGGTGGCAGATTCCAGGCGTCAGCCGGTGACCGGCGCCGCCGTGCGCTACGTGGACTGGCTCTTCCCCGGCATCCTCGGCATGAACATGATGTTCAGCTGCCTCTTCGGCGTCGGCTATGTCGTCCTGCGCTATCGCAAGAGCGGATTTCTCAAACGCCTGCATGCCACGCCGCTCACGGCTTTCGAATTCCTGAGCGCACAGGTGCTCTCGCGCCTGTCCCTGATCCTGTTCGTGACCGGCGTGCTGTACGCGGGCATCGGCGCCATCATCCACTTTCACACCGCCGGGAGCTTCGCTGTGCTGGTGCTGCTCGCCGTGCTCGGTGCCCTGTCGATGATCGCCCTCGGCCTGACGATCGCCGCGCGATTCTCCAGCGAGGAGCTGGTCGGCGGGCTGCTCAATCTTCTCACCTGGCCGATGATGCTGCTGTCGGGCATCTGGTTCTCACTGGAGGGCTCGCCGCAGTGGGTCAGGTGGATCGCGGCGGTATTCCCCCTCACGCATGTGCTGGATGCAGCGCGCGCCGTTATGATCGACGGCGCCGGATTGGGCCAGATCGTCCCGCATCTCGTCTATCTTGCGGTGACCGCACTGGTGTTCCTCAGCTTCGGCGCGTGGTCGTTCCGGTGGCGGGTGGAGTGACGCCCGCCGCAGCGGTCCAGTGGCCACGGCGCATGCCGCCTACAACTCGCGCAGCCCCGCAGTGACCGGCATGCGCGCGGCGCGGATGGCCGGAAACAATCCGCCCACCAGGCCGATGGCCAGGGCCCATTTCAGGCCGCTCCACAGCAGCTGCGGCGACACTTTGAAGTCGAACACCACCTGGCTGAAATTGTTCCCCAACGTGGAAGCCGTGTAGTCGTCAAACAGCACCCAGGCAATCGCGGCGCCGAGCGCACCGCCGAGAACGGCCAGCAGGAGGGTCTCCAGCAGCACCGAGACCACGACCGGAACGCCCCGGAATCCTATGGCCCGCAAGGTTGCGATCTCGCGCGTGCGAGTCGCAACGGCGGCGTACATTGTGTTGAGCGCTCCGAATACCGCGCCGATCGCCATGATGATGCCCACCGTCGTGCCGAGAATCCGGATGAGGCGCGCCAGGTTTTCCGATTGCTGGTTGTAGTAATCGCGGGTCGTCGAAACGTCCACGCGGATGCGCGGATCGCTGGCGAGCCCCGCCTTGAACGCATCGAAGGCGGCTGCATCGGTGAGCCGCACGGTGACCGAGGTCGTGGAGCTGCCGCGGCGGTACGTAGAGCCCACTACGGTCGTGTCGCCCCAGAGCTCCGAGTTGTTGGCATCGCCCGAATCGAACTCGCCGACCACGTTCCACACCTGTCCGTTGAGTTTCAGGCTCGAGCCGATTTCGACGCCGGAGAATTGCGCCAGCGCACCTTTGCCGACGATGAGCTCGCGCAGGCCCAGGCCGAACTTGCGCCCCGCGATGAGCTTCACTTTGGGCCGCAGGTCCCAGGCACGCTCCCCGATACCGCGGATCTCCACATTGGCATCCAGGCCGTTGCTCTTTTTCGGCAGCGAAGCGACCACCACCAGCTCCGGGGAGGCGATCGGCTGGCCCTGGGCGTTCTTCAGCACCTGGGGCTGCTGCGAAATGAGCGTGGCCTGGTCGTGATCGAGCACGGAGTTGAGCTCGGTCTGCGCGCCGGCGCGGATGACGATCGCCGTGTCGGCAGAGCCGGTCTGCCTCAGCGTCGCCTGAAAGCCCGCCGCCATGGCCAGCAATGCCACCAGCACACCGACGACTCCGGCTATTCCCACCACGACGACCGAGGATGAGCCGAGCCGCTGCGGAATGGTTGCGATACCGACCTTGGTCACGGACCACGTCTGCTGTCCGACACGCGTGAGCGCCATCCAGCCTGCAAGCAGAGCCGCGCCAACGGGCAGCATCCACCAGGGCAATACGATCAACACCACGATGGGGAGGACGATTCCAGCGATTGCCCCCAGCCCGGAGAGCGATTTTCGCAGTAACTGCTTCACGCCGCTCTCACCGTCCCGCCAGAGCATCGACGATGCGCAGGCGCATTCCACGCAACGCCGGCAGTGTTCCGACGAGCAGGCCGATCAGGACGGCCAGTGTCAGTCCGCGCATCCAGATGGCGCCGCCGACCGGCAGCATGGGAACTCCGGTGCCGAAGGCTGTGCGCACGGCGCTCACAACCACTGCCGAAAGAGCTAGACCGATCGTGCCGCCCAGGAGCAGCAGCAACGCTGATTCGCTCAACACGAGACCGAGGACGCTTTTGTTGGAAAAACCGATGGTCTTGAGCACCGCGAGCTCCGGGACACGCTCACGCACGGCCTGGGCCATGGTATTGCCCGTCAGCAGAACCAGAGTGAAGAATACAGCGCCCATGATTGCTCCGACGATCAGCCCGATGTCGGCAAACTGGCTGACGAACGAGGCGGTGAACGCCTGCTCGCTCTGTGTCTTCGTCTCGTGCTCGGAGTCCGCCGACAGCGCATCGATCGACTGTGCCACGCGGTCCGCCTGGTTCCGGTCCGTGACCCGGGTGACGTACCAACCGACGTTGCCATTGCCGAAGGCGCGCGCCTCATCGAAGTAGTCCCAATTGAAAAAGAGCGCCAGCTCCTGGGATTTCAACTTCGGATCGGCTATCCGATAAATGCCGACCAGGTCGAACGTCCAGGTGTTGCCGCCGCTCTTCTGCGGAAAGATGGTCGCCTGCAGGGGGATCTTGTCGCCCAGCTTCCAGTGGAATTTCTCCGCGAGCCCTGCGCCCACGACGGCACCGGTGCGTGTGTCGCGGAACGCCTTGCGCTCGGCCAGCGACAGGATCCTTTCGGGAAACAGATCGAAGTAGTTCTGCGCCACGGCCTGGTTCGGAAAGAAATTCTTCGGATCCTGGTAGACGCCGCCGAACCAGTTCGCGTAGGTGACCTGGCTGACGCCCGGGGTCGCCTCGATCCTGGGCAGCAGGCTCTTCGGCAGCGAAAGCGTGAAGCTGACCTTGGAAACCGTGATGAGCCGATCGACGCCGGCGACGCCCGCGCCCGCTTGGGCGAAGGCGCTGCGCACCGAATCCAGCAGCCCGAACAGGAGAAACGCCGCCAGTACGGAGAGTAGCGTGAAGATCGTGCGGGTCTTGCGCCTGAACAGGGCAGCGAGGACCAGATGAAGGTATTTCACGCCGGCAGCGTCTCGGCGGCCTCGACCAGGGTGCCCTTGTCGAGGTGCAACGTGTGGCGCGCGTATTCCGCGGCCTTCGGATCATGCGTCACCACGATCACTGTCTTGCCGTGTTCGCGATTGAGCTGCTGCAGCAGCGTCAACACCTCGCTCGCCGATTGGCGATCCAGATCTCCGGTCGGCTCGTCACAGACCAGAAGCGTGGGATCCGAAACGATTGCGCGCGCGATTGCGACGCGTTGCTGCTGACCTCCGGACAGCTCGCCCGGCTTGTGCACGGCGCGGTCGCCAAGCCCGACCAGCTCGAGCGCAATGTCTGCATTGCGCTTGCGCTGCGCGGATCCGAGCCGGGTCAACAACAGGGGCAGCTCGACATTGCGCCGGGCCGAGAGCATGGGCAGCAGGTTATAGAACTGAAACACGAAACCGACGTTGGCAGCGCGCCATTTCGCCAGCGCCCCTTCACCGAGGCGATCGATGCGCTCGCCCGCCACGCTGATGCTGCCATCCGTGGGCGAGTCGAGGCCGCCGATCAAATTGAGGAGAGTCGTCTTGCCGGAGCCGGACGGCCCCATGAGCGCGAGGAAATCACCTTTGTCGAGGTCGAGATCGACATGGTGCAGGACTTCGACCTTCTGCCGGCCGCGCTCGTAGACCTTGCTCAGATTGCGGATTTCAACCAATGAGCTCACTGTTTGCCTCCTCTCATGCGCCTCATACGCCTCATACGCCTCATGCGCTGCGCGCCCCGTTACGGCGCCTTCAGGACTATGCGCGCGCCGTCATTCATTTCGGCCGGCGGGGCGCGTACCACTCGCATACCGTCTGCAATACCCTCGACCCCCCGGAGATCTCCATACGTCTGCTGCGGCGTCACGGCGCGAGCCCGCACATGATCACCGTCGATCTCAAAGACTACGCTTTTGCCGTTACGCTCAGCTATCGCCGACGATGGAACGAGTACGGCGTACGTCCGGGTTTCGGGTGTACCGGACGGTGCTCCCTGCGCGCCCGCAGTCGCGTGAATCCCGCTGCCCGGCGTATCCTCGAGAAACGACACCCGCACACCCATGTCAGGCAGGATGCGTGGATCCTTCTGGTCGATGGCAACGCGCACTTTGACGGTCGCCTTGCTGCGATCGGCGGTCGGAACGATGGCAATCACATGCGCCGGGATGGTCCAGGAAGGGTATGCGTCCAGCACGGCCTGCGCAGCTTGTTTCGATTGCACCCGGTTGATGTAGGCCTCATTGACGTCGACTTCTATTTCCAGCGAGTCCATGTCCACGATGGTCCCCACGCCGGTGCGCGTGAAACCTCCGCCGGCGGAAATCGGCGAGATGATTTCGCCCGCCTGGGCGGCCTTGGCGATGATCACACCTGAGAACGGGGCACGCACCGTGGTGTAATCGAGTTGCACCTGGGCGCCTCGCACGCCGGCTTGAGCCAGTTCGACTTGTTTGCGCTGGGACTGTAGCTGCGCCGCGAGGCTGTCTACCTGCGTCTGGGCCGTCTCGAGGGCTTGCTGCGAGACGAGCTTTCGGCCGACGAGGTCCTGGTTGCGCACGAGATCGCGGCGCGCCTGCCCCAACTGCGCCTCGAATTGGACGGCGAGCGCCCTTGCCGCCTCAAGCTGCGCCTGCGCCTGGCCGAGCGCTGCTTGCTGGGCGGTGTTCTCCAGACGCGCCAGCACCTGACCGGCCTGCACGTGCTCGCCCTCCTCGATCAGCACCTGCTTGAGCGTGCCCGTGATCTGAGCAGACACCGTCGCCTGGCGGCGCGCGGTGACGTATCCCGTGGCCTGCAGAATGGCGGTCGGACCGGCATTCGCCGCTGGGGCGACGGCGGTCGCCGCGTCGACGTCGAACCGCTGACTGCGCAGCAAAATGAATGCGCCGGCGGCGATCAGTACCACGCAGGCCGACAAGCCGCCGGCCAGCCAGCGCCGTCGGCCGGAAGGGCCGTGATCTTGCCGCTGGTCGCGGTCGATCCGCAACTGATGCAGCAGCTCGCCTTTATCCAAAATCAGGCCTCGCCCGGCCACGAGGTAAACGGATAAGGCAGGACCTCGGAGACGAAGGTCAGGAACTCGATGATCTGCCGCGCGTAGCGCGCGAGCGCGGCGCCGAAGCGCGTGACTTCCGGACCCGGCCGCCCATTCAGCAGCCGCATGAACACCTGCACGATCGCGGTAACCGCGAGCGTCCAGCACAGGATCCAGAACACGATGGCAAACAGAATCATGTACAGGACACGGATGGCCACATCCCGCGTGGCCGGCGGCGTGACGGTCTGGGGTACATTCATGACTCGCTCCTCCCGCGCAACGGGCTAGCCCGAAGTGATTTTCGCCATCAGCCGGCGCGCCTGGGCGAACTCGGGTGCGATGAGCAGAGCCCGTTCCAGTGCGTCGCGTGCCTCGAGGGTGCTGCCCCGATCGAGATAGCACCGCGCGAGATAGACGTAGGTCTCGGCCGCACCCCAGGCGGGTACGTGGTCCTCCTCCTGGCGCTCGGCTTCGAACGCCGCCGCGGCCCGTTTGAATTCATCCAGCGCACGCTCCCTGTCCGCGCCGCCGGTCTGCGGCCGCTCGTAGTCGCCGACGGCATTCAGCAGCAGAACGCGCGGGTTTTTCGGGGCGGCGTGCCGGGCCTTCTCCAGCTGCGCCCCGCTCTTGGACGCGGCGAACGGAGCGCGCCACGGCTCGAGGCTCGCCAACTCATCGAGACAGGCCGATTGCAGCGCCATGGCGTCCGCAAAATCCTTCCGACCCTGCAGGGCCCGATCGAGATTCGTCACGCAGCGCTCGGCGGACTCCTTGGCCCGGCTCCGGTCGGTCGCCGCGGTCAGAAGCGTCAACCGGTAGTTGGCGAGGCCTGCGTAGTAGCTTTTCGAGGGATCCCCGGATTCCGCGGGGGTGAGCACCTCCATGACACTGCGAATCGAGCGCGGATCCTCGGTGAAGTAGCCGTACTGGATGCGGCTTTCGACGTCCAGCCAGCTCGTGTCCGCAGCCGCTGCGGCCACGGGGAGCGCCGCCCATGCCACGGCGCCGGCGAGGACGCCGCCCGCGATTGCGACGAACGAAGCTGCGCCGATCTGCGGGCGCTTGTTATTCGGAAGCATTGGGCATTGGCGCGTCTGTAGAATATCCCTCGCGCATGACGAACGATAACACAAGCTCCGGGCCGGCCGCCCCGGCCGGCGGAGCGCCGCTGCTGATCGATATCGGCATCAATCTCACGCATGACAGCTTCGACGCCGATCGGGACAGTGTGATTGCTCGCGCCGCCGCCGCCGGGGTCATGCAAATGATGGTTACCGGTTCGAGCGGCACGAGCACGCACGCAGCGATCGACCTTGCCCGCGCCCATCCCGGCAGGCTGTTCGCGACGGCGGGAATTCATCCCCACCATGCGGCCGAGCTCACCGCAGACTTGCTCGAGGAGTTGCGGGAACTCGCGGCCCTTGCCCAGGTCGTCGCTGTGGGCGAATGCGGACTCGATTACTACCGTGACTATTCCCCGCGCGCGATGCAGCGGGAGGCGTTCCACCGGCAACTGGAGCTCGCCGCCCGGATTGGCAAGCCGGTATTCCTGCATCAACGCGATGCGCACGAGGACTTCGTCGCCATACTTCGCGAACACCGTGCAACTCTCGCGGGCGGAGTCGCCCACTGCTTTACGGGCTTGCGCGAGCAGCTCGCGTGTTACTTGGAGATGGGCCTCGCCATCGGCATCACCGGGTGGGTCTGCGACGAGCGGCGTGGGGCGCATCTGCTGCCCCTCATGCGCGAGATCCCAGAGGACCGGCTGCTGCTCGAAACAGACGGCCCGTACCTGCTACCGCGAGACCTCTCTCCCAAGCCGGCATCGCGCCGCAACGAGCCTGCGTATCTACCTTATGTCGCCCGCGTGGTGGCCCGCGCCCGCGGCGAATCGCTGGAAGCCCTCGCGGCGGCCAGCACGGCGGCGGCGCGCAAGGCGTTCGCATTGCCAGAATTAACTAGAGATTAAAAGTGTAAGGCACTGAATAGACGCCACTTGGAGGTTGTCATGGAGTTTGAGCGACTGGATGCATTCGTCGCCCGGGTGTGGGAGGAGTCCATCCTCGAGCAGCTCATCGCCTATGTGCGCATTCCGAATAAGTCGCCCATGTTTGATCCGCAGTGGGAGCGGAACGGGCACATGGACGCGGCCATCGACCTCATGGCGCGGTGGTGCCGCGCCCAGCCGCTGCAGGACATGCGCGTGGAGGTGCGCCGGCTCCCGGGCAGGACGCCGCTGTTGTTCGTGGACGTCCCGGGCGAGTTGCCTGGATGCGTTCTGCTGTATGGCCACCTCGACAAGCAGCCGGAGTTCACCGGTTGGCTGCCCGGCCTCGGTCCGTGGGAGCCGGTCATGCGGGATGGGAAGCTGTACGGCCGGGGCGCCGCGGACGACGGTTATGCGGTATTCAGCTCGCTCACCGCGATCGCCGCGCTCAAGGCACAGAAAGTGCCGCTGGCGCGTTGCATCCTGCTCATCGAGGCATGTGAGGAAAGCGGCAGCGTCGATCTGCCGGCACATCTGCAGGGGCTTGGCGATGAGATTGCGGCGCCATCGCTGGCGATCTGCCTGGATGCGGAATGCGGCAACTATGACCAGGTCTGGTGCACGACCTCCCTGCGCGGAAACCTGACCGGCAATCTGCACGTGCGCGTGCTCAACGAGGGTGTGCATTCGGGAATGGCCACAGGCATCGCGCCTACGCCCTTCCGTATCGTCGAGCAGCTCATGGGCCGGCTGGAAAATGCAGTCACGGGCGACGTGCTGGTCGAAGAGCTGCAGGTGACCCTGCCCGGCGACCGCCGCGCCCAGATCGAGGCTGCCGCGAAGGTGCTCGGGGCCACCGTAGGCGGAAAACTGCCCTTCGCCAGCGGAGTGCGGCCGCTATCCAACGACCCGGTCGAGCTGCTCATCAACAGCACCTGGCGCGCAACCGTCGCCGTCACCGGCGCGGATGGGCTGCCTTCGGTACAGTCCGCTGGAAACGTCCTCCTGCCGGAGCTGACATTCAAACTGTCCCTGCGCCTGGCGCCCACGACGGATGCAACCCGTGCCACGCAAGCGGTGAAAGAGATTCTGGAACGCGACCCCCCGTATGGCGCGCAGGTCCATTTTGAGGATCCGTCGGGGGCCGGCGGCTGGAATGCTCCCGTGTTTGCGCCGTGGCTGGAAGAATCCATTACGCGTGCCTCGCGGCAGGTCTATGGCCGCGAGGCGATTCATGTGGGCTGTGGCGGGTCGATCCCCTTCATGGCGATGCTGGGCGAGCGTTTCCCGGACACGCAGTTCTTCATCACTGGTGTGCTCGGTCCACAAGCCAACGCTCACGGCCCAAACGAATTCCTCCACGTGGAGTATGCGAAGAAACTGACTACGTGCGTTTCGCTGGTATTGGCCGACCACGGGGCCTCTTTACAGGGCCGCACGCCTTAGCGCATGTGCGTCATGTAACTGGGGGTGACGGCCTTTTTCACCTTCTGCCACGCCTCATTGAAGCGCGCGATCGTCTCCGAGAGCGCGTCGTGCTCGCCTCCGGGGAATTCCGCGTTCAGCGAATCGACCATCAGCGTGAACTTGGGCAGCCCCTTGGGAAATTTTCCGCGGCGCGTAAACACGACACGGCCCTCCACCGGCACATCGCCCGCAACTGCGCGCACCGCTGCGATCCGATCGTACAAGGCGCTCTGCGGATTCGTGAACGTGAAGCGCCGCGGCCCGTCCATCACGGTCCACTCCGCCATCTGATCGCCGCCGAAGATGTTGCCCTGCACGTCACGCAGATCGATCACCAGGATTCCGCGGCTGGTCAGCAACAGGAAATCCACGTGAAAGCCGCCACCCATGCCGTCCGGCACCAGCATGTCAACGAGATGATCCGAGCCCGCCGCCGTCACCGCCGCACGCAATGCGGCGCGCATCCGGTAATGCCGGTACCAGCGCCAGATCCAGGAACCGGCAAAACCCAGCACTGCCGCCGCGGCAATCAGCGCCCAGGCCGTCGGCGGAAGATTCTTCAGCTCCTCCACTAGAAACTCCCCCGGCTCAACGCCGTACGTAACGCCGCCAGGTCGGGTCCGATCTCGGTGCACTCGGTCGGCCGGGCGAACAACCGCGCAAGTGTCTCGGGCACCGGTATCTTACGGCCAATCAGCGGCTCGACGATTCCGGAAAATTTTGCCGGATGGGCCGTCCCCACGATGACCCACCTGCCCGGCCGGCGGTCGTGCGGGCTGCGCGGCGCCGCCACGCGCTCGTAGACCTCCGCCGCCGTGGCGGTGTGCGGGCACCAGATCTGCCCATAACGCTCGAAGCCTTCGCGAATGCGGGAGCGGATTCCCGCGTCATCCACCGACTCTGCGCTCACGGCCTCGCGCAGATCCTCCAGTTGCGGAAATAGCGCCCGCAACCGCTCCATGTTGCTGGGATTGCCGACATCCATCGCCGACGCCAGGGTCGCAACGCTGGGCCGCGGATGCCATTCGCCGGTGTGCAGGTAATCGGGCACCGTGCCGTTGGCGTTGTGCGCCAGCACGATCCTGCCGATCGGGAGCCCGGACTTGCGCGCCCAGATGCACGCGGCGGCGTTACCGAGATTGCCGCTGGGTATGACGAACGACACGGGCTCGCCGTACCGGCGCCAGTACTCGAGGCTGGCCGCGGCGTAGTACACGGCCTGCGGCAGCAGGCGCCCGAGATTGATGCTGTTGGCCGAAGAGAGCTGCCTGTGAGCGCGCAGCTCCGGGTCTGCGAAAGCCTGCTTCACGAGCCGCTGACAATCGTCGAAGGTTCCCCGTACTGCGAAGGATTTGACGTTGCCTCCCCAACAGGTGAGCTGCCGCTCCTGGGTCGGTGAAACCAGCCCTTTCGGAAACAACACACCCACCTCGATACCCGGGCGGCCGTGGAATGCAGCCGCTACTGCGCCGCCCGTATCCCCCGACGTCGCGACGAGAATGGTCAGGGGTCGCGCGCCTGCGGGGCGCAGGTGCGCGAAGCTGGCCGCCAGAAAGCGCGCGCCGAAGTCCTTGAACGCCGCGGTCGGTCCATGGAACAGCTCCAGCACCGCCAGCCGCCCCGCCGGTTCCAATGGCACCAGGGGCGCTGGAAAGTTGAAGGCTTCCGCCGTGACGGCCGCCAACCAGGGAGCGATGGGATCTTCCGCCACGAAGGGAGCCAGCAGCCGGTCGGCGATCCGCGGTAGCGCAACTTCGTCCGCAAAGGCCTCTGGCTCGACTCGCGGCCAGGTCGTCGGGACGTAGAGTCCGCCGTCAGGTGCGAGACCCCGGATGAGCGCCTCGCCAAAACCGACGACCGCTGCGGGGTCACGCGTGCTCGCGTAGCGAACAGGCGCCATGGAATCCGGGGCGAGCCCCGCGCTCATGTTCCAACCACCCGTGCGCCGGCCGTTTCGATCTCGACGATCCAGCCGTCCAGCTCGATCGACCGGCGCGCAAATTCGCGCCGCATGGATTCCATCACCGCCGGTGCGCTCGACAGGTGGGCCCACGCGAAGGTCGTCGGGCCGGCGCCGGAGATGGAGCAGCCCAGTGCTCCGGCCTCCATCGCCGCGCGGCGCACGTCCTGGAAGCCCGGGATCAGGGCCTGGCGTTGCGGCTCGATGATCACGTCCTCGAGAGTCGCGCGAATCATGTCCAGGTCGTTCGTGTAGCAGCCGGAAATGAAGCCGGCGAGATTGGCCGTCTGCCACACGAAATCGGACAGATCCACGGTCCGCCGCAGAATGGCGCGCGCCTGGCGGGTGGACAGAAACATGTGCGGATGCAGGATCACCGCCCGGACGTCCGCGGGGACCGGGATCTGTTTCACACGTGGATGGTCGATGCCCACGGTCAGCACGAGGCCGCCGAACAGCGACGGCGATATGTTGTCCACGTGCAGGGAGCCGCTCGCCACCGCCTCCCCCTGCATGGCGAACTTCAGCAGCTCGAGCTTGGTGCACGGCTGCGGCAGCAGTGCGTTGGCGGCGACCACCGCTCCGACGGCCGAGGCGGCCGAGCCACCGAGGCCCGAGCCGAGCGGAATACCCTTCTGAATCTCCATCGAGAACCCGAATTCCAGCCGCAGCGCCTCCTGCATCGCAAGCAGCGCCTGCCCCGCCGTGTTGCGTTTCGGATCGCGCGGCAACCCCCCCGCGACACCATGAACCCGCGTGATGGCGACTCCGGGCTTGTTGCGCCGTGCGACGGTGACAAGATCCCCCAGTGCATCGACTGCAAAACCGAGAATGTCGAACCCGATGGCCACATTACCGACGGATGCCGGCGCGAAAGCCGTCGCGCGATCGTGACGGGGCAGCGGCGGGGGACCACTCACAAGCGCGCGCCCAGATACGCCGCCAGGCGCAGCAGATCCGCGAATACGCCGCCGGCCGTGACCTCCGGTCCAGCTCCCGGACCTTGCACGATCAGGGGATTGTCGCAGTAGCGGCGTGTGGCGAAGCGCACGACGTTGTCCGTCAGGGCGATGTTGGCGAAAGGGTGTTTCGCCTCGAGCTCGACCAGCCCTACCGTCGCCTTCCGATCGCTCGTCAGGCGTCCCACGTAGCGCAGCACCCTGGCGCGCGCACGCGCCGCGTTCAGTCTCTCGCTCATGGCCGAGTCGAACTGCGGGAGCCGGCCCATGAATTCGTCGATCGAGCCGCCCTCCAGGCCCGCGGGCACGAGACTTTCTATCCGGACGTCCGCGAGCTCCAGATCCAGGCCCATCTCGCGGCCCAGGATGATTAGCTTGCGGGCCACATCCATTCCCGACAGATCATCGCGTGGGTCCGGCTCGGTATAGCCACGCTGGCGTGCCTCGCGGACGATGTCCGAAAACGCCGCCTGCCCATCGAACATGTTGAACAGATACGCAAGCGTGCCCGAGAAGATCCCCTCGACGCTCGTAATCTCGTCTCCGGTCTCGCGCAAGTCG
The DNA here is from genome assembly GCA_050738795.1 of Steroidobacteraceae bacterium. GTDB lineage: Bacteria > Pseudomonadota > Gammaproteobacteria > Steroidobacterales > Steroidobacteraceae > 13-2-20CM-66-19. The sequence goes on from JBOIAD010000102.1 coordinate 28,329, forward strand.
CGCAGCGTCTGGACGACCGGCAAGCCGGCACCAACCGTCGTCTCATAGAGGTAGTGCGCTCCGCCCGTGCGACGCGCGTCCCGCAAGCGGCGGTAGAACGCGAGATCGGCGCTATTCGCCTTCTTGTTCGGGGTGATGAGGTGGATGCCCGCCGCAAGCCAGTCGGGATAGCGCTTCGCGACGTCTGCGCTCGCCGTACAGTCGATGATGACGGTGTGCGGCAGATAATCCACGCGCACATGATCGACGAAGCGTTCGAAATCCGCGGCAACGGCCTGCTCATCGAATTGCCGCTTCCAGTCTGCCAGCGGAACGCCGGATTCCGCCAGCAACATGCGGCGGGACGCGAGCACGCCCCGCACGCGCAGATCGAGCTTGAACTGATCACGCAGCCGTGCGCTCTGCGACGCTAGCTGGTTCAGCAGCACACGACCCACGGTACCCGGCCCGATTACGCCGATCGAAATGGTATGCGGCGACAGGTACAAGCCGGCGTGCACAGCGCGCAGCGCACGGGTCGCATGCCGGCCATCGATGACCACGGAAATGTTGCGCTCGGATGCGCCCTGGGCAATGGCCCGGACGTTGACGCTGGTCGCGCCGAGGGCATTGAATACTTTCGCCGCGACGCCTGGAGTGCCCGCCATGCCGTCGCCGACGACGGCGAGAATGGCGAGGTCAGGATCGATATCCACATCCTGGATCCAGCCTTCCTTGAGCTCTCGCTCGAATGCCTGGCGGACCACCGATGCCGCCCGTTCGGCCTGATCCTGCGGAATCGCGCAGCAGATGGAATGCTCGGAGCTGCCCTGCGAGATCAGGGTGACGGAGATGCCTTCGTCGCGCAGCGCGCCGAACAGCCGGTGCGCCGTGCCCGGGACGCCGATCATGCCGGCACCCTCGAGATTGATCAGGGCGACCCGATCGATGCTGGTGATGCCCTTGACGGGCAGGCTGGACTGCGGCTTGGCGCAGATCAGCGTGCCCGGCTTGTGCGGGGCGAAGGTGTTGCGGATCCAGATCGGGATGCCGCTGCCGATCGCCGGCGCCATCGTCTGCGGATGAAGCACCTTCGCGCCGAAATACGCGAGCTCCATCGCCTCGTTGTACGACAGGGAGTCGATCACGGTGGCATCCGGTACGCGGCGCGGATCCGCCGACAGCACGCCATCGACATCGGTCCAGATGTGGATCTCCTTCGAGTCCAGCAGGGCCCCGAACACCGATGCCGAGAAGTCGCTCCCGTTGCGGCCCAGGGTGGTCTGCACGCCCCGCCGGTCGGAGGCGACGAATCCGGTAATGACGAGTGTCCCGGTGAATTCGGGCTCGAGCAGCTCCTGCAGTTGCGAGCGCGATTCGCGCCACTGCACGCCCGGCCCCAGCGGCCCCCATTCGACGACCACCACCCGCCGCGCGTCGAGCCACTGGAACGGCCCCTTGCGCCCACTGCGCTCTTCCATGAAACGATGAAACAGCTTGGTGGACCAGATCTCACCGTAGCCGGCAATCAGGTCGCTGAGGTTTCGCGCCGCCGCCCGGGTGAGCCTGACGGTCTGCAGAACTCCCTCCAGGTCATGACCATCGCGGTCGAAGCCGGCCATATAAAGCCGCGCGGCCTCCGGCGACAGCAGCGCTTCCGCGATGGCGGCGTGCTTGCGGCGCAGGGAGGCGATTTCCGCGCGGTGGGCGTCGTCCCTTGCCTCCGCCAGTGCCACGAGGCGCAACAACGAATCCGTGACACCGCGACAGGCGGAAAGTACGACGGCCAGCCGTGGCGCCTGGAGGGAATCGAGAATCGCCGCCACACGGCGGAAGCAATCGGCGTCGGCGACGCTCGACCCTCCGAACTTGTGCACGACCCAAGGTTCGGCCCGGGGTTGATCAATAGCCATCGAACTGGGGATTCATGAGGAAAAAGCGCTGCGACTCTACTGACGCGCCCGTGTGCACGCAATGACCCCGTTCGTACTTTCATGTCGCGTCCGCGCGACGCCACGCGCGACGTCAGCCGGATGATTCGTCCGTGCCGGCTCTCTTCGCCTTGCGTGCGATGGCTGCCAACCCCGCCAGGGCAAACCGCGTCATGTGGCGCGTGGTGGCCCGCACCGAGTGCGGCCGTATGTTGAAAGCGGGGAAAGCCCGTCCGAGCCGCCGGCGATCCACGATCAAAAGCAACAAGCAGGGCGCCAGGATGCTCACCGCGGCCCGCGCGACAGCCGGGTGCTGCGGCGCGAGGCCCGTAACCTCGCTGACGATGGATTTGAGTATCTGCGCCCGTCCCTGCAGCTCCCGGTCGGTGAACTGGTCGACGGCCTTCGAGGGCGCGATGATCTCGCGGCCGATGACGCGTGCGGCCCACGATTGGGATGCCGGCCCGGCCAGCGTTCTGACCAGCACTGCGATGTAGGATTCGAGCTTCGCTTTCGGATCCCGCGCGCCCGCGACCGCCGCGGCAAGCAATTCGGTACTCACCAGACGGTCGCGCGCTTCGCGCAGCACCGCCGCATACAGGCCGTCCATGCCTCCGAAGTGATACACGACGGCCGCGGCGTTCGCGCCCGCAAGCTGGCAGATCTCCTTGCCGGTAGCGGCATCGAAGCCCTTTTGGCCGAACACTCGTCCGGCCGTCTCGAGCAGGTGCGCGCGCGTGCTCTGGCGCCGCGCGCGCGTCTTGCGCGGCGAGGCTGCAATATTCCGCTGTGTCATCCGTCGACCATCGAGGACGGGAGGATACTCGAGTGCATCGCGGGCGTTATACGCCGGCCGCGTTTAATATTCAAATTTGAATTTGACTTTGACGGAGCCCGGCCGTACTTTGCACCGCGTGGATCGCACCTGCGTAAGGAGCTCGGCATGAGCAGATGGCTACCGATCGCGCTGCTTGCGGGGCTCGCGGTGTGTGGCGCCGCGATCTGGTGGGCCGCGAGCCGCCACGGAGTCCAGCCCGCGCTGCTCCTGTACGGCAATGTTGACCTGCGCCAGGTCGATCTGCCATTCAACGCGAGCGAGCGCGTGACGAACGTGTTCGCGCAGGAAGGCGACCATGTGAGGCGGGGGCAGCTGCTGGCGCAGCTCGATGCGACCCGGCTGCAGCCGCAGGTTGCGAAGTCCGAGGCGGACGTCGAGGCACAGCAGCAGGTCGTGAATCGGCTGCGCGCGGGCAGTCGTCCGCAGGAGGTCGCCCAGGGCCGCGCGAACGTCGAATCGGCGCGGGCCGATGCCGTCAACGTACGAAGCCAGTACGAGAGGCTGCTCGCCCTGTCCAGGAGCTCATCCGGACGCGCTGTCAGCCGCCAGGACATGGACAGCGCGAAGGCGGCCGTCGATGTGGCGGATGCAAGGCTCGCCGTGAATCGCAAGGCGCTGGATCTGATGATCGCGGGCCCCCGCGCGGAGGACATCGCTCAGGCTGAAGCCCAATTGCGGTCCGGTGCGGCGCAGCTTGCCCTGCTGCGGCGTCAGCTTGCGGACACCAATCTGACCGCTCCGCTGAATGCCGTGGTGCGCTCGCGCATCGTGGAGCCTGGCGAGATCGCCTCGCCGCAGAAGTCCGCCTTCACTCTCGCCATCACCGATCCGAAGTGGATTCGCGCCTATATCTCCGAGCGGGATCTCGGCCACGTACGCGAGGGAACTCGTGCTGCGATCACCGTGGATGCCTTTCAAGGCCACTCCTTCGCCGGCTGGGTGGGATTCATCTCGCCGGTTGCCGAATTCACGCCGAAGGAGGTGCAGACCGAGGAGCTGCGATCCAGTCTCGTCTATGAGATCCGTGTGTTCGTCAAGGATCCGGCTGACGAGTTGCGGCTCGGTATGCCCGCCACGGTGCACCTGACTCCGCGGCCGCCCGTCGCGGACATTCCGACATCAGAGCACCGGAGCGCGCCGCTGTGAGCGTGCCGCAGACGGACGCCCTGATCCTTTCCGGAAACAACCTGTCGCGTCGATTTGCACGCGAAGACGAGCCGCCCGTGCAGGCGCTCGACGGCGTTTCCATCGAAGTTCGCCGCGGCACCCTCACCGCTCTGGTGGGACCTGACGGCGCCGGCAAGACCACCCTGCTGCGCATCGCGGCGGGGCTGCTGCAGGCGGACTCCGGGCAGATGCACGTACTGGGAATCGATGTCGCCGCCCAGCCGCAGCGGGTCCAGGACCGCATCAGCTACATGCCGCAGAGATTTGGCCTCTACGAGGACCTCACCGTAGCCGAGAACCTCGACCTGTATGCCGACCTGCACGGCGTGTCGCCCGAGGAGCGTGCGGACACTTACAAGCGTCTCATGCAGATGACCGCGCTGGGACCCTTCACGGATCGTTTGGCGGGCAGGCTGTCCGGAGGGATGAAGCAGAAGCTTGGACTCGCGTGCACGCTGGTCCGCTCCCCCGACCTGCTGCTGCTCGATGAGCCGACCGTCGGAGTCGATCCTCTCTCGCGCCGGGAGCTGTGGGACATCGTGCGATCGCTGGTGGACGAGCAGAATCTGACAGTGCTGCTCAGCACCTCGTATCTTGACGAGGCCGAGCGCTGCGCGCATGTGATCGTGCTGCATCGGGGGAAGGTGCTGGCTCAGGGACCACCACGGGACATCACCCGTATCGCCGCCGCCCGTGTGCTGATCGCCGACCCGCCTGCGAATCAGCCGGCCCGAAGTTGGCAAGCACGACTGCTGGACGAGCCCTCGGTCATCGATGCGGTTCCGGACGGCGGCCGCGTGCGGATCGTGCTCGCGGACCAGGGCCATGCACTTCAATCTCTCCGAGCGCGCGGCTCGGTGACCGGCGCAACCGTCGCACCCGCCACGCCGCGATTCGAGGACGGTTTCATGGCGCTGCTGCGCCGGTCAGCCGAGCACGAGCGGGGCGCGACGATCTCCCTCGACCGGCCCCTCGCATTACGCGGCGAGGAAGTTGCAGTGCACGTACGCGATCTCGTGCGCAAATTCGGCGCCTTCACTGCGGTCAACCACATCAGCTTCGAGGTCCGGCGCGGCGAGCTCTTCGGCCTGCTCGGCCCGAATGGAGCTGGCAAGACCACTACCTTTCGAATGCTCTGCGGCCTGTTGCCCGCCAGCGCTGGCGAACTGCGTATCGCCGGCGCCGACGTACGCACGGCCCGTGCGGAGGCACGCACGCGGCTCGGCTACGTGGCGCAGAAGTTCTCGCTCTACGGCACGCTCAGCGTTACCGAAAATCTCGAGTTCTTCGCCAGCGCTTACGGCCTGCGCGCAGCCCACAGGAAGCGCCGCATCGAATGGGCCATGTCGCAGTTCGAGCTCGCGGACCACGCGCGCGAGCCCAGCGCGCGGCTTCCGGGGGGCTACAAGCAGCGGCTCTCCATGGCCGCCGCGCTTCTGCACGAGCCCGAGATCCTGTTTCTGGATGAGCCGACCAGCGGCGCCGATCCCCTCGCACGCCGGGCGTTCTGGCGCAGGATCACGGCCCTGGCCGAGCAAGGCGTGACGGTCATCGTGACCACGCACTTCATGCAGGAGGCAGAATACTGCGATCGGATCGCGATCATGGATGCCGGACGCATCCTGGCCCAAGGTCCGCCGGGCGAGATCCGGCGCGCGGCCGCCACGCCGCAGCATCCCGAGCCGACGATGGAGGATGCATTCATCGCGGTCGTCGAACAGGCGCGCGCGCGCGAAGCGCGGCCACAGGCGGCCGCATGATGACGCGCTCGAATGAGCGGTCGCGGGATTTGCGGGCCAAGGCGCGGCGGATCCGCGCGCTGGTCATCAAAGAAACCCGCCAGGTGGTGCGTGATCCATCCAGTGTCGCCATCGGCATCGTGCTGCCGGTGATCCTGATTCTGCTGTTCGGCTATGGCCTGTCGCTCGATGTCAGGAACGTTCCCCTCGCCGTGGTCATGGAGGATACCTCCCAGGACGCCAGCGAGTTGGTCGCCGGCTTGCAACTGTCGCCCTATTTTCAGCCGCGGATCGTGCATTCGATGCCTGCGGCGCAAGCGCAAATGCTGCAGGGGCGCGCCGATGGCATTGTCCGGATTCCACAGGATTTCGCGCGCCGCGTGAGTGCCGGCGACGCCGAGATTCAGGTCGTGCTGCACGGCGGCGATGCGAATCGCGCGCGCATCATTCAAGGCTATGTCACTGGCGCGGTCGGCGTCTGGACTGCGCGCCGGGCCGCCGAAGGTCGCACGGTGGCCGCCGATCCGGTCCGAGTGCAGACACGCCTCTGGTTCAACGATGCCAACGATAGTCATTACTTCCTCGTACCCGGCCTCATCGTTCTGGTGATGACGCTCATCGGCGGTCTGCTCACCGCAATGGTGATGGCACGCGAGTGGGAGCGAGGTACGCTCGAGGCGCTGTTCGTCACGCCTGTGCGCAGTGACGAGATTCTCCTCGGCAAGACCGTTCCCTACTTCCTGTTGGGCATGATCGGACTGCTGCTGTGCGTCCTGTCCGCCAAATACCTGTTCCACGTCCCGCTGCGTGGCACACTGGCAGCCCTGCTCGCCGCCTCGATGCTGTACGTGCTCGTTGCCCTGGGAATCGGGCTCGTGATCTCCTCCTGGGTCAAGAATCAACTCGTTGCCAGCCAGCTGGTCATGCTGGCCACGTTCATGCCGGCGTTCATGCTGTCCGGATTTCTCTTCGACCTGCGCAGCATGCCGGCCGCCATCCGCCTGGTCACCTACGGTCTGCCCGCGCGTTACTACGTCGCGCTGCTGCAGACCGTGTTTCTGGCCGGCGATGTGTGGTGGGTCGTCATCCCGAACATGGCGGCGCTGGCCGCGATGGCGGCGCTGCTGGCCCTGGGCAGCGGGATCGCAACACGCAAGCGGCTGCTGTGAGGTCCAACATGCTCGCCGCCCTGCTGCGCATCGTTGCTCTCGCCCGCAAAGAGCTGCTGGCCGTGCTGAAGGATCGGCGCGCCCGAATGAGCCTGCTCGTTCCGCCGATCGTGCAGGGCCTCATATTCGGCTACGCCGCAACCTACGATCTCAATCATGTGGCGTATGCCGTACTGGATCAGGATCGCAGCGCCGCCTCCCGGCAGCTTCTCGCCGGCATGGACGGCTCGGGTGTGTTCGAGCGGGTGGCCGATCTGCAGCGCCCCGCCGACGTGCGCAACGCCATCGATCGGCGGCGCGCGCTGCTGGTCCTGCAGATCGACCAGGATTTCGAGCGCCGCCTGAGCGCCGGCCAGACTGCGGTCGTACAGGTGATTGCCGATGGCCGCAACTCGAATACCGCAGCGACGGCCACCAGCTACGTGAGCGCGATCGTCACGGCATTCAACACCCGCTGGCGCGCCGAGCATGGATTGGCGGCACCGACCGTGAGAATCACCAGCCGCGCCTGGTTCAACCCCAACCTGGAGACCCGCTGGAACATGCTCCCGGGCATGATCGGCACATTGACCCTGCTGCAAACCATGATGCTCACAGCCATGGCCGTGGCGCGCGAGCGCGAGCAGGGTACGTTCGATCAGCTCCTGGTCACGCCGATGCGGCCCTACGAAATCATGGCTGGAAAAGCACTCCCGTCGATGCTGGTCGGCCTGGTGCAGGCGACCGGCGTTCTGCTCGTCGCACAACTGTGGTTCCGGATTCCGTTTGCCGGAGCGTTCTCCACGCTGTACATCGGCCTGTTGGCCTTTCTGCTGGCTGCGGTCGGCATCGGCCTGCTGCTGTCGGCCATCGCGGCGACCATGCAACAGGCGATGCTGTATTCCCTGGTGCTCCTGCTGCCCTTCTCGCTGCTTTCCGGACTCACGACACCATTGAGCAACATGCCGGGCGTTCTCCAATACTTCACCGCGCTCAATCCCCTGCGCTACGCGATCGACATCGCGCGGCGCGTCTATCTGGAGGGTGCCGGCCTCGGCATGCTGACCGGAGATCTGTGGCCGTTGTTGCTGATGGCTGCGGTCACCCTCACCGCAGCGTCCTGGATGTTCACCCATCGGATGCAATGACTCATGGCTGCCGGTCCGTCCCATAAGATCTCTCGTCTCGCTCTCGCAGCGGTACTGGCCATTCTTCCGCTCGGCTGCGCTGTGGGACCCGACTTCAAGCGACCGACACCCGCGCTGCCGGCGGATTGGGCTAAGTCGTCCACATCGCCCGCCGCGCATAACGTGGGCACGGTCAACACCGGCACCCCCCAGCTCGCCGCCTGGTGGGCTGAATTCAACGATCCGACGTTGTCGTCGCTCATAGAGCGTGCGCGGGAGTCCAATCTGGACGTGCGAGCAGCAGTACTGCGCATCACGGAAGCGCGCGCCGGGCGCGACGTTTCCGCTGCAGGCCTTTGGCCTACATTGTCGGCTGACGCCTCCTACACCCGCGAGCGGCTCAGCGAATCCACACCCACGGGCTCGCTCTTCACCCGCTTCAACACAATCACCATTCCGGGCGCGCCGGCGGTCCACGTGCCGAATCCCTACGATCAGTACCAGGTCGGCCTCGGAGCTTCCTGGGAAATCGATCTGTTCGGGCGCGTGCGGCGTTCCCTCGAAGCGGCCAACGCCGACTGGCAAGCTTCGGTCGAAGACCAGTACTGCGTGCTGGTCTCGCTCGATAGTGATGTCGCTCATGCTTACATCGACCTTCGGGGTGCGCAGCTGCGCAAGTCGGTTGCGCAGGCAAGCCTGGCAACCCAGCGCGAGCTGCTCGATCTCACTCGGCAGCGGCAGGCGGCGGGACTCACCACCGACGTCGACGTGGAGAACGCCGCGGCGCAAGTCAGTGTCACACAGGCCCAGCTGCCGCTGCTGGACCTGCAGATCACGCAGGACATCCACCAACTGGGCAAGCTGCTGGATCTCGAGCCCGAAGCGCTGCGCGGCGAGCTCGACGGGGCTCGCGCGGTACCCCCGGTGCCACCGCAGGTGCCGATAGGACTGCCGGCCGATCTGGCGCGGCGCAGGCCCGACATCCGCGCGGCAGAGCAAAACCTGCACGCAGCTACCGCGCGTATCGGCGTGGCCGTCGCGGATCTCTTTCCGCGTCTCACTCTGAGCGCGGCAGGCGGCTTCCAGGCGCAGAGCACCTCGACGCTTCTCGATTGGGCGAGCCGCTTCGGCACGCTCGGCCCGGGGCTCGAGCTGCCGGTCTTGGACCGCGGCCGCTGGGCAACCGTTCATGTGCAGGACATCAGGGCGCAGGAGGCGGCGGTGGCTTACGAGCGGGTCGTGCTCGGCGCTCTGCACGAAGTGGAGAATTCCCTGGCTGCCTACCGCGCGGATCAGGACCGGCAGGGCGAGCTCAACGCCGCGGTCGCGCACAGCCGCGATGCCCTGACTCTGGCTCGGGAGCGCTACGAGAGCGGCGTGGCCAACTTCATCGTCGTGCTCGATGCCGAGCGGACCGTGCAGCAGAACGAGGAGGCGCTTGCTGAAAGCGTGACCGGCGTATCCGCAGACCTGGTGGCCCTGTATCGGGCGCTCGGTGGAAGCCTGGCCGGCCACACTGATCACGGCTGAGCCATCGATCGTGCGCCCGGCGCAAGCCCGGCGGGCAGACCGATCATGGCTTGGCCAATTGTCGCTATAATCGAATCGGTGGAATCACTTCTCGGTCCGCTTCTTCCGCTATTCGATCGCGAGCGCGCGGCAGGCAACGCGGTCACCGCCTGCTTGCTGGTGGAGACGGCGGGATCCACGTATCGCAAGCCCGGCGCACTGATGCTGATCGCCGCGAATGGCGATTACGCAGGGTTGCTCTCGGGCGGGTGTCTGGAAGGGGACCTGCGCGAGCATGCGCGTTCGGTGATCGACACCGGCGAGCCGCGCCTCATCACCTATGACATGCGGGGCGGAGAGGACCTGATGTGGGGGCTCGGCCTGGGCTGCGAGGGCGCCATGAAGGTGCTGTTGTTCCGGGCGGGACCGGATACCGGCTGGCAGCCCCTGTCCCATTTGAAGCACTGCTTGCTCGAACAGCGGCCGACTTCGGTCGGAATCGTGGTCGAGTCGCAGCGCCAGGACATGCCGGCGGGAACGACCGTGCTGCCCGCGCAAGCCACATACGAGCCAATGGACCGGGCGTTGCCGCAATCCGCGGCCGGTCTTTTGCGGCCGCCGCCTGTTGTGACCACGCGGGAGCCGGCCGTCGCGGCGGCTCTCGAGGAGGCTGCGCAGACCGGCCGTGCGTCCTGGTTTGAATCGGCAGCCCCGCACTGGAAGTTATTCGCGCTACCGCTGACGCTGCCGCCTCGCTTGTTGCTGTTAGGTGCCGGCCCGGACGCGGTACCCGTGGTGGATTTTGCCGTGCGGCTGAACTGGAGAGTGACGTTGTTCGACCACCGGGCCGCGTATGCCGATCCGGCACATTTTCCCACTGCCGAGCGCGTCGCGCTCGCGAGGCCGGCCGACTTGCTCAACGAAGTGGACGCTACTCACGTTTCCGCGGCTGTGGTGATGAGCCATCATTTGCCGACGGATCTGGAGTACCTGCGGGTCCTGGCCCGGACGCGAATTCCCTATATCGGGCTGCTGGGGCCGGCCCTCCGGCGCGATCGGCTGCTCGCAGACCTTGGATCGGATGCGGACACGCTGCGCGCGCGGCTGCATGCGCCCGTCGGACTGGCGCTCGGGGGACGGTCGCCGGAATCGATTGCGCTGGCGATTGTCGCACAAGTCCACGCGTTCCTGGAGGGTACCGATGCCAGCTCGCGGCATCCGAATGCAGCCGGGACCGCGAGGACATGAATGAGCTCGACATCATCCAGCAGCAACTCGCCACCGAGCGGCGGCACTTCGCGGAAGTCGCAGGCGCCTGTGCGAGCGCACTGCGCAGTGCGGGTACCGCGCAAGGTCGGGAGTTCCTTCAGGCGTGCGACGGCTATTTCCATTTTGCACTGGCGCGGCTCGAGGCGAACCCGGGCCACCAAGCGCTGCAAAGGCTCGCGACGGCCCGCGAGACTGATGCGTGCGAGGCCGGCGCGCGCTGGCACGAGTTCCTGCAATTCTGCAGCGCCGCATGGCGCCGGCGATGCGACTCGCTGGACGCGGCATTCCAGGACAATCTGCCTGTGGCGCAGTGGCGCGACCTGGCGGGGATCGATGCGGACTCGATCCTTGCGGAGCGGGCACTGTTTGCCCGGGTAAAGGCGACGCTGCCACCTGGGATTGCGCTGGCCGCCGCAGCGCCAGCGCCTTCTCATGACTGAGCCAGGCAGCGAGGTGGATGGCCTGCATGCGATTGTCCTCGCGGCAGGTGCATCGACGCGCTTTGGATCTGCGAAACAACTCGTCCGTGTTGCCGGCCGGCCCCTGATGCACACTGTGGTCGCCCGGGCCGTGGATGTCGCGGGCAGCGCAGTCATCGTCGTGCTGGGTGCGCGCGCAGCGGAGCTGGCACCGCTCCTGACTCACACGCCTGCTTCGGTGGTGATCAATCGGGATTGGCGGGAAGGCATGGCAAGCTCGATTCGAGCCGGCGTGGCGCGCCTGCCCCCAAGTTGCAGCGCCGTCCTGCTGATCCTCGCCGATCAACCTGCCGTGACCGCGGAAGATCTGAAGCGCCTGGCCGGCGCATGGCGCCGCCAGCCGCAATACATCGCGGCGGCCCGTTACGGCAGTACCACCGGCGTCCCCGCGATCTTTCCACGCTCCACCTTCAGCGATCTCGCCGCACTCAGAGGCGACATCGGTGCGCGCCTCGTGCTGCAGCGGAATCCGGATCGTGTCGTGCGCGTTCCGATGGCCAGTGCTGCGATCGATATCGATACACCCGAGGACCTGCTGGCGCTCGATCCCCCGAAGTAAGCGGTCTTGCGTGCCGGCGTTCTCAGCTCTTCGCAGGATCTTCGCGGCTCTTCGCAGGGTCCTCGCGGCGCGCCATCAGGTCGAGGATGCGTTGCGCTTGCACGAGGTGAGGCCGGTCGATCATCTTGCCATTCAGGCTCATTACGCCGGCCGTGGGTGAGGCCGCAAAGGCTGCGACGACGCCCCGGGCCCATTCGACCTCGGCAGGCCCCGGAAGAAAGGCTGTGTTGATCGGCTCCACCTGCCCGGGATGGATCGCCAGTTTCCCGGTGAACCCATCGCGGCGCGCGCTTTCAATGTCGCGCTTCAGTCCTTCGGTGTCGCGGAAGTCCAGATACACAGTATCGATCGCCTGAACGCCCGCGGCCGTCGCCGTGAGCACACACATCGAACGCGCAAGCTGGAAGGTAAACGTGAGAGACCCCTGGCGGTCCGTCTTGTGCGTAATGCCCATGGCCGCAGACAGATCTTCGGAACCCCACGTCAGTCCGGCCAGCCGCGCGCGCGCATCCGGATTCGCTCCCAGCACCTGCGGATAGGCCCCGATCGTCAGCAAGGCCTCGGGAGTCTCGGTTGCAATGACGATGATCTTCGTCGCACCACGCGCCCTGCCCTCGCGCGCTTCAAGGGCCGCCAGGTAGTTGCCGACCTCGCAGATATCCAGCGCCGACGAAGCCTTCGGCAGCACGATACCGTCCGGCCAGCCTGGGAGCACGGCGGCCAGGTCATCCAGCAGGAGTCCGCTCGAGAGCGCATTCACGCGGACCCAAAGCTGCTGGCGCGATCGATCCCGCTGGGAGCCGAGCAACTCGTGCACGCGGCTACGTGCCGGGGCCAGCTGACCGGGGGCAACGGAATCCTCCAGGTCGAGGATCAGCGCATCCGCGGCGCTCGCAACCGCCTTTGTCTGCTTGCGATCACTGTCCCCGGGCACGAACAGCAGCGATCGCAGCACGGGAGCCGCGCTGGGGGTCCCGACTGGTGGCGATACCGTGCGTACGCCCGCCGGTGGTGACAGGTTGCTCATGCGGCAGGCTGCTTCAGCATGAGCGCGGCGCGCCGGCAGGAAGCCACTTCCTCACTGCGCTGGTTGTACAAGCGGTGGTCGAAAGTCAGGATTCCAGAATCCGCTCGCGACTGGCTTTCGCGCTTGGCCAGAACCGTGGTGGTGGCGCGCAGCGTGTCGCCGACGAGCACCGGTCGCGGAAACCTCACATCCTCCCAACCCAGGTTGCCCAGTGTAGTGCCATAGGTCGTGTCGTAGACCGAGAGCCCGACCAGCAGCCCAAGGGTGAAAATGCTGTTGACGATCGGCTGTCCGAAAGGCGTGCTCTTGCAGTACTCCGCGTCGAGATGCAGTGCCGCCGGGTTCATCGTCAAGGTGCTGAACAGCACATTGTCGGTCTCGGTCACCGTGCGCCGCACCACATGCTCGAAGCGCTGTCCGACCTCGAACTGCTCAAAGTAAAGTCCAGGCACCTCTTACCCCTTGCCCCGAAAGGCTCGTGTGTCTTTTCATGCGCCGGCAAGCAATTTTACACAAGGGTGGGGTTCTGTAACCCACTCATAACCGGCGGCGCCGAATACCCAACCAAAGGGTATTTCGGCCGGCGGCCCCCCGCCGCCTATAGTCTGCGGCATGTATCGTTACGATCAGCTCGACCAGGCATTCGTAGACCAGCGCGTTGCCGAGTTCAGGGATCAGACGCGGCGCCATCTGGCCGGCGAGCTGTCCGAGGACGAATTCCGGGGCCTGCGCCTGCGCAATGGCCTGTATATCCAGCGGCATGCCCCGATGCTGCGCATCGCGATCCCGTACGGCCTGTTGAGCACTCGCCAGCTGCGCAAGCTCGGCGAGATCGCACGTCGCTTCGACCGCGACTACGGACATTTCACCACCCGCCAGAATCTGCAGCTCAACTGGCCAAAGCTCGAGCAGGTGCCGGACATCCTCGAGCAGCTCGCGACCGTGCAGATGCACTCGATCCAGACCAGCGGCAACTGTGTCCGCAACGTCACGGCGGATCATCTCGCCGGCATCGCGCCGGACGAAGTGGACGATCCGCGGCCCTATTGCGAAATCGTGCGCCAGTGGGCGACTCTGAATCCCGAATTCACCTACCTGCCGCGCAAGTTCAAGGTCGCGATCACCGGCTCGCCGGCCGATCGGGCAGCCTCCGAGGTTCACGACGTCGGGCTGCACCTGCGGCGCGACGAGGCGGGCAACATAGGCTTCCAGGTGCTCGTCGGCGGCGGCCTCGGCCGCACACCCATCATCGGGCAGGTCATCCGCGAGTTCCTGCCGCTAGCGCACCTGTTGTCGTACCTCGATGCCATCCTGCGCGTGTACAACCGCCACGGACGCCGCGACAACATCCACAAGGCGCGGATCAAGATCCTGGTCAGGTCCCTTGGCACCGAACGCTTTCGTCAGCAGGTCGAGGCCGAGTGGCTCGCTGGCCGTGGCATCGCTACTAAGCTGGAGGCGTCCGAAGTGGATCGCGTCCGCTCGCACTTCACGCCACCGGCATATGAAGTGCTCCAGAACATCGACGTCACGGCGCGTCGCGAGCCCGAGTTCCAGGCCTGGTATCGATACAACACACGGGAACACCGCGTTCCCGGCTACCGCGCGGCGTTCGTTTCACTGAAGGCGCACGGACACAATCCCGGTGACATGACCTCCGGGCAGATGGAAGCGGTCGCCGCGCTGGCTGACCGTGTCAGTTTCGGCATGGTGCGTGTCGCTCACAATCAGAACCTCCTGCTGGGCGATGTCCGGCAGATCGATCTGTACGACGTGTGGGTCGAGCTGCGTCGATTGAGCCTCGCCACGCCCAACATCGGCACGCTCACCGACATGATCGCCTGTCCGGGGCTGGATTTCTGCAGCCTCGCCAACGCTGGCACGCTCGGCGTGGCGAAGCAGATCCAGGCGCAGTTCGATGACTTCGACTACCTCTACGATCTGGGCGACATCGAGATCAAGATGTCGGGTTGCATGAACGGTTGCGGCCACCACCACGTCGGCCACATCGGCATTCTGGGTGTCGATAAGCACGGCGAGGAGTGGTATCAGATCACCCTGGGGGGCTCCGTAAACGGGTCGACCTCGCTCGGAGAGGTGATCGGGCCATCCGTGCCGCAGGTGGAAGTAGCACCTACCATCGAGCGCATTGTGGAGGTGTACCGCGCCAGGCGCGCAGACGGCGAACGCTTCATAGAGACGTACCGCCGCATCGGCATCAAGCCATTCAAGGAGCGCGCTTATGCGACGCATTCTGCGGCGGCGTGAGATCGTCGTAGATGACTGGCGTCATCGTGGTGAGGAGCCGATGGACACGCCAGACGCGGACCCCGCAGCGGAAGCGCTGATCGTGCCGCTCGCCGAATTCCGTGCGAACCCCGCCTCGTGGCGGACGCGGCAGGGACGGCTCGGGGTACGTCTCTCGCCGGCCGATAGCACCGAGGAGCTCAGCGAGGAACTGCCCCGATTGTCCCTGATCGCCATCGAGTTTCCCGGCCCGGGGGATGGACGCGGATTCACGCAGGCCCGCCTCTTGCGCACTCGCCTGCATTTCGAGGGCGAGTTGCGCGCGGTCGGCGCGGGCGTCAAGCAGGATCTGGTTTTCCTGATGGCGCGGTGCGGCTTCGACTCGTTCGAGCTGGCACCGGGACAGACATTTGAGGATGCGCTGAAGGCGTTCAGCCGTTACACGGTTGCGTATCAGCCCGGCGCGCCGCTCGAGTCGATCCGCCAGCAGCGATTCTTCGCTGCAAGCTGACACTCGCCCGCTGACAGTCGCCCCCGGGCACGGGCGCCGTGCGCGCTACCGCTCCGGCAGCTCGATCGGTGCGAACATCTCCCTCACTTCATCGGCAGAGGCGGCGCGATGCGCCCGATCCACCAGGCGGCGCTCCAGGTGGGGCGCCAGCAACTGGCTGAACTCGTACATATACTTGCGCAGCAAGGTGCCGCGGCGAAATCCGATCCAGGTCGTGTGAGCCGCGAAGACGTGCGATGCGTCGATGGCCTTGAGGTCGGCATCATCGTCGTCGATGGCCATATGGGCGACGATGCCGACACCCAGGCCCAGGCGTACATATGTCTTGATGACATCCGCGTCGCGCGCCGTGATGGCGACATTGGGCGTCAGCCCAACCCTCGCAAATGCCTCGTGCAGCGACGAAGGCCCGGTAAAACTGAACGTATAGGTCACGATCGGATAGGCGGCCAGTGCCTTGAGCGTCAGGCGCCCCGCGCTCGCCAGAGGATGATCGCGTGGCACGATGACCGTACGATGCCAGCGGTAGCACGGCATCAGTGAGAGATCGGGGTAGAGCTGCTCGGATCCGGTCGCTATCGCGCAATCGATGCGATCGTGAGCCACCATTTCCGCAATCTGCTCCGATGTGCCCTGGTGGAGATTGAGCCGGACATTCGGATAGCGGCCGCGAAACTGGCGGATGACATCCGGCAGAACGTACCGCGCCTGCGTGTGGGTCGTGCCGATGGACAAGCTTCCCCTGCCCTCGTCGCGCAGTTCCGCGGACAGGTCGCGAATGCTTTGTGCCTCCTGGAGGATGCGCAACGCCCGGTCGATCACCTGCTGGCCCGCAGGCGTTATCCGCGTCAGGTTGCGGCCTTCGCGCACGAAGATCTGAAAGCCCAGCTCATCCTCGAGCAGTTTGATCTGCTTGCTCACGCCCGGCTGGGAGGTATGCAGTTTCTGAGCGGCCGCGGTGATGTTGAGGCCGCTCTGGGCCACGGCGGCGAGATAACGCAACTGATGCAGCTTCATGGGGCCAAGACTAGCGCAACCGCGCACGTGGCGGCGAATGTCGCAGCGCCCGATGAAACCACGGTGTCATGGGAACGTAACCGGTTTATAACCGCTGTGGAGGCGCTCAGAAGAATTGATTCGTTCTGCCGCCGGACCGGCTATGGCTATAGTCCTGCGTACCATGGGAGAGCTGCTCACACTGGAGCTGGAACACAAGGCCGCCGCGGTCCGCGACCGGCTGGTCGCCGTCGTGCAGGAGCACGGCCGCGTGGTCTATTCGAACAGCCTGGGCGCCGAGGCGATGGTGCTGACCGACATCATCTGGACACACGTCCCGGCGATCGACATGTTCAGCATAGATACGGGCCGCCTCCCCGAGGAAACCTACGAAGTGCTGGAGAAGCTGCAGCGGCGTTACAAGCGCACGCTCAGAGTCGTCTATCCGGATGCACAGGCGCTCGAAGCCCTGGTAGCCTCCCAAGGGGTGAACGGCTTCTACCACAGTCTGGAAGCGCGTCTGGCCTGCTGCCGGATCCGCAAGGTTGAGCCGTTTACCCGGGCGATCGCCGGTTATGCCGCCTGGGTGACCGGCGTGCGCCGCGAGCAGTCCGCGACGCGCGCCGAGGCCAAGCTGCTCGAATGGGATGCCGAATACGGCTTGCACAAGGTCAGTCCACTCCTCGATTGGACCGAAGAACAGATCTGGCAGTACATCCGGGCCCGCAAGCTGCCGTACAATTTGCTGCACGATCGCCAGTTTCCCAGCATCGGCTGCTCGCCCTGCACGCGCGCGATTCAACCCGGCGAGAGTCGCCGCGCGGGCCGCTGGTGGTGGGAACAACCCGAGTCCCGTGAATGCGGCTTACATCCGAGAGTTCGTCCGGCACAGGTAGCGGCGCAGGCCTGAAAGAGGCGCAGCCTGGCATGGACTATCTGCCCGTATTTCTGAAGTTGAGCCGCCAGCCCGTGGTCGTCGTGGGCGGCGGCCGGGTTGCCGCGCGCAAGGTGGACCTGCTGCGCAGGAGCGGCGCGCGCATCTGCGTCGTTGCCCCGGAGCTGGATGAGGAACTGCGGGCTCTCGCCGCCAGCGCCGAGCTGCAACACATTCCCGTTCCATTCAACCCATCGCATCTCGCCGGTGCCGTGGTCGTAGTTGCCGCAACCGGGCTTCGCGACGTCAACGCCGCCGTATCCGCTGCGGCGCGGGAACGCCGCATTCCCGTGAACGTTGTCGATGATCCGGACGCCTCGACCTTCATTTTCCCCGCAATCATCGACCGCTCGCCGGTTATCGTGGCGATCAGCTCGGGCGGACACTCCCCGGTACTCGCTCGGCGCATACGGGAGCAGATCGAGGCCCTGCTGCCCGCGAAACTCGGCGCGCTGGCGCGCTTCATGGGCACGAGACGCAAGGCGGTGCAGCGCGCCTTGAGCGCAGCCGCCCGGCGGCCCTTCTGGGAACGAGTCGTGAGCGGCATCGTTGGCGCACGCTTCCTCGCCGGCGACGAGACGGGAGCGGCCAGTGATTTCGGGCGCGAGCTGCGCACCTCGCAGTTGACCAATTCGCCCGCCACGGGCGGCCGCGGGCTCGGGGAGTGCTACCTGATTGGCGCCGGACCAGGCGATCCGGATCTGCTCACGCTGCGCGCGCTGCAGCTCCTGCAGCAGGCAGATGTCATTCTGTACGACCGGCTGGTTCCCGCCGCCGTGCTCGAGCGCGCGCGGCGTGATGCTGAGCGCGTGTTCGTCGGCAAACAGCCAGGAAATCACACGGCACAGGAGCGCATAAACGAGTTGCTCGTGCACTATGCGCGCCAGGGTCTGCGGGTGGCGCGCCTCAAAGGCGGCGATCCCTTCATTTTTGGACGTGGCGGCGAGGAGATCGAAGTGCTGGCCGCGAACGCAATTCCCTATGTCATCGTGCCCGGGATCACCGCCGCGCTGGGCGCGGCCGCCTGTGCCGCCATTCCGCTGACTCATCGCAAACTGGCTCACAGCGTGACGTTCATTGCGGGCCACGTTCTCGAGGACGACACGCTGGACTGGCAAGCGTTTGCCGGATCCGGGCGCACCGTCGTCTTCTACATGGGTGTCGCTCATTTGCCGCGCATCGTCGCGAAGTTGCGCGCCGCCGGAGCCTCCGGCGAACACCCCGCGGCGGTGATAGAGCGTGCAACACTCCCGCAGCAACGGATCCTGCGCGGGACGCTCGAGACCATCGCCGGCATCAGTCAGGCTGCGAATGTCTCACCTCCTGCGCTGTTGATCGTCGGCGAAGTGACGGCCTTAGCCAGTACGGACGCTCTCACCGGCTGCAGCGCATCCGCCGGCAATGAGGCGGGCCTCGTCGCGGGGACCGATGCTCCGACCGAGAGTGCCGGTGCTCCGACCGTTGATGGAGCGCTTGCGTGAGCATCCGCGACGGATTCCCGGGCACGGTGGGCAACACACCGCTGATCAGGCTGCGCGGCGTGAGCGAGGAAACCGGCTGCGAAATCCTGGGCAAGGCTGAATTCATGAATCCCGGCGGCTCGGTGAAAGATCGGGCGGCCCAGGCGATCGTTGCGGATGCACAGCGCACCGGCCAGCTCGGTCCCCACGGCACGGTCGTCGAAGGGACCGCGGGCAACACAGGGATCGGGTTGGCACACGTCTGCAACGCTCTCGGCTACCGCTGCGTCATCGTCATGCCCGACAACCAGTCGCCGGAGAAGTATCGGCTGCTCGAGACGCTGGGCGCCGAGCTGCACAAAGTTCCGGCGGTCCCCTACAGCAACCCGAATCAGTACCAGAAAGTTGCGCAACGCCTGGCGGCCTCGTTACCCAATGCAATCTGGTCCAATCAATTCGACAATACCGCCAATCGTGAGGCTCACCTGCGAACCACCGGACCCGAGATCTGGTCGCAGACCCAGGGGCGCATCGACGCCTTCGCGGCAGCCACGGGCACCGGCGGCACATTTGCCGGCGTGTCCGAATATCTGAAGTCCCGCAGCCGGGCGGTCCGCTGCGTGCTCGCCGACCCCCCCGGCAGCAGCCTCTACGAATACGTGCGCAACGGCGCGCTCAAGGCCACGGGAAAAAGCTCGATCACCGAAGGCATCGGCATCGGGCGGGTGACGGCGAATCTGCAGGACGCTCCAATCGATGACGCCGTACACGTCGAGGACACCGACACGGTCCGTTTCGTGTATCGCCTGTTACATGAAGAGGGGCTGTTCCTCGGCAGCACCAGCGGCATCAATGTCGCGGCCGCCGTTCGAGTGGCACTCGAGCTGGGCCGCGGCCACACGATCGTCACGATCCTGTGCGACGGCGGCGCCAAGTACCAGTCACGGTTGTTCAACCGTGAGTGGCTGGAGCAAAAAGGTCTGGCCGCGCACGCCTTCACACCAGCGCCGCGCCCCCCGATCACGCTGGAGAAAGCACTCGTCGCCTGACTCGCGGACCGAAACTCGCTATTATTAGGGCCATCACCCTGCCGAGAAGAATAATGGCGAGCATCGAGCTGCCGCGTGCGCTTCAGGATTACTTTGCCTTTGCGGAGACCGCCCCTACACGAGCCGGGCGCCGATTTTCGATCACGATGCCTTACCTCGGCCCGGATGGGCGGCTCGAGCGCCTGCAGTGGTGGTACCACCTGTCCGCCGCGAAAGAAAAGGCCCTGGGGGACAAAGCGCTGCAAACGCTGCGCGGGCTGGCCATCGAGCGGTTCCGAATCCACATCGACCGGTGGCTGCAGAATACCGCACAGGTCCTTTACGGCGACGGCCCCATACCCAAACTGGCCGTCGGCGACAGCCCCATAGCCGAGCTGGCCGTCCAGGCGCATCTCCCTCCCGGAGCAGCCGAGGCCGCTTCACAAGGGGCCGTGACAGAGCCCCAGAGCGAGCCGGTCCGGCGGCCCGAGGGAAAGGCCGCGTTCGGCTGAGTCCTGTTTGCCGCGCGACGGGCCTGTCAGTGCTTGGCGGCGGCGAACATGCGGCAATAGATGCAATGATATTCGGTCGTGGTCTCCAGCCAGAGATTACGGATCCACGCACCCTCATGCGTCGCGGCAGCATGTTCGAGGCCCTGGTGCTGTAGATCGTGCTGCACCGTTTCCGCCGGGCAGCCGCAATCGAGAATCTCCATGGCGCGCGCGGCCTCGATGGAACCTCGGGGATGAACCGTGACCGTCGCGGCTCCGGTCTCGACCCGCTGGGCGAGACGCTCCACATAGAGTTGCTCGTCGCCGCGGCCGAACAGGGTGCGGAAATACTGGACGTACCTGTCGTGCGGTGACAGAGCTGGCTCGAGCCCGGCGCGGCCCGGCTCGCGGCTCGCCGTCAGCTCGACGCGATCGGTTGGGAATCCGTCCCGCACGAGATTGATCCGGACGCGTTCAGCGGCGTCGTAATCGTTGAACACAGCAAGCAAGACAGCGCTCATGTCTTTCCCCTTGCAGTCAAGGTACAGGCAGTGCTCCAGTAACACTTAGAGTGTACGCCCGCCGTCGATCCTCGGGGTAGCGAAAGGAACAGTGCAATTCGTGAGCGGCGTCTCAGGCCAGCGACATCTGTCGCGGGCCGCTCCTCGCAGGCTTTTCGGTGATCCCCGTGCCCGCGCCCAGCGCCACCTCCAGCGCTTCGGAGACGTGCTCCACCCATACAAACTCCAACAGGGCGCGCGCGCTCTGCGGGATGTCCTCGAGGTCCCGCCGGTTGCGTGCCGGCAGGATCACCTTGTGGATGCCCGCACGCGCCGCGGCAATCATCTTCTCCTTGATGCCGCCCACCGGCAGCACGAGCCCCCGCAAGCTGATCTCTCCGGTCATCGCCACATCCGGACGCACCGCCCGCTGCTTCAGCAGCGAAGCGAGCGAGACAAACATCGCCACTCCGGCACTGGGGCCGTCCTTCGGGATCGCACCGGCAGGCACGTGCACGTGGATGTCGCTCTGCTCGAATTGCTGCGGGTCGATTCCAAACTCCGACGCCTGCGCCTTGACGAGACTGAGTGCGGCCTGGGCGCTCTCCTTCATGACATCGCCGAGCTGACCGGTCAGGATCAGCTTGCCGGTACCCGGAAGGCGCGCGGACTCGACGAACAGGATATCGCCGCCCACCGGCGTCCACGCAAGGCCGGTCGCAACTCCCGGCAGGGAGGTTCGCTGGGCCACTTCGTTCTCGAACCGCGTCGGTCCGAGAATGTCCGGAACGTCGGCCTCGTCGATCTTCACCGTGGCCACCTTGCCCTCGGCGATGCGCATCGCCGCATGGCGCAGCAGCGCACCGATCTCGCGCTCGAGATTGCGGCAGCCGGACTCGCGAGTGTACTCGTGAATCACACGCTTGAGCGCCGCGTCGGTGATCTCGACCCGCGCCGCATCCAGCCCGTTGGCCTGCAATTGCCGCTGAACGAGGAAGCGCCGTGCGATCTGCAGCTTCTCCTCCTCCGTGTAGCCGGTGAGCTGGATGATCTCCATCCGGTCGCGCAGCGGGCCGGGAATCGTCTCGAGCACGTTCGCGGTCGCGATGAACAGCACGCGGCTCAGGTCGAACGGCTGCGCGATGTAGTTGTCGCGGAACGTGGCGTTCTGCTCCGGATCGAGCACTTCGAGCAGCGCC
The DNA here is from genome assembly GCA_050738795.1 of Steroidobacteraceae bacterium. Classification (GTDB taxonomy): domain Bacteria; phylum Pseudomonadota; class Gammaproteobacteria; order Steroidobacterales; family Steroidobacteraceae; genus 13-2-20CM-66-19. The sequence goes on from JBOIAD010000102.1 coordinate 50,467, forward strand.
GAGGATGGATCGCCCTGGTAGCTGGCATTGAGCTTGTCGATCTCATCGAGCATGAATACCGGATTGCGCGTGCCCGCCTTGCGCAGGCCCTGGATGATGTTGCCGGGAAGAGCGCCGATGTAGGTCCGCCGGTGTCCGCGGATCTCCGCCTCATCGTGCACGCCGCCGAGACTGGCGCGCACGAACTTCAGTCCCAGCGCACGCGCGATGCTCTGGCCCAGCGAGGTCTTGCCCACGCCCGGCGGCCCGACGAAGCACAGAATCGGACTTCGACCCTGCGGGTTCAACTTGCGCACCGCGAGGTACTCGAGAATCCGCCGCTTGACCTTGTCGAGCCCGTAGTGATCCTCGTCGAGAATGCGCCGCGAGCGCTCGATATCGATCTCCTCGGCGTCCGCCTTGCCCCACGGAAGCGCAACGAGCCAGTCCATGTAGCTGCGCACCATGCCGTGCTCGGGACTGGCCTCGTTCATGCGCTGCAGCCGCTTCAGCTCCTTGCGCGCGTGCTCGGCCACTTCGGCCGGCATCGCCGCTGCCTCGATCGCCTTCTCGAGCTCCGCGATCTCGCTGCCCGGATCCTCTGTGTCCCCGAGCTCCTTCTGCAGCTGCCGCAACTGCTCGCGCAGCACCGCTTCGCGCTGGCGTTCGCCGAGAGCGTTCTGCGTCTGCTCGGTGATGTCGCGCGTGATCTTGAGCACCTGGAGGCGGTTGGCGAGCAGTTTGAGCACTTTGTCCAGGCGCTCCTGCAGATCCAGCGTCTCGAGCATGTCCTGCTTGTCCTGCGGCTTCACGTCCATGAAGCTGACGATCAGATCCGCGAGCTGGCTGGCGGAGTCGATCGACTGGATCGTTCGAGTCAGCTCCGCGGGCACCTGAGGCAGAAGTGACAGAGCCTCGATTGCCCGCTGCTTGAGGACTTCGACACGAGCCTCGATCTGCGGGCCGGAGGAGTTGGTCTCGGCCAGCAATTCGATGCGGGCGGCGAGAAACGGCTGCTCCTGCACGAACTGCAAGGCACGGAAACGGCTCTCGCCCTGGGCTATCAGGTGATGCGTGCCATCCGGGGCCGTGACGTAGCGAACCACCGAAGCCAGCACACCGACCTGGTGCAGATCGTGGGACGAGGGCTTCTCGACAGCGGCGTCGTGCTGCAGCAGCAATCCGACCTTGCGTCCGCTGCGCACCGCTTCCTGCGCCGCGGCAATGCTTTCCTCCCGTCCGAGGGTGACCGGCACCACGATTCCGGGGAACAGCACGACGTTGCGCATGGAGACGATCGGAATGGCATCGCCCGAGAGCGGCGGCGACTCGTTCCGCGGGATTGAAGGTGAGCTTTCTGTTTCGGCCATGACTTACTCGCGTCCTCGATTCTCGGCGGCCCAGGCGAGCCGCACTTCAAGACAGCCGTTCACGTAGCGGGACTCTGCGAGCCGCAGCCGCGCTCCAGGCAGGGCGATCCGGCGCACGAATCGACCGTGGGGGATTTCCAGGCGCCGGATGATGGAGCGGGAATCCCCGAGCCGAGCCGGCCGCACGGCGCTCACCGTGAGCGCGTTTGGCTCGAGGCTGACATCGATGTGCTCTGGATCCACGCCAGGCAGCGCAAAGATGAATTGCAGACCTTCGGATGTCTCCTGGATGTCCGCTGGCGGCTCCCAGACCGCAGCGTCCGCACCCGGCCCGACGTAACGCACGAACTGACGCTGCATGCGATCCGCCCGATCGAGCAGCTCGCACGCCTGGGCCCACATCCAGCCAAACTGGCGGTCAATGCTCATGTCCGGGCCGCGCCCAACCTCCCATACATCTGCTCATGCCTGCCCCATCCGCAAGGGTCGTGCCACCGACTTGAGGGCGGATCGGCGGTAGTCAAGCCTCTGGCCGCGAAGCCGCCCGGCGTGCGAAAGTCCGTCCGTCATCGAACCAAGGCCACGTCCGCGCCCACGCGTCCATGCACGAAGCGCTGAGTCCCGCCGAGCTGGATGCCCTGCGTCTGAGTCTCGAGGTAGCCGCCCGCAGCGTACTGTTCAGCCTGCCGCTGGCCCTGCTCATCGCCTGGCTGCTGACGCGAGGGCGGTTTCCGGGCCGCACCCTTCTGGATGCCTTCGTGCACTTGCCGCTCGTCCTGCCACCTGTCGCGGTTGGGTATGTCCTGCTCCTTCTGTTCGGCAACCGTGGGCCCATCGGCGGCTGGCTGCACGCACGGCTTGGCATCGAGCTCGCGTTCACGACCGCGGGTGCCGCGCTAGCCACCGCGGTGATGGGTTTCCCGCTGATGGTGCGGTCGATCCGCATCGCGCTCGAGAACGTCGACGCAGGCCTCGAGGCGGCAGCCCGGACGCTCGGTGCCGGGCCGCTCGATCGCTTTCTCACCATCACTCTGCCGCTGATGCTCCCGGGAGTCATTGCCGGCGCTGTCACGGCTTTTGCGGCGGGGCTCGGCGAGTTTGGCGCCGTCATCACATTCGCCGCCAACGTGCCCGGCCAGACCCGCACGATTCCGCTGGCGCTGTACACGGCGATCCAGTCCCCGACTGGCGATGCGCAGGCTCTGCGGCTCGCCATCCTGTCCTTCGTGCTCGGGCTGCTGGGCCTGCTGTTGGCTGAAGTGCTCGCGCGGCGCGCGCGCGCCATGCTGGGCCGCTGAATGCTTCCGAGCGCCGGATGCTGAAGGTCGCGGTCGTCAAACGGCGGGGCGGTTTCACGCTGGACGCGCAATTCGCCGCGCCGACGCCCGGAATCGTGGCCTTGTTCGGCCGCTCGGGCTGCGGCAAGACGACGACAGTCAACATCATATCGGGCCTGCTCGCGGCCGATGAGGGACGAGTACAGCTTGATGACACGGTCCTCGAGGACACAGGCACCGGCACGAGCATTCCCGCGGAGCGGCGGCGCATCGGCTATGTCTTCCAGGACGCCCGATTGTTCCCGCACCTGAGCGTGCTGCGTAATCTGTGCTATGGACAGAAACGCACCACGGCGACAACCCATGCGATCGGGTTCGATCGGATCGTGTCCCTGCTCGGCCTGGAGTCCCTGTTGCCGCGCCGCCCTCATCAGCTCTCCGGGGGCGAACGCCAGCGGGTCTCACTCGGCCGCGCGCTTCTGTCGCAGCCCCGCCTGCTGCTGCTCGACGAGCCGCTCGCATCCCTCGATGCCGTGCGCCGCGCGGAAGTGCTGCCTTACCTGGAACTGCTGCGCGACAACCTGTCGATTCCCATGGTGTATGTCAGCCATCAGTTCGACGAAGTATTGCGGCTCGCAACTCATGTCGTCCTGATGGATTCCGGCACAGTGGTGGCGCAGGGTGCTCTGAGCGAGGTGAGCCTGTTACCGGCGCTGCGCTCGATCGTCGGAGCGGAAGCGGCCGGAGCGGTGGTCGAGGGGACAGTGGCGAGGGTAGACAGCGAGCGTGGGATGGTGGATCTGCGTGTTGGACGCGGGATGTTATACGTCAGCGTGCGAGCGGTGCCCGTCGGGGCGCGGGTACGAGTTCATCTCCTCGCGCGGGACATCATTCTCGCCACGCAGGCACCGCGGGGCCTCAGCGTGAGGAATGCACTCGAGGGAAAGATAGTGGAGCTGTCGGCAGACGATCACGAAGCGGTGCTGGTCAAGGTTGACGTGGGCAGTGCGACTGTATTGGCAAGGGTTACTCAGGACGCAGTGGACTCATTGCGGCTGCAGCCCGGAATGGAGGTCTGGGTGCTGGTAAAAGCGGTCTCGACGCGCGGGCATGCGTTTCGGCTGGCAACGCCCTGAATTCAAGCCGAAAGGCGCACCGCAGGTGTCTTTTGGCGTTGGGCTAGCGGCCCTTCGGTCTATTGCGAACCGCATCCAGTCCGGCGCGCGCGTCCGCGAGTCTGAAGCCCAGGAACTCGAGCGCCAGCGACGCATCGAAGCTCGGCCCGGCCATGCGCAGCCAGTTGTTCAGAGCGTGCTTGGTCCACCGGATGGCGGTGGGGCTGCCGCGTGCCAGTCCCTTGGCGACCTCGAGGGCGGCCGGATACACCTCATCATTCGCAACGCAGCGCGCCACCAGGCCGATACGCTCCGCTTCCTCGCCTGAGAGCGGTTCGTTCGTGAGCAGGTAGTAGCGCGCCTTGGCCAGGCCGCACAGCAGCGGCCAGATGATCACCGCGTGATCCCCCGCCGCGACCCCGAGCCGGGTGTGGCCGTCGAAAATCCTCACGTCGCGGCCCGCAATCGCGATGTCCGCCAGAAGCGCAACAGCGAGGCCCGCACCCACCGCCGTGCCGCGGATGGCCGATACGACCGGTTTCGAACAGTTGATGAGGTTGTAGACGAGGTCGCTCGCTTCCTTCCAGACTCGCACGAGCGTCGCCTCGTCGGCGATCATGCTCTCGATCAGCGAGAAATCACCGCCGGAGGAGAAATCATCCCCATCGCCCCGCACCAGTACAGCACGCACGGCCGCGTCCGTGTCGATTTCCCGCCAGACGGCTGCAAGATCCCGATGCATGCCGGCGTCCGCCGCATTGAGGCGCGCCGGGCTCGAGATGACGATCTCCAGAATCCCGGCCGCAGGCTGCGAGAACCCCAGGCCCTTGAAATCCTGCTGGTACTGGCCGGTCGCGATCGTCGGGAGGCTTTCCGCGCTCATGCTTGCTGTTTCACGCGTCCGGAACGCTCTTCTCGCTGACCATTGTCAGAACATCGTAACCCGCCACCGGCTCGCCGTTCTGGTTCGTAATCTCGGCATCCCACCGCACCTCGCCGTATCCCAGGCCGGCACGCAGGGATTTCTCCTTGCAGGTGAGCCGTACCTTGATGCGATCCCCCGGCTTGACGGGCTTGGTAAATCGCAAACCATCGATGCCGTAGTTCGCGAGCACCGGACCGTAGGGAGGATCCACGAACAGCCCGGCCGCGGCGGATACGAGGAAGTATCCATGCGCGACACGCCCGCCGAACAGCGGATTGCGGCGAGCGGCCTCCTCGTCCATGTGGGCGTAGAACCGGTCGCCGGAAATGTCCGCAAAGCGCTCGATGTCCTCGATCGTGACCTCGCGCTCGGGGGAATTGAATGTGTCGCCGACGACCAACGCTCCAAACGGCTTGCGAAACGGATGCACGCCTGGATCGAGCTGGCGCGCCCCTTTGACCCAGCGGCCGGTAACGGCCGCTACCACATCAGGCGTACCCTGCACCGCGGTGCGCTGCATGTAGTGCAGCACTGCGCGTATGCCGCCCAATTCCTCGCCGCCGCCGGCCCGGCCCGGGCCGCCGTGCACCAGATGCGGCAATGGAGAGCCGTGTCCGGTGGATTCCTTCGCACAATGACGATCGACGACCAGCACGCGACCGTGAAATGGAGCAAGCCCGAGCACCAGCCGCTCCGCGACCTTGTCATCGGCGGTGAACACCGACGCCGCAAGGCTTCCACCTCCGCGACGCGCCAGCGCAATCGCCGCATCCACGTCATCGTAGGTCACGACCGTGCACACGGGCCCGAAGGCTTCGACAGAGTGGATGTCGCGCGCCGCCGCGGCATCCCGACAGAACAACAGCGTCGGCGCCATGAACGCACCCTTGTCGCTATCGGCTCCCACCGGCTCGAGCTGCGCTCCGCCGTACACGAGCTCCGCTTCGCGTTGCAGCTTGGCGAGCTGTTCGCGCACCTCGCGCCGTTGTCCGAGGGAGGCCAGTGGCCCCATTTTGACCTGCTCCAGGCGCGGATCGCCCACGACAACCTTCGCAAGAGCAGTGCGCAATGCGTCCATGACATCGTCCAGCCGGGCCTTCGGTACGATGGCCTTGCGGATTGCCGTGCATTTCTGTCCGGCCTTGACGGTCATCTCGCGAACCACTTCGCGCGCGAAGAGATCGAGCTCCGGTGCCCCCGCCGCCGCGTCCAGCCCGAGTATCGAGGAGTTCAGCGAGTCGGTTTCGGAGGTGAAGCGCACCGCATTCGCAAGAACAACCGGGTGTTGCCTGAGTTTCTGCGCCGTACCCGCGGAACCGGTGAAGGACACGGCGTCCTGGCACGTCAGATGCTCGAACAAGTCTCCCACGCCACCGCAGATGAGCTGGATCGCTCCTTCGGGCAGGATGCCGGATTCCACGATACGCCTGACCACCTGCTCCGTGAGATAGGAGGTCGCCGTCGCGGGCTTGACGATCGCCGGAATGCCGGCAAGCAATGCGGGCGCCAGCTTCTCCAGCATTCCCCACACGGGGAAGTTGAAGGCGTTGATGTGGACCGCCGCACCTTCGAGCGGCACGTAAATGTGCTGGCCGACGAAAGTGCCCGTCTTGGAGAGCGTCTCGACGCTGCCGTCGACGTAGACGTGACTGTTGGGAAGCTCACGCGTTCCCTTGCTTCCGTACACGAAAAGGGTGCTGAGGCCGCCGTCGATATCGATCCAGGAATCGCTTTTCGTCGCTCCCGTTGCGTAGGACAGCGTGTAGAACTCGTCCTTGTAGTCGCCAAGGCGCTTCGCGAGAGCTTTGATGAGTCCGGCCCGCTCGTGAAACGTGAGGCCGCGCAGGCTGGGACCACCCACCTTGCGCGCGTGCTCCAGCATTGCCCCGAAATCCAGGCCATCGGCCGATGTGTTGGCAACGACGTTGCCCGTCGTCGCATCGCGCAGCGCCACGAGGTTGCGGGTTCCCGCCTGCCATTTGCCGCTCGCATAGCTCTGTAGTTGCATTTGCTCGTCCTTCATCTGCCAGCCTCCGCAGGGGCGACCTCTCCGCTTATGCGGTGCGAACGTCCGCGGAACAGAGCTATGCGCTCCCCGCGCTGGTTCGTTACCGTGATCTCGTAGAGACCGCTGCGGCGTGTCCGCCAAAGCTCGCTCGCTACTGCCGAGAGGTCGTCTCCCTCGTTTGCCGGGGCCAGGAAGTCGATCGAGGCAGCCGCGGCAACCGTGCTTTCGTTGTACGAATTGCACGAGTACGCGAAGGCCGTATCCGCCAGCGCGAACACGAGTCCGCCATGGCAGACGTGGTGACCGTTCACCATGTCCGGCCGCACGCGCATTGCAACCTCGGCGCGGCCTGGTTGAACAGCGACAACCCGAATGCCCAGCATGTGCGCAGCCCGATCACGGGCGAAAAGCGCTTGCGCCGCGCGGTCGGCAAGTTGCTGCGCCTGATCGATCGTCGCGGCCGAAGGTACCACCGATGGCTTTGCGGGGGCCGTCGGCCCGTTCGCGTGCTCCTGAGGTCCCTTCGATGCTGTCGCTGGCCCCTTCGCGTGCGTCATTCGTGGTCCTCAGCGCCCGGTGAATCGTGGTGCGCGTTTCTCGGTGAATGCAGCGATGCCTTCGGCGTAGTCCGCGGTGCGCCCCAGCTCTCGCTGATAGTCACGCTCGATGTCGAGCTGCTGCTCGAGAGTACGGCCCCAACCTTCATATAACGCCTGTTTTGTCCGCGCCAGTCCGCACGTGGGCGCGGCTGCGAGTTGCCCCGCGAGGCCATTCACGACTGTGGTCAACTCGGCATCATCGACGCAACGCCAGATGAGGCCCCACTCAGCCGCCTGCTGCGCGGGCAGCTTGTCGCCGAGCAACGCGAGTCCCATCGCCCGGGCCGTCCCGGCAAGCCGCGGCAGGAACCAGGTGCCGCCCGAGTCCGGTACCAGGCCGAGCTTGGAGAACGACTGCACGAAGCTCGCCGAGCGGGCGGCGATCACGAGATCGCAAGCCAGTGCGATGTTTGCCCCCGCGCCCGCCGCAACGCCATTGACCGCCGCGATGACCGGGATCTGCAGCGCGCGCAGAGCCAGCACGAGAGGCTTGTAGTTCTTCTCGATGGACTCGCCCAGATCCGCGGCGGTACCCGCCGGGGCCACCGCACGATCCGCAAGATCCTGCCCAGCGCAGAATCCGCGGCCCGCGCCGGTGACGACCAGCGCGCGAGCGCCCGAGTCCCCGATGAGACTCGCCAAGGCGTCCCGCACCTCCAGATGCATCGCCGTGTTGAAACTGTTGAGGCGCTCCGGCCGGTTCAGCGTGAGCCGGGCGACGCCCTGGGCTGTCTCGAAAAGTATGTGCTGGTAATTCATGGGGTCACTCGTGGACATAGCGGCTGCGGCCGATGGCCGTCATTTCTCGTCATAGTCGAGCTCAAGCGTGGGCGTCCTGACCTGCGACTGGCAAGCGAGAACGTACCCCTGCTCGAGCTCCCAATCCTCCAGCGCGTAGTTCTGTGCCATCTGGACCTCGCCGCGGACCACTTTGGTGCGGCACGTCGAGCACACGCCGGCACGGCATGAGAACGGCAGATCCAGGCCGGCGCGAGCGGCTGCATCGAGCACTGTCTCATCGTTCATCCGCATGGTAAACGTGCGGCGCCGTCCATCCATGAGTATCGTGACTTCGGCAGCATCCGCATCGGGACTCGCCGCGACAACGCTCGCCGCACCAGAGACTGCAGCATCGTTGGCTGGCGCACCGGAACGGTCGGGAACGGGCGCAGCGCTTGCAGCATCGCGTCGTGAGGTGCCTGTGGCATTGGCACCGGCCGTTGCAACAGTAAAGTGCTCACCGTGAATGCGATCCGTGTTGACGTTCAAGTCGCGAAGCGCGGCGGATACCTTTTCGATCATGTCCCCGGGCCCGCACACGAAATACTCTGCCACCCCTTCCGCCGTGAAGAGCGTCCGCGCAAACTGGCGAACCCTGGCGGCGTCCAGCCTGCCGTTGTACAGCTCGACCTCCTGAGGCTCGCGGCTCATCAGGAAATGGATAGCCAGCCGGTCGACATACCGATCCTTCAGCGCCAACAGCTCCTCCACGCACATGGCGCGCTCCGTGCTCGTATTGCCATAGAACAGGACGAACCGATCCCCGGGATGCCCCTGCAGGACAGCCCTCGCGACGGACAACACCGGCGTGATGCCGCAACCGGACGCAAAACCCACGAACGTGCGGCCACTGTGCGCGCCGCGGGATGACGCGTTCACCCGCGGCGTCAGGCTTCCGTTGGGCGGCAGTACATCGATGCGGTCTCCTGCCTTCACATCTTCTGCCAGGTGCCGCGACATCCGACCGTTCTCATGCACCCGGGCAACGATTCGCAGCGGCCATTCGCCTGGCAGGTTGATCAGTGAGTAGGTTCGCCGGACTTCATCGCCGTCAAGCTGCGCGCGCAATACTACGTGCTGCCCAGGGAGGCCAACGTATTCGGGACGCAGCTCCTGGGGCACATCAAGAGAGATGGCCACGGCGTCCTGCGCCTCAGGGTGCAGCTCCGCAACTCGCAACGGGTGGAACTTCAGCATGAATGCCTACAGGCACTTGAAGTAATCAAACGGTTCGAGACACGAGGCGCACCGGTAGTGCGCCTTGCAGGGCGTGGATCCGAACTCGCTGACGCGCTCGGTTTCGCGGCTGGCGCACCGCGGACAAGCCACGACCGGAGTGTGAAACAAATGGCGAGGGCTGGCCACTGTCTTCTCGGGGGGAGCAATCCCGAACGACTCGAGCTTCCGGCGGCCTGCATCCGTGAGCCAGTCGCTCGTCCATGGCGGAGACAGAACGTCTTCGAGAAGCGCCTCCGTATACCCTGCCGCGTCAAGCGCGGCGCGAACGGCTTCCCGGATGACTTCCGTCGCGGGACATCCCGAGTAGGTCGGCGTGATGCCAACGTGCACCCGTGGCTGGCCGCCATCCGCGCGTATCCATCGCACGTAGCGCACGATTCCCAGATCAATCACGCTGAGTATGGGGATCTCGGGATCCGGCACGGATTCCAGGATGCTCCAGACGCGGCTTTCGGGATCAGAGCCGCTGGAATCCGCTCCGCCTTCCCGCCCTGCGTACCTGCAATTTCGGTCCACCTCGAGCGGCATTTGCGCTGCTACCACCGGGCGCCCGGATACGTTCGCTGCAGATGCTGCATCTCGGCCAGCATGTGTCCCAGATGTTCCGTGTGAACGCCCCGTTTGCCGTGCCATGGATATGGAGTCGGAGCTGGACGCGAGAGTGTCGCCTCCCGCAGCACCTCGTCGATCCGCACCGACCAGCGGGGCTGCAGGTCAGTCAACGCAGGTGCTACACCGGCCGCGCAAAGCTGCTCGTCCACTTCGTCCGCGGCAAAAAACTCCGTCGTGAATCGCCACAGGTCCTCGAGAGCGCATTGCACACGGCGATGGCTTTCCGCCGTGCCGTCTCCGAGCCGCACGAGCCATCCGGAGCTGAATCGGAAGTGGTAGCGGGTCTCTTTGATCGCCTTGGCGGCGATGCTCGCGAGCCGCGCGTCGCTCGACGACAGCAGACCCTCGTAAATCTCGAGTTGCCAGGCGTCCAGCAGGCACTGGCGCACTATGGTGTACCCGAAATCGCCGTTCGGCTGTTCGGCGAGCGTCAGGTTCGCAAACGCCGGTGCGTCGCGCAGGAAGGCGAGCGCGTCCTCGTCGCGGCCCTGCCCCTCGACTTCGCCGGCATACGTGAGCAGCAGACGCGCCTGGCCGATCAGGTCGAGCGACAGGTTGGCGAGCCCGAGATCCTCCTCCAGCGCCGGTGCGTGCCCGACCCACTCTCCGAGCCGCTGACCCAGCACGAGACTGGTATCGCCAAGGCGCACCAGGTAGCGGAAGCGGGCCGAGCGAAGCGGCTCGCCGGGCACCAGAGCGCGTGGTGCGTGAGACTCAAATCCACTGTGGGCGCTCACAGGTTCTTCACTTCTTCAGGTATTGCGTAGAAGGTCGGATGCCGGTAGACCTTGTCGCGCGCGGGCTCGAACAGGGCGTCCGCATCGGCTGGATCGGAAGCAACAATATCTGTTGAGCGCGCAACCCAGATGCTTACGCCCTCCTGCCGGCGAGTGTAGACGTCGCGAGCGTGGTCTATTGCCATGCGCGCATCCGTGGCATGCAGACTGCCCACGTGCTTGTGCTCGAGTCCCGAGCGTGAGCGGATGAAGACTTCGTACAGCGGCCAATCATTCGACATCGTGGTGTCCTCAGGCAGCCTGCCGGGCCCGTGTTCGCTGCTTTTCGGCATACGCGGCCGCGGCGTCGCGCACCCAGCGCCCATCCTCATGCGCGCTGCGGCGCGCCTCGAGGCGTTCACGGTTGCAGGGGCCGTGACCTTTCAACACCGACTGGAACTCGGTCCAGTCGATCTCGCCGAAGCTGAAGTGCTGCGCGCCTTCGTCCCAGTGCAGCTTCGGATCCGGAATATCGAGGCCCAGGAACCGGGCCTGCGGCGCAGTGATATCGATGAACTTCTGGCGCAGCTCATCGTTGGTGAAACGCTTGATCTTCCAGCGCATCGATTGCGCGGTGTGCTTCGATTGGGTATCGCTGGGGCCGAACATCATGATCGAAGGCCACCACCAGCGGTGCAGAGCGTCCTGCGCCATGGCATGCTGCTCGGGCGTGCCCCGCGCCAGCGCCAGCATGATCTCGAAACCCTGCCGCTGGTGGAAGCTCTCCTCTTTGCAGATTCTCACCATCGCACGTGCATACGGGCCGTAGGAGCAGCGGCAGATCGGAATCTGATTCATGATCGCCGCGCCGTCCACCAGCCAGCCGATGGCCCCTACGTCGGCCCACGTCAGCGTCGGATAGTTGAATATGCTCGAGTATTTCGCACTGCCGGCCAGCAACTGCTCCAACATCTGCACGCGTTCTATACCGAGCGTCTCGGCGGCGCTGTACAGATACATGCCGTGCCCACCCTCGTCCTGCACTTTCGCGATCAGCACCGCCTTGCGACGCAGCGTCGGTGCGCGTGTGATCCAGTTGCCCTCCGGCAACATGCCGACGATCTCCGAGTGGGCATGTTGGGAGATCTGGCGGATCAGAGTCTGGCGGTAGGCATCGGGCATCCAATCCTTGGGCTCGATCTTGTCATCCGCATCCACCCGGCTCTGAAAGCGCGCCTCGAGCACCGCGTTATCCGCGGCGGCGGTATGGACGCATTCGTTGCCGAGAGAGTCGAGTCCCTGCGTGTACATGGCGGCCTTCGGAGGGTGGCAAACCGGGAGATGGAATGTGACACATAAATTCATTATCTGCAACGATTTATGTGTCACAATTGGCCAGGTCCCGCTTCAGCGCATCCCGTTCTGCATGTCGAGTTCCATCGCCGCCGCCACGCAAGCTTTGCTGCGCCGCTTTCGCAGCCGCCGCCCCCTCAGGGGCGGCTCTGTGCTGGTGACCATTTTCGGTGACGCCATCGCACCTCGCGGCGGTGTGGTCACCCTGGGCAGCCTCATACGTCTCGCCCACCCGTTCGGATTGACGGAGCGGCTGGTGCGCACTTCGGTAGCACGACTTGCCCAGGAAGGCTGGCTGGCGGGTCGCCGTGACGGCCGGCAAAGCGAGTATCGATTGACCCCCAACGGCCAGCAGCGCTTTGCCGAAGCCACACGGCGCATCTATGGCCAGAGTCCGGCTTCCTGGGATCGGCAGTGGACGCTGGCCGTGCTCCCGCCCGCCGGCAAACGACGCGAAACCCTCCGCGAGGAGTTGCGATGGCTCGGCTTCGGACAGGTGAGCGCCGGAGTATTCGCGCACCCGAGCAGCAGCCTCGCGCAAGCGCGACAGTGGCTGCGCAGCCTGGAAGCCTCCAACGATGTGTTGCTCCTCAGCAGCTCGAGCGAGGAGCTGGCCGTGGACCGGCGACTGGTGGCCGCAGGATGGGATCTGGCCGAGCTGGCCCGCCGCTATCGACGCTTCGTCGATGCTTTCAAGCCGATCCAGGCTGCCGTCGCGCCGGCTGCCGCGCGCCCGGGCGCCCTGGCTTCAGTGCCGGCGCCGGGTGCTTTGGGTGCGGAAGCGGCATTCGTGATACGCACCTTGCTCATTCACGACTACCGCAAGATCCATTTGCAGGATCCACTTCTGCCGCCACCGCTGCTCCCCGAGGATTGGATAGGCAGCACCGCCTACAGCCTGTGCAGTGAGTTGTATGGCAATGTGTTCGCGGCTGCCGAGGGATTTCTCTCGGGGACCGCCAGCACACTGCGAGACCCCCTGCCGCCCGCTGAACTGGCCGCGTATGCGCGTTTTGGGGGCATTCCGGCTCGCATCACCGGATCTGCCGCTTGTCGATGACACGCTGCGCCTTGCCCGCGGAGCGCTCGATCGAGCCCGGATTCGACACCACGACGCGGGCCGTGACGCCGATCCTCTCCTTGATGTGGTATTGCAGTTCCTGACACAGACGCTCGCGTGCCATCGCATCGCGTTCGACCTCCTCGACGCACTCAACGCTGACAGTGAGAGCGTCGAGGTGCGCCTCGCGGGTCACTTCGAGGACATAGTGCGGTGTCAGTCCGTGCAGTCTCAGTAAGAGCTCCTCGATCTGGGTCGGAAAGACATTGACCCCGCGAATGATCAGCATGTCATCGGTGCGGCCGGTGACCTTCGCCATCCGCCGCATGGATCTGGCCGTTGGCGGCAGCAACCGCGTCAGGTCGCGTGTTCTGTAGCGGATAATCGGCAGCGCTTCCTTCGTGAGGGAGGTGAACACGAGCTCACCTTCCACGCCGTCCGCCAGCACGTGCCCGGTCCTGGGCTCGATGATCTCGGGATAGAAGTGATCCTCCCAGATGACCGGCCCATCCCGGGTCTCGATGCATTCGCTGGCGACGCCGGGTCCCATCACTTCGGAGAGTCCATAGATATCGGCCGCCTCGAGTCCCATCCGCCGCTCGATCTCGACGCGCATGCCTTCCGTCCAGGGCTCCGCGCCGAAGATGCCGATGCGCAGGGAACACGCGGCGGCATCCAACCCCTGCCGCGCGAACTCCTCGGCGATGGCCAGCATGTAGGACGGCGTGACCATGATGATATCCGGCTCGAAATCGCAGATGAGCTGCACCTGCCTGGCGGTCTGACCGCCGGACATCGGCACGACCACGCAGCCCAGGCGCTCCGCACCGTAATGCGCGCCAAGTCCGCCCGTAAACAGTCCGTAGCCGTATGCAACATGCACCATGTCGCCCGGGCGGCCTCCCGCGGCCCGAATGGAGCGTGCCACCAGTTGTGCCCAGGTATCGATATCACGGGCCGTATAGCCGACCACGGTAGGCTTGCCGGTCGTGCCGCTCGAGGCGTGTATGCGAACAACCTTATCGCGCGGTACGGCGAACATCCCGAAGGGGTAGCTCGAGCGCAGATCCTCCTTCGTCGTGAACGGAAAGTGCCGCAGGTCGCCGAGGGATTTGAGGTCCTCGGGGTGAATCCCCGTGAGCTCGCATTTGCGGCGGTAGGGCGCCACGTTCGTGTACGCATGGCGCAGCGACCACTTCAGGCGGGCCAGCTGCAGCGACCGCAGCTCATCCTCGCTGGCGCGCTCAATGGCCTCGAGATCCGCAGGACTGCAGCTGTCATGAGTCGACACGGCAACCGATCATCGCATTACGGGGGCGAACTCTCCAGCCGCTGCACGAAAGTCTGCAGAAAGCGATTGGCCTGGTGGCCGTCCATCACCCGGTGATCGATGGTCAGGGTGACATAACAGCGCGGTTGGATAACGATCCGCTCCTCGCCCGGGCCGTCCGTTGGCACTACCGCGCGCTTTTCCAGCTTGCCCACGCCCAGAATCGCGGCCTGGGACCGATTGATGATAATGGGTGTCGCGACGAGGCTGCCGCTGACTCCGTGGTTTGAGATTGTGAACGTTCCGCCACGTACGTCGGAGGGCGTCAAGCGGCCCTCCCGGGCGCGAGACACCAGCTCGTCCAGACCCTGCGCAGTCTCGAAGAGATCGCGCGAATGTACGTTGCGCAGCACGGGCACGACGAGCCCGCTATCGAGGGCGGTAGCGACACCGATATGAATCGACTCGAAGATCTCGAGCGCGGTGTCGGTCCAGCGGCTGTTCGTTTCAGGTACGGCGCGGATCGCCGCCACGGCCGCCTGTAGAAAATACGCGGTCAGCGTGAGCGGCACGCCTCGATTGGCGAACTCTTCCCGATGACGCTGACGATGCTCGAGCACCGCGCTCAGGTTCGCCTCGAATACGCTGGTGACGTGGGGAGCCGTGTGTAGGCTTTGAACCATGTGCTCGGCGATCCGCCTGCGCAGCGCCGAGTGAGGGACGTGGCGGCTCAGGCCCAGCACTTCAGCCGGGACGTCCGGGGCACGTGCCGGCGGCTCGGGTAAGTGGTTGTCCGAGCCCCCTGTGTGCTCGGGTGAGTCTCCGTCGCTCGAGGAGTTAGCCGCTGTCGCCTCGCGTGTCCGTTCGGCAACCCGCCGCAGTACATCCTCAACTGTAACGCGCGCACCCTGGCCGGTGCCTCGTACTGCGGAGGCTTCCAGCCCGTGCTCGGTGAGCAGACGGCGAACCGCAGGGCTCAACGAGGCCGCCGCACCGCGATTGGCTGTTGAATGCGTCGATACATCCGCGTCCGCTATCGTTGTTCGCAGTGGATCCGTCCTAACCGCATGCGGTGACGGTTCGCTTGCCGAAGGGCTGAATGATTGCGGCTGATTCCCCGAGGGGCTGGATGTATGCGATGGATGACCGGTATCACCTGCCCCACCGGTCATCGATGTGCCGGCCTCGATGCGTCCCAGCAGCTCGCCGGGCTCGATCTCGTCCTGTTCCTGCTTGAGGATTTCGCGCAGGATGCCCGAGCCGGGCGCGGCCACCTCGACGGTGACCTTGTCGGTCTCGATCTCGATCAGCGGCTCGGCCTCGGTGACGTCGTCACCGACTGCTTTCAGCCACCGGAGGATCTGCAAACGGGTACCCTCGGTCTGCTCCGCGGGCGCTCGAATCTCGACTGCGCTCGACATCTCAAATGCTCGCAAGTTGCTGAATACAGCGCGTGATGCGCTCGACGCTCGGCACCGCAGCTTCCAGGAGCACCAGGCTGTGCGGGCTCGGAATGTCAGGCATGGTCAATCGCTCGATCGGCGCATCCAGATCGAAGAATGCGTCCTTGGCGAGCACTGCGGCGATCTCGGCGCCGAAGCCCGCCGTCAGATTGTCCTCGTGCACGATGAGACAGCGGCGCGTCTTGCGGACGGATGCAAGAACGGCTGACTTGTCCCACGGCGACAGCGTGCGCAGGTCCAGAAGCTCCACGTCGACTGCGGACTCAGCGGCGGCGTGCTCGCAACGCTCGACCATCGCGCCCCAGGTCACCACCGTCATCTCAGTGCCTGTCCTTATCACTCGCGCCGCCCCGAACGGCACAACGTAGTCGTCACCGGGATAGGGCCGGCGCGCCCACGCGCCATCCAACATGGCACGATGCTCGAAGTATATGGTTGGATCGTTGCCTCGCAGCGCCGTGCGCAACAGGCCGACGGCGTCCTGCGCATTCGACGGGACTGCGACACGCCACCCGATCCCATGTATCCAGGCCACCTCGTTCGTCTGGCTGTGCCACGGGTCGCCGCACTTGAAGAAGCCACCCGGCATGCGCACCACGATCGGAGCCGCGAACCGATTGTGAGTCCTCCAGCGCATAGTGCCGCAATCATTGAGTTGCTCCGCCGCCGGATCCGCGTACTTGCGGAACTGGATTTCAGCGACCGGCAGCAAGCCTGCGATCGCCATGCCCACCGCGCGCCCGATGATGCCCTCCTCCGACAGGCTGGTGTCGAATACCCGCGCCGCTCCGTATTTTTCCTGCAGGCCCAGAGTCGCGCCGTGTACCCCTCCCTTTGGCCCAACATCCTCGCCGAACACGATCATGCGCTCGTTGGAAGCGAGCTCGACATCGAGAGTCCGGCGAATCGCGGTGAGCATGTTCATGCGCGTGCCTTGCGGATGAGGCGTGGCCGTCGAGCTGGGAAACACATGGCCATCCGGCGCAATTCCACCCTGCCTCTGCAGCTCAGGTGTCCCGTCCGGCCCGATCTCGCAGTACACGTGGCTCGTAAGCCGTGTGGGATCCGGCAGAGGTCGTAGCAATGCCCGCTGCACGGCAGCCGCGACATCAGCGCGCGCCCGCTCCGCGAGCTGCGTCCATTCGGACTCGCCGAACACGCCAGGAACGAGAAAACGCTGCAGCTTCCCCAGGGGATCGCGTGCCCGCTCCATTGCAAGGATCTGCGGAGTCTTGTAGGCCTGTGTGTCCTGTCCCGAATGACCGGAGAGCCGCGGCACGGTCAGGCGCAGCAGCACCGGCGCTCTTTCGTCGCGCACCAACTGTACCGCCTGACTCGTCAGGGTTGCAGCCTCATGGGGGTCCGTGCCATCCCCCTCGAGAATGGCCAGTCCTGCATAGGATCGCAGATTGGCGGCTATGTTGCCGCCGGGTGTCTGCAGCTGTGATGAAACTGAAATGCCATACCCGTTGTCTTCAATGTAAAAAAGCATCGGGAGTCGCTGCGTCGTGGCAATCGTCAGCGCCGACCAGAAACCATTGGTCGCCACCGATGCGTCTCCTCCGAGCACGACGGCGATGCTACGGCTGAAGGCGGCGTCGCCGAGCGTTTCCCGTCTGTAAAGAATGGATTGCGCCCAGCCGGCCGCAGGTGTGTATTGGGTTCCGACGCCGCCGCAGGAAGGTAATACAGTCGGCCCACCGCGCGAGGGCATGTTGAACACCACGCCGACATCGCGTCCGTCACTGAACGAGCCGACGCGTGCAAGCGGGCCTCCCGCGGCGTCTTCCAGCTCGAGACCGAGTGCCAGCATGAGAGGCCGCGATCGATAGTAGACGGTCACTCCATCGTGGGGGTCCACAAGGTTCAGACCGAGCAGGATTTGTGCGAAATCGTGTCCGCGCGAGGAAAACTGATAGAGCACCTTGCGCTGCGGCAACAACGTGGTTTCCTCGATATCGTCGAGGCTGCGCGAGGCATGCAGGAGGTACGCGACTCGCTTCCAATCGGGGGCGTGAGAGCGGTGCGTATTGCGGGCAATCGATACGGCCGGTGCCACCATCGCGCGGATCTCCCATCGGACAACAGCGCACAGCTTATGCCCGCACCGGCGCAATTAGCTTGCTCTCATTGCCCATTTCATGGTGTTGTTGGCAATATTATTGCTGATCAGGACACCCCGCCATGCCCAGGACGCTCGACCGCCTCGACCGCCGCATCCTCGATGTGCTGCAGGGGGATGCCCGGATCTCCAATCAGGAGCTGGCCAAGCGTGTGGGACTCTCGCCTGCGCCCTGCTGGCGACGCCTGCGGCGCCTGGAGGAAGCGGGCTTCATCACCGGTTATGCGACGCTTCTTGACGGCCCGGCCGTCGGCCTCGCGATACTGGCGTACGCCCTTGTCTCCTTGGAGAATCACCATCCGGAAACCGTGCGGGAATTCGATCAGCTGGTGAAGGAACGGCCCGAGGTGCTCGAATGCCATTCGATGAGCGGGCCCAACGACTATCTGCTGCGGATCGTCGCCGCCAGCATGGAGGCCTATGAGCGCTTCATGTCCACCCACGTGCTGCAGATCCGGGCGGTCCGGTCCGTGAACACGAGTTTCGTCCTGCGGACCAAGAAGTTCACGACCCGGCTGCCGGTCGTGTAGCAAGCGGGCCGCTCCAGCCCTCACCCGATGCGGCCAACCGCTCCAGTAGCGGCGCGGGCCGCCACCGCTGCCCATGCGTCGCTGCCAGGCGGCGCATCGTTGCGACGATGTTGCCCAGTCCGATCCGCTGCGCCCAGAACATCGGACCGCCCTTGTAGGCGGGAAACCCATACCCGTTCACATACACGACATCCACATCGCTTGCGCGAATTGCGATTCCTTCAGCGACGATCTTCGCGCCCTCGTTCACGAGGGGGTGCAAGAGGCGGTCCAGTATCTCCTCGTCGGGAATCTCGCGCCGCGCAATGCCGAGCTCGCGCGAGACCTCCTCGATGAGCCGCACAACCTGCGGATCGGCAATCCTGGTCCGTCCTTCGTACCGATAGAATCCCTTGCCGCTCTTCTGCCCGAGGCGGCCCGCTTCAACGAGACGCTGCAGAATGGGCGAGAATCGCTCGTCGGACGGAATCTTGCGGCTCTTGCGGATCAGGAAACCCACATCGTTGCCGGCCAGATCGCGCACCGCCAGCGGTCCCATGGCGAATCCGAACGCCTCGATGACCCGGTCGATCTGCTCGGGCGTGGCGCCTTCTTCGAGCAGGAACTCGGCTTCTCCTGAATAGAACTGCAGCATGCGGTTGCCGATGAAACCGTCGCAATTGCCGGCCAGCACGGCCACCTTGCCCAGCCGCTTACCGAGGGCCATGGCGGTCGCAATCGTCCGGGCCGAGCTGTGCCGGCCCCGCACATTCTCCAACAGCTTCATCACGTTCGCGGGACTGAAGAAATGCGTGCCGATGACGTTCTCGGGCCGCGAGGTGGACGCGGCGAGCCTGTCTATGTCGAGTGTCGAGGTGTTGGTTGCCAGGATCGCGTGTGGCGCGCATATCGCATCCAGCCGGCGGAAAACCTCCTGCTTCACGCTCATGTCCTCGAACACGGCTTCGATGACGATGTCGGCGGCGGCGACCGCTTCGTACTGCGTCACTCCGGTGATCAGCGAAACAGCGCGGTCCATGCGGTCCTGGGTCAGGCTGCCGCGCGCCACCGACGCGGCGTAGTTCTTGCGAATGAGCGCCAATCCGCGCTCGAGCGCCTCCGCGGAGAGGTCCACGATCCGTACCGGGATTGCAGCATTCGCGAAGCTCATCGCAATACCGCCGCCCATGGTGCCGGCTCCGATGATTGCCGCGCTGCCGATCGGCAGCGCCTGCACGCTGGCGGGCACATCCGGGATCTTCCGGGCTGCGCGCTCCGCAAAAAAAACATGTACCAGCGCTTCGCGCTGCGGGCTGTTGCGGCATTCCTCGTACCACTGGCGCTCGAGCCGGAAAGCCTCGTCCTTTGGGCGCGTGCAGGCCGCCTCGACGCAGTCGATGACTCTCCACGGTGCAAGCTGTCCGCGCGCCTTGCTTTCAAGCCTGCTGCGAAATGCGGCGAACAGTCCCGGCTCGACGCCCGCGATCCGCTCCGTGACGGCGGTGGCGAGTCGCAGCGGCCTGCCGTCTCGAGCAGCGCGGCGCGCAAACAGGATTGCTTCGGCCACCGCATCGTCGGCCAGCGCGTCCACCACACCCAACTCCATGGCGCGTTGCGCACCGACGTGCACGCCCGAAGTGATTACTTCAAGCGCCGCTTCAGGCCCGGCCAGGCGCGTGAAGCGTTGAGTGCCGCCGGCGCCCGGCAGCAGGCCAAGCTTCACCTCGGGCAACCCGACTTTCGCGCTCTTTGCGGCCACGCGCCAATGGCACGTGAGTGCGATCTCGAAGCCGCCGCCCAGCGCAACGCCTTCGATGGCGGCGACGATGGGCTTGGGAATGGCCTCCATGCGGGCCTGAAGGTCACGCAGCGTCGGGGACTTGGTTGACAGGCCCGAGGAGATCTCGTTTATGTCGGCGCCGGCGAGGAACGAGCCGTTGGCCCCGGCGAGCACGATCGCAGCCACCCGCGCGTCCGAGGCCGCCTTGTGCAGCGACTCGGCCAACCCTTCCCGCACTTTGATACTGGTGGCGTTGACGGGAGGATTGTCGATCTCCAGGACGGCAACATCCGTGTCGAGACGGTAATTCACGGCCGGCACGCTGATCTCCTGCAATCGTGACGCAAGCGGATGGTCCCGATGATATGCGAATTGCTACACTTCGTCGCGATGGACACCGTCGATGCGGTCGTGATCGGTGCGGGAGTCATTGGGCTCGCGGTCGCGCGCTCACTGACCGCGCGTGGCCGTGAGACGCTGATACTGGAAGCCGGCGATCGATTCGGGGCCGAGACGAGCTCGCGCAGCAGCGAAGTCATCCACGCTGGGATTCACTACTCGCAGGACTGGCTGAAAGCACGCCTGTGCGTCGCCGGGCGCGACCTGCTGTATGCGTTCTGCGAGCGGCACGGCATCGAGCACCGCCGTTGCGGCAAGCTCATCGTGGCCACCTCCCCGGGCCAGCTCCCGCAGCTGCAGAAAATCCGCGCGGCCGCCTGGGCCAACGGCGTCGAGCTCGCATCACTCAGCCGCAGCGAGGCACTGGCGCTGGAACCCGAGCTCTCCTGCGCCGGTGCCTTGCACTCGGCGTTGACGGGGATCATCGACTCGCACGCGTACATGCTGGCGCTGCTCGGTGAAGCGCAGAATCGCGGGGCCATCCTGGTCTATAACAGCAAAGTGACGCGGATGTGGCCGCAGACCGATGGCGTGTTGATTGCGCTCAACGGCGAGGGGCCCACCTGCCGGGCGCGGCTGGTCGTCAATTGCGCCGGGCTGTGCTCCCCGCAGGTGGCGAATGCAATCGAAGGCTTCCCCCGTGAGCACATCCCGCATACCTACTTCGCCAAAGGCAATTATTTCGCCCTCAGCGGCCGGACGCCTTTTCAGCGGCTGGTGTATCCGGTGCCGGAGCCGGGCGGGCTGGGAGTTCATCTCACGCTCGATCTCGCCGGCCGCGCGCGATTCGGCCCTGACGTGCAATGGATCGAAGACTGCGACTACGCCGTCGATCCGCGGCGTTCGGAATCCTTTTACGCGGCGATCCGCTCGTACTGGCCCGCACTGGCCGACAACGCGTTACAGCCGGCGTACGCCGGGATCCGCCCCAAACTTTCGGGGCCGACGCAGGCCGCCGCGGATTTCCGTATCGACGGCCCGCGGACCCACGGAGTAGCCGGTATCGTGAATCTGTTCGGTATCGAATCCCCCGGGCTCACCGCATCGCTGGCCATCGCCGAGCACGTCGCTCAGATGATGTAGTCCGGCGCCGGAGCGCACGACAGCGCGGCTCTCACGTACGGTGGCTCCAGAGCGGTTGAAATCCACGGCGAAATTGCTACGCAAGAATCATGAGCCGCGCCAGATTGAGCGTGCGTGCCCGCACCCGCGTCCGCTACCTCCTGCTAGGCGACGATCCCCAGCTCCCGCAAAGCCTGCACGATCCGCTGCGCCACCGCTTCGGCCGATGCCTTCCCCGTCTGGACGACGATCTCCGGACGCTCGGGCACTTCGTACGGCGAATCGATGCCGGTAAAGTTCTTGATCTTGCCTTCCTTGGCGCGCGCGTACAGCCCCTTGGGATCGCGGCGCATGCATTCCTCGATCGGCGTGTCCACGTAGATCTCGACGAACTCGCCGCTGTCCACCAGCTCCCTGACCATGCGTCGCTCGGCCTTGAACGGCGAGATGAACGAGCACAGCACCACGAGCCCCGCATCCACGAACAGTTTCGCCACTTCCCCGACGCGCCGAACATTCTCCACGCGGTCTGCGTCGGTGAAACCGAGGTCCCGGTTCAATCCATGGCGGACATTGTCGCCGTCGAGCATGTATGTATGCGCGCCATGCGCATGCAGTTCGCGCTCGAGGATGCTGGCGATGGTGCTCTTGCCGGACCCGGACAGGCCCGTGAACCACAGGATGGCGGGCCGATGGCCGTTCATCCGCAGCCGGGCCGCCTTGTCAACCAGCACGCTCTGCCGATGTATGTTGGTGGCGCGGCGCAGGCCGAACGTGATCATGCCGGCGCCCGCGGTTGCATTGGTGAAGCGGTCTACCAGGATGAAAGCGCCCGTCGCCCGGTTTTCACTGTACGGGTCGAACGCCACGGGCGTCGACGTGGACAGGTTGCACAGGCCGATCTCGTTCAGCGCCAGAGTCTTCGCGGCGATATGCTCCAGGGTGTTGACGTCGACCTTGTGTTTCAGGCTCGTGATGCGCGCGGGAACGTACCTGGTCCCGATGCGCATGAGATAGGATCGCCCGGGCAGCATCGGCTCCTCCGCCATCCACAGGATATGCGCGGCGAACTGATCGACCACCTCCGGCCGGCTGTCCGCATGCGCCAGGACGTCGCCACGCGCGATATCGATCTCGTCCACGAATGTCAGCGTCACGGCATCGCCCGCACGCGCCTCGGGCAGATCGCCGTCCGCCGTCACGATCCGGGTCAGCGTCGATTCCTTGCCCGAGGCCGCCACCACCAGACGATCGCCCGGACGCAGGCTGCCGGAAGCCAGCGTGCCGGAAAAGCCGCGGAAATCCAGGGTGGGTCGATTCACCCACTGAACCGGGAAGCGCGCCGGTTTGTGCTCCAGACCGTGCTCGACGTCCAGGCTCTCCAGAGATTCGAGCAGCGTCGGCCCATCGTACCAGGGCATCTGCCCGGATCCCTGGGTCACGTTGTCGCCAAAGCGCGCGGACACGGGAATCGGGGTGATCGAGGCGAATCCAAGCGGCTGGGCGAAGCCGAGATAGTCGGCGACGATGTGATGGAAGCGCTCGCCGGAGAACTGCGCCAGGTCGATCTTGTTCACGGCGAGGATCACATGCCGGATGCCCAGCAACGCGCAGATGAAGCTGTGCCGGCGGGTTTGCGTGAGTACGCCCTTGCGCGCGTCGATGAGAATGACCGCGGCTTCCGAGTTGGAGGCCCCCGTCGCCATGTTGCGCGTGTACTGCTCGTGGCCCGGCGTGTCCGCGACGATGAAGGATCTGCGCGGTGTTGCAAAGAACCGGTAGGCTACATCGATGGTGATGCCCTGCTCGCGCTCGGCCTCCAGCCCGTCAACCAGCAGCGCGAAGTCGAAATCGTCTCCGGTGGTGCCGTGCTTGCGGCTGTCCCGCTCGAGTGCCGCAAGCTGATCTTCCAGGATCAGCTTCGTGTCGTACAGCAGCCGCCCGATGAGCGTGGATTTCCCATCGTCAACCGAGCCGCACGTCAGGAAGCGCAGCAGCCCTTTCGCCGGGCCATCGGGCCCGCCGGTACCCACCGTTACATGATGGGGGGTGTGGGGGGTCATCAGAAATACCCCTCGCGCTTCTTCTTCTCCATCGATGCCGCCTCGTCACTGTCGATGAGGCGCCCGGAGCGCTCCGAAGTGCGCGCAGTGATCATCTCATCGATGATGTCATCGAGGGTCGCCGCTGTACTGTCGATGGCAGCCGAAAGCGGATAACAGCCCAGCGAACGGAAGCGCACGACGCGCATCTCTTCCGCTTCGCCCGGGAGCAGCGGCATGCGCTCGTCATCACGCATGATCAAGACCCCGTCGCGCCTGACCACCGGTCGCGGCGCGGCAAAATACAGAGGCACCACGGGGATGTTTTGTGCCCTGGTGTACTGCCAGATATCCAGCTCGGTCCAGTTCGAGAGCGGGAAGACTCGAATGGTCTCGCCCTTGTTGATCCTGGTGTTGTAGAGCTGCCAGAGCTCCGGCCGCTGATTGCGTGGATCCCACACGTGCCCGGCGGAGCGAAACGAGAACACCCGCTCCTTCGCCCTGCTCTTTTCCTCGTCGCGCCGCGCGCCGCCAAAGGCCGCATCGAACTCCCACTTGTCGAGCGCCTGCTTCAAGGCCTCGGTCTTCATGACCTGGGTGTGCAATTGCGAGCCGGACGATAGCGGATTGATGCCGCGCGCCAGCCCTTCCGGGTTGGTATGCACCAGAAGCCGCAGTCCGTAGCGCGCGGCGACCTGATCGCGATGACGGATCATGTCGCGGAATTTCCAGCCCGTGTCCACGTGCAACAGCGGGAACGACGGCTTCGAAGGATAGAACGCCTTCACGGCCAGGTGCAGCATCACACCTGAATCCTTGCCGATCGAATACAACATCACTGGGTTGCGGAACTCGGCCACGACCTCGCGGATGACGCCGATGGATTCCGCTTCCAGGCGCTTCAGGTTCAAGGACAGTGCCGGGGGCGCGGCTGTAACGCTCATCGTGGCCTCGGGAAGTGCATGCTGCGCATGGGCTCAGGCGGCCAGCTGCCGTGGAGTCAGCTCGCCGCTGGCGACAAAGAAGGAATTGCGGAAACCCGCCTTGCCGTAGCGCAGGGGCACGCCGCCCGGCGCCCAGACGCCACCGCCCGCGGCCACGAGCACGGCATGGCCGGCCGCGGTATCCCATTCCATCGTGGGGCCGAGGCGCGGATACAGATCCGCTTCCGCGCAAGCGACGAGGCAGAACTTGAGGGACGATCCCACCGTGACTCGATCGGACACCTTGTATGGGGCCAGGTAAGTGTCGGTCTCGGGTGTGGAGTGGGAGCGTGAGCTCACCACGGTCAATCCGTTCGGCGGGACAGCCCTCACTCTGATGGGACGGCGCGGCGCAACTTCGCGCGCCTCGGTGCCTTGATCGCTTCGGAACGCGCTTTCCGCGCCGGTATCGCCCGCGAAGAGACTCGATCTGGCTGGCGCGTACACGACGCCCAGCACGGGAGAATGATCGCGTATGAGCGCAATGTTCACCGTGAAGTCGCCGCGCCGCTGAATGAACTCCTTGGTGCCGTCGAGCGGATCGACCAGGAAAAACTCCACTCCCACCTCCGGTACGCGCCCCGCCGCAACTTCCTCTTCCGCAATCACAGGGATGAGCGGCGCGGCTTTCGCGAGCCGTTGGAGAATGATCGCCTCCGCGGCGTGATCGGCGATCGTAACAGGCGATGCGTCCGCTTTGCGCTGAACGTCGAAGTCACCGCGGTAGATATCGTGCGCAACCTTGCCCGCCTCGAGTGCGGCGGCAATCATGGCCTCAAAAAGCTCGGCATCTGCAGCTAGGCGTTGGGACATGCTAACCCCTTGGGGGCGAGTCTACACAAGGCTTCAGCCCCAGCGCGCCTGCTATCATCCCGGAGGGCCGTGGTGTGGCCTCAGCAGCGCATCAGCCCGCGCGGATGGCCTCGACCTGAATGGCGAGCTTCACTTCCTGCTTGAAACCGAACTTTTCGCCGTAATTGACGCCGAAGTCGCTGCGATTGAGGGTCGCGGTCGCGTCGGCGCCGCATACCTCCTTCTTCGACATCGGATTCAGCATGCACTTGAACTGATCGATCATCAGCGTCACGGGCTTCGTGACTCCGTGCAACGTGAGCTGTCCGTCCACTTCCGTCGGCGCGCCGTTCTTGAACTTCGCCAGCGTGCCCTTGTAGGTCGCCGTCGGAAATTTCGCCACGTCGAACATCTCCGCGGACTTCGCGTGCTCGTTGAGTTTCTGGTGGCCGAAGTCGATCGAATCCACATCGACTGTGATCTCGACCGTGCCGGCGCCCTTCTCCTTGTCGAGCTCGATCGTGCCGGAGCTGCTGTCGAACTTGCCGCGCCAGACGGACAGCCCGCCGAAGTGGTCGGCCGCGAAGCTCGGATGCGTATGGTTTGGATCGACGTCGTACTTCACGGGGGCGGCAAGCGTCGAGCCGGTCATGAGCGCCAGCATGGCAACCGGCAATGCGTTCTTCATTCTGGGGTCCTCCGAAACTCACGAGGGGATGTTGATGCGCGCACCGGATGACCGGTGCAGCCGGGGCCTAGCCTAACGGTACGCGGCCATGCCGATCCACTCTCCCTTTGAGAGAGAAAGTGGCCGTCTGGACGCGGGCTATGTGCTAGCGGGCAGCTGCGACCGACGGGGGTCGCGCTCCGAAACCCAGGGCGCGCGCCACGACGTCGTGTGTGATCTCGCCGGCGTGCACATTGAGGCCCGAAGCAAGGCCGGCGTCGCGCTTGAGCGCTGCTTGCCAGCCCAGATCCGCGAGCGCTCGTACGTACGGCAGTGTGGCATTGGTCAGTGCGAAGGTCGAGGTGCGGGGAACGGCGCCGGGCATGTTCGCGACGCAATAGTGGATCACACCGTCGACGACGAAGGTGGGCTCGGCATGCGTGGTCGGCCGGCTGGTCTCGAAGCAGCCGCCCTGATCGATGGAGATATCGACCAGCACGGCGCCGCGTTTCATCGTTCCCAGCATGGCGCGGGTGACCAGCTTCGGTGCCGCGGCGCCTGCGATGAGCACCGCACCCACCACGAGATCGGCATCGCGCACGAGACGCTCGATGGTCTCCGTAGTCGAATAGGCAGTCAGCAGAGTTGACCCGAACGTAGCGGAAAGCTCCCGCAGGCGATCCAGCGAGCGATCCACGATAGTGACGTCGGCGCGCATGCCAACAGCGATTTCCGCGGCGTGGCGCCCAGCCACACCTCCGCCGAGTATCACGACCTTTGCCGGCTGTACGCCGGGCACGCCGCCCAGCAGTACGCCGAAGCCGCCATTCGCCTTCTGCAGGCTGGCAGCGCCAACCTGGATCGACATGCGCCCGGCAACTTCGCTCATCGGAGTCAGCAACGGCAGGGACCCGTTCGGCGCGGTGACCGTCTCGTACGCGATCGCTGTCGCTCCGGACTTCATCAATCCTTTGGCCTGTGCCGGGTCCGCTGCAAGGTGCAGGTAGGTGAACAGCACCTGTCCGGGCCGCAGCATCTCGCATTCCAGAGGCTGTGGCTCCTTGACCTTGACCACGAGATCGGAGCGCCCGAACACATCCGCCGCCGTGGCGGCGATCGAGGCTCCAGCCGCCCTGTATTGAGCATCGTCCACGCCGATTCCATTTCCCGCGGCGGTCTCGACGAGGACCTCGTGGCCGGCTGCGACGAGCTCACGCACGCCCGCGGGGACCAGGCCGACGCGATACTCATGAACCTTGATCTCTTTCGGGACACCGATGCGCATGGCTGAGGCTCCTGCTGCGGGAGGGAATTCCCTCGACTCGTCATTGGCGGCAGCTTAGAGAGGGCCGCCCCGCACGGCCTTGCGTAATCTTCACGGCAGGCGCGAGCTGTGGCAGAATCTGCGAGTCAACCGGAATTTTACGAAGGTTTCTTGCGCCAATGGCGTTGGACCGCTACGATCGAGCCATCCTGAGGCTGCTTCAGCAGGATGCGCGCATCACCAATACCCTGCTTGCGGGGAAGGTGAATCTGTCCGAATCGGCGTGCCTGCGCCGGGTACGGGCGCTGGAGGAATCGGGACTGATCCAGGGTTACACCGCGCTGCTCGACCAGCACAAGGCGGGCTACCCGGTGAACGTCTTCGTCAGCATCACGCTCGACCGCCAGAGCCAGTCGGGGCTGGAGGCATTCGAGAATGCCGTGCGCAAGGTGCCGGAAGTGATGGAGTGTTATCTGATGACGGGCGAGCACGACTACCTGTTGCGGCTGGTGGTTGCCGATCTCGCCGATTTCGAGCGCATCCACAACCAGCATCTGACGCGCCTGCCCAGCGTGGCCAGCGTGCAGTCGAGCTTCGCCATGCGCACGGTCACTCGCGCGACGGTGCTGCCCATCAGGCAGACTGCCTCAGGCTCTGCCGGCTGAGACTTCGGCACAGTGCCCGCACGGACTCTCGCGAGCAGCGTGCGCAGGCTTGCGGTCAGGCAAGCTTCAACAGCCGCACGGCGTTGTCCTTCAGAATCCGTGGCCGGACGTCGGGCTTGATCGGCAGTTGCGCAAAGTCGGCGAGCCATCGGTCGGGCGTGATCACCGGATAGTCCGAGCCGAACAGGATGCGGTCCTTCAACAGCGTGTTGGTGTATTGCACGAGATTCGCCGGGAAGTACTTAGGCGACCAGCCCGACAGGTCGATATACACGTTGGGTTTGTGCGTGGCCACGGCGAGCGCTTCGTCCTGCCACGGGAACGACGG
Organism: Steroidobacteraceae bacterium; assembly: GCA_050738795.1. Taxonomy (GTDB): domain Bacteria; phylum Pseudomonadota; class Gammaproteobacteria; order Steroidobacterales; family Steroidobacteraceae; genus 13-2-20CM-66-19. Next base: position 78,846 of record JBOIAD010000102.1, read on the forward strand.
ATGCGCGAGGATGATGGGCATGTCCGGAAAGTCGGCCGCGACGTCGTCCAGAAACATCGGATTGGAGTACTTGAGCCTGATGCCCATGCCGCCGCGGGCCCCCGCCCCCGCCCCCGTCTGGCCGGTGTGGAACAGCGCGGGCAGGCGCGCTTCCGCGATAGCCTCGTAGAGCACGTAGGCCTTGCGGTCGTTCGGGTAGAAGCCCTGTTGCGAGGGATGGAACTTGAATCCCCGCACGCCATATTCTTCGATCAGCCTGCGCGCCTCGCGCGCGCCCATCCTGCCCTTGGCCGGGTCGATGCTCGCGAAGGGAATGAGGACATCCGCATGCTCGGCGGACATCTCCGCGACTTCTTCGTTAGCAATCCTCGCGTGACCCATCTCGGACTCGCAGTCGACCGGAAAGATGACTGCGGCGAGCTTGCGTTCGCGGTAATACTGCGCAACCTGCGGAATCGTCGGTGGAGTCGCGGACTTGAAGTACTTGGCCATCGCCTCATCGAATATGACGGAGCACGGATCCCGCGGTGCGCGCGTCGAGATGTTGGCGTGCGTGTGAACGTCGATTGCGACGAGTTGCCCGAGGTTCAGTCTTGCCTGGTACTTGGCCATGAATTATTTTTCCACCGGGCGTTCAGGCCCGGAACGAGGCTCAGCGGATCGTTCACCGGCGGATGTTGAAGTTTCGGCGCGCGTGCCGTCAACTACTACCTCGTTCGCCACGTCGCGGCTGCGCTCCAGGAACGCCAGCGCCTGGAATGCCCAGGCGTCCGCGGCCGGCCCGTAAATCTTCCGGGGGTCATCCATTCAAGCCTCCTTCGGTCTACGCAGAGCCGCCTGGCGCGGATGGGTCTTTCTGCTGTGCCGGGTCGTCCGGCGTCGCGCGGCCACAGCCGTGCAATCCCCTGCGAAATTCGGCGCGCTCCTCCCGGCTCATGTGTCTCCAACGCCTGAAGCCATCGCGAAAACGGTCACGCTCCTGCGGTGTCATCCGCTCCCAGCGCTCACGCCATGCCCGATGCCGCCACCCATGCCGTCCGGAGCCGTGGAAGCCGCCCAGCAGGATGCGGCTCAACACCAGCAGCCCGGCCGCCTGCCAGAATCGCACTACAGGTCCGCCGAACAGGCTGGGGACCAGCGCGTTCCACAAGGTCATGACCACGAAGCTCAGCGCGGCCACGATGGCCGCGCCCAGCACCAGGAACCCCAAACCTCTCAGGATCCAGTGACGTCTCACGACTCTCTCCTCATTTCCCGAAAATCCCGAAAACCGCTCATTCGTCCAGCCATTCGTCGTAGGCGGCCTGCAACTGCTCACGCAAGGCCGCGATCGCGTAGCGCTTACGCGCCAGCAGGGTGTTGACATTCACGCCCCAGCGCGCCGCGAGCTCCTTGAAGCTCGCGCCTTCCAGCTCATGCGCGATGAAGACCTCGCGCTGCTCGCGTGGCAGCTCGTCCAGGGCGTCCTCGACCTGCTCCAGCAGCACCTGCCGGATCGCTTCGCCTTCCGGCCCCGGATCCAGAGCGGGCAGGAGGTCTTCCAGCGCCGCGCTGTCCAGGCCCTGGTCTTCAGTGCCGATGGGGGGCCCTGCGACCCTCCCGCGGATTCTGTTCTTGCGAAACCGGTCGATGATGCGGTTGCGGGCCACACGCAGCAGCCAGGCTCCAGCCTGCCCGATCGGCTGCATCAGCCGATGCGCCGCGACGAGCTCGTACAACACATCCTGCAGGATGTCCTCCGCCTCGGCCGCATCCAGCACACGCTTGCGAATGAAGTTTCGCAGCCTGCGGCCCTCGCGCCGCACGGCGGCGGAGATCTGTCGATCCTGTTCGGAGGTCACGGAGGGCTCATTGAGCGTGGCGTCCATCTGTATCGATAGACGAACCGGGAGGACGAATATTGTCGCCCCTCGAGGAAGATTGACCCGGCGTTGGGCTAACGAGTCGCGACGGCGACAGCCGCGCTGGCCATGGCAATGCCCGTGCCGCGCTGCACCCAGCGGACGGTCCGCGGTTGCGAGAAGCAGTGCCGGGCGCGCGACGCACCGAAGGAATACGCCCCCAGAACCGACGGCAGGACGACCAGGATCACCAGCGCGATCTCGAAGAATCCGGCTACCGACAGGCGCTTCAACTCCACGACGGTCGGCAGGACGGCCAGAAAGAAGATCATGGTCTTGGGATTGCCGAGCGTCAGCGCGAGCGAGCCCAGGAAAAGGCGCAGCGGGCGCTCGGGGCCCGCCTGCCCCGAGGCATCCAGGGAATTGGCGGGGGCCGTCCATAAACGATAAGCGAGATACAGCAGATACGCTGCACCCGCATATTTCACGAGCAGAAATACCGTGTAGGCCGCCTGGGCCAACATTGCCAGGCCGGTCGCCGCAAGCGTGAACCAGATCAGGTCACCGACGAGGAACCCGGCAATGAATGCAGGCGCGCCGCGCATCCCATGTCCGAGTGCGCGTGCAACCGTGGCCGCAATCCCCGGGCCCGGAGTTGCAACGGCGAGAACATACACCAACATGAAAACCGACAATCCGTAGACAGACATGGTCTTCCCGATTTCAGGGGTTCAGTCGCACCGCAGCGCTAGCCTCAGCCTGGTACGCAAGCAGTCCCGCGCGCCCGGCGACGCTGCCGGCAATCATCTCGCAACGGGGCAATCGCGCCACGTCGAGCGTCGCCGCGTAGGTCGCAAGATCGGTCAGAATCGCGCCCCGAGCACGCCAGGCACGAACCAGGCGCTCGAACGCCTCGAGGTAGACACCGCCTTCCAGCTCCGCGTGCAGCGTGTAGACGTGGTCACGATCGGCGCGTTCGCCGGTCAACGCCAACAAGTGATCTATCGGATCCAGGCCACCGAGATCAGACCGGCCGATCAGCTCATCCAGGGTAGGGAGGGTCGTTGGCATTTGCGGCACTTCCACTGCCACTCCATCGGCCACCGGAACGAATGGTCCGGTACCGCGTGCATCGGAAGCATACCGGAACCCCAATTCCTGCTCCAGTCCCGGGACGTGGCGGTTGACCTGCCAGCCTGCCGCGCCGTGGACGGCGGGAGGGCGCGAGAAAATCTCCGCGAATTGATCGCGCGCAAGAGTCAACTCGCGGCGTGTCCAGGACTCGGCAGCGCGGGCCACGCCGTCCTGCCATTTGACGTGATTGTAAGTGTGCACACCAACTTCGAATCCGCGTTTTGCCACGTCCCGCAGCAGCGCTCCGCGCCGGCGCCCGATGTGTGGCCCGGGGAGCAGCGTTCCATACAGAAGCGTCTTCAGGCCGTAGTGTCTCAATACGGAAGTCCGGCGCACCTTCCCCACGAAGCCGCGCCGAAACGCACGCTTCACGGCTCGCCCGGTCTGATCCGGGCCGAGACTGAACAGGAACGTTGCCTGCACTCCGAGCCGCTCGAACAGGTCCGCGAGACGCGGAACGCCCTCGAGTGTTCCCCGGTCGGTGTCGACGTCGACTTTCAAAACGATATGCCCCATTCGCAAAACCGTCAGTCGAGGCTCAGCGGACTGGTCTGCAGCAGGCCGGCTGCGATCCTCAGATCGAGAGGTCCGGCAGCCGTCGCGGCGGACATCAGTTGCAAAACGGCGCCATCGCAGCAGCGGACGTAGCAACGTCCGTCCGCGCCGAAGAGTGTCGCTCCCTTGCCTGGCGGCGCCCGCCTGTGCGCCTCCAGCCGGGTCTTGTGAATCCACCACTGCTCATCGCGGACCACCGTGAAAGCCCCCGGAAAGGGAGGCGCGACGGCGCGTACGAGGTTGTGAATCTCGAGCGCCGGACGGCTCCAGTCGATCCGGCCGTCCTCGGCCCGGCGCCTGCCGAAATAGTGCCCCGGCTCCAGCGGTTGGGGCCGCCTCGGGGCCGTGCCCGCCATCAATCCCGGCAACGATCGCGCCAGTACGATCTCCGCCGCCACGGTGACCTTGCCGAAGACCTCTCGAGCATCGTCATCCCGAAGGATGGGCACCGCGAGTTGATCCACGATGTCGCCCGCGTCGGCGCGGGCGACCATGTAATGGAGTGTGGCGCCCGTTTCCAGCTCGCCGCGCAGGATCGCCCAGTTGACCGGCGCGCGGCCGCGGTACCTGGGCAGCAGGGAGCCGTGCATGTTCAGGGCGCCGCGCCGCGCCGCATTCAACACCCCGGGGCCCAGCATGGAGCGGTAATAGAAGGAGAAGATGAAATCCGGGCTCAGCGCCGCGATCGTCCGCTCGAGCTCCGCGGTGTCGGCGCTCGCCGGCGTCGCCACTGACAGTCCATGATCCGCAGCGGTGGCCGCAACGCTGCCGAACCATTGCAATTCATTCGGGTCGTCGGCAACCGTGACGACCAGCGGAATCTCCACGCCGCCGGACAGCAGGGTCTTGAGACAGCGCACCCCAACGTCATGGTAGGCGAATACGACTGCACGCGGTGCAGGCACTCACCGGCTCCCAGTCGCGCGATCTTCCGACAGTAATCGCGGTTCATGATCGTCCGCAGCCGGTGACGTCGCATCGCCCCGCTCGAGCAACGCAGCCACGGTGTAACGTGGCCGCTGCCGCACCTGCTCGTAGATGCGTCCCACGTATTCGCCAACCACACCAACACCCATCAACAGCACGCCAATGAGGAAGAATGCGATGGCGAACAGGGTGAACAGTCCTTCGGCCTCGGGGCCGTGCACGAGGCGCCGGATGACCAGGAGTACGAAGCCGACCACGGACACCAGCGAGATGGCTATGCCCGCCATGGAGAAGAACTGCAGCGGCATGACCGAGAAGCCCGTCATGAGATCGAAGTTCAGGCGGATCAGCCGGTAGAAGGAATATTTCGACTGCCCCACTTTTCTTTCGGCGTGCGCCACTTCGATCTCGACCGGGTTGTGCGCGAATGTGTAGCCCAGAGCCGGCACGAACGTGCTGACTTCGACACAGCTGTTGATTGCCTTCACGATCGCGCGATCGTAGCCGCGCAGCATGCAGCCCTGATCGCTGATCCGGATCTGCGTGGTCCGTTCCCGAAAGCGGTTCATGAGCCGCGAAGCGGCCTTGCGCCAGTAGGCATCATGGCGATCCTTGCGCACCGTGCCGACGTAATCGGCACCCGCCTCCATCGCGGCGACGATCTTGGCGATCTCCTCCGGCGGGTTTTGCAGGTCTGCATCCAACGTGACGATGTAATCGCCGCGCGCCTGCGCAAAACCCGCGAGAATCGCCATATGCTGCCCGACATTGCGCGCGAGCACGACCACCCGGGTGGAGTCGGGCCTCCGCGCGAACTGCTCTCTCAGTAGGGCGACCGAGCGGTCAACGCTGCCGTCATCGACGAGGATCACCTCGTACTGGCGGCCAAGCTGGTCGAGGACGGGATAAAGGCGGTCGAACAGAGGCTGCAGCCCGCCTTCCTCATTGTAGACGGGAACCACGACCGAGAGGCTGGCGCTCACCGGCTTGCTCCCCGGATGATTTCCGTGGCGGCTTCCACGACCCGCTCGACGTCACCCGGCGCCATTGCCGGAAACAATGGCAACGTCACGGTCTCACGGCCAATGCGCTCGGCATTCGGAAACTGGCCTTCCCGATAGCCAAGGGCGCGGTACGCCGTGAACAGGTGGATCGCCGGGTAGTGCACGCCAACGCCGATACCCCGCTCCGCCATGGCCTCGATGAACTGCGCGCGTGTGATCTTCATCCGCTCGAGCGGCAGCAGTGGGGCGAACAGGTGCCAGCTGTGGCCTTCGTCGCCGCGCTCGGGCAGCCGCACCGGCGGATCCTCGTGCCACAGGTCGAAGTACCGCGCGCTGAGCTCGCGCCGCCTGGCGTTGAACTCCTCCAGATGCGCAAGCTGACCCAGGCCGACGCGCGCCGCGACGTCGGACAGGTTTGCCTTGCCGCCGGCCAACACGGTGTCGACGCCGGCAGGGGTTTTCAATTGCCCATGCCAGCGATGCAGCTCCAGCGACCTGACCTCTTCGGCCGAGCCGCCGCTGACCGCGCCGCCCTCGATGGTCGTGATGTTCTTGTTCGGATGAAAACTGAAGCAGACCAGATCCCCGAAGCTGCCGATCCGCCGTCCTCGCCAGGACGAGCCGATGGCGTGCGCGGCGTCCTCGACCACCCTGAGCCGGTGCTGGCTCGCGATCCGCAGCAGCCGGTCCATGTCGAGGGGCAGACCGGCAAAATGCACGGGCATGATGGCGCGTGTGCGCGGCGTAATGGCGGCCTCGAGCTGCGCGAAATCGATATTGCGCGAGTCGAGGCCCACATCGACGAGCACGGGCCGCGCGCCCACCCGTACGATCACGTTTGCCGTGGCAACGAAGCTCATCGCAGGGGTGATGACCTCGTCACCGGCGCCCACGCCACACGCCAGCAGCGCCATCTCGAGGCCGGCCGTCGCCGACGTTTGCGTTCGCACCGGCCGTCCGCCCAGGTAACGCGACAGTGCTGCTTCGAATTCCGCCACCTGCGGGCCGCTGGCGAGCCAACCCGAGCGCAGCACCTCGGCCACGCCCTGAATGGTCTCCTCGTCGATCGTGGGCCGGGTGAAGGGCAACTTCTTCGTCACTTCAGTGCATGCCTCTTACGAGCGCGCCACCAGCACGACTCCTGCGATGATGACGCCGATTCCGATCACGCGTTGCGCATTCGGCACTTCGCCGAGCAGCCACCAGGCGAGCGCCAGGTTGATCACGTAACCCAGCGACAGCAGAGGATAGGCCTGGCCGACCGGTACCCGCGACAAACCGATGAGCCACACGATCACGCTCAGTCCATAGGCGCTTAGCGCGAACCACAGCGACGGCACCGTCATCAGCTCCAGGGCCCGGTTCCAGTTGCCGCCGTCCGGCAGGACGAGCGGGCCCGTGACCCGGGTCGCGGCCTTGAGTCCAAGCTGGGCCAGCGCGTTGAGCAGTACAGCGGCCGAAAGCACCGTGAAATCAACGATCCTCATAACCTGCTGACCGCCACCGTGCTCTGATCTGCCGCGATGACTCTTCCCTGCAGGCCGCGGCGCCGCCACGAATCCAGGCTCGCCGGATCGAGAAACGCGACCGCATCGTGGGCGGCGTGCCAGCGTGCCAGGAAGGCATCCGCGGTCAGCATCTTCGACGGCTCCTCCGCGAGCCCGAATGCGAGCTCGCCTTCGAATTGTACAAGCAGCAGCGTGCGCTGCAGATAGGGCGAGATCGTTTCGCGATACTGTCCGATGCTGAATAACTGCGTTGTCGGGCCAATCTGCGGCCTCACCGCCAGCAGCAGCTTGTAGGCCGAGCGCTGCGGCGGCAGTTCGGCGTAGGCGCTGAGCAGACACTGCCAGCCGAGTATTGCACTCGCCGCCGTCATCCACACGGGACGCAGCGCTCCGGCTGGCATCGGCTTCCATGTTGTGAGCATTCCGACGATGGCGGCGGCGGCGCCCGCAAACAGCCACGGCAGCGCGGACTGGGGCAGGAAACCGTTGCGGCGCAGCGTGTAAACGACGAGCCCGCAGCTTGCCAACAGCACGAACACGCCGGCAAAAAACGCTACCCGCCGTATGAAGTGCGGGCGCGCCGCAACGTGCGCACCGACGATCGCGGCGAGCGGCGGCATGATCGGCAGGATGTAGGGTGCGAGCTTGGAATCGGAGACGGAAAAGAATACGAGCGTGATCGCCGAGAATATCAGTAAGAATTTCAATGGCTTGAAGTTTAATATTAAACTGGACTCGACCCAAGCCCGCCGGGCAGCCGCCGGCAGGCTCGCCAGCCATGGCGCCGCTGCGATCAACAGCAGGGCGCCAAAGTACCACCACGGCTCTACGCGCTGATGCACCGTGGTCAAGAAGCGCTCGAAATGCTCGTGGATGAAGAAGAAGCGCAGAAACGAGGGATTGCGCAGGGACACGGCAATGAACCAAGGCATCACGAGCAGCAGGAACAGCGGCACGCCCAACATCGCATGCAGGCGCCGCCACCATCGAAGGTCGCGTTCCACAATCGTGTACACGGCCAGCGTCGAGCCGGCGAGCACCCCGACCACGATTCCTTTGCTCAGGATGGCCAATGCCGCGGCCGCCCATGCGGCCAGCATCCACCACCGCTCGCGCGCAGAACCAACCGCGGCACACTGGGCGGTAGTGAATGCGAACAGTGCGCCGGTCAGCCAGAACGTGAAGCTGGCGTCCAGCAGATTCAAATGAGCCAGCAGGACGAAGTAAGGACTGACTGCGAGCGCGCTCAGCGCCGCAAGGCCTGCGGGCCGCCCGTACAGCCGTGACGTCCACGCGAACACCATGGGCAGGCACAGAAATCCGAGCCCCACTGTCCAAAGCCGCGCCGTCCATTCCTTCAGGCCGAATACCGAATACACCGCCGCAGTCGCCCAGTACTGCAGCGGAGGCTTCTCGAAGTACTTCAGGCCATCCAGGCGCGGCGTAACCCAGTCCCCGCTCGCGAGCATCTCCCGGGGGATCTCCGCGTAGCGCCCTTCGTCCGGATCCAGTAGCGGGCGCACGGGTACGGTCGCGAACCAGAGCGCCGCCAGAGCGATCCACAGCCACCATCCGAAGCCGCGCGGCTCGCGCAGCCCCTGCCCCGACTGGGTCATCATCCTCGCTCCGGCCGGCGCTCTAGATGTTGGCCAGCGCGCGTGTGCCGAAACCTTCCTGGTTCACGTAGTACTCGATCGTGCGACGGATGGCGGTGTCGAGATCGGTGCTCGGCTTCCAGCCCAGATCGCGCTTCGCGGCCTCGATGGCCGGCACCCGCACCTGGATGTCCTGATAGTACTTGCCGTAATACTCCCCCGCCGACACATCCACGATCTCGGTCTCCCGGGCATTCGCGCGCAACACCGGAAATTCCTGGGCGATGCGTATGGTGCGCTCGGCGAGCTCGCGGATCGACACGCAATTGTCGGGATTGCCGATGTTGAAGATGCGCCTGCTCGCGCAGCCGTCGCGGTTCTCCAGGATGGTGAGCAAGGCCTCCACCGCATCGTCGATGAAGGTGAAGGAGCGCTTCTGCCGTCCGCCATCGACGAGCTTGATGGGCCGCTTGTACAGCACGTTGGACAGGAACTGGGTGAACACGCGCGAGCTGCCCTCCTTGGGCTCCTCGACGTTGTCCAGGTTGGGACCGATGAAGTTGAACGGCCGGAACAGGGTGTAGTCGAGGTTGTCCCGCACGCCGTACGCATAGATGACACGGTCCAGGAGCTGCTTCGAGGCAGCATAGATCCAGCGCTGCTTGTTGACCGGGCCATAGACGAGCGGACTGCTCTCCTCGTCGAGCACGCTGTCCTCGGACATGCCGTAGATCTCGGATGTCGACGGGAAGATCAGGCGCTTGCCGTACTTCACGCAATGGCGCACCACATCCAGGTTGGCCTCGAAGTCGAGCTCGAAAACCCGCAGCGGATGCGTGACGTATTGTGCGGGATTCGCGATGGCCACCAGCGGAACCACGGCATCGCACTTCTTGACGTGATACTCGACCCACTCCTTGTTGATGGTGATGTCGCCTTCGACGAAGTGGAAGCGGTCCGTGGGCGGCAGATCCTTGAGCTTGTTGTCGGCGAGGTCTATCCCGAAGACCTCCCAGGAGCGCGTCCGCAGTATCTGGTTGGTCAGTGCGCTGCCGATGAAGCCGTTCGCTCCAAGAATCATGATTTTCAATGCCATTGCCGTCCTTCGAGCGCGCTGTCTCAAGGCGCGCAGCTTACCATGCCCGCACGCGGGACCAGCGCTTCGCCAGGGCCGGACGCCCCATATCGGCGGCGGCGGACCTTTCACCCGATAAAGGCCCCGCCGTGCGGCTACGGGGCCAGTGGCAACCCTACATAGTTTTCGGCAAGTGTCTGGGCGGCGGCGCGTGAGGAGGCAATGTACTCCAGCTCGGCGAGTTGCCGGCGGCGGTCGAATGGCGTGTCGGTCTCGAAGCGATGTAGCAGCGCCGTCATCCACCAGGAGAACCGCTGCACCTTCCAGACGCGTGCCAGACAGGTCGAAGAGTATGCATTCAATGCGTCGAGACCGTGCGACGAGCCGGAAGTTAGATAGAAGCTTTCGAGCCCCTGCGCGAGAATCTGTACATCGGCCAGCGCCAGGTTCATGCCCTTGGCGCCCGTCGGTGGCACGATATGCGCGGCATCGCCAGCCAGGAACAACCGGCCGAAACTCATGGGCTCGCCCACGTAGCTGCGCATCGGCGTGACCGACTTCTGCAGGACCGGCCCGCTGGCGAGCTGCAGATTCAGGCGGGCCCGCAGCTCGTCCCAGATCCGCTCATCCGGCCACGCATCGACGTCCTCATCGGGCAAACATTGCAGGTACAGCCGGCTCAGTGTGGCCGAGCGCATGCTCAGCAGTGCAAAGCCCCGCTCGTGGCTGGCGTACACCAGCTCATCCGAGGCCGGGGGAATCTGCGCCAGGATGCCGAGCCATGCGAACGGATAGACGCGCTCGTAGACGGTGAGCTGCCGCGCCGGGATGCTGGCGCGGCATACGCCGTGAAACCCATCGCAGCCGGCTATGAAGTCGCACTCCAGGGAGTGTTGCACGCCGGCCTCCTGAAAGCGCACCCGCGGTGCCTCGGTATCCAAGTCGTGGATCGAGACCGAATCAACCTCGAACCGGATCGGCTCGCCCGCCGCCAGGCGGGCTGCGACCAGATCGCGCACGAGCTCCTGCTGTCCGTAGATCATGACGCCGCGGCCCGTCAGGTCCTGGAAATCGACGCGCAGCCGGCGGCCCCCGAAATGCAGCAGGATGCCCTTATGCAGCAGGCCGTCCCGCTGCATGCGGGCGCCGGCGCCGGCAGCATTCAGGATGGCGACGCTTTGATGCTCGAGCACCCCGGCGCGAATGCGATTCTCGATGTATTGCCGGCTCCTGGCTTCCAGCACGACGCACCCGATGCCGCGCCGATGCAGCAACTGGGCCAACAGCAACCCGGCGGGCCCGGCACCGATGATCGCAACCTGGGTGCGCATGCGCGGTAGACTGTAGCCGCCGCTGCGCGATACACCATGGACGCAAACGCGTTCAGCTTGGATTTTTTGCAATGCGCGAGCATGCCGACATTCCGCGATTCTTCCTGTACGGGGAGCCCCCTCGGGAGGCAGGCGAGCGATTCGTGCATGTGGAGACCATTGCGGAGCGCAGCCGGGTGAACGATTGGAGGATCCGTCCGCACGCGCATCGGGACCTGCACCAACTGCTGGTCATTTTCGCCGGGGGCGGCGAAATGCAGGCCGAGACCCAGCGGCGGCCCTTCCGGGCGCCGGCCGTTTTGATCCTGCCGGCGGGCGTGGTGCACGGTTTCGCGTTCGAGACGGACACGCAAGGCTACGTGGTTACCCTTGCTGACATGCTGCTACGGGATCTCGCCCGCAACGAGCGCAGGTTCCGCAGCCTCTTTGCGGCAGCCACCTGCGCCTCTATCGAGAGCGACCCCGCCCATTTCCAGGACCTGGCGCAGACTCTCCCCAAACTGAAACGTGAGCTGGCGTGGAACGCTCCCGCAAGCGCTGTAGCCGCGGCCGCTCGGCTGACCACGCTGCTCGTCAGTGTGGTACGCGCATTACATCAGCCCGCGGAGCTGACTTCTCCCGCGGGCAACACGCGCGCCGCACTCGTAGCGCGTCTGCGAGAAACAATCGAGATACATTTGCGCGGCGGCCTGTCAGTCTCGCAGTACGCGGAGGCGTTGAATGTCACTCCGGCGCGCCTGCGGGCGGCCTGCCTCGAAGTCACGGGCAAGCCTCCGGCACGAGTGCTCGAAGAGCGGCTGCTGCTCGAGGCAAAGCGCGACCTGACCTACACGAACATGACGGTCGCACAGATCGCCTACGACCTGGGCTTCACCGATCCAGCCTATTTTTCGCGTTTTTTCAGCAAGCTCGCCGGCGAATCCCCGGCGGCCTTCCGCAAGCGCCTCGCCGGGTGAGAACGCTGGCGAGCAAAAGGTGCGACGCCTGCGTTGCACCCTTTTGCGAGCGGACCGCAGGGCCGCAGGCCTCTTCTGGCATTGGACTAGCGGCGGATCGCGCCGGCTTCGAGGATCGCCGGAATGTGCGCTTCCCAGCCGAGCGCCATCAAGTGCACGCCTGCGCACAACCCGCGGACCTCACGGATCGTGCGCGCGGCGATGTCGATTCCCCTGCGCACCTCGCCGTCGGTGCCGGCGACGCTGTGCATTTCCTCCAGCAGCCGATCCGGCACACGGATGCCGGGAACGCTTGCGTTGAGCCACGCAGCCATTTTCGCCGATTTCAGCGGAATGATGCCGGCGAGGATCGCCACGCCGTCGGGATTCACGGCCGCGAGAAATCGCTCGAGTGCAACGCGGTCATAGATCGCCTGGGTCTGCAGGAATTGTGCGCCGGCATCGATCTTGCGCCGGGTGTTGGCAGCCTCCGCCTGCAGCTCGTCCGCGCCCGGATTGGCCGTGGCGCCCAGGAACAGGTTCGGCGTGCCGTGCAGTGGATTGCCGTTCATGTCCCGGCCCTGCGCCAGCTCATGGCCCGCGCGCAGCATCTGGCTGGAGCTCAGATCGAAGACGGGCTTGGCCTCAGGATGGTCGCCGTTCACCGGCGGGTCGCCCGCCATGAAGACGAAATTGCGTACTCCCAGGGCTGCCGCGCCCAGCAGATCGGCCTGGATCGCGATGCGGTTGCGGTCGCGGGCGGTGATCTGCACGATCGGCTCGATGCCCCGTTCGAGCAGCAAGCGGGCGACGGCCGTGGGCGCGATCGCCATGCGCGCGCGCGGCGACTCGGTCAGATTGAAGGCATCCACGCAGCCTCTGAGGGCATCCGCCTTCGCGAACAGGTCCGTCAGATCGACCCCCTTGGGCGGGGTGAGCTCCGTCGTGACGACGAACTCGCGGGCGGTGATCTTGTCTGCAACGGTATTCATTGGAGTGCTTTGCCGCGGATCGGGGCGGCCGGTAACCTCGAGCACCCCGGCGAAATTGTAACAAGGGAGCGGATGTGATGCGTTCGGTATTCGGGCGTGAGGCACTGTTCAGCGTGGGCGCCCTGCTGATCAGCGCCATCGTACTGCAGACGGTCTATGCGACCCTCATTCGCCCTCGGGCCGAGGCCATCCTCGCGTTGCCGGCGCCGCAGGAGCCGCACCAGCCGGGCATTTCCGCGCAACCTGGGCGGCCGGGGAGCCCGGCAACCCGCAACCTGCGCTCCGTGTTCGTCATCCTGAAGGATTATGAGCAGGAGACCGCGTTGATCCTTGCCTGTTGGGCGCTGGCGCTGATCGGACACCAGGCACAGGCCGTCACCCGCAACCGCCGCCTCCTCGGCAAGGAGTACGTCGACGTCGGAGAAGGACATGTCGTACTTCCCGATGACGCACGCGCCTACGCGCGCCCGCTCGAAAGTCTTCCCCGCGATGAGCAGGACATGCTCCTGCCGCGCGCGCTCATGGTGGCGTTGAATCGGTTCGGCGCCACGCGTAGCGTGCAGGACTCGGCCGAAGCCGTCCGCGCCGAATGCGAGAACGAGCTGGACAGGCTGGACGCGCAATTATCGATGGTTCGATTCACCGCCTGGGCCATCCCGGCCGTGGGATTCGTCGGTACGGTGCGGGGTATAGGCCGTGCTCTTCAGGAAGCACAGGGTGCTCTGCACGGCGATATCTCCGGCGTCACGCTCGGCCTTGGCGTGACTTTCAACGCCACGCTGACCGCGCTCGTGGCATGCATTCTCGTCATGTTCTTCCTGCACCAGCTGCAACAAGCGCAGGACCGTCTGGTTCTGGACGCCAGGATGTATATCGATCGCCGATTGATCCGGCACATGCGAGTCCATTAGCAGCAGCGGCTGATTCCGCTCCACTTGCGCCGCTGGGCCTCATCATAAAACATGCCGCGCGTCAGCAGCGGCTCTTCGGGATGCCCGTTCGCATGGTGCGCGACGTAACGCTCATAGGCGTCGTCACCGCTCGCCCTGCGCAACCAGCGCCAGGCACTTTCGAGCGCAAGCCGCACGCCGCGCAGCGCGAGTTGAACCTGTCCAAGTCTCATGGGCTGACCAGCCGCGATGGTTGATACGGCACTTCGGAGCTGCCTGTGGAGGGCAGCCCGCGCAAGTGGCGTATCGCCACGCGGACCATATCCGCGATGACGAGCCACACGACCGCCGTGAAGAAAATCGTCAGCCAGGCGTCGAGCCGCTGATTGAAGATGAGCTGCGGGGCAACGGCGGCCTTGCCAGGCGGCAGTACGCCCGCCGCCAGCCTGGCGGCCAGATCATTGGCCGCAGCGAAAAAGCCCAGGCGGACGTCCTCGCTCGTGATCTTCTGCCACGCCGCCGTGGTCGTGATGATCGCGAGCCACGCCAGGGGTACGAGCGTCACGAGTGAGTAGCGGGCCCGCGCTGATTTGACGAGGACGCCCGTCGCGACACACAGAGCGATCGCCGCGAGCATCTGGTTGGCAATGCCGAACAACGGCCACAGGATATTCACGCCGCCATTGGGATCGATCACACCGATGTAGAGAAAGTATCCCCAGCCGGCCACGATCAGCGCACTCGAGATCAGCACGGAGGGATACCACGAGGTGCGGCCCAGGGGCTTCCAGACATGCCCGAGCAGGTCTTGCAGCATGAAACGGCCGACACGTGTGCCGGCATCGAGCGTCGTGAGGATGAAGACCGCTTCGAACATGATCGCAAAGTGGTACCAGATGCTCAGCAGGCCGCGGCCGAAGCTCGCCCCGAAGATGCTCGCCATCCCGACGGCCAGCGAGGGCGCCCCGCCGGTGCGGGCAAACAGCGTAGTCTCCCCCATCTCGCGGGCGAGCTGCTGCATCTGTTCGGCCGTAACGGGAAATCCCCATCCCGTGATGGTTTGTACGGCGACCTCGGGTGCGCTGCCGACGATTCCCGCGCCCGTGTTGATTGCAAAATACACTCCCGGGTCGAGCAGCGTGGCGGCGACTATCGCCATGATGGCCACGAAGGACTCGAGCGCCATGCTGCCGTATCCGACGAGCCTGACGTCCGCCTCACTGCCGATGAGCTTCGGCGTCGTGCCGCTCGACACCAGTGCGTGAAAACCCGAGATGGCGCCGCAGGCGATCGTGATGAACACGAATGGAAACAGCTTCCCGCCGAACAGCGGGCCGCTGCCATCGATGAATCGAGTCATCGCGGGCATCTTGATCTGCGGATGCATCAGTACGATCGCGATGGCCAGCGCAGCCACCGTACCCAGCTTGAGGAAGGTCGAGAGGTAGTCGCGCGGCGCGAGCAGCAGCCACACGGGTAGAATCGCCGCCAGCCAGCCGTACACGATTACGAATCCGGCGAGCGGCAGCGCCGGATAGTCGAACAGGGTGCGCAGGAACGGGTGGTGATCGATCCACCCGCCGCCGACCACCCCAAGCAGCACCAGAGCGACTCCCAGCAGCGAGGCCTCCAGCACGCGGCCCGGCCGCCAGCGCCGCAGATAGAAGCCGACGAGGACTGCAACCGGGATCGTCGCGAACACCGTGGACGTCGCCCACGGGCTGTGCTTCATCGCATTCACTATGACGAGCCCGAGCACGGCAATGAGTATGATCATGATCAGCAGCGTGCCGATCAGAGCGGCAAAGCCGCCCAAGGGGCCCAGCTCGTCGCGCGCCATCTGGCCGAGGCTGCGGCCGTCGCGCCGCGTCGAGAGGAGCAGGATCGTCATGTCCTGCACACATCCGCCGAGCACCGCGCCCACCAGGATCCACAGGGTGCCCGGCAGGTAGCCGAACTGCGCCGCGAGCGTGGGACCCACGAGGGGCCCGGGACCGGCGATCGCGGCAAAATGATGACCGAATACGATCCAGCGATGGGTCGGAACGAAATCGCGCCCATCGTCGAGGCGCTCGGCGGGCGTCGCTCGCGAAGGATCGATACACAGGACACGGGCCGCGATCCAGGCGCTGTAGAAGCGATACCCCAGGACGTAGACGCAGACCGCGGCCGTCACGATCCACAATGCGTTGATGGGCTCCTGCCGATGCAGGGCGATCCCGCCAAGGGCGATCGCCCCCACCACGGATATGGCGACACCCCCGATAGTCTTCAGCATCGAATCCGCCTCCAGCCGTGTACGAATGAAATCGCAGGCACCGCGGCGCTCACGCGGCCGCGAAGTAGGCCCATGCCCTTGGATCACGCGCCCTCAAGCGGCCAGCAGGCTCTTCAGCGCCCTGCGATAGCGCGCCACGATCGCATCGCGCCGGCAATGGCGGCCGCCGGCTACGACCTTTTCGCCCGCACGCCACACGCAGTCGATGAGCCGCCGGTCGCCGGAAAAAATCCAGCTGTCGAGAATGTCGTCGCCGCACCGCTGCAGCAGCGCCGGCTGCCCGGTGTCCAGGCTGAGCGCATCGAGCCACGCTCCGACTGCAAGGCCACGGCTGGACTGCAGCACCTGGGCACCGCCCCTCAGTGCGGCCTCATAGAGCGCCCGCCCGGTCGAGCAGCCGGGCGCCGGAGCCAGCACATTGCGTGCACGCTGGGCGAGGCGTTGGGAATATTCGAGCGAGCGCAATTCCTGCGCTGCATCCAGCAGTACGTTCGAGTCCGAGCCGATCCCGATGCGGCCCGCGTGCCCCAGGTACGCGGGTGCCGGAAAAATCCCATCGCCCAGATTCGCCTCCGTGATCGGACACAATCCCACCACGGCCCCGCTCGATGCGACCGCCTGCAACTCGGCCGCCTGCACGTGGGTCGCATGCACCAGACACCAGCGCTCATCGGGCGCGGCGTGCTCCAACAGCCATTCGACGGGACGGCGCCCGGACCACGCGACGCAGTCCTCCACTTCCTTCGTCTGCTCGGCGATATGAATGTGAATGACACTGTCGCGCGCGAACTCGACGAGCCAGGCCAGCTCTTCGGGCGTCACTGCGCGCAGGCTGTGAGGCGCGACACCCACCACGCCTCCGGGCAAGTCGCGCACCGCGCGGCGGCTCGAGGTCACGATGTCGGCGAATCGGTCGCGATCGTTGATGAAGCGCCGCTGGCGCTTTACCGGCTCGAGCCCTCCGAAGCCGCCGTGCGCGTACAGCGTCGGAAGCAGTGTAAGACCGATTCCTGTATTCGCCGCAGCGGCCGCGATTCGCCCCGCCAGCTCGCCGGGATCGGCGAACGGTACACCGCCCCGGTCATGATGCAGGTAGTGAAACTCGCCCACCTGGGTAAATCCGCACTCCAGCATCTCGGCATAGGCGAGCGAGGCGATGGCCTCCAGCTCATCCGGATCGATCCGCTCGACGAACTGATACATGAGCTCGCGCCAGGTCCAGAAGCTGTCGTCCGCGGGGCCGCGCCGCTCCGTGAGACCCGCGAGAGCCCGCTGGAATGCGTGGCTGTGCACGTTCGGCATGCCGGGAATGCCCACGCCATGCTGCTCGTCAGTCTCGGCTGGGTCCACGTCGAGCGCCACGCGATCGATGCGCCCCTCCGCGGCGGTGATGCGCACGCGGCTCGCCCAACCGTGCGGCAACAGGGCCGATTCGAACCATAGACTCGTCATGCCGCTCGTCACTCCCGGTGCGCGTTCGCTATTCTATAGCCCGTGGCTGACGAATCCCGCCCCAAATGGCTGACCGTGCTTCGTGGCGAGGCGCCCCTCATCGCGAGCATGCCCCACACGGGCGTGGACATCCCCCCGGGCATCGAAGCGGCGCTGGTCTCACCCTGGCTCGCGCGCAAGGATGCGGACTGGTGGATCGACCGGCTATACGATTTCGCGCATTCGCTCGGTGCGACGGTCATCCAGACGGCGATCTGCCGGACCGTCATCGATGTGAACCGGGATCCGTCGGGGGCTTCCCTGTATCCGGGACAAGCGACCACGGAGCTGTGTCCCACGACCACCTTCGATGGAGAGGCGCTCTATCGCGCGGGCATGGCGCCGGGCTCCCACGAGATCGCCGTCCGGCGTGCGCAGTTCTTCGATCCGTACCATCAGGCGCTCGAGGCGCAGATCGCCCGGTTGCGAATGCAGCATGCGAACGTGGTGTTGTATGACTGCCATTCGATCCGCTCGAACATTCCCCGGTTGTTCGACGCAGCGTTGCCGAACTTCAATATCGGGACCAACGGCGGAGCGACTTGTGCGCCGGGCCTGACGCGAGCGGTTGAGCAGGTGTGTGCCGCGAGCAGCTTCACTCGCGTGACCAACGGCAGGTTCCGAGGCGGGTACACGACCCGGCACTATGGCCGGCCGCAGCAGGGCGTGCATGCCCTGCAGATGGAGCTTGCATGCCGAGGTTACATGCAGGAGCCGTTCGGTACGGTCAGCGCGGACGAATGGCCTGTGGCCTACGACGAAGTGGTTGCCGCGCCGATGCGCACCGTTCTTGCAGACGTTCTGCGCGCCTGCATCGATTTTGCACACCGCGAGAGTGTCGTCACTTAGAAGCGCAGTCCAACACGGATCGGTATGAACTCGGTGGGCTGACCGGTCTGCATCCGGCAGAAGAGCCCGCGGAAGGCGACGGTCTGCGTGAGGTCGATCTCGCGATAAGCTGCGCCGACACCGGCCAACAGGTAAGCGCGCGCTCTGGGACCCAGGGGAAAGTTGAGAACGCCGTCGACATCCAGGCCGACGATCCGGCCGGTGCCGTCATCGATGCGCGTCTGATTCTGCTCCTCGCCGAGCGTGATGAGTTGGTTCGTGGCGTTGAACTGGCTGAAGTGAAGATCGGCGCGCAATGAGAAGGGGGAGCCGGCGGCTCCGCCGCCGCATGCGCCGTACCCGCAAGGGAACACCGCGTCAGACACCCGGAAGGTCGAACGTCGTCAGCCGGTGCTCATCAACGTGCGCGGCGGAGCCTGCGCTGCACGGCTTGCGTGATATCGCGCAGCTCGGCGATTCCAAGCGCCGTCGCACAAAGAAAGAACGCACCGGCGCCCACGAGGATGACACCGCTCAGAGCGGCAAGCTTTGGCCAGAATGCCTGCGTCGCCCAGTCGGACAGAAACACGCTCGAGCCGTACCAGCATAGGGCCGCCATCAGCGCGCTTGCGCCCCCGACCTTGGCGAGCAATGCCAGCATCACGCCGGACTGGAGGAACCGCAGGTGGCGCCGCATCAGGCCGTACAGAATCAGGAAGTTGGTAGTGGCCACGCACGCGGTGGAGAACGCAAGTCCGCGGTGGCCCCACCCCAGGTGCAGGGTGAAGATCCAGTTGAGCAGCAGATTCAGGGCGACTGCCAGGAAACTCACGATCATCGGCGTCTTGCGCTGGTCGATCGCATAGAAAGCGTTGACCAGCACCTTGAGCGCGGCGTAGCCGCACAGTCCGATGGCATAGAAGCGCAGCGCGCCGGCCGACTCGGCCGTTTCATAGGCCCCGAATTTTCCGTGTTGGTACAGCACGGAGATGATCGGCTCGGCCAGAACGATCAAGCCGACGCTGGCGGGGATCGTCATCAGGAACGCGAGGCGCATGCCCCGGGCGAGCTCGCTGCGGAACGCTTCTGTGTTCCCGGTCGCGGCCATCCGCGCGAGCAGTGGCAGCGCCACCGTCCCCAGGGCGACACCGAAGATTCCCAAGGGCAACTGCATCAACCGAAAGGCGATTGTGAGCCAGAACGTCGGGCCGTCGCCCAGCCGGGATGCGAACACCGAGTTGACCAGGACGTTCACCTGGGTCGTGCTCGCGGCCACCACCGACGGTCCCATCAAGCGCAGGATTGCTTTCACACCCGGGTCGCGCCACTGGAAATCGGGGCGAAACGCGTAACCCAGTTTGCGTACCGCCGGCAGCTGCACGGCGAACTGCAGCGTGCCGCCGATGAGCGTGCCAATGGCCGAGCCCAGCAGTGCCCTGGGGCCGAAGGCCGGATCGAGCCACCAGCCGAGCGACACGCCGCCGATGATCGAGCCCAGATTGAAGAAGCTCGATGCCATCGCCGGCACGCCGAACACCTCCTTCGCGTTCAGCATGCCCATCACCAGTGCTGCGAGCGACACCAGCAGGATGAAGGGATACATGACGCGCGTCAGGGTGACCGTCAGGGCCGCCTTGTCCGGATCGAAGCCCGGCGCAAGGATACCGACGAGCCACGGCGCGGAAAGAATTCCGACGATGGTCAGCGTGCTGAGCACGATCACCGTCGCAGTCGCCACCTTGTCCGCGAGGCGCCAGGCCGAACGGTCGCCTTGCGTTGCCACGGTCTTGCTGAAAGTCGTGACGAAGGATGTGGACAGCGCTCCTTCGGCAAACAGATCACGCAGCAGATTCGGTATCCGAAAGGCGATCGTGAAGGCGTCCATGAGGCGCCCGCCGCCAAACAGCGCGGCGAAGACCTGCTCCCGAATGAGGCCGAGCACCCGGCTGCAGAGCACCGCAAGTGCGACGACGCCGGCCGCCTTGGTATTCAATTTTTCCGCGCGGGAAGCTGGCGGCGGTGGCGCTGCGCGGGTGGCGTCTTCGGGGGGTGACATGCGGTCGTGACGGTAGCACGGCGCCGGAGCGTATGCCCGGCACCGGGCATGCCCGGACCGCGGCTGTATACCCCGCCCCGGCGGTATGTCCGGAGCCGGCGGTATGCCCGCACCCGGGGACGGCGGCGGACCTGTGGACAAACAAGCGCGCTTGAGGAGCGCATGCCGGCCAACCGGGGACTATGCCCGGTGCGGCAGGATGCTATATTATTGGCGCGATAATATTACCCGCGTACGCTCACTGCGCTGCGCAAAGGCCACCCCATGAACCCGGATGTCATCATCACCTGCGCCGTCACTGGCGACGACACAAAGGTCACGAAGAGCCCGCACTGCGCGATCACGCCAGCGCAGATCGCAGCGACTGCGATAGAAGCTGCACAGGCAGGCGCCGCGATCGTGCACGTCCACGTGCGCGAGCCCGAGACGGGCGCGTTCAGCATGGAGACCAGGCACTACCGCGAGGTCGTCAAGCGTATCCGCGAGAGCAAGGTGGACGTGATCGTCAATCTTACTTGCGGCATGGGTGGCTATATCTGCGTCGGAGACAACGGCCTCTCGGACACTCCCGCTCCGGGCACGGATTTCGTGAGCCAGGAAGCCCGGATGAAGCACGTGATCGACCTGTGCCACGAGGGCCTGTATCGGCCCGACATCGCCACGCTCGATTGCGGCAGTCTCAACTTCGGCGACGGCAACCGCGCCTACGTATCGACCCCCAACTACCTGCGCAAGGGCGCAGCCATTCTGCGCGACCTGGGTGTGAAAGCCGAGCTCGAAGTCTTCGATACGGGAAACCTCTGGTTCGTGAAGCAGCTCGTCAAGGAAGACCTGATACCCTCCCCCTCCCTGATCCAGCTCTGCACCGGAATTCCTTACGGCGTACCGGCCGATGTGGGCCATCTGCTCGCAATGGTGAATACGCTGCCTGCCGAGGCGATCTGGACCTCGTTCGCCCTAAGCCGCATGCAGATGCCGTGGGTCGCTCAGTCAGTGCTCCTCGGCGGCAACGTGCGCGTCGGGCTGGAGGACAACTTGTATCTGAGTCGGGGTGTGTACGCGAGCAACGCTCAGCTGGTGCAGAAGGCTCGAACGATCATCGAGGCGATGGGTGCGCGCATTCTCACCCCGGCGCAGACCCGGGAGCGCCTGAAGATCGCATGACGGGCGTGGCGCTTTACCGGACCGCGATTGCGCAGGAGTGGATCGACTTCAACGGCCACCTGCGCGATGCCTACTACAGCCTGATTGTCAGCTTCGCCGCGGACGCGCTGCTGGACCGGCTGGGAATGGATGAGTCCTATCGCACCCGCACCCGCAACACTCTGTACACCCTCGAGATGCACTTCCATTTCCTTCGCGAAGTGAAACAGGCGGATGTCGTGGAGGTCGCGGTGCGCATTCTCGGGTTCGATCAGAAGCGGATTCATGCCGCTTTCGATCTGACCTGCCAGCAGTATCCGGATCCGGTCGCGACCGCCGAGATCATGCTGTTGCACGTGCATCAAGGCGAGAAGCCAGGCGCCACGCCATTCCCCGGCGAGGTCGTCGCTACCCTGGCGAGCCTTGTGGAGGCCACTTCGGCACCCGGCCCGTCCGTACCCGGCTCACGACGCATGGAATTGCGCAGCCGTTCGTGAACACGGCTTCCATCAACCGTCTGCTTGCACCGCGTACGCTCGCATTGTTCGGCGGCGCTTGGGCTGACGCCGCTGAAGCGGCCGCCAGAGCGGTCGGTTACGGCGGCGAAGTGTGGCGCATTCATCCGAAACGGAAGTCCACTTCCGTGGTTCGGTACTTCCGCTCGGTCGATGAGCTTCCAACCGCACCGGATGCGTCGTTCATCGCCGCGCCCGCGCAGGAGGTGCCGCACATCGCAGCAGCGCTGGCTCATCGCGGGGCCGGCGGCTTTGTGTGCTTCGCTGCGGGCTTCTCCGAAACGGCGACACCGCAGGGACGGCAGCTGACGGCGGAGCTGGTCCGCGGCGCCGGCGAGCTGGCGTTTTTCGGCCCCAACTGCTACGGATTCCTCAACTTCTTCGACCGGACCGCGCTGTGGCCCGACCAGGTCGTCGGCGGACCCATCGAGCGCGGTGTCGCAATCATCTGCCAAAGCGGCACACTCGCGCTCAACCTGCTGTTCAACGGCCGCTCGCTGCCCATCGGCTACGTGCTGACCGTGGGTAACCAGACCTGTCTGGCGGTCGAGGACATGATCGATCTTCTGGCGACGGACGATCGGGTGACGGCCTTCGGGCTCTATGTCGAGGGTGTCAAGGACACACCCCGCTTCGCGGATGCCGTCCGCAGAGCCCGCGAGGCCGGCAAGCCGGTTGCAATGGTGAAGGCGGGACGCACGCAGGCCGCGGCCCGCGCAGCCCATACCCATACCGGTTCCCTGGCTGGTGCGGACTCGGTGTTCGATTCCTTTTGCAGACAAGCGGGCATCGCGCGCTGCGATTCGCTCGCCACGCTGTGCGAGACGCTGAAGGTCTTCCATGCCGGGGGCCCCCTTGCCGGGCGGCGCGTACTGGTCATGGGCGCTTCCGGCGGAGACATGGCGATGACGGCGGATTGCGCGCGCGATCTGGCCCTGGAATTTCCCGCATTTCCGGCCGCATCCCAGACCCGCCTGCGCGCCCTCCTCAGCGACAAGGTCACCGTGGCCAATCCATTCGATTTCCACACTCACATCTGGTTCGACCGGGCCGCGATGCAGGCGATGTTTTCCGTCGTGCATCGAGCGGGATTCGACGCGACCGGCTTCATGATCGACTGCCCACCGGCGGAGCGCGCGGATCCCGCCGCCTACCTCGCCGCCATTGACGAGTTCATCGCGGCGTTTCCGGGCCCGCCCGCCCGCGGCGCCGTGATCTGTTCCTTGCCCGAGTCGATGGCTGCCGCGACCCGCGCCAGGTGTCTGGCCGCAGGCATCGTGCCGCTGCAGGGCCAACGCGAAGCCCTCGAAGCACTCGACCTCGCCGCCGAGGTGGGCGCAGTGTGGGCCAGCGGGGCGCGGGTCGAACTGCGGATACCCCCGCGGCGCCCCGCCGCGGCAGAACGAGTACGCACGCTTGCCGAGCACGAGGGCAAGGCCGCGCTCGCCTCATTCGGTGTTCGCAGTCCGCGCTCGCGGGTCGTGGCTCCTCGGGATGTCGCCAGTGCAGCGCAAAGCATCGGCTTTCCGGTCGTCATCAAGGCTGTCGGCGCGAGCCTGGAACACAAATCAGAGCTTGGCGCAGTGATTGTCGATGTGCGCACGCCCGCGGAGGCCGAAGCTGCCGCGCGACCTCTTTCGAAGCTATCGGGCTCGCTTCTCGTCGAAGAAATGGTGGCCGATGGCGTTGCGGAAATACTCGTCGGCGTGACGGTCGATCCTCAATTCGGCCAGATTCTCGTGCTCGGCACAGGGGGCGTGCTGACCGAGCTCCTGCGAGACAGCGTGACGCTCCTGCCACCGTTCACGCGCACGTCCATCGAAGCTGCGCTCGGGCGGCTCAAGGTGGCAAGACTGCTGAGCGGCTATCGTGGCAAGCCGCCTGCAGACAAGGAAGCGCTCGTTGAAGCGGTCCTCGCTTGCGCACGGTACGCCGAAGCCAACGCGGCGACGCTCGTGGAGCTGGACATCAACCCCGTGATCGTTCGGCCGGCCGGGCTGGGCGCCGTTGCCGTGGATGCGCTCGTTCGCCTTGCCGAGGAGCATTGACATGTCAGACACCCAGACCTGCCACGACGGCGTCCGGACCATGCGCGACGCAGCGGTGCTCGAAGTCACGATCGACCGCCCGAAAGCCAACGCGATCGACCTCGCGGCCAGCCGGAGGCTGAACGCGATATTCGGCGCGTTTCGGGATGATCCCGGCCTGCGCATCGCCGTCATCACGGGGGCCGGTGACCGCTTCTTCTCCCCGGGATGGGATCTGAACGCGGCGGCGGCGGGCGAGGAGTCCGACTCGGACTGGGGGCCGGCCGGATTCGGCGGCCTGAACTACCCGCGCAATCTCGACAAGCCCATCATCTCGGCCGTGAACGGCATCGCCTGCGGTGGCGGGTTCGAGATCGTGCTCGGAACCGACATCATCGTCATGGAAGAGCACGCGAGATTCGCGCTACCGGAAATCAACGTCGCCGTGCTCGCGGATGCGGCGACAATCAAGCTGCGACGCCGGATTCCGTATCACGTGGCCGTGGAGTTCCTGATGACCGGCAGGTGGATGGACGCGGCGGAGGCAAAGCACTGGGGGCTTGCGAGTCATGTCGTGCCAAAGGGACAGGGCCTCGCCAAGGCACGCGAGATCGCGCAGCAGCTCGCCGCCGGACCGCCCTTGTTATATCCGGCAATCAAACAGCTGCTGCGCCACTCCGAGATGGTACCGGAGCATGCAGCGTTCGAGCTGCACGATGCTTTGCAGGCCGTGCAGAAAGTGATCCGCTCGGAAGATCTCAAGGAGGGTGCGCGCGCGTTCGCCGAAAAGCGCAAACCGCTGTGGAAGGGCAAGTAGCGGTTGCCAGCCCACCTCGGAATCCTCAACCGCCCAGGGGCCGCAGCATCGCCCTCGAGATGATGTGGCGCTGAACCTCGCTGGTGCCATCCCAGATCCGCTCGATGCGCGCATCCCGCCAGATCCGCTCCAGAGGCAGATCCGACATCAAGCCCATGCCGCCATGGATCTGCAGCGCCTCATCGGCCACCATGGCCAGCATCTCGGTTGCCTTGACCTTGGCGATCGCCATGTCCATGTCGGTGGCGCTACCCTGGTCGAGCTTCCACGCCGCCTCCAGGGTGAGCAGCTCGGCGGCCCGCAGCTCCACCGCCATGTCCGCGAGCTTGAACGCCACGCCCTGGAACTTGCCGATCTGCTGGCCAAACTGCACGCGATCGACCGCCCACTGCTTCGCCAGTTCGAGCGCCCGCTCCGCCCGTCCCAGGCAATTGGCCGCTACCTGCAGCCGCGTAGCCCCCAGCCAGGTATTGGCGACCTCGAAGCCCTTGTGCAGCTCTCCAAGCACGGCGGACGTCGGAATGCGACAGTCGTTGAATTCCAGGATGCTGTTCGTGTAGCCGCGGTGCGAGACGTTGCTGTATCCGGGCCGCACGCGGAATCCCGGTGTACCCATGTCCACGAGAAACGCCGTGATGAGCTTGCGCTTGCCGCGCGGCGATTCCTCCTCGCCGGTGGCCGCAAACAGAATGACGAAATCGGCATGATCGGCGTGGCTGATGAAGTGCTTCGTACCGTTGATGATGAAATCGCCGCCCTGGAGCACGGCGCTGGTCTTCATGCCCCGCAGGTCCGAGCCCGCATCCGGCTCGGTCATCGCAAGACATTCTGTCCTCTGCCCACGCACTGCCGGGAGCAGGTACCGTTCGCGCTGCTCGCCCGCGCAGGCGAGCAGGATGTTCGACGGTCGAGCAACGCAGGCAAAATGCAGAACGTAGCTCGCCTTGCCCAACTCTTTCTCGTAGAGGATCCAGCTCACGCTGTCGAGCCCTGCGCCGCCGACTTCCGCCGGCATGTTGGCGGCGAACAATCCCGCATCCAGCGCCTTTGCGCGCAGCTCGGTGCGCAACTGCCCGGGCAGCTCCCCGGTCCGCTCGATCTGCTGCTCGTGCGGGTACAGCTCGTTCCGCACGAAATCGCGGGTCGTCTTGACGATCAGCTGCTGCTCGTCGGTCAGGGCGAAATCCATGGTTGCCTTTGCCAGCTGGCCTGTTTACGCCGCCGAAGCGCCGGACGCCGGCGGCTTGTGACTCTTGCGATGCTTGTCCGCCCCGGCAGGGGCGCCGGTCTCGAGCGCCCAGGCGTGCAGCAGATTCAACTGCAGCCGCAGCTGCTCGAGCTGCTTGCCGGCGGGCCAGTCGCTCTGACTCGCGACGGCACTGGCCGTGACGCCGTTGATGAAAGTAACCACGGACCTCAGCACCTGTTCACGCGTGTCGGCCGTCAATTGTGGCCATTGAGGCCAGCCCTCGGACAGGCAACGCTCGAACAGCCGCAGATACTCGCGGTGCACCCAGGCGTTGATGCGCTTCAGACGTTTGTCCGCGCAGACCTGGCCCCAGAACGCGGTCCAGAAAGCGCACTCGATGTAGCGTTGCTCGTCGATCGGCAACGCTTCCGCGAGGACTGTCAGCAGATCGG
Organism: Steroidobacteraceae bacterium; assembly: GCA_050738795.1. Taxonomy (GTDB): domain Bacteria; phylum Pseudomonadota; class Gammaproteobacteria; order Steroidobacterales; family Steroidobacteraceae; genus 13-2-20CM-66-19. The sequence continues at coordinate 105,429 of JBOIAD010000102.1, forward strand.
CCCGCATTTCGCCCGGGGGCTTCGTCAGCCGTGCCTCGATCCGGCGCAGAATCAGGCGCAGCGCTGCGATGATGATGTCCTGCTTGGTGTCGAAGTAATGAGCGACCATGCCGGTGGTGTAGCCCGCCTCGCGCGCAATGCGCACTATCGTGGCCTGGTCGAAGCCATTCTCTGCGACGACTCTGCAGGCGATGAGGGCTATCTGGTCGCGCCGCTGGTCATGATTCACGATCTTGGGCATGGCTGCCATGGCTCCCGGGCGTTGGCGTTCAATTGCCCGGCATACCCACATACCGGCCCTTCTGTTCCGGGACCGGCAGCCGTGCGTGCGCGGCACCGATGCCCTGCAGCTTCGAGCGGATCTGCTCATCCATGGGCGAGGCCTTGCCGGCAGCCGTACTCACGTGCAGGTAGATCTGCTCGCCCGTTGCAACGAGCGCATCGTCCCGCACCCGACGCATGCGGTGGAACAAATGCACGCGTTTGTCGTCCACGCTCAGAATCTGCGTGGTCACGTACACTGCCTCGAGTGCCTTGGCTTCGGCCGCGTGAGTCACGTGGCTCTCGACGGTGAACATCGCTCGACCGCTCCTGCGGTAGGCGTCATCGATGCCGACCTGCCGCAAGAGCGCATCGGTTGCATCTCCAAAGACCTGCAGATAACGCGAGTCCGTCATGTGGCCGTTGTAGTCCACCCATTCCGGCCGCACCTGGATATCGATCAATCTCGGAGGAGATGGGCCGCCGCCGCTGCCGGTGTTGAGCGCCGGCATCGACTGGCGCAGCGACCTGTCGGCGGCGCCGGCCCCTGCGGCACTCTGCTCGTAGAGACGCTCTTCCAGCGCCCGCAGAGTTGCGCCGGCGCCGATGTTGTAGCGGCGCAGGACCTGCTGGATATCGACGAGGCAGTCATCACGCAGGCGCTCGAGCTCGCGGATCGATCGACCGCCGGACTGGGCCTGGGTGCCCTCGGCCATGCGGTCGATGAGAGCGTCCGTCAGCTCGGGCGCCTCGAGCTTCGTCCAGGGCCATTTCAGGCACGGCCCGAACTGCTTCAGCATGTGCCGCATGCCCGGCTCGCCGCCTGCCAGGTGATAGATCAGATTGGTGCCCATCGCGGCCCAGCGCAGGCCCGGCCCGTAGACGATCGACTCATCGAGCTCGCCGGTGGTCGCCACTCCGTCGTTCACGAGATGCAGAATCTCGCGCCAGAGGGCCTCCTGCAGCCGGTCCGTCAGATGGCCCGGGATCTCCCGCCGGACGTGCAGCGGGTGCATGCCGATATACACAAAGAAGCGGCGCGCCGCCTCGATCGTGGCCGGCGCAGTCAGCTCGCCGCCGACGAGCTCGACCAGCGGCAGCAGGTACCCCGGATTGAACGGATGCGCGACGAGGAATCTGCGGGGCGCCACCATCGAGCGCTGTAGGTCGGAGGGCAGCAGCCCGGAAGTGCTGGATGCGATGAGCACATCCGCGGGCGCTTCGCGGCTCACGTCCGCCAGGACACGCTGCTTCAGGTCGAGCTGCTCCGGAATGTTCTCCTGAATGAAGTCCACTTGCCGCGCCATGGCGTGCAGATCGGTGGTAAAAGACAGCTTGCCCTTGGCAGGCAGCGGAGCGATGGTGAGGCGCGCGAGCGCATTTTCGGCATTCTGGACAGCCCCGCGGATCCAGTCCTCCATTTCGGGTTTGACATCCGCCGCGACGACGTCGATGCCGAAGTGCAGCGCGCGTGCGGCCCAGCCGCCGCCGATGACTCCCGTTCCCAGCAGACCCAGAGTCTTTACCTGCCGCATGTGTGTTCGCGCCCGGGTTTCTCTTTTATAATGTCGTCGTCATAATATAATAAAAAATGCGCTTCGGCACGGGGGTTCAATGATCGGCGGCGCGCTCATCGAGAAGCGGTCGATCGACTATGTGCCGCTGGCGGAACGCCATGGAAAGGTGTGGCACCTGTGGACCGTATGGTTCTCGGGTGAGGCCCATCTGGCCACACTCGCCGTAGGCATCCTGGGCATCACTCTCGGCGGCAACCTGCTCTGGACGGCGGTCGCGGTGCTCGCCGGCTGCGCCCTCGGCACCTTCTTCATGGCGTTCCACTCGACACAGGGGCCGCAACTGGGCCTGCCCCAGATGATCCAGTCGCGGCCGCAGTTCGGTTATATCGGCGCCCTGCTGGTCTGGGCCGTCGCGCTGGTGGCCTATATCGGCTTCAACGCCTTCAATCAGGTGCTGGCCGCCCAGACATTTCATCAGCTCTGGAGCCCTATCTCCGCCACCTCGCCGACCGCCATCGTGACGTTCGCGGCCGCCGCCATGGCTCTGGCCTTCATCGGATACGACGCGATCCACCTGGCGCAGCGCGCCTTCGCTTACCTGATGATCGTCATACTCGGAGTGTTCTCGATCGGCGCCGCTTTCCTGCTCAGGCTTCCGCCCGGCCAGTGGGATCCTGCCGGATTCCGCGCCGTGCCCTTTCTCGCTGAGCTGTTCGCTGCCGCTTCCTATCAGCTCTCCTGGTCGATCTACGTGTCGGATTATTCCCGGTACCTGCCACGCGACGTGGGCGTCAGGGAATCGTTCTGGTGGACCTACGTGGGTGCGTTCATCGGCGGAGCCTGGATGATGCTGGTCGGCACCGTGGCAGCCGCGGCGGCGCCCAGGCTGGATGTCGCCGCGGCCATGGAGCTGGCCGCCGATGCGGTCATTCCCGGGCTTGGCCGAGTTCTGCTCATTGGCGCCCTGCTCGGCCTTGTGACAATCTCGGCGCTCAACTTCTACGGCGCATCCCTCACGCTTCTGAGCGTAGCCGACACGTGCAAGCCGCTGCGCTCCACCGTGCCGAAGCGCCTGGCGAGCCTGCTGGCGGCGGCGGTGCTTGCCTCTGCGATCGCGTTGAGCTCCTCAGGCAACTTTGTCACGGACTTTGCGGATCTGCTCTCCGTGCTGCTGTATCTGTTCACGCCGTGGACGGCCATCAACCTGATCGACTTCTATCTCGTGCGCCGGGGACATTACTCGATCCGGGAGATCTTCAATCCGCGGGGAATGTACGGGCTGTGGAACTGGCGCGGCCTGCTGGCCTACGCAATCGGCTTCGTGGTGATGATCCCGTTCTTCAGCACGGGGCTGTACACCGGACCCGTGGCCCGCGCGCTCGGGGGAGCCGATATCGCAATGTTGGTCGGCCTTCCGGTCGCGGCAGCCGTCTATCTCCTGGCATGCCGCTCATTCGATGCCGCGCGGGACCGGCACCTCGCAGCGGGCGCGGACGCGGGACTGGAGCATTAGAATAGCCTCATGAGCATTGAACTGCCGCAACCTTACCTGCTGTTTCTCGGTGACGTGACGGAGGCGCCCTATGCCAAGACCGCATTCGGATTGCGCGACTGGGCGCCCCGGCTATGCCTGGGCGAATACGCATTGCCCGGCGCAACGGTCACCACCGGTCTGCCGCGACTGACGCCCGCCGAAGCGCACGCGCAGGGCGCGCGCGCCCTCGTCATCGGGATCGCCAATCGCGGCGGCATGATCGCGCCGTCCTGGATTCCCGCCCTCACCCAGTCGCTGCAGGCGGGTCTCGACATCATCAGTGGGATGCATGGCAGGCTTGCGCAGCATGCCGCGCTGGAGCAAGCGGCCCAGCGCTGCGGTCGGCGCCTGATCGATGTGCGGCAGCCACCGCCCGATATCAAGCTCGCCACGGGTGAGAAGCGCAGCGGCAAGCGTCTGCTCACAGTCGGCACCGATTGCGCGCTCGGCAAGAAATATACGGCGCTCATGCTGGCGCGCTCGTTTGCGAAGCGCGCGGTGCCGGCAGACTTCCGCGCAACCGGGCAGACTGGCATTCTGATCAGCGGCGCCGGCATTCCGCTGGACTCCGTGGTGGCCGACTTCGTCGCCGGCGCGGCAGAAATGCTCACCCCCGCGGCCGCCGCGAGCCATTGGGATATCGTGGAGGGCCAAGGCTCGATCTTCCACCCCTCCTACGCGGGTGTTTCATTGGGCCTGCTGCATGGAACCCAGCCTGACGTGATCGTCATGTGCCATGAGTGGGGCCGCGACCGCATGGTGGGCCTCGAGGATTACCCGATACCTGACATCGGCGAAGCCATCGATCTGCATCTGCGGCTTGCGCGCCGCACGAATCCCAGGGCGAGGTGCGCCGGTGTCTCACTCAACACGTCGCGCCTGAACGATGACGATGCGCGCGCCGCCCTGGTCAAGTACAGCGACCATCTGAGCCTGCCCGTGGCGGATCCCATGCGCGGGGGCGCGGAATTCCGCCGGCTCGTAGACGCCTGCCTCGCATAGGCCCGCGATCGTCTGCGCCGCACGCTGTGCGCCAAGGATGCGATAATGTCCGTTCACTGCCCGATCGAAGGACACCGATGAACATTCACAAGCCCGCGCGCCTGACTCTCAGCGTCGAAACGGAAAAGTGGCCGTTGAAGTCGCCTTTTCGCATCACCGGCTACACGATGCTGGATTGCGAAGTCGTGGTGGTCACGCTCGGACAGGATGGCTTGATGGGCCGCGGCGAGGCTGCAGGCGTGTACTACCTGCAGGACGATGTAGCGGCCATGGTGAGCCGCATCGAAGCGGTTCGCGCCTCGATCGAGGCAGGTATCGACCGCGAGTCGCTGCAGCGGCTGCTGCCGCCTGGTGGCGCGCGCAATGCCGTCGACTGCGCCTTGTGGGACCTCGATGCCAAGCGGACGGGCCGCCCTGCGTGGCAGCTCGCGGGTCTCGAGGAGCCGCGCCCATTGCTGACCGCCCACACCCTTGGCGCAGACAGTCCAGAGGTGATGGCTGGCGGCGCCCGCGCCTATCAGGATGCGAAACTTCTGAAATTGAAACTGACCGGCGAGGCCGCTGATGCGGACCGCATTCGCGCGGTGCGCGCAGCACGGCCCGACGTCTCCCTGGCCGTCGATGCCAACCAGGGATTCACTCGATCCTCCCTCGAGGCTCTGGTGCCCGTGCTCACGCAGGCCCGGGTTACCCTGATCGAGCAGCCTTTCAGGATCGACCAGGACGCGCAGCTCGATGGCCTCAAGCTTGCGATTCCGATCGCGGCGGATGAGAGCGCCCAGAGCCTGCGCGATCTGCCGGGTCTCGTGGGCCGCTTCGGCGTCGTCAACATCAAACTCGACAAATGCGGAGGTCTGACCGAGGCGCTGGCCATTGCGCGCGAGGCGCGCCGCCTCGGACTGGATGTGATGGTGGGAAACATGACCGGAACTTCGCTCGCCATGGCGCCCGGCTTCCTCGTCGGGCAACTGTGTCAGGTCGTGGACCTCGACGGGCCGCTGTTTCTGCGCTCGGATCGAACACCTGCCGCGAGCTTCGACGGCGGCAGCATCTCGTGTCCCGAGAGCCTGTGGGGCGGCGCCACACCGGCGCGAGCGAATTGAGGAAATCCCGGCGGCCAGCCGCGAGACGGATGGGCCGGATGCGGGCGAGCGCTAGCCCGCATCCGGAGAACCTCAGGCCTGTGGCACGGGACCCGGATCCACCTCGGTGGTCCAGGTCCAGTACGAGGGTTGCGTTCGGCGATACTCGACGACGACCGGCTCGGAGAGCTTCCAGCGCCGCGGCAAAGCGTGCTTGTGCGCAATTCTTACAAGCGCCTGCAGACTTTGTTCGCCCGTCGGCGCGATGGGCTCATCCGATCCGGTCCAGCGTTGGATGAAGCTCGCCTGCAGCGCAAGCTTGCCGCGCAGCTGTTGAACATAAGATCGCCCCGTGTCGGAGCCCTCCCGGCGCGCGGCCTCGTCTGCCTCGCGAACGAACTCTGCCAGGCAGCCCTCGGTGAGCGGAATCCTGACCTGCAACGCGGCGAGCTCCTCGCGCAGCCAGCGCAATCCAGTCGCCTGTGCGAGAACGAAAGCACGGATCAACGAATCGAGCAGTTTCATGATGCCTTCCCCTGGTAACCCAAGATTGGGCGCCGGCATGTCGTGGTGTGAGCACAACAGGCTTGTGTCGTGGGTCGCCACTTCACCGGATCCCCACGTCAGTGTGCACACCCCATGCCAGGCGTATTTCTGCAACATGCAGCCCCGCGCTGCAGTCGGGGCGGGAAGGCGGATCTAACGCGGATCTCAAGAATCGAATTCACAGGCGTTGAATTGTCCTGTCACAGCGTCAGCGCCCGCTGCGGTATCTATTTCGTCGTATCGGCGGACAAGACTCCGGTGGCCGTTCTTGCGAACTCAAGGCACACCAACCACGACCTCAAGCGGAGGTTTGTTTGCGTACGGAACGCGCCGAAGCGTCCCCGACAACCGCTTCACGGCGGCTCGAGCACACGCACGGACACTTCGAGTACACGAACACTTCGAGCTCCCGAGGATTTAGAGCGTCGGCCGTGCGCGGCTTGAGCAGCATATGTTCTCTTTTGGCGACACGGCACTGCAGCTCACGGCACAGCCGTCTTGCGGCTGAAAATGCAGGAAATATGCGGCCCGCCAATCGAAGTGCGGCCGCTCAGGCGCAGATGTTGGAATGGCGCGCGCGTGTCAAACTGTCATCTAACAGCGACAAACAGGCTCTGCCAGGCGAAGGCGCCAGCACAACCGTTCCCTCACGTTGCGCAGCCGGGAACACGGCTGTTGGAATGCGGCCACGCAGCCGCCGGAGCGGGCATGGCAATTGCTCCTTTGTCTGTCCCCGCCGTCATCCGCCTGGAGAAATGGCATGCACTTTCGCACCGCCCGGGAAACGTGGACGCCTTCGGATTTAAGCCGAGCGCAGCAGAAGGCGCATATCTCGCCCTTCGGGGAGCGCGAGTGCATCCGCGCCAGGATTCGCGAGCACGAGGCCGAGATCGCGCGGTGCGCAGAACAGATCCGATTGTTGCGGATGCAACTGGATCCGGGGCGCCCCGGCGACACCGGACGCATCACGCGCCGATCCTAGAATTCCCGCCCCGGCAATCCTCAAAAACACGGCCGCGTTACGTAAAAGGGACGCGATTTACCGAAGGAACGCGACGGCGCTCACGACGCAGCGGCGGCCACCAGTGATGTTGATCACGGACCCCCGCTGGCTTCCGGCGTCTCATATCAGCAAGTGTCGAACATGGAGCGTCGCCCTTGTTGAGCCTTCTCTTGTTGATCGCGGTCGCGTGGGTCGCCCTGTCACTTGCGTGCGGGTTGGTCTGGGTCCTCATCGTGATGTTGGTGGATGCTTCCCGCAAAAGGCATCCCGATAAGCAGCTGGACGCGCCGCCGCCGGTACACCGGTACCGACCCGTCGCCTGAGCATCGCTTTCGCTGCAGTGTCGGCCAATCGGATCCGCGCCCGATGGGCGCGGCTTCGGCCGCTTCCTACATCTTGAGGAAGCCGTCGGCATCGATCTCGACCGGATCCACCTCCTGCGCGGTCTCCTCCAGAATCGTTCCGCAGACCCGGAAGATGGCCTCACGGATGGCGGGTCGTTTTGAGCGCACCTCCTCGTCGGCTCTGATGTCGTACATGGTGAAGTAATAGACCGTGACCGTCTGCATGGCGGCTTCGCAGCTTTGGATGGCGTCACGGCGATACTGCTGCTGTGCGGCAAAATATCTCAGGCGAAATCAAAAAGTCCGCCGCACGCGAATAGCCGCGCTGCACGGGCTCCGCCCCAGGGCGAAGCGGCGGACCTTGTGCTCGCCGGAAGGATCGGTCAGCGCCGCGTGGGCAGAACCCTGGGCCGGAGGAGTCTGGACAAGACGATCGCGAGGAATCCGCCCAGGCCGAGCGACAGAGTCCCCGGTTCTGGAACGCTGGCCTGTGGCTTGGAGGCAGTGAAACCTCCGGGAGCGCCCACCAGGGGCTCGCTGTAACCGATGTGGCCACCCATACCCTGGCCATCTGTACCGGGCGTACCGGAGGTGTAGTCGGAGGACTTGTCCGAGTGGGAAGCGGGCTTCCCTGCAGCGTCGAAATTCGAACGCGTGCCGGTAGAGTCAGTGCCCAATAGTGGAAAACCGGCACCGGCTTCGTTCGTGTGCCCGTGAACGGCATCCTCCGCATGGTGGGAATCGGCTGCTTGCGAGCTTGATGCAAGATGCAACTCGTCGTGCGCAACGCTTCCCGAGTCGAGCTTGCCTTGCCGAGGCACGAATCGCACAGTTTTGCCGAAATGCAGGGCGTGCGAGCCGAACTTAGATTCCCCGGTGATCCATGCGGGGCCTGCACCGGCTGGACCGCCTGCGCTCGCGAGCTCTCCGGAAAATTGAAGCGCCTGCGTCAAGGAAGCCGCAACGAGGCTGCCCGCCACCAACGCGATCCCTCCGGTCCATATCCACGTTGCTTTTCGCATGCCTCACTCTCCTTGCGGAATATCCCCTGAGATCTTTGCACGCGGCATACCAGTTTTCGGCACTGCATGGCAATCAACCGCTTCTGCGGCGACGCGTGACGCACGTCACGCTTGGATTTTGCGGGTTCGTAAAGGATCTCGACGGATTGATTGTCCTTATGTCTCGAAGAGCAACGGCGCGGCCACGGCGCGAGGTGGTGAAGCTGCTGACGTACGAGCTTTGATATCACACGGGGGCGGCTCGGCATCGAGCCACGACGACAGCACAAAACAGCTGCTCGGAGCAGGTGACAACTCAAGCCGGGCGGGCGCAACACGCGCTTCGCCGGCGGTGAGATGAATGGTTCGCAGCGCGCAGTGATATAGGTGTGTGCCGTTTGAAGCGCCGGCTCAGGGGAATGCTGTGTCGCCACATGGGGGGTTTTCAGCGGATCCGCCCGAGACCCGTTGGCTTACCGAGGTCGGGCCCGACCGGAACATGCAGGTGCTCAAGGAATTTTGGTTCCGGGATCCTGCAGGCACGATCTGGACGACACCGGCTGGTTGGAACGTCGACGGCGCATCGATCCCGCGGGCGCTCTGGACGCTGGTGGGCTCGCCGTATACCGGGGACTACCGGCGGGCGTCCATCGTGCACGACAAGGCCTGCGGCGATGCGAACGGCGACGCCAAGGCACGGCGAGCAGCCGATCGGATGTTTTATCACGCGTGTCGGGCGGGAGGGTGCTCGATCTTTGAGGGGACGCTGCTTTACATCGGTGTGCGGATCGGCGCACTCACGCCGCTGGTGGAGGCGTGGAAGAGTGGACCGGCGCCAGGGATGACAGGACCTCGCATTGCCCGGACCCGTCACGAAGATCGCATCGAGTCCGATTTTCAGGCAACTGCGGACCAGGTCCTGCGTCAGGGCGAAACCGATGATGTGGACGAGCTCGAACGTCGGACCGACCGAGCTCTCGAAACGATCACGAGCATCCCAATCCGTCGAGGTTAGAGATTCGCTCAGCGGGAAGGTCCTGGAAACATACTTCTCCAAGCGTCGAATTCCCTGAGATGCGCTGACCGGGCCGACGACTCCCAGCGAATTCGATATCCACGGCGGAAGCAATCCAATTTTCGACCCGTCAATGAGTCTGCCAGAGGCCACTCAGGGTCGTCGGGGGTGGCCGACTCCCCTCCAGACAATCTGCATGACCACACTGACCAGTTCGTTGTGATCACACCCAGGATGTCTCGTCGACCATTCTGCCAAGGCGTGTAAGCCGGCTTTGATGAACTCTGCCGCCGCAGCGCATTCCCAGTCTTCTCCCGGGCGCCAGACCGTGGACAGAAGTGCGGCAATTCCTGTGGTCGCTCCTTCCTGAACGCGGCGCCAGAGGCTTGCGGCAGCGGCATCTGCCTGGGGGGCGTGAAGCAAGACCCTGATGGCCTCAGGTCTGTCGGCAACCGCACGGAAGAACTCACCGACCGCAGCCTGAAACCGGCCTTCCGGGCCGGAGCGCCGTTCAGAGATGATTTTGCCGCGCGCAAGCAGGTCATCGCGGACTCCCTCCAGGACGGCGACATACAACTCCTGCTTCGATGCGTAGTGATCGTAGAGGACGGGCTTCGTCACTCCGGCAGCAGCGGCGATCCGATTCATGGAAGTGCCAGCGTATCCCGCGCGCGCAAATGCTTGCACGGCCCCCTCCAATATGCGCGCGCGGCGCTCAGCCGAGCTCAAGCGCCTGCTTTTTTTACTCTTCATGAAGAGCGATACTACCTACCGAGCGGTAGGTTAACCAGAGGATTGAGATGCGCGTCCTGGTCGCCGGCGCTACTGGCGCCATTGGTCCCCATGTCGTTCGACGTCTGGTCGCGGCTGGCCACTATGTCGTCGGCCTTACCCGCAGCGCGGACAAGGCCGCAGCCGTTCGCAGTGTTGGCGCCGAAGCCGTTTTGGCGGACGCGCTCGAGCCTGCTGAGGTTCGATCGGCTGTTGCTTTTGCGCGCCCGGATGTCATCGTCCATGAGATGACTGCGCTTCGCTCGGCCGTCGATCTCCGCCGTTTCGACAGAAATTTCGAGCTGACAAATCGATTGCGAACCGAAGGCCTCGACAACCTTCTCGAGGCAGGCAGGCAGTGTGGTACGAGCCGAATCATCGCTCAGAGCTTTTGCGGGTGGCCCTACGCCCGCAGCGGCGGACACGTAAAGACGGAGGGCGATCCGCTTGAACCGGACCCCCCGCGGCAACTCCGCCGCACGCTAGAGGCCATCCGATACCTGGAAAACCGGGTGCTCAGCAGCGGCAACATGACAGGGCTCGTTCTGCGGTATGCTGCTTTCTACGGCCCGCGGACCGGGATTCTCGAGCCGAATCTCATTGCCCAGGTGCAGCAGCGTCGGTTTCCGCAGATCGGCAGCGCCAATGGCTGGTGGTCATTCGTCCACATCGATGATGCGGCAGCGGCTACCGCGATCGCTGTCGAGCGTGGGCCGTGCGGCATCTACAACATCGCCGATGACGACCCTGCGCCGGTAAACGTGTGGTTGCCGGCGCTCGCGGCGATGCTTGGAGCAGGTCCGCCACGCCGCATCCCGGCATGGTTAGGCCGTGTGCTCGCCGGTGAGCACGTCGTAACAATGATGACTGAAGTACGCGCAGGCTCAAACTCAAAGGCGCGGCAGGTGCTGGGCTGGCAACCTGTTTTCAAATCCTGGCGCAGCGGATTTGTACAGTGCCTTCGCGAGCAGCTGGGCGCACAACTCGAGGTCTGCTGAGAGTGCCGCACGTGAGGTGGGTTTCCAGCCAATCGGTGCAGCGGGGCTGGGTAGGTACGTCATGGCATACCTGGTAGCGCTTGCATTGTCAGGGATTCTTTCGATGCTCGGCTTGGTCCACATCTATTGGGCTCTGGGTGGACGCAGCGCTTCGGCTGCAGCGGTGCCGGAACTGGCTGGCCGGCCGGCGTTCAAGCCGTCGCGGTCCAGTACCCTTGCGGTGGCGATCGCGCTATTTGGGGCGGCAGCGCTGGTCGCGACCGCCGGCCGGCTAGTAGCCGATCCAGTTCCAACGCCGATTGTTCGAATCCTGACCTTTGGCCTGGGAGCGGTGTTTCTAGCCCGATCCATCGGGGACTTTCGCCTCGTGGGCTTCTTCAAGCGGGTGCGGGGCTCGC
>JBOIAD010000103.1:0-148918 GCA_050738795.1 Steroidobacteraceae bacterium
GCTCTGGATCGCACCGTTCCCTATGTCGTGTATTGCGATACGGGACGCAGAAGCTCTGCCGCGGCGTTCATTCTCGTCGAGCGCGGCTTCGACGCGTACGTCCTGACGGGAGGACTCACCAACAGCAGCGTAGCGCTGCGCCGGTCGGCCTGAAAAACGCAAACCGCAGGACAGTCGCGCGCCAGCACTCACATAGTATGTGTGGCTTTGTCGCCGGACAGTGCGCCGGCGAGATAGGTCTCGATCTTCTTTTGGGTCTGGCCGCGGTCCTGATCGCTGAACTGCACGCCGATCCCGGCCGTGCGCTTGCCCTGGGCGCCCTTGGGCGTGAGCCAGATGACGCGGCCCGCCACGGGAAGCTTCTCGTCCTCCCCCATCAGGTTGAGCAGCATGAACACTTCATCCCCCAGGCGATAATTGCTGTTGGTGGGAATGAACAGTCCGCCGTTGCGCACGAATGGCATATAGGCAAGATACAAAGCGCTCTTGTCCTTTATGGTCAGGGTCAACAGACCCGGCTTGTTACCACCGGTACGCAATTTTCTACCTCGCCATGCTCAAGGCTTCACTTTGTCCACGGGGTGCGAGGCGCCGCAAGAGGCTCTCCAGCGCCAACCCCCGGTTGATCGGCGTTTCGAGCGCGGACTTGAGGTCCCGGACGCCATCCAGCAGCTCGAAAAGCGCACGTATATTCAAGACTGTATCGCTCGGGGGCAAGTAGGGGACAGCGCCCACTTCTGTCAAAAAGGACGCACTCCCGAAATGTTCCCGAATGCGTTTCGTGAGCCAGTTCTCAAAGCACGTGAGCCGAAGCGGCAGCTCCGTCCGCGACCAGCGTTCGGCGGTTGGAACGGGGTCCACTGTACCGGCGACGGACTCATCCAGGCCCCGCTGTACTTCGGTCCCAACTTGCACCACGACGGCTGCGTCCGACTCGGCTGCCGTCATGGGCGACTCCCCCAGCACGTCCAGAACCGCATTCCAGTCAGCTTTGCCGCGCGTAGCTTCCAGCCACACGACTGCCTCGGATCGGCTCGGAGCGCGCACGCGGACCCGCTGGCATCGGCTGAGAATCGTCGCCGGCAATCGTGAGGGCTGCGTGGCCACCAGCACCAGAACCGTGCGTGGGGAGGGCTCCTCGAGTGTCTTCAACAGTGCGTTGGCCGCAAAACGATTCAGCAGGTCCGCGGGCGACATGACCGCGACTTTGTAGCCGCCCTGATGGCTCGTCAGAGCGAGATCCTGCGCCAGCTCGCGCACCTGCTCGATGCGAATCTGACGGGACTCCTCGATCGGCCGGATGCTCAGCAGGTCCGGGTGCTGCCCTGCCGCCACCCGCAGGCAGCTTGCGCAGGCACCGCACGGTGCCCGCTCGCGGTGGATGCAAAGGACGAGTTGCGCGACCCACGTTGCCAACCAGTCGCCGCCCGCGCCTGCACTTTCGTGAATCAGCAACGCATGCGGCATCCGGTCTGCCCTGCAGGCGGCGCGCAGTGCCGTCATCTCTTGCTCGAGCCAGGGGACTGGGACTGTCATCTGCGCATCGGCTGCCAAGTCAGCGCCCTTCCAGCAGACCTTCCAGAGCCGCCGTGATCTGATTGCTCACGGCGGGTAATGTTCCCGTGGCATCGATCACCCGCAGTCTCTGGGGCTCCTGGCGGGCGAGCCGCAAGTATCCCTCGCGTACCCGTTGAAAGAATTCCTCCACTTCCGCCTCGAATCGGTCGGCGGCAGCGCCGGAGCGGCTCCGGGCGCGGACCAGACCTACGTTCACCGGCAGATCGAGGAGCACTGTACGGTCGGGCTGCAGGTCGCCGTGAACCGCCTGCGCAAGCTGCTCTATCCACGCCAGGTCCATCCCTCTCCCGTACCCCTGGTAGGCACGTGTAGCGTCGGTAAATCGATCACAAATGACCCATTCACCCCGGGCCAGCGCGGGCCGAATGAGGTTATCGAGATGGATGCGGCGGGCGGCAAACATAAGCAGAGTCTCTGCTGTTGCGGACACCACCTCCGCTCCCCGCTCGAGGACGATACTCCTGACGCGCTCGGCCAGAGGCGTACCCCCAGGCTCTCGCGTGACGAGCGCTCGAATTCCCCGTGTCGCAAGCCAGTCGCGCAGGATCTGGGCTGCCGTCGATTTTCCGGCACCCTCTATTCCTTCGAGCGTGATGAAGCGGCCTGGGCTCATCGGGATCCGGGCGCGGCCGGATCGCGCGCCACCGCACCGTGCGCCCCGGTTGCGCTCGCCCTGTGAGCTGCGGCAGTTGCGCCGCCGCGCGGCATTGCGGCGTGTTGCTGATTACGAAGATGTTCCAGGTAGCTCCTCACCGCGGCATTATGCTCTTCAAGCGTTTTCGAGAAGTGGTGCCCTCCATCGCCAGTGCCGGTTGCAACGAAATACAGCTCGCCGGTTTCCTGCGGCCGCACCGCGGCCTGAATGGAGTCGCGCCCCGGCAGCGCGATGGGCGTTGGAGGCAATCCCGCACGTGTGTACGTGTTATAGGGCGTGTCCGTCACCAGGTCCCTTGTGCGGATTTCGCCGTCATAACCTGCTCCGAGACCGTAGATGACCGTCGGATCGGTTTGCAGCCGCATTCCCTTGCGCAGCCTGCTGACGAACACGCCGGCAATCCGCGCCCGTTCCGCAGGCAGCCCCGTCTCCTTCTCGACGATCGAGGCCAGCGTGAGTGCCTCGTATGGTGTGTGCAGAGGCAGATCGGCGCTGCGCTGCTGCCATGCCGCATCGAGAACGCGCTGCATCGCGTTGTAGGCGAGGCCCAGAATCTCCACATCGGTGGTTTTCGCCGCAAACCGATACGTATCCGGGAAAAACCGCCCTTCGGGATATTCGCCGGCATGTCCCAGCGCGCTCATCAACTCGGCAGCGCTTTTGCCCCGCAGGGTATGGGTCACCGCGGCATGATGGTCCAGCGCGCGGCGAAGGTCCGCGAATGTCGATCCTTCGATGACCGTGATCTGCTCGAGCACGACGCGCCCCTGATCGAACAGCTCCAGGATGTGCGCCGGACTGGCGCCGGCAGGAATCTCGTACATGCCCACCTGGATCCGCAGCTGCCGTCCGGTGATCCGGCCTGACAGCCGAAGATACAGCTCGATCGCGCGTGGGTGGCGCATCGCGCCCTCCCGCGCAAGCCCGGCGAGCACCGTCCTGATGCTGGCGCCCTGCTCCACCTGGATCCGCACGATGTCCTGGGACGGCCCTGCCGCATGGAACTCGCCGTGCAGCCAGTAGTACCCGGCGGCAGCGGCGCCACTCAACACCACGACCAGCGCGAGCAGCTTGATCATGATACGGCCTCGGTTGCTACGCATCCCGGGGCTCCTCGAGCAGCGGTTCAAGGATGGCTTGCAGGCGTCGCGTGATCGGTCCCGGCGCCAGGACATGCTTGTCCAGCTCCCGCACCGGCCGGACGCCGATGCGGGCATTGGTCAGGAATATCTCGTCCGCTGTATCGAGATCTTCAGCGCCCAACACGCACTCTTGCGTCGCGATACCGGCGCGCACTGCCTCACGCATGACAACGCGGCGCATTACTCCAGCCACTCCGCAAAGGTCGATGCGCGGCGTCCGCAGGATCGATTCGCGCACGATGAACACGTTGCTCAGGGTGCCCGAAACGAGTTTGCCGGAACTGCTGAACAGAATACCCTCCGCGACAGCGGCGTCCGAACATTCCTGCCGCGCCAGGATCTGTTCCAGCCGATTGCAATGTTTCAATCCCGCCAGAGCGGGGTTTTCGCCCAGGCGCAGCGCGAGCGTGCGCACCGCCACGCCATCCTGCGGCGCTGCGCTGTCCTCTTGCGGCCACGCATATCGTATTGTGATGCGCGTCGCTCTCCGGGTTCCCTCGACGGCGTAGCCGCGCGAAACGGCTGGGCCCCGGGTCACCAGGAGCTTGACGATCGCGCGATCGACTTCGCGCGCCAGAGCCTCCACCTCTGCACGCGTCTCGGCCACTTCCGGGAAATGAATATTCAACCGCGAGCACCCCAAAGCCAGTCGTTCAAGGTGCAGCGAGAGAAAGCGGGGGCGACCGCCGCGGCATGCAATCGTCTCGAAAACGCCGTCCCCAAAGTGGATCCCACGATCCATGGGCGACACGGGCGCCGCGCGGATGCCGTTCACCAACACAACTTCACGCGCGAGCCCTTGCGTCACTCAGACGCTCCCGATGCTTGCGGAATGTCGAGTGCGGCCAGCATTCCCCGTGCCTTCGCGCGCGTTTCCTCCAACTCCCGTTGCGGGTCGGAATCGGCCACGATTCCACCGCCCGCGCGCAGCTCCACTCGCCGGCCGATGACGGTCATCGTGCGGATCAGGATATTCATGTCCATCGTGCCGTCCCGTCCCAGGAATCCGAGGGACCCGGTGTACGCGCCCCGCCCCGCCCCTTCCAGCTCCGCGATGATCTGCATGCAGCGGAACTTGGGGCATCCGGTAATGGTGCCGCCTGGAAACACTGCGCGCAAAGCGGTAATCGGCGTGACCTCCGGGCGCAGCTCCCCGCTCACGTTCGAGACGATGTGGTGCACGTGCGCATAGGATTCGATGCTCATCAGCTCATCGACCCTGACAGTGCCCGCCGCGCACACCCGGCCCAGATCGTTGCGCTCCAGATCGATCAGCATGATGTGCTCCGCACGCTCCTTCGGGTGCGCCGCAAGCTCTGTCATCTCGGCAAGATCGCCGCCTGGGCGCCGGCTCCTCGGTCGCGTGCCCGCGATCGGCCTCGTGTCGATATGGCTGCCCCGGACGCGCACCAGGCGCTCCGGTGAAGAGCTCAGAATCGCCACACCGCCCCACTGCGCCAAAGCGGCAAAGGGTGCGGGATTGGTCTGGCGCAACCGGTTGTAGAGCGCCGGCACGTCAGGATCCCGCGACAACCGCGCGCTCCACGGCCGTGACAGGTTGGCCTGGTAGATGTCTCCCGCGCGCACGTATTCCTTCGCTCTTACGACGCGGCGGATGTAGGCCGTGGATTCCTCTTCCTCGATGAGCTCGACGCTCACCGACTCCTGCGGCGCCTCGGCTTCGGCGGCTGTCCGTCTGGCGTCCGCTTCAATACCATCGATCCGGTGCGCGGCGTCGGGCTCCGCAACGATGAACACGCGTCCACTCATCCGCTCATGGATCAGGGCGCAAGGGGTCCGAAGTGCGAACGCCTGCCACGGGAGGGCGGCTCGGGGAAGCCTCAGCCGCGGCTCGACCTCCTGTGCGATCTCGTAACTGAGAAACAGGGCCCAGCCGCCGGCAAAGGGGAGCGGCGGCGCAGTTTGCGGCGTACGTTCTTCCAGCCACCAGTTTTCCAGAGCCGCAAGAAAGCTCGTGGCCGTTGGCGCAACACCGGCCGAACCCAGGCGGCCGTTCCGGTCCAGCCACAAGCAAGCGCCGGGTTCGGCGACCAGGATGCTCGTGCTGCTCAGCGGCCCGTCAGCCGCACTGTCGAACAGGACCGGATAGCGTGCGGGGAACCGCCTCGCCAGCCGCCGCAGCACTTCCGGCGGAACATCGAGCTCGCGGATGATGGGACTGCGGCGAGCTCCCATGTGCGCAATCCGCTTAAGAGCTCATATCAACCGGTGAAACGCCGGAAGATCAGCGAGCCGTTGGTGCCGCCGAATCCAAAGGAGTTCGACAGCGCGACGTCGACTTTCAGCTTGCGTGCCGTGTTCGGCACGTAGTCCAGATCGCAATCCGGGTCGGGCGTATCCAGGTTGATTGTCGGCGGCACGATCCCATCCCGGATGGCGAGAATGCAGAACATCGCCTCGACCACGCCCGCCGCTCCCAGCAGGTGACCGGTCATCGACTTCGTCGAGCTGATGGCAAGACGCTGCGCGTGATCCCCGAAGGCCCGCTTCATCGCGATGGTTTCGGCCTTGTCGCCAAGTTGTGTCGACGTCGCGTGCGCATTGACGTACTGCAGGTCCGTGGCATTGAGCGAGGCATCCGCAAGCGCATTGCTCATGGCAAGGCGCGCGCCTTCGCCGTCCTCGGGCGGAGCCGTAATATGGTGCGCATCGCCGCTCATGCCGAACCCGACGATCTCGGCGTAGATGTTGGCGCCACGCCGGCGCGCATGCTCCAGCTCCTCCAGAATGACTGCGCCTCCGCCGTCGCTCAGAACGAACCCATCGCGATCGCGATCCCACGGTCGGCTCGCCTTCGCGGGTGCGTCATTGCGCAGGGATAGCGCCTTGGCCTGACCGAAGCCGCCGAGGCCCAAAGGGGTCGTCGCCATTTCTCCGCCACCGGCGACGATCACGTCAGCGTCGCCATACTGAATCGTGCGCATCCCCAGACCGATGGAATGAGTCGACGTCGTGCACGCGGTGACGACGCCAAGATTCGGGCCTTTGAGCCCGTACTTGATCGACAGGTGACCGCAGATCATGTTGATGATGGACGCCGGAATGAAGAACGGCGAGATCTTGCGCGGGCTGTTGGCCTTCAGGTAGTTGTCGTGCTCCGCCTCGATGGTTCCGAGGCCGCCGATCCCGGCGCCGCAGACCGCCCCGCAGCGCGCCGCGTCGAGCTTGCTGAAGTCGATGCCGGAGTCGGCCACCGACTGGATTCCGGCGGCGACGCCGTAGTGCATGAATTCGTCCATGCGCCGGGCTTCCTTGGGCGAGATGTACTGCGCGACGTCGAAGTCGCGCACCTGCCCGCCGAAGCGCACCGGAAAGGCGGAAACATCGAAGCGGGTGATCGGACCGATGCCACTCTCGCCGCGCAGCACGGTATCCCAGGCGGATTTGACGCTGCTGCCGACCGGCGAAACGATGCCGAGGCCAGTGATGACGACACGACGTTTGCTCACACGTTACCTGTATGAAGGTCCGACGGACTGGAGGGGCGCGGGGGGCGGGCAATCCGGCCGTGCCGCGGGACGGACCGGCTGCCCCGATGCGCGCAGATCAGGCTTTGGTGCGGCGATCGTTGATGTACTCGATGGCCTGCTGAACCGTCGTGATTTTCTCGGCGTCCTCATCGGGAATCTCGATCTCGAATTCCTCTTCCAGAGCCATGACGAGCTCGACCGTATCGAGCGAATCAGCCCCCAGATCGTCCACGAACGACGCATCGTTCGTGACTTGTTCCTGTTTGACGCCCAGCTGCTCGGCAACGATGGCTTTGACCTGCTGCTCAACTGTGCTCATTAGCGCATTGTCCTTTTGTAGTCGTTAACACATGACGCCTGCGACCGGCACGGCAATGCCGGCGGCGCGGGCGCGGTATTGTAGGGGAACACCCCCGGGGGTGCCACTCGAACGGACTGCGAGTGATTGTTTTTGCTCGCGAAACTGCGGGCCGGCGTTCCTGCGAAGGAGCCCTGGTCAGCGCCGCCCGCTGTGGCGCGCGTCCAACGCATCACACGCTCTTGGGTCACGGCATGTACATGCCACCGTTGACATGCAGGGTTTCGCCGGTGATGTAGCCCGCGGACGCGGAACTCAGAAACAGCACAGTTGCCGCAACGTCCGCCGGGGAGCCCAGGCGTCCCATCGGGATATGTGCGAGCAGCGCTTCCCGCTGCTCCTCGTTCAAGGCCCGCGTCATATCGGTGTCGATGCAGCCCGGCGCAACCGCATTTACCGTGATGCCACGCGAGGCGACCTCCTTCGCGAGGGACTTCGTGAAGCCCAGGATGCCCGCCTTTGCGGCGGCGTAATTCGCCTGCCCGGCGTTGCCCGTGACGCCGACCACCGAGGTGAGGTTGATGATCCGGCCGCCCCGCTCCTTCAGCATGCGCTTGAGGCAGGCCTTGGAGAGGCGGAAGACCGAGGTGAGGTTGGTTGCGATCACCTGGTCCCAATCGTCCATCTTCATGCGCAGCAGCAGCGTATCGCGCGTGATGGCCGCATTGTTCACGAGAATCGTCGGCATCTGGCCGGCGGCGTCCAGATCGTGCATCAGCGCATCGATCGACGAACCATCGCCCACGTCCAGCACCGCGCCGCGGCCGTTGTATCCGTGCGACGCCAGTGCGGCGGTAAACGCGGATGCGCCCTCAGCGCTGGTGGCCGTGCCAATCACGGCAGCGCCCGCTCCAGCCAGGGCCATCGCGATCGCATGGCCGATGCCGCGCGAGGCGCCGGTGACGAGGGCGGTCTCATTCTTCAGCATGCTTGGCCCCCGAATCAGTGCCCTGGGTCGCCGCGATCGCAGCGTCCATGGAAGCCGGATCCTCCAAGGCGATGCACTCCAGCCCGGGGCGCCGTTCGATACGCCGGTTCAGCGCCGTCAGCACCTTGCCAGGACCGCATTCGATCAGTTGCGCGACCCCCTCCGCGGCAATGGCCCGCACGGCCGCGGTCCACTGAACCGGGCTCGAGAGCTGGCGCGTGAGATGGCTCCGGATTTGCGTGGGATGCTCGTGGAAGGCGACATCCACCGGGCTGAAGTAGCGCAGCCGCGGTGGGCTGATGTCGACCGCCGCCAATCGCTCCCCCAGACGCTGCCCTGCCCCCCGCATCAGACTGCTGTGCGAGGGGACGCTGACCGGTAGCGCAACCGCGCGCCTGGCGCCCCGTGTCTTCGCCGCGTCGATGGCCCGCTGAACCGCCCCGGCCTCTCCGGCGATGACCACCTGGCCGGGCGAGTTGAAATTGACGGCTTCGACGACCGAACCCTGTGCCGCCTCGCGGCAGGCCGCTTCGACCTCGGCGTCATCGAGACCCAGTATGGCAGCCATGGCACCCGCACCCGCCGGGATGGCTTCCTGCATGACCTGGCCGCGAAAACGAACAAGCTCCACCGCTGCGGTGAAATGAAGCGCCCCGGCGCAGGTGAGCGCCGTGAATTCCCCCAGGCTGTGGCCCGACACCACGCTGGGCTCGCCGCCGCCTCGCTGGTGCCAAAGTCTCCAGGTCGCGACGCCGGCAGCCAGCATGGCAGGCTGAGTGCACTGCGTGGAATCCAGGCGCGCCTTGGGGCCGTTCTGGATGAGGGCCCACAGATCGTACCCCAACACGCCGGAAGCCTCATCGAAGGTGGCCCGCACGATCGGGTCGGACTGCGCCAGCGCGGCGAGCATGCCCACGGACTGCGAGCCCTGCCCAGGGAACACGAACGCAAACGACATGAAGACTCCCTGCCGGCAATCCGGCGGATTATAGCGATTCGGCCGGCCGCGGCTGCCCGGTCCTCACAGTGGCTCCCGCCGCGGTCTCAGGCACGCCGCAACGGCAATGCCTCCGAGGGTGCCGTACAGGTGCGCATCGACAATGACCCCGGCGGGGTTCTGCGTGAAGGGCAATGCGCCGGCAAGCTGCTCGTACGCGAGCTTCAGGACGATGAAGGCCGCAAGAATCCAGCCGTCCAGATCCCGCCGCCGCAGGTGCGCAAGCGTGCCGGCCGCCATCACTCCATGCAGCGCTCCGGAGGAACCGACGTACCACGCCACTGTCGAATCGCGAAACCACAGGCCGGCATCGATGGCCGTCATCGCGCCCAGGACGATCGCCAGCCATTGGCGGGGCCGATAGTCGCGGACGAAGAGCGCCCACATGAGCACCAGGCCGAGGCCGTTGAGTGCAGCATGCTCGAGATCGAGGTGAACGAGGTGGGCGGTGAACAGCCGCCACCACTGGCCGGCCGCGAGCGCCGACCGTTCGTAGCGCCAGGCAGCGCGCCCCGCGTCGCCGGCAAGCTCCGGCAGCAGCAGGAGCGCACAGGCCGCAATCAGCGCCAGACCCCGGCGCCCGTCGCAATTGAGAGACGCGAGCAGGCGTCTAACCCCGTTCACAGGCCCGGTCCCGTTCATTTGTTATGATCCGCCGCCCATCCCGGACATCAGCCGCACCTGGATTCAACCCCCATGAATGACAATCGGGACAGTCGAAAGGTTATCAGACACTCCGCGCTGCCGTGCCCGCAAAGGCGGTGGCAGCCGCGAGTGCTCCTCCGGAGACACCGCGCGCGCGGCTTCACGCTCATCGAAATCATGGTCGTGGTGATCATCATCGGCCTGCTTGCCGCGGTGATCGTCCCGCAGGTCGTCAACAAAGTGGACGAGGCGCGGGTCGCCAAGGCCAAACAGGACATCCAGAGTCTGGAGACGGCGCTCACGATGTTCCGGCTCGACAACTCGAAATACCCGACGACCGATCAGGGACTGCTGGCCCTGATTCAGCAGCCGACGGACCCTTCCATCCGCCACTGGCGCCAGGGCGGGTACTTGCAGAGAGTGAGCAAGGACCCTTGGGGCAACGACTATCAATACGTGTTTCCGGGCACGCACGGCCAGGAGTATGACCTCTACACGCTCGGCGCAGATGCGCAGCCGGGCGGCGATGGTGTGAACGCTGACATCGGCAACTGGAACATCGGTTCGGAGTGACCCCGGGCACGACGATGCGCGCGCAAGGCCGGTCCGCAGGGTTCACGCTGATCGAGATCCTCGTCGTCGTTCTGATCATCGGCATCGTTTCCGCGGGCGTACTCCTGTCGGTCAACCTGACCGGTCGCGATCATGAGTTGGAGAAAGAAAGCGACCGCCTCCTCAGCCTGGTCAATTACGCCCGCGAGCAGGCGGAACTGCAGACGCGCGACTACGGTGTCATCTTCCACGACGATGGCTATCAGTTCCTCGCGTACGATGCGCGCCGTGGACGCTGGCGGGAGGTTTACGAGGATGATGCGCTGCGCCAGCGCAAGCTGCCCGATGGACTGGATTTCACGCTGGTTGTCGAGTCGCGTCCCGTGGTCCTGGTGCCGATGGGTGCGGCCCGGACCGATCCGAAGGCGGACGCCAAACCGCAGGCCAAGGCCTTGAAGGACGTCGCCACGCTGAAGGATGCGGCGAGCGCCAAAGATCCCTCCACGGCGGCCCGCGGCCTCGGCGACAGCAGCACCGACCTGAAAGATGACAAGCCGCTGACGCCGCAGGTCATGATCTTCTCGAACGGCGATCTCACTCCTTTCGAGGTCACCGTGGAACGCGAAGCCGGCGTTCGCAGCGTGACGCTCTCCCAGGATGACAAGGGACAGGTCGTAGCCAAACCCATGGTGGAGCGCAAGACGTGAGCCGTGCCTGCCCCCGTGGCTTCACGCTGATCGAGGTGCTGGTGGCTCTGGTCATCGTCGCGGTTGGCATGGCGGCCTTGATGGGTGCGCTGAGCTCATCCGCGAATGCGGTGTCCTACATGAGGGACAAGACTTTCGCCGAATGGGTGGCGCTCAATCAGATCGCGAACCTGCGCCTGCAGCTGCAACAGGGGCAGGTACCGCCCACCGGCAACACCACAGGCGATCTCGACTACGCGGGGCGTAGCTGGCACTGGCGGCAGGAAGTGGTTGCGACCCAGGTGAAGGGCATGGAACGCATCGACGTCAAAGTGCGGCCGGCCGAGGTCAAGGCTGGCGACGATAACGGTTGGCTCGTCACGGTCAGCGGCCTCGCAGGCGATGCGGTGGGCGCGCCAGGCATGCTGCCCGTGGACTGGGGCAGCGGGGTCTCCGGTCTGAATGGGATTCCCGGCAATGGCCTCACTCCGCAGCCCGGCACGACCACGCCCCGGCAGCCCCAGGGCGGTACGGGCGTCCTTCCGCAGCAACCGCTGGGCGGCACGGGCAATCCGCCAGTCATCAAACCGAACTCGGGCGGCAGCTCCCCATGAAGCGCGAGCGCCCTGCAGGCTCGAGGCGCTTGAGCCGGGGATTCACGCTGCTGGAGCTGCTCGTCGCAATGTTCATCGCCGCAGTGATCTTCGCGATGGGTTACGGAGCGGTGAACCAGGCGCTCAAGAGTCGTACCGAGCTGCAGGAGCAGCAGACCAAGCTTCTGGAGGTACAGACAGCGATGCGCGTGCTGGAGCAGGATTTCGTGCAGCTCGAGCCGCGTCCCGTGCGCCAGCCTGTGGGGGATGGTTACCAGCCCGCGTTGCAGTCGAACCCCGCAAACCAACCCGTTGTGGCCCTGACCCGCGGCGGCTGGACGAACCCGACGGGACTGCAGCGGCCGGGGCTGCAGCGCGTCGCCTACTTCTTCGAGAATGGCACGCTGCGCCGCGAGTACTGGACCGTCCTGGACGCGACGCAAACCAGCACCACGATCCGGCGCGACCTGATGACGCACCTGAAATCGGTGAGCCTGCGCTACATGGATCTGTCCAAGACGTGGCAAGAGCAGTGGCCGCCGCCGAGCAACACGGCCGGCCAGACCAACGCGGACATGACCTTGCGATCCCGTCCGATCGCCGTCGAGATCACCCTTGAGACGGAGGACTGGGGGAAGCTCGTGCGGATCGTAGAGATTCCGGGATGAGCTCGCGGCACGCTGCAGCCCGTCGCACGTTTCGCGGCAGCCCGCCGCCGCGGCAACGCGGAATTGCCATGCTCGTCGCGATCCTGCTCGTGGCAATCGGTACCATCCTCGCCGCTGCCATCGCCTACGAGAGCGCAATGAGCGCAAGACGTTCCACTGCCACGATCTCCTTCGATGAGGCGTTGCTCGTCACGCAGGGCGCCGAGGCGCTGGCCGCCTACGGTCTTCGCACGTTCAAGAATGCCAACAGGGCCGGCAACGGCGACATCTTTCCGGCGCAGCCCTGGGCACAACCGGTCGGACCCATCGAAGTGGTTCCGGGCGTGACCCTCGAAGCATCGCTCGAGGACCTGCAGGGACGGTTCAATCTCAACTGGCTCGTCCTCAATGATGGCTCGGGACAACCGGACAAGACCGCGGTGACCGCCTTCACGCACCTGCTGGAGTTGCTGGGTATCGAGCCAAAATGGACCGACCTGCTGGTGGACTGGATCGATGCAGACCCCAGGCCGCTGACCGATGGGGCGGAGGACAGCGCGTATCTCGGCCAGAACCCCCCTTACCTCACGGCCAACCAGTACATCACGAGCACGACCGAGCTGCTGGCGCTGCCCGGCTTCGGGGCCGAGCGCTATGCGAAACTGGCCCCTTACATCGCGGCGCTGCCGCCCGGAACCGCTCTCAATGTGTGCTCGGCAGCGCCCGTCGTCCTGGATGCCTTTACGCCGAACCAGCAGGAATACAGCCTCGATCCGGAGGGGTTCCAGAAGAATCGCGCCAGCGCGGGCACCTGCTTCCCGCCCATCGAGACGTACAAGACCCTCGTCAACCCGCGGGCCGCCGCGACCGGGCCGCTCAAGTTCGACACGAAATCGAACTACTTCCGGCTCTCGAGCCTGGTCACTATTGGCACTACCGAATTCAACTTGTACAGTCTTCTCCTGCAGGACGACAACGGCGGCTTCGTGCATCCCATTCTGCGTACCTATTCGCCCGATTGAGCACTCATGACGGTATCCGCACATGGCTGATTGGCTCTTGTTGAGGCTGCCGCGGGCGCCGGAACAGCCGGCATCCTGGCTGGTGGTCGATCCGCGCGGCAATCCGGGGCCGCCCCAGAGCGGGCCGCTATCGCTTGCTGCACCGCG
Organism: Steroidobacteraceae bacterium; assembly: GCA_050738795.1. Classification (GTDB taxonomy): domain Bacteria; phylum Pseudomonadota; class Gammaproteobacteria; order Steroidobacterales; family Steroidobacteraceae; genus 13-2-20CM-66-19. The sequence continues at coordinate 13,442 of JBOIAD010000103.1, forward strand.
GACCGCTGGCCGGCGAGTCTGCGTTCTCGTGCCCGGCTCGGACGTGCTGCTGGCCGAGCCCGATGTGCCCATGAAAGCGGGCACCAAGCTGCAGCAGGTCGTGCCCTATGCCCTGGAGGAACAACTGGCTGACGACATCGACGACCTGCACTTCGCCTTTGGCAAGCGGGTCGGGGAGTCCTCCCGGACTCCGGTCGCCGTCGTGCGGCGCTCGTTGATGGATGAGTGGTTGACGGCTCTCAAATCGAGCGGCATCGATCCCGAAGCGATGTACGCGGACAGCGACCTGCTGCCCCGGAACCCCGGGCAGGCCGTTGCTTTGATCGAGGAAGATGTGGTCGTCGTCCGGCCTCCATCGGGCTCGCCGGTAACCCTGCCGGCCGAGGCGCTCGGCGAGGCGCTGCAGATCGCGCAGCATGCTTCGCCGGAACTGGCGGCCACGGGAATACGCGGACTCGTGCTCTACACGGGCGCGGCCGAGTGGCATCAACATTCGGCGCAGGTCGAAGCGCTGCGCGAGCGTTTCGACGGGATCAAGATTCAACTTCTGACGGGCGGGCCGCTCGCCCTGTTCGCACAGCAGCTGCCTGTTGCCACGCCCATCAACCTGCTGCAGGGTCCATACACCCAGAACACGCAACGCACCTTCGGCTGGCAGGCCTGGCGGGCCGCCGCCATTCTGCTCGTGTGCCTCGTCGGGCTGCACGTTGCGGGCAAGGCGACCGAGCTGACTCTGCTGAAACGCAACGAGCGCGCGCTGGATACCTCGATCGGCGAGACGTTTCGCACCGCGATGCCCGGCGAACGCAACGCCCTGGATGCCCGGCGCCGGATGGAGCAGCGTTTGTCGGCGGAGCGCAGTGGCGGCGACTCCGGCGGTCTGCTGCCCGCGCTGGCGGCGTTGGTCCAGGCGCACAGCACCGCACCCGGCTCGGTGGTGCAGGCACTGAGCTTTCACCAGGGCGCGGTCGAGCTGAAGATCCTTGCCCCGGATGCCGCGAGTCTCGATCGCATGAGCCAGTCGCTGCGCGGCAACGGCTGGCAGGCCGACCTGACATCCGGCAATGCCGCGGCGAACGGCTATGAGGGGCGGATCCAGATCCGCCCACGCTAGGCGCGTCACATGCAACTGTCCTGGGATTCAATGTCGGAACGGGAGCGCCGCCTGGTGATGATCTGCAGCGTGATCGGCGCGCTGGTGCTCATTTTCGGAATCCTCGTCCCGCTGGACCGCAGCGTCGCGCATGCGCGAGCACGCGTGAGCCAGAAGCAGGCCGATCTGGTCTGGATGCGCGGCGTCGCTCCGGAGCTTGCAGCGGCTACCCCCACGGCAACGGGCGGCGGAAACGAATCCTTGCTGGTCGTCGTGGACCGCTCGGCGCGCGAATCCGGGCTGGGATCGGCGCTTGCCGGGAGCGACCCCAGCGGCGCCGGCGGACTGCAGGTGCGGATGCAGAAAGCGTCCTTTGACGCGATGGTCGGCTGGCTCTCACGCCTCTCCCAGCAGAACGGCGTTCGCGTCGATGGCGCCACGATCGACAATGCGGGCGCGCCAGGTATCGTGAACGCCGCGATCGTGCTGCACGCACGCTGAGTCATCCCACGCACGCTGACGCCATCCCAAGTGCCAACTGCGGCGCGCTCATGAACCGGGCGATCTGGCTCACTCTTCTCGGGGTGGCGGCGTTCGCCGTCATCCTCATCGCGCGGCTGCCGGCAAGTTGGGTCATATCAGCCCCGCGCTCCGGCATCGCCTGCGCGGATGTCGAAGGGACAATCTGGAACGGCACCTGTAGTGGCATGAGCTCCCACGGACAGGCGATCGGCGAGCTGACCTGGGAGATTCATCCCGCCCGCCTGCTGGCCGGCAAACTCAACGCCGCAGTCGCCCTGACACGCCCATCGGGCAGTGCTCGCGGGACAGTCGAAGTCGGACTCAACAGGGAGCTCACAGCGCGCGACGTGCGACTCGATGCGCCTCTGGATCCTGAGCTGATGCCGCAGGTTCCTGCGAATCTGCACGGCACCCTCCACGCGGAGCTCTCGCTGGTGCGGGTCGCCGGCAAATCCATCAAAACGCTCGAGGGCCACATCGAGGTCCGCAACATCGAGCAAGGCACCGGCAGCAGCGCCGAGCCGTTTGGCAGTTACTCACTGACCTTTCCGGCAACCGGCGGCGAACCGGTCGGCCAGGTTCGCGACCTGGGCGGCCCGCTGGAGGTGCAAGGCACGTTGCGTCTGACACCGGAGCCCGGGTTCGTTCTGGAGAGCCTCGTCAAGCCGCGCGCCAATGCCCCCGCCGAGCTCGTGCGTGACATTCAATATCTCGGGTCGCCGGATGCCCAGGGGCGCCGCCCGTTTTCCATCGGCGCGACCTTTTGACGGGGCGGTCAATCCAGCTCCCGAAACGCATCCAGGAGCGGAAAGTACAGTGCGGCACGCACCGGATGCGGACCAAGCCCGCGCGCGAGCGACACGTAGCTTTCCAGTTGCGCGCGGTAGCGCTGCATTTCCTGCTCCAGGAACGCATCGAGGCCGCCACCCTCGTGCCTGCTCGTCTTGTAGTCGATTACCCATCGCGTGCCGTCACGGTCCACGAATGACCGGTCGATCACCACGTTCGTGAGCCTGCCGGCAGCAACTCCGGTCAGCGCAAGCTCATTGCGCGCGTCGCGGTGGCTGGCGTCGAAAATCCATCGGCCCCGATCGTTGCCCACAGTACGGATCAACGCCTCCATCACGATCGCGGTGGCACGTGCAAGCTCGCGCTCGGGCACGCCATGCCTTCGCAGTTGGCAGACCTGGAAGTCCCGCTCGTCCTCGATCGAGGATCTCGCGGGCAGCCGCGGCAGGGTCGCGAACCTTTCCAGCGCCGCGTGTACGACAGTGCCGATGTGGCGCGCCGTCTCGCCCACCCAACTGAATTCGGGCGGCTCCAGAGACTGACGGGACAACGGCAGGCGCTCCAGCTCAGGGCCCGCGTCCAGCGACGGGAGAGTCCATGCGGCGACAAGCCGCCGCACACGCAACGGCGCCGCGCGCGCAGCACCCGGTGTGTTCGGTGTACCCACCGCACCCACTTCGCCCGGCCCTGCGCCGCACACGGGTGCAACCACGGGCCACAGGCATGCGAGCAGCGTGCCGGCCCGCGGACCCACTGTTCCATCTGCCCTGGGCCGGGGGGCTGCCGAAAAATCGAGCGTTCTCCTCGCCCGGGTTGCGGCCACGTAAAGCAGCCGCATTCGCTCATTCGCCGCCCGTCGGGAGGTCAGGCGCTTGATGTAGGCGCTGACGCTGCCAGCGGTGTCTTCGCCAATGGCCGGCACGGGCGCCATGATGAGGTCGCTCTCGCCCTGCGCTCGCGGCAGGTCCAGCCAACGCAGAAGCGGCTCCCGTCCCCTGTTCAGATCGCGATCGAGGCAGGGGACGAACACATGATCGAACTCGAGTCCCTTGGCACGGTGAATCGTCATGATCTGCACGGGATTCGCGCAAGTGGCCTGCGGCTGCGCGAACAGGCCGGCAAGCAGTGACTCCAGATCCTGCGGGCCCGACCACTCGCCGCTGGAAACGCGATCGCTGAGCGCTGCGAGAAAAGCGCGCGCGTGCCGCAACTCCTGCCCGGCATAGGCATCGGCCGCGCCGAGCCGCAACCAGGTCGCCTCGAGCCAGTCGGCCAGAGGCACGCCATTGCGCGAGGCCAGGGCGGCATCGATCACCTCGCGCACCCTGCTCAGGCGAATGCGGTCCTCCTGTGAGCAACCCGCGAGGCGCTGCTCGTTCGTCATGGCCTCCCACACGAGCAGCGAATCACCTCGCGTGGAGAGTGCCGTCAAAGATGCGAGCGACACTCCGCACCACGGCGCACGAAGCAACGCGAGCCAGGAAGTACGATCTCCCAGGTGGCTCGTTGCTCTAGTGAGCGCAACGAGGTCGCGGACGACCGGCAGCTCGCGCAACGGCACAAGATCAACACCGACGACATCAACCTGGCGCTCTTCCAGCTCCGTCATGATCGGCGCTGAATGGGAGCGCGAGGCCACCAGCACTGCAATGGTCGCCCCTGGATCCCAGGCTCTGAGCTCGATGATCCGTTCAGTGATGGCGGTGGTTTCCGAAGCACGGGCGCCGCTGGTAAACAGCCGTATCTGAACGGGATCGGGCCGACATGCGCCGTGCGGCTTCGCACTCGTGGCAGCCACACTGCGTGTGAACGACACCGCGCTTGCACGCAGGTCATCCGTGTCTGGAAACAAGGCCGCGAACGCCTCATTGGTCCAGGCTATCAGTGGCGCAAGCGAGCGGAAATTACGGCTCAACCGCAGCGGCTCCAGCCGTATCCCGCCGATGCCATGATCGCGGGCTCGCAGGAACAGGCCCACCTCGGCTTCGCGAAACTGGTAGATCGATTGCATCGGATCGCCGACGACGAACAACGTACGTCCATCACCTTCGTCCCAACCAGCGGTCAGAGTCTCGATCAGCTCGAATTGTGCCAGGGAGGTGTCCTGGAACTCATCGACCAGGATATGGCGGACCGCAAGCCCGGTGCGCAAGGCCAGATCCGTAGGCAGTCCCGCGTCCGTCAACGCCGCCCGCGCAGCTCCCGCCACGTAGGTATGGTCGACGCGCCCGACGGTGGCGAACTGTGCTTGCAGATGCGCCGCCGCCGAGCGAAGCACTCGAGACAGCGCCTCGATCGCCGCTGTGTCCGGACCCACCAACCCGGGCGCCGGCAGTCTGGCGACCTCGACTAACATCTCGCGCAGCCCCCTGACCGCACTCAGGTGCTCGATGGCGGCTCTGAGCGCATCCCGCGCCGGGGCGTCCTCGTATTCCGGGCCAAGACTCCTGTTGATACCTTGGGGCCTGCGCCATTCGCCCTTGATGACGAGGGCGAGGGCTGCCAGCCCTTGCCACGCTGCGAGGGAGGCCGGAGCCGTGCCGAGCGGGCCGACACCCGGCAGCGCGGCCACTCGAGTGCGCAATCCCGCCGGCAGACACGCATCGACCGCCACCAAGTGATCGCGCACGATGTCACTCAGGCTCTGGCTGATGCGCGCGCAGAGCGCGCCAGGCTCATGCCCCAGAACATAGCGAAGCCAGTGGCCTCGGCGCTGCAGCATCTCGGCAAGCAGTCGTTCGACGTTGCTCCAGTGATTGTCGAGACGCTCGAACAGCAGCTCCACATCCGCAGCCAGCTCGGGGTCGTCCTGTGCCGCCACCAGCGTGTGGCGTGCGGCCTGCTCGTACAGATCCCGCGGACTCTCGGCAATGACGAGCGCGCCTCCTGCTTTCGCGGTCACCGTCAATTGAGTCGCGAGACGGAAGTTGAACGAGTCGATGGTCTGTATCCGCAGCCGGCCCGGATCCTGCGCGAGATTCCAGCCGCGGGCGGCCGCCCGGGCGAGCGCGGCGCTGGCAAGCGCACGCAGCCGCTCACCTTGCCGACTCCCGGCAGCGATTTCGCCGCGCAATGCGTTCAATACGCGCCCGCGCATCTCCGCCGCCGCTTTGCGGGTAAAGGTGATTGCGAGGATCTCTTCCGGCTCGTCAGCTTCCGCGAGCAGGCGCAGCAGGCGTTCGGCAAGCACGGTGGTCTTTCCGGAGCCCGCCGGCGCCTGCAAGAGGATGGACCGCCGCGGATCGGAAGCCCGCTCCCGCGCCGCCTGATCGGCAGCGCGCTCTCGCACCTCCTGGTCGGCGGCTGTGTCGTTCGCATCCGCCGCCAGGGTTCCGGCGTCAGGGTCACTCATCGATGGCCTCCATGCTCTCATCCATGGCCTCGATGCCCCGATCATCCGCATCGGCGGCGGCGTCCCTGGCACGCTCCGAGATACGGCAGACACTCATGACATGGCAGTAATCGCAAGCGTGGGGCTTCGGAGCCACCTCGGCGCGCCCGGCCAGAAATTCGCATGCCAGACGCTCGATACGTGCCAGCCATTCCCGCGTGTGGGATTCCCACGCGTCGCCTGGATCCATCCCGGCAAGCGCCTTGACTGCCTTCACCTTCGGCAGCGTCTGTGAAGTACGGGCTATCCCGTCGAAGCGGACTTCCCGCGCCGTCACGTTTACCGTTGCCAGCGCCACGACGTCACGGCCGACTGCCTGCAGATACGTGAGCAATTGCGGATGCGATGGACGCTCGGCATACCAATCCGCGGGCGTTCGCTTTCCGGTCTTGTAGTCCAGAATCGCGCGGCCACCGCCCTCCAGCGCATCTATCCGGTCGATGCGCACAGTCATTCGCGCTCCCGCCACGGTCAGCGTCGACTCGACCTCATTGCCCTGTATCCGGAAGGGTTGCCGCTCGCGCTCCAGGGCACAGAGAATCCTGATCAGACGAGCGGCTCTGCGGCATTCGCGTGCGAAATGAGGCGCACGGGCGACCGGCGGCGCCGCTGCGCAATTCAGGATCTCATCAGCAGCGTCCGATACGCTTCGCTCGATCAGCACCCCCAGCGTCGAGTCGGTGTGACCCGCGAGAGTGCGGGAGTCCCGAAGTTGTTGCCACAGCTTCTGCAGGGCCGCGTGCAGCAACTGGCCGCGCACATCGGCGGCAACTCCGGGTTCCGGCGCGCCAAGCTCGGTGCTGCCGAGGCGCAATTCGGCGTACGCCCTGAACGCACACAGATTTTGCAGCTCGAGACTGCGGGTGCCCGCGGGCAACGAGCGATCCGGCGGCCACGGCACGCCGGCATCCTCTGCGCACTCCAGAAAGTGATCGCGATGAATGTGCGCCGCGAGCCACTCGGGCCCACTCGATCGCGCGGCACCCGCGGACGGGCCCAGCCATTGCGCCAGCAGCGGGCTGGGCAGCAGCTCCAGATCTTCCGCCCGCCCGGACGCGCTCAAGACCAACTCGCCGGTCGCCGCGCGCCATCCGCTCAGGAGCGCGCGCGCCTCGGCAAGCCGGCCGTCGGCGCTGGACGCCGGAATGGAGCGTGCCAGCTGAGCCGCCAGCGGCAGGAAGGGATCCGGTTGCACGGGTTGGGGAAAGGCATCGGCATGCAGGCCGGCGACCCAGATCCCGTCATACAGAGCGACGGGGTCCCCGAGCACCGGCGAGATCGTCACCACCGCATCATCGTCGGCGGGTCGAAACGTCGTACGGAGCGCGAGCTCCGTAAACCAATGGATGGCCTCGTCGCGCGACATCGAGTGTACGGCCAGGGCAAGCTGCCCGAATTCATCGAGCAGCTCGTGGAATCGGACCACCGTCTGCTGCTCACGGCTGCCGCGGGTGCGCGAACCAGGCCAATTGACGGCCCGCACGGCTGCGCGAAATCGCTCAGACCACTCGCGGGGCGAAGCAGTGCCACCGCCGAGCGCCAGCGCCGCGTTCTGGAGCTGTCTGGCCAGATCCTGCGCTGCCTGCGCCATCGGGGCCGGTGCTGTGCCGAGGGTCTGGCTCCAGTTGCCAACCTCGAGATTCGCTTGGCCCAGCTTGCGCAGCCACAAGTCGATGTGCGCACGCGCGGCTTCTCCCGGTGTGCTCCAGTATGGGGCTCTCAACCATTCACTCACCGATTCGAAATCACCGCCCACACCCCCCAGCCAGGCGAGGGTCGCCAGCGCATGCGCAATGATGGGAACGCGTGCGAGCGGACCGCCGCCTTCGATCGCCACCAGATTATCGATTCGCGCATCGGGAGCCGGGGCCGCAGCGGTACTCTCGAGCCAGCCCCGCGGAGCCACCCCCTGCCGAATCAGTGTTGCCAGCCTCTCTCGCTGGCCCGGAGCACCCGGCAGGATGACGAGCAGGCGCGCTCGCGGCTGGTCGGCAACTTGCCGCTTGCACCAGTGCGCGATGCGTTCGAGCTCGTCGATCTCGTCCCGGGCGATGACCCCTCGCGGGTGCGCCAGTTCCTGCGCGAGCGGTGGCCGCTCACCTCCCATCGCTTCCAGGCGGGGCGAGAGATGCGGGAAGCCGCGGAAGACCACGGGAGGATCTGTGCGGATGGCCGGAAGTGCGCTGACCAGCGACTGCACGGTGGCTGCGCCCAACGAGCGACAGCGCTCGTCCACGGCTCGCTGGACCTCGTGCAGCAACTGAGCCTCCGCCCCGCCCGCGCCCGTCTGCTTCGTCAGGTCGATTCGGAACTCCGCTGCAAGCGCGCTGGCCCGACGCAGTGCCTCCGCCAGCGCACCGCGATTCAGCAGGTCCATGTCCGCAGTCGCATGGGCCGTGCACTGCCTCCACAACAACCACTCTTCGGCCGGTGAAAGGAGCCGCGGCAGAGCATGGCCCGCCGCGGCATGCCGCTCGACTTCGCGGACGAGCCAGGCTTCGAGCGGCAGAATGTCAGGGGTTGCCCAGACTCTGCGGTCCGTAACGAGCTGCGCCGCGGCGTGGGCGAGCCGCAGCGCATGCGCCCGCTGGCGCGACGGGACCACCACGGTGCCGCCCTGCCGGATAACGTCTGCGAGGTGGTCTTGTAGTCTAATCAAAACAGATATTTATGACCCTATCGCAGAATTCACTTGAACCGTGATCCGGCTTCCACCACGGTGCTGCCGCGCTGCTGCCCACCAGGGCCGCTCGCGTAGGCGGTGAGAAGCTCGTCGATCCGGCCAAACACCTCGCGCAGCATGGCCGGATCCGGCAGGTTCGTGACGCGGAAGTGGGTCCGGTACGGCACGTTGAAGCTGACTCCCGGCGCAATCAGCACATGCTTCTGCTCCAGCAGGTCCAGCGCGAACTGCTGGTCATCGAAGTCCGGCAGCTCCCGCGTGTCCACGCCGATGAACCCATACATCGCCCCGGCCGGCGGGCACAGCTTGAGGAAGCGGCTCTGCCGTGCGGCCGTCACGATAGCCTGGCGCGACTCGTACAGGCGGCCGCCGGGCGCAACGAGCTCGCGGACGCTCTGATGACCGCCCAGCGCCGTTTGTACGGCCCATTGCGCCGGCACATTGCTGCACAGGCGCAGCGAGCTGAGCAGCTCCAGGGCATTGAGATAGTCCTCCGCCGCATGCAGCCGTCCGGAGAAGACCGCCCAACCGACTCGGTAGCCGCACGCCCGGTAGATCTTCGACAGGCCCGACAAGGTCGCGCACAGTGACTCGCGGACGAGCGTCGCCATCGGCACGAACTCGGCGTTGTCGTAGAGAATCTGGTCGTAGATCTCATCACTGAAGATGACGAGCCCGGAACGCTCGGCGAGATTCGCCAGTGCCTCCAGCACGGCGCGCGGATACACCGCGCCCGTCGGGTTGTTGGGGTTGATGACTACAATCGCGCGGGTACGCGGCGTGACGAGCCCGGCAATCTCCTGCGGATCGGGGACGAAGCCATTCTCGGGACGGCACGGGTAGTGCACCGCGCGGCCCCCATTGAGCGTCACCGCGGCGGTCCAGAGCGGATAATCCGGACTCGGCACCAACACCTCGTCGCCGTCATTGAGCAGCGCGCGCAGCACGAGATCGATGAGCTCGCTCACGCCGTTGCCGATGAACACTTCCTCCGCGGTAACGCCGGTGACCCCCCGCGCCTGCTGCTGCATGACGACCGCTTCGCGGGCGGGAAAGATCCCCTTCTGGTGGCAGTATCCTTCCGCATCGGAGAGGTTCTCGATCATCGCGAGGCGCATCGTCTCGGGCGTGCGGAAGCCGAACGCCCCGGGATTGCCGATGTTGAGCGAGATGATCTCGTAGCCCAGCCGTTCCATTTCATGGGCACGCCGGGCGAGCCGGCCGCGGATCTCATAGCGGACGTGACGCAGGCTCTCGCTGGGGCGAACACTGACTTCGTGTTTCATGGGACCGAAGGATAGCGCACGTTCGGGGCGCTCACCTAAGCAACTGGAAATTGTGACGCGAGCTCCCGCCATCGATGGCACGCCAGGCGCCGCGATGCGTCATCGGCCTGCTCCCAGGCCGGAATGCGCTCACGGCAGACGTCGATGGCGTGCTGGCATCGCGTGCGATACACGCATCCGCTCGGCGGAGAAAGCGGCGATGGCGGCTCGCCGAGCAACGCGCGCGCCAGTCGGCGGGGCTGCACGTCGGGGTCGGGAATCGGGGCGCACTCGAGCAGATCCCGCGTGTACGGATGCAGTGGCCGCGAGTAGATGGACGCGGCGGGGGCAAGCTCCATCATGCGTCCCAGATACAACACCAGCACGCGCTCGCACAAGCGCTTCACGACGGCGAGATTGTGGCTGATGAACAGGATCGAGAGGCCGAATTCGCGTTTCAGATCCGCCAGCAGCGTCACGATCTGCTCCTGCACGGTCACGTCGAGGGCACTCACCGGCTCATCGCACACCAGCAGGCGCGGCTGCAACACGATTGCTCTTGCTATGCCGATCCGTTGACATTGGCCCCCGCTGAGCTCGTGTGGGTAACGGTTAAGAAGGTCCGGCGCGAGTCCGACGCGCAGCACCGCCGCCGTGACGGCTTGCAGCCGCGCGTCGCGGACAAGCTGCGGCCGATGCACACGCAGTCCCTCAGCGACGATCTCACCCGCGGTCATGCGCGGATCGAGGCTCGCCAGCGGATCCTGAAAAATGATCTGCATCTCGCGGCGCAGCGGCTTCATCTCGCGCGGGGTGAGATCCTCGAGCTTGCGGCCGAGCCACACGACGCTGCCCGAATGCGCGTGGATGAGCTGCAGGACGGCCCGGGCCAGGGTGGACTTGCCCGACCCGGATTCCCCAACGACCCCAATCGCCTCGCCAGCCCGCAGATCAAGGCTGACGTCTTCCACGGCGCGCAATGATGCTTGCGCCCCGAGCGGGCCTGTGCGCACTTTGAAATGAACCCGCACATCCGCCAGGCGCAGCGCGACCTCCGCGTCCGGGCGGATGAGGGCGGCCGCGGGAGCATCGATCCTCGGCAGCGCCTTCAACAATGCCTGAGTGTACGGCTGACGGGGCGTCTTCAAAATCACGCCCACCGTATCCAGCTCGATGATCCGTCCCGCCTTCATGACAGCGACCCGATCGGCGACTCCGGCAATTGCACCGAGGTCGTGGGTGATGAGCACCATCGACATTCCGCGCGCGCGTCGCAACTCCACCAGCAACGCCAGGATCTGCGCCTGGATCGTCACATCCAGCGCAGTTGTGGGCTCGTCCGCGATCAGCAGTGATGGATCGCATGCCAGGGCGATCGCGATCATCACCCGCTGCCGCATTCCTCCCGATAGCTCGTGGGGGTATTGCCGCAGCCGCCGTTCCGCATCCGTGACGTGAACACGATTCAATAGCGCCAGCGCGCGCGTACGCGCATCCCGCCACGAGATGCGGGTGTGCCGCACGAGCGGCTCTGCGATCTGGTCGCCGATCCGGATGTGAGGTGTCAGCGAGGTCATCGGATCCTGGAAGACCAGGCCGATACGGGCGCCGCGGATTCGGTCGAGCTCCGGCCGCCGCAGGCCGAGCAGATCGCGGCCTGCGAATTGCGCCCGGCCCCGTGCGCGGCCGTTCGGGGCCAGCAGGCCCAGCGCCGCAAGAAATGCCTGGCTCTTGCCCGCGCCTGACTCTCCCACGACACCCAGACACTCCCCCGGCTCGATGGTAAGCGACAGATCCTGCACGGCGTGGATGTCGCCCGCGGGAGTCGTGAAGTGGACATTGAGGGCGTCGAGCCGCAGCGTGCTGTCACCCCGCCCCGCGCGCGGCGTGTCGCCGCCTCTACGCTGCAGCTCAGCGGTCACGGGGATCCAACGCATCGCGGAGGCCGTCGCCGAGGAGGTTGAAGCACATCAGCAACACGACTAGAAACCCGGCCGGGACCAGCAGCATCCAGGGAGCCGACTGCATCTCCTGGGCACCGTCGTTGATGAGGCTGCCCAGGCTCGCAAGCGGCTCCTGAACGCCGAGTCCCAGGAAACTGAGAAAGCTCTCGAACAGGATCATCTGCGGCAGGGCGAGCGTCGCATAGACCGCGATCGGACCCATGAGATTGGGGATGATGTGACGCAGCAAGATCGCAGGCGTGCCGAGCCCTGTGGCGCGTGCCGCCTCGATGAATTCGCGGCGTTTGAGCGCAAGCGTCTGTGAGCGCACCATGCGCGCCGTCGTCAGCCAGCCAACCGCACCAATGGCGAAGAACAACACGGGCAGACTGCCACGCTCGAACACCGTGGTGAGGATGATCACGATGAACAGATACGGCAGGGAATACAGAATATCGACGAAGCGCATCATCAATGCGTCCGTGCGTCCCCCGACGTAGCCCGCGACCGCTCCCCACATGACGCCGATTGCCAGACTGATTGCAGTGGCCAGTACGCTGATCAGTAGGGAGATGCGCACGCCGTTCAATGTGCGCACAAAAAGATCCCGGCCCAGCCGATCCGTCCCGAGCCAATGCGATGCAGCCCCCAGAGGCGCGGCCGCCAGATGCTGCCAATCGATGCTGTCGTAGGCGTACGGACTCAACATCGAGCCTGACGACGCCAGCAGGGCGATCAACAGGATCATGCCCGCGGCCATCAAGGCCCCCCGGTTGTGCCGTATCCGCCGACTGGCGTCCTTCCACAGACCGTGGACTTGCGCCGCAGGCAGCGTTGCATCACTCATGGCGCACGCGAGGATCGAGCCAACCGTAGAGCAGGTCCGCGATCAGATTCAGCAGCAGCAGCAGCGCGCCGTAGACGATGACCATCCCCATCACGAGCGTGTAGTCGCGATTGATCGCGCCTTGCACGAGATACCGGCCCGTGCCCGGCAATCCGAATACGGTCTCGACGACGAGCGAGCCGGTCACCACGAAGGCAGTCGCCGGCCCAAGATAGCTGACCACGGGCAGCATCGCCGGCCGCAGCGCGTGCCGCCAAAGTACGCGCCAGTCTCCCAAGCCGCGCGCCCGCGCGGTCCGGATGAAGTTTGCCCGCAGCACTTCGAGCAGACTCGCCCGGGTAAGCCGGGCAACGTAGGCAATGACCGGCAACGCGAGCGTCACGGCCGGAAGAATCAAGTAGCGTGGCGCGCCATCCTCCCAGCCTGCAACGGGCAGCCATTGCAGGTACAGCCCGAACGCCAGGGCCAGCACCGGCCCGGTCACGAAGCTCGGAAACGCCATGCCCAACACGACGAGCCCCGAGATTCCGTGGTCGACGGCCGAGTCGCGCCGCACCGCCGCGGCGATCCCCAGCGGGATGCCGAGGAGAATGGCCAGCAGGATCGCAGCGAGGCCCAGGGAAATACTGACCGGCAGGCCCTGAGCGATCAGCTCGGTGACGGTAAAATCGCGGATCTTCAACGACGGGCCGAAGTCCCCGTGGGCCAGACCGCGCAGGTACTTCAGGTATTGAACCGTCAGCGGGCGGTCCAGCCCGTACGCCCGGTTCAAATTGGCGCGCACCTGTGGGGAGAGCGTCTGCTCCTGGTCGAAGGGACCGCCGGGTGCGCAGCGGACGATGAAGAACGACGCGGTGATGATGACGAGCAGTGTCGGAACGATTCCGGCGATGCGTCGGACCGCGTATCGAAGCATTTGGAAGGGTTATACCACTAACTGGCCTCGCGGGGGCCGTACGCCTCGTCCTGCGGATACCCGCGCGAGCCCCGGCTGAAGGCTGCGGCGCACGCAGCCTTTCCAGTCCGCTTGCGGTCGGCGCCCGCTATACTTGTGGGCGTTTGCCCTCTGCCTGCGCGGCCTATTCTGGAGAGCGTCCGAATGAAGCGAATCCTGGTCGGTATCAAGCGCGTTGTGGACTACAACGTGCGCATCCGCGTGAAGCCTGACGGCACGGGCGTCGTCACGGACGGGGTCAAGATGAGCATCAACCCCTTCGATGAGATTGCGCTGGAAGAGGCGCTGCGGATCAAGGAGCGCGGCGGTGCGGAAGAAGTGGTGATTGCGACGATCGGCCCGGCGGACTGCCAGCAGCAGCTTCGCACGGCGCTCGCGATGGGCGCGGATCGTGCGCTGCATGTGCAAGCCGACGGGGTCATCGAGCCGCTGGTGGCGGCGCGCGCCCTGCTCAAGCTCATCGAGCGCGAGCAGCCTTTCCTGGTCATCGTGGGCAAACAAGCCATCGACGACGATAACAGTCAGACGGGCCCGATGCTGGCGGCTCTGTGGAACCGCCCCCAGGTAACATTCGCCTCCAAATTGGAGTTGTCCGAGGGCAAGGCGCGCGTGACGCGCGAGGTGGATGCGGGGCTCGAGACACTGGAAGTGGATCTGCCGGCGCTGGTCACGACCGACCTGCGGCTGAACGAGCCGCGCTACGTGAAGTTGCCGGACATCATGAAAGCGAAGAAGAAGCCCCTGGAATCGCTCGCTCTGGCCAGCCTGGGCGTGGACACGCGGCAGGCCCTGAAACTGGTGAAATTCGAGCCGCCGGCGCAGCGCCAGAAAGGGGTTCGCGTGAAGGATGCCGGCGAGCTGGTCGAGGCGCTGAAGAAGAAGGGGTTGCTGTGATGGCCGCAAAAGTTCTGATCGTTGCCGAGCACGACGGCGCGAAACTCAATCCCAGCACCGCCAAGTCGGTGACCTGCGCGCGGGGCATCCCGGGAGCCGAGATCATCATCGCGGTATGCGCTCGCGATGCCACGGCGGTCGCGACGCAGGCCGCGGAGCTTGCCGGCGTCACACGCGTCGTCAAGGTTGAGAATCCAGCGAACGAGCATGCGCTGGCCGCCGTGCTCGCGCCGCAGATCGTCGCACTCGCCAAGGACTGTACGCACGTCCTCGGTCCCTCGACCACGTTCGGCAAGGACCTCATGCCGCGGGTCGCGGCCCTTCTGAACAGCCCGCAGATCAGCGACATCATGGCAGTGGAAGGCGCCAATCGCTTCCGCCGGCCCATCTATGCGGGCAACGCTATCCTGACCGTCGAGACGGACACTGCGGGCACGATCGTCGGCACCGTCCGCACGGCGTCCTTCGAAGCCTCGCCCGCCGGGGGCTCGGCGCCGATCGAGCAAGCCGCGATCTCCGTGGAGCTTCCCACCCACACGCGCTTCGTCTCGGTATCGGCGGCCAGGAACGATCGGCCCGACCTGCAGACCGCTTCCCGTGTCATTTCCGGGGGCCGCGCACTCGGCAGTGCCGATGGGTTCAAGATCCTCTACGCGCTTGCGGACAAGCTCGGTGCCGCCGTCGGCGCATCCAGGGCTGCGGTGGACGCCGGCTACGCACCCAACGAGCTGCAGGTTGGACAGACCGGCAAGATCATTGCGCCCGAGCTGTATATGGCGATCGGTATCTCGGGAGCCATCCAGCACCTGACCGGCATCAAGGATGCGCGCACGATCGTCGCCATCAACAAGGATGGCGAAGCGCCGATCTTCGAAGTCGCCGACATCGGCCTCGTGGGAGACCTGTTCCAGATCGTTCCGGAGCTCGAGCGCCTGATCGGCACACGGTGAGCGGACCCGCAGCCCTACAGACGCTCGGGCGCCACGCGCACCAGCGCCTTGCCGAAGTTCTCGCCGCGCATGAGGCGGCAAAACGCGGCGGGCGCGCTCGCGAGCCCGTCGGCGATATCTTCCTTGTAGCGGAACTGGCCCGAGCGGATCCAGGCGCCCACGACTCTCTCGAGTTCCGCAAGGCGGTGGAGGTGATCGTGGGCGATGACCCCACGCAGCGTTGCGCGGGCCTCCAGCACGGGAGCCAGGAATGGACCGGGCGGCGGCAATTCCGTGTTGTATGCCTCGCTCATTCCGCAAAGGATGATGCGTGCGTGAGGAGCCAGAAAGCGCAGCACGGTGCCCAGCACCTCACCCCCCACATTGTCGAAGTAAACATCCACCCCGTCCGGACAGGCGCGCTGGATCTGGGCCGCCAGATCCCCCGTGTGGCAGTTGATGCAGGCCGAGTAGCCAAGCTCTCCCACCGCGTAAGCGCATTTCTCGGCCGACCCTGCGATCCCCACTGCCCGTGCCCCGACGATCCGCGCAGCTTGTCCGGCGGTGCAGCCCACGGGCCCGGTCGCGGCCGACACGAGCACCGTCTGGCCGGGGCGCGGCTCGCCGATGTAGATCAGACCCGTATAGCCCGCCAGGCCCGGCATCCCAAGCACTCCCAGAGCCGTGGAGACGGGTGCCTTGGCCGGATCGAGCCGCCGTACGCCCTTCCCGCTCGACAGCGCAAATTGCTGCCAGCCGTTGCGTACGGCGATGTACTCGCCGGGCCGATAATCCGGGTGGCGTGACTCCAGGATCTGGGCAACCGTCTCGCCGCTCATCAGATCCCCCGGGGTCAACCGCTCCGCGGCTGGCGAGCCATCCTGCATGGCCGGCGGGTAATACGGATCCAGCGAGAGGTACAGCGTGCGCGACAGGAATTGACCGGGCCCCGGAGTCGGGACCGCGGTCGTGTCCGCACCAAAGATTGCCGGCACGGGCGCTCCGGCCGGCCGTTGCATGAACAGAATGCGGCAGTTGCGGTCGCCGGCGTCGTGCATGACTGTAGCGCCGCCGCCTCCCTTACAGTGTGCTCAGAACGTGCTCCGCGGCTGAAACCTTGAACTGGCCCGGCGCTTCGATGTCCACGTGCTTCGCCATACCGTCCTGTACGACGATCGCAAAGCGCTGGCCTCTTGTTCCCATCCCGTAGCCGCTCGCATCCAGCTCCAGTCCGAGGGCCTTGGCATATTCACCATTACCATCCGCCAGCATCAGGACCTTATCGGCAACGCCGGAGGACTTGCCCCATGCGCTCATGACAAATACGTCGTTCACGGCCATGCACGCGATCGTGTCGACTCCCTTCGCGCGGATCTGGTCTGCGAGCTGTACGAAGCCTGGCAGATGCTTGGCATCGCAAGTGGGCGTGAACGCGCCGGGAACAGAAAACAACACAACCTTCTTGCCCTGGAACAACTCGTCCGTCGTCACATCCTTCGGGCCGTCCCTGGTCATCGTCTTGAGCTTGCCGGAGGGCATACGGTCGCCAGCCTTGATCGCCATCTCGAGTCTCCTTTCCGGAAGTTGCGGGAGCAGGTGGCGCTATCGTAAACCACCGGCGTTCGCGAGCGCGGCAAAAGGCGCGCCTGTGCCAATGAAAAAGGCCGGGAGAACGATCTCCCGGCCTCGTGCACCGCCGCCGTTCCCCGGGGAAGGTTCAGGCCTGCTTGGCGTGCAGGCTCCAAAGCTCGGCCAGGCGCTCCAGCGTGGCGTCGCCCTTCACGGCATGGAATGTCTTCGCGGCTTCGTCCTTGTGTCCCGCCTTGAGCTGCGCGATTCCAAGCAGCAACCGGGCTTCCGGCTCGCTGCGCACGCCGCCCTTGGTCAGCCCCTTGTTCAACGCCTCGACAGACTTGTCGTACTTCTGATAGCCCAGGTAAGCCAGTCCGACGCCGACGTCCTTGTCGCCCTTCGGGGCCGCGTCCGCATCCTTCTCGGCCTTCGGCAGCGCAGCGAGATCCGCCGTTGCCGCCTTCTTGGCCGATTCCAGCAGTCGCTTGTTCTTGTCCTGCGTGCGGGCATCGGTGAATACATTCTTCTGGAAGGCTCTTTCGAGCACGTGCTGTGCCTCGCCGGGCGAACCCTGCTCGATCGCCAACTGAGCCATTTCCGTGTAGTCGTTGGGCTCCTTGAGCACGTCGACCTCGAACATCAGCCGGAACAGCTGCAGCATCGTCCGCTCGTTCGCCTTGTCGTTCTGTTGCGGCGAACGCAGCATCGTCCCGAGCAGCTGGGCCCAGTATTCGGGCTTCGGGTAATAGGTCACCAGCCTTTCGAGCTCCCGCGTGGTGCAATCGGAATCCTGCATCTTGACACACGAGCTCAAGGCGAGCTGCAGGGACTGATCCTTGGGTGTCTGGCCCTTCTTGATCTCCCCGTCGATGAGTCCGTCTTCGAACTTGAGCGTGCCTTTCCAGTCGCCCTTCAGATAGTACGATTGGCCGACGAGCGTCAGCATCTCGTCGTCGGCAAAGCCGCCCTTGACGGCGCGGTTGCCGAATTCTATGGCCTTGTCGTAGTTCTTGATCTGGTAGTTGAGCTGCGCGAGCGCCTTCACCCGCTGCGGCACGTCGGCCTGATCGAGGAAGCCGTCGTTGAGCTCCGCCTCGAATGCCTTCGCCGCCTCCGGGTAATTGTTGGTGCGCGCGTAGGCGACACCGGAAAGCTCGTTGATGATGTGCTGGTCGTACGGGGTCTTCTTCGGATTACCCTCCGCATCCTTCAACTTCGCGAGCGCATCCGCATATTTCTTGGCCTGCACTGCTTCCTGCGCCGCCTTCAGCTGCTTGCCCAGCTCCCTGCTCACCTGCGGTTTCTTCTCGTCGGCCCACGCTCTCTTTGCGCCGATGAGCCCCGCGCCCGTCACGACCGAGGCACCGATGATGAATATGGCCAATGCCCTGCTGCGGGCCTGCATGCTGTGGTTTCGCATCGTAGATCTTTAGTCCCCGAACTCAGAGGTGTTCACGAATCCGATTTTCTTCATGCGATTGCGCTGCGCCGAGGCCAGCACCTTCGCCACGTAATCGTACTTTGCGCGGCGGTCGGGCCGCAGGTGGATCTCAGGCTGCGGATCCTTGGCGGCTTCCTCGTGGAAGTAGCCTTCGAGCTGGTTCATGTTCTGCACCACCGTGCCGTTCCACACCACGGTGCCGTCGAAATCGATCTCCAGATCGATGACCTCGGGACGCGCATCCGGCGGCGGCGGATTGTTGGCCTGTGGCATATCCAGCTTCACCGCGTGCGTCATGATGGGCAGCGACACGATCAATGTGACCAGCAGCACCAGCATGACGTCGATCAGGGGCGTCGTGTTGATGTCGCACATGACGGCGCCCGGAGCCGTGCCGACACTCATTGCCATGTTCTTGAGCTCCTGTTAGCGGAAGCCGCGCACGCCGTGGTCGGGTTCCGTGAGGAAGCCGACCTTGACGACGCCGCCGCGCTGGATCGCATAGAGGACCCGGCCGATCGCCTCGAACTTCGCGTCCCGGTCGCCGCGGATGTGGATCTCGGGCTGCGGCTTGCGAACCGCGGCCTCCTTGATGTGCGCCAGCAGGTCGTTGCGGTTGGGCACGCGCCGGTCGTTCCAGTAGATGTTCCCGGCACGGTCCACCGCGATCGTGATGTTCTCCGGCTTGGTCTGCGTCGGGATGTTGACCGCCTTCGGCAACTCGACCTTCACGGTCTTGTTGATGACGGGAATCGTGATGAGAAAGATGATCAGCAGCACCAGCATGACGTCCACCAGGGGCGTCGTGTTGATGTTCGACATGACCGCTTGATCTTCGGTGGATCCGCCGACACTCATCGACATACTCGAATCCTCGCGTGCGCCCGGCGGCCCCGTCGAAGGACCGCCGGCCGCCCGTCAGCTGTTTACTTGCGGATGGCCGCGGCAGGCGCTGGCGAACGCAGGGCGTCCGCTTCGCCGGCCCCGACACGGGCACCGCTTACCAGATAGGCATGCAGATCGCTCGCGAAGTTCCGCAGCGCGTCCTGGATGAGCTTGTTGCGGCCCAGCAGCCAGTTGTAGCCCATGACCGCGGGAACCGCGACGAACAGGCCGATGGCGGTCATGATCAGCGCCTCGCCGACGGGTCCGGCCACCTTGTCGATGCTTGCCTGGCCGGCAATACCGATCGACACCAGGGCGTTCAGAATGCCCCACACGGTGCCGAACAGGCCGACGAACGGTGCGACCGAGCCGACGGTCGCCAGCAGGCCGAGACCCGCGTTCAGCTTGCTGTTCACCTGGTCGACGGCGCGCTGCAGCGACATGGTGATCCACTCGTGCAGGTCGATCCGGTCGGTGAGGCGGCCATCGTGATGCGAGGCGGCGCGCAGGCCGTCTTCCGCGACCAGGCGGAAGTCATCGCCCTTCTTCAACCGCTCCACCCCGTCCTTGATCGACGGAGCCGTCCAGAACTGCTTCTCGGCGGCCCGCGCGGACTGCTTGAGCTTGCGCTGGTCCCACAGCTTCGTGAGGATCACGTACCAGGAGGCCAGGGACATGATGGCAAGGATGACGAGGGTGGACCGGGCAATGATATCGCCCCCCGCCCAGAGAGCGCCGAGGCCGTAAGGATTGTCGACGTTTGCGGTGACTTGGTTTTCCATAGTTTCCTCGAATCACAAAAAAGCCGGGCAATGCCCGGCATCTGATAGTCGGTCTTCAGTGCAGCTCGAACTTGATGCGGAACGGAAAGCACGAATCGATGGCCTTGCCATCTTCGGTGGTCGGCCGGTAACGGCCCGAGCCCGCCTTGGCCAGCTTCACCGCCCCCTCATCGAGCCGGGAGCTGCCGGACGTCTGCTGAACGGTCGGCTCTCCAGTGAGCTTGCCATTCGCGCCGACACACACGTGCACGGTGGCCGATCCTTGTTCCCCGAGCCTTTTTGAGGCGGCCGGGTAATAGTCTTCCGTGGACGGGAAGCCCTTCGCCGGGCCACCGCCTACGCGATTGACCGGCCTGGGCGGCGGCGGCGCTTTCACGACGGGCTTGTCGGTCACGTCCTGAATGGCGGTGGACTGAGTTTCCACCGGCAGATCGATCGCCACGTCCGGGGGCGGCACCTCCACCGGCGGACGCTCGAGCTGCGGCGGCGGCGGCGGCGGCGGCTGGTCGCGTTTCTGCACTTCCTCGACGATCTCCGTCTGCAGAGGGGGAGCGACGAGCTCTATCGCGCGGCGCGCCAGGCCGGTGGCCAGCGCCCAGGCAATGAAGACATGCAGAGCGACGATCGCGAAGAGAACGATCGTCCTGCGCGTAAAGAACTGGGTGTCGTGTACGTAGGCACTCATGAGTTGATGCGGTGTCGCTGTTGCATTTGCGGACCCATCGGATCTAAACGGAAGCGGTGCAAAGTAGCTGGCTTTCTCTCTGCCCGCAAGCTGTCAGACCCGGCCTCGGGCTCGCCGGCGCCCCGGCCGGCAGGCTCGTTGATACAGGATAAACGCGCGCGCCCGGGCACTCGGGCTGATGCGCAATTGAGTCTCAAATTCCCCCGACTGGCTCGATTATCGCGACGTGCGCTTGCAAAACAACGACACGGCACACCGTGGGCATTGCCGGATGCCTGCTGAACTCTAACCTGCGCCCGGTGCACTGACAACTCCGCTTAAGCTCAAGAATTCATTCGCCGCGCCGGCGGCGGTGCGGTCACCGCGCCCAACGAAGCGCTGCCCACGAGAAAGGCATACTTGGCGAGAACGCCGGCGACCGCATAGGGCTTGCGAGGTTTCCAGGCCGCGCGCCGGCGCCGCAGCTGCCCCGCCGGGAGCTCCACCTCGATCGCCCGTTTCACCGCATCGATGGTGATGCGATCACCGTTGCGCAGCAGCCCGATCGGGCCGCCGACGGCGGCTTCGGGCGAGATATGTCCAACCACGAAGCCATGGCTGCCGCCGGAGAAACGTCCATCGGTGATGAGCGCCACTTTGTCTCCCAGCCCGCGGCCCATGATGGCACCCGTCGGGCTCAGCATCTCGCGCATCCCGGGCCCTCCCTTGGGCCCCTCGTGCCTGATGACTACGACATCCCCGGCGCGAACCGCTCCAGCGAGGATGGCCTGGGTGGCGCGCTCCTCCCCCTCGAATATGCGCGCCCGCCCGCTGAACCTCACGCCCTCCTTGCCGGTGATCTTGGCGATCGCCCCTTCCGGAGCCACGTTCCCGTACAGAACGACGAGGTGGCTGTCCTTCTTGAGCGGATCGGAAAGGGGCCGCACCACGTCTTGTCCAGCAAGATACATACCTGTATTGGAAAGGTTTTCCTGCAGTGTCCGGCCCGTCACGGTCAGACAGTCGCCATGCAGCAGGCCCGCATCGAGCAGCATCTTCATCAGCGGCCGGATGCCACCGATCGCAATCAACTCGGACATCAGATACCGCCCACTCGGCTTGACGTCTGCGAGGACCGGCACGCGCTTGCCGATCCGCGTGAAATCATCCAACGCCAGTTTCACGCGCGCGTCGTTCGCGATCGCGAGCAGGTGAAGCACGGCGTTGGTGGATCCGCCGAGCGCTATCGTTACGCTGATCGCGTTCTCGAACGCCTTGCGCGTGAGGATGTCGCGCGGCCGGATGCCCTCCTTCAGCAGATGCACCACCGCCTCGCCGGCCTGCCGGCTGTCCGCCCGTTTGGCATCGCTCACCGCTTCCTGTGCGGAACTTCCCGGGAGCGACAGCCCGAGAGCCTCGAGGGCCGATGCCATCGTGTTTGCGGTGTACATGCCGCCGCAGCTGCCTGGCCCCGGAATCGCCGTGCGTTCCACCTCTTTGAGCTGCTCGTCGGAAATCCTTCCCGCCGCGCGAGCGCCGACCGCTTCGAAGACCGCGACGATATCGCGCCGCTGCGCCCCGGGGCGGATCGTTCCCCCGTAAACGAACACGGCGGGGCGATTGAGCCGCGCGATGGCCATCGCGCAACCTGGCATGTTCTTGTCGCAGCCGCCCACGGCGACGAAACCATCGAACCCTTCGGCTGCGACCACGGTCTCGATCGAATCCGCAATGACCTCCCGGGACACCAGCGAGTAGCGCATCCCGGGGGATCCCATGGAGATGCCGTCCGAGACGGTAATGGTGTTGAACAGCATGCTCTTGCCACCCGCGGCGTCTGCGCCCGCAGCCGCCTCGCGCGCGAGTTCCGCGATATGCATGTTGCACGGAGTAACGTTTGCCCACGTCGAGGCGATACCGATCTGCGGCTTCGCGAAATCCGCATCCTGGAACCCCACGGCACGCAACATCGCGCGCGACGGAGCCTGCTTCACTCCGTCCACGACGAGGCGCGAGCTCGCGCGCGGATCCACCTGTTTCTTTTTCGAGGACATCGAGCCAGTTCCTTCCCGGTCCTTAAAGCTTAAAGTATTTCCCCCCCAGCTGAACAGCATCCCCCGTTGGCGCCAGGCATCGTCTGCCTGCCGGAGACGATCGACGGCTCCGGGCTCATTTCGAAAGCGCGCGGATCAGCCGGTATGCCGCTCGTACGCATTGCGCCTCGGCGCCGACAGGACGCCCGGGCTGTTCGCCTCTGGAAGCTTAACCAGTCCAGGTGCGCAGTGGCGCATTTTTGCCGGCAGGAGCCCGGCCGCGTTGACAACGGCGCAGCCGGTGTGGTCACATCGGGTCAACTGTTCCGCTGCTTTCGCTTGCGCACAAGTCCCATGGCACCCGCTGCAAAAGGTCACCTGAGCTTCGCCGACGCCCGGACGCCGCGGCCTGCCCTGCCCATTCTGCTTGTACTGCCCCTCGGACTGCCGCTCCTTCGAAGCGGCCGGTGCGGGGCACTCGGGCACGCCTGAAATCAACCAGGCACGAGCGAGTAGAGACACCAGAAACCCCGCACCGGCCACGCGCCGCTGCGGGGTTTTTTACGTTTGGCACTGCGGCGCGAAGCCGTTTGGAGATCGATGATGAGGCTTTATTCTCACAAAGACGTGGACAGGAAGGCGCTCAAGGGAGCGCGGGTCGCGGTACTCGGCTATGGCAGTCAGGGCCGTGCGCATGCGCTCAATCTGAGTGACAGCGGCTTCGACGTCGTGGTGGGCGTACGCAAGAACGGCGCCGGATGGAAGAAGGCCAGAAAGGACGGCCTCGCCGTTGCCGAGCCCGCCGCCGCTGTCGCGCGCGCGGATCTGGTTGCGATGCTCGTGCCGGACATAGCGCAAAAAGACTTGTACCTAAGCCTCGAGAAGAGCCTCAGGAAAGGTGCGACCCTGTTGTTCGCACATGGCTTCAACATTCACTTCAAGCAGATCAAGCCCCGAAAGGATCTGGACGTCGTCCTGATCGCACCCAAGGGTCCGGGAGATCTCGTACGCCGCCAATACCAGCAGGGTCGCGGCGTCCCATGTCTGATCGCTGTCGCCCAGGACGCAACGCGCAAGGCGCACGCGAAGGCGCTCGCCTACGCCGACGGCATCGGCGGTACACGCGGCGGCGTTCTGGAAACCAGCTTCGCGGAAGAGACCGAGACGGATTTGTTTGGCGAGCAGGCCGTGCTGTGCGGTGGCGCGACAGAGCTGGTCGTGAAGGGATTCGAGACGCTGGTGGAAGCCGGCTATCAGCCCGAAGTCGCCTACTACGAGTGCCTGCACGAGCTGAAGCTCATCGTGGATCTGCTGCACGAGGGGGGCTTGAGGAAAATGCACCAGTTCATCAGCGAGACGGCCAAGTATGGCGACCTGACGCGCGGCCCGCGCGTGGTGAATGACCGCGTCAAGGCAGAGATGCGCAAGATCCTGAAGGAGGTGCAAAGCGGCAAGTTCGCAAAGCAGTGGATCGCCGAGAACGCGAGCGGCCGCAAGAACTATCAGCGGCTCCTCGATCAGGACACGGACCGTCAGATCGAGAAGGTCGGCGCCGAGCTTCGCGCCCGCATGCCGTGGCTGAATGACCACCGCGCCTAGTGAATGGGCTGCAGAGCGCCTGCGGCGCTCTGCAGCGGACATCGCCAGTATTCCGCGGGCAAAAGGCGCGGCTTTTGCCCGCTGCCCCGATCTCGAGAGGATACGCACATGGTTCCCGATCCAGCCCAGGTACTGATCTTCGACACCACGTTGCGCGACGGCGAGCAATCGCCCGGCTGCAGCATGACCCAGCCCGAGAAGCTGCGCGTCGCTCGCGCGCTGACGGACCTCGGAGTGGATGTGATCGAGGCGGGATTTCCGGCCGCCTCGCGCGGCGATTGGGAATCGGTCAACGCAGTCGCGCGCGAGGTGCAAGGATCCATCATCTGCGGACTCGCACGCTGCAACCGCGAGGATATCGAGCTCGCAGTCAAAGCCTTGCGCGATGCGCCCCGCCACCGCGTGCACGTGTTCCTCGCCACCAGCGCCATCCATCGCCAGTACAAACTGAACATGGCCCAGGAGGAGATCCTGCGCACAGCGGTGGACGGCGTGCGCATGGCGCGCGACCTGTGCGAAGACGTCGAGTTCTCTCCCGAGGACGCTTCGCGCACCGAGCTAGAGTTTCTTGTGCAGGTGGTCGAGGCCGCCATCGAGGCCGGCGCGAGCACGGTCAACATCCCGGATACGGTCGGATATACGGTTCCGGATGAGTTCGCCGAGCTGTTCCGCTATCTGCGCAAGAACGTCCGTGGCATCGACACTATCCGCCTGTCCGTCCACTGCCACGACGATCTGGGCATGGCCGTCGCCAACAGCCTCACGGCGGTCGTCGCCGGCGTACGTCAGGTGGAGTGCACGATCAACGGCATTGGCGAGCGCGCGGGCAACTGTTCGCTCGAGGAAGTCGTCATGGCGCTGAAGACACGCGAAGCGTTCTTCAACGTGCGCACCAACATCCAGACGACGCGCCTGTATCCGACGTCGCGCCTGATTTCGAGCATTACCGGCATGCCGATCCCCCGGAACAAGGCGGTCGTCGGTGAGAACGCCTTCGCACACGAGGCCGGCATTCACCAGCATGGCATGCTCAAGCACCATTCTACCTACGAGATTCTGCGTCCCGAGGATGTGGGGCTGTCGCGCAGCCATCTCGTGCTCGGCAAGCACAGCGGCCGGCATGCGTTCCGCGACCGGGTGAAGGAGCTGGGGTTCGAGCTCGACGAGCTGGAATTCAACCGGCTGTTCGAGGAATTCAAGGCGCTGGCGGACAAGAAGAAGGAGCTGTTCGACGGTGACATCGAAGCCCTGGTGCTGCGGGCCGAAGGCTCCGCAAGCGGGCCGTGGACGCTCCTGGACCTGAAGACGGCAGCCGACAGCAATACTCCGGCGCACGCCGTGGTTCGCCTGCAGCATGCGGACGGCCGAAGCGTCGAGAGCAAAGCGCAAGGCGACGGACCCGTGGATGCAGCCTTCAAGGCGATCGAGGCCGCCACCGGGGTGAACGTCATGCTGCGCAAGTTCGAGGTGCACAGCGTATCCGAGGGGGAAGATGCCCAGGGCGAAGCCGTTGTATACGTGGAGTACAATCAGCGCACGTACCGCGGCTCCAGCCTGAGCACGAACATAGTGGAGTCCAGCACCAAGGCATTCCTGGAAGTGGTGAACCGAATCGAGCTGTCGCAGGCAAGCTCGCGCCTGCGCGATGAACGGACCGCCGCCAGTGCCGCGCAAGCCGCAGTCTGAGGATCCTTGTTAAGGAGTTAGGCAATGCCCATCCCGGCCACTCAATTCATCTGGTTCAACGGCAAGCTCGTTCCCTGGGAGAAGGCCACTGTGCACGTGCTGTCGCATGCGCTGCACTACGGGTCCTCCGTGTTCGAAGGCTTGCGCGCCTACGAGACCCACCGCGGCGTCGCCATCTTCCGGCTGCGCGATCACACCCGGCGCCTGTATGACTCGGCGAAGATCTATCGGATCGCCATTCCGTTCCAGCCCGAGCAACTGAACGCCGCGTGCCGCGAGGTCGTGTCCGCCAATGGCCTGACGCGTGGCGCGTACATCCGGCCGGTGGTGTTCCGCGGGTATGGGGAGATCGGCGTCACGCCGAAAAACGAGCCGCCGACCGAAGTGGCGGTCGCCGCCTGGGAATGGGGCAAATATCTCGGCCACGAGAGCGAGGAACAGGGCGTCGATGCCTGCGTGTCGTCCTGGAACCGCGTGGCGCCCAATACCCTGCCCTCTCTCGCCAAGGCTGGCGGCAACTATCTCTCCAGCCAGCTGATCGGAGCAGAGGCGCGCCGCCTCGGGTTCGCAGAGGGCATTGGCCTTGCGACGGATGGCACCGTCAGCGAGGGGTCGGGGGAGAACCTGTTCCTGATCAAGGATGGCGTGCTGCTGACGCCCGCGCTCGCCCACTCGGTACTGGGCGGCATCACCCGGGACACGGTAATGCGGCTTGCGCGCGAACGTGGCCTCGAAGTGCGCGAGTGCGCCATTCCCCGCGAGCTGCTGTACCTGGCCGATGAGGCATTCTTCACCGGCACAGCCGTGGAGATCACTCCCATCCGATCCGTGGACCGGCTGCCCGTGGGCGCCGGCAAACGCGGCCCCGTCACCGAGAGCCTGCAGGGCGCGTTCTTCGGCCTGTTCTCGGGAAAGACGCCGGACAAGTGGGGCTGGCTAGATCATGTTGACATGGCCGCACCGCGTGCGGCCGCTGCGGGCTGAGGCGCAGCGCAGCCCCGCACCCATGTCACACGCTCCGCAAACGATGTTCGAGAAGGTCTGGCGGCAGCACGAGGTTTCCGCCGAGACCGCCGATACGCCCGCGGTGTTGTACATCGATCTGCACCTGGTCCACGAGGTCACCTCACCACAGGCATTCGCGGTCCTGCGTCAGCGTGGACTACCGGTGCGGCGGCTGGATCTCACGCTGGCGACCATGGATCATTCCACGCCCACCCGCACCGAGCAGGTGTTCGGCGGCGCGCCCATCGCGATCGACTCGGCGGCGCAGCAGGTACGCGAGCTCGAGATCAACTGTGGACAATTCGGCGTCGAGCTGCTCGGCCTGCGCAGCGCGCTGCGCGGGATCGTGCACATCATCGGGCCGGAGCTCGGGATTACGCAGCCCGGCAAGACCGTGGTGTGCGGTGACAGCCATACGAGCACCCATGGGGCGCTCGGCGCGCTTGCCTTCGGCATCGGGACCACCGAGGTCGGTCACGTTCTGGCCACGCAATGCCTGTTGCAGCGCAAGCCCCGCACGTTTGCAGTGAATGTCTCGGGGCGGCTGCGGCCGGGCGTTACGGCGAAGGATCTGATCCTCGCAATCATCGGCAGGATCGGCGTCGGAGGTGGGACCGGCCACGTCATCGAGTACCGCGGCGCGACGATTCTCGAGCTCGACATGGATCAGCGCATGACGATCTGCAACATGTCGATCGAGGCAGGCGCCCGTGCCGGCATGATCGCCCCCGACGATACAACCTATGAGTACCTCGCCCAACGTCCGCGTGCGCCGCAGGGACCGGACTGGGAGCGCGCACTCGAGCAATGGCGCGAGCTTCCCACCGATGCGGGAGCACGCTTCGACAAGGAGGTCGACATCGATGCCACCGTGCTCGAGCCGATGATCACCTACGGCACGAATCCGGGCATGGTCATACCGATCAGCGCCGCCGTTCCGCACGGCGGCGACGCCGCATTTGCAAGGTCACTCGCCTACATGGGGCTCGAGGCGGGCGCGCCCATCAAGGGCCAGCCCGTGAATGTCGTATTCCTGGGCAGTTGCACGAATGGCCGCATCTCCGACCTGCGCAGCGCCGCAGGCGTACTGCGGGGACGCAAGCTCGCGAAGGGCGTGCAGATGCTGGTCGTTCCCGGTTCCCAGCAAGTCAAGAGGCAAGCCGAAGCCGAAGGACTCGACCGGGTGTTTATCGATGCCGGCGCGCAGTGGCGCGAGTCGGGCTGCTCGATGTGCCTGGGAATGAACGGCGACCTGGTTCCGAAGGGTCAGTACTCTGTCAGCACGAGCAATCGCAACTTCGAGGGCCGGCAGGGCGTCGGCGCCCGCACACTGCTCGCAAGCCCGCTGACGGCGGCGGCAAGCGCCGTACGCGGCCGCGTAACCGATCCACGTGAGTTGCTCGCCTGAGACACGCAACTTCTCTGCTCACATGAAACCCATCGACATCCTGCGCTCGCGAACGGCAGTTCTGCCGGCGAGCAACATCGACACGGATCAGATCATTCCCGCCCGCTTCCTGACGACCACCACGCGCGAGGGCCTCGGGCGCAATCTCTTCGCCGACTGGCGCTACGATGCGCAAGGACTCGCCCGGCCGGATTTCGCACTCAACCAGCCGCAGGGCCAGGGCTGCCGCATCCTGGTTGCGGGCCGCAATTTCGGCTGCGGCTCCTCGCGCGAGCATGCGCCGTGGGCGCTGCTGGACTACGGCTTCCAGGCCGTCGTGAGCACGGAGATCGCCGACATTTTCCGCAGCAACTCGCTGAAGAACGGCTTGCTGCCGATCGTCGTCGATGAAGGCAGCAGCCGCTGGCTCATCGAGCACCCGGGCGCCGAAGTGACGATCGACCTTGCGGCCGCGACCATCACGCTGCCGACGGGCACGGCGGTGAAGTTTCCGATCGAAGCGTTCGCACGCTATTGCCTGTTGAATGGCGTGGACGAGCTGGGCTTCCTCCTCGAGCGCCGCGGCGACATCGACGGGTACGAGCGCGGGCACCGGGCTACCTGACTGCGCCCTCATGCGACGATAGGCCCCGCAGGACGATGAAGGCTCGAATAGCGCTTCTGGGCGGCGATGGAATCGGTCCCGAGGTCATTGCCGAAGGCGTGCGTTGCCTGCAGGCGATCGGAGCTGCCTGCGATCACGAGTTCGCCCTGACCCCCCGGCCGTTCGGCGGCGAGGCGATCGACGCCTGTGGCGATCCCCTGCCGCCGAGCACCCTGCAGACGTGTCTGGAATCGGATGCCGTGCTCCTCGGCGCCATCGGCGGTCCCAAGTGGTCGGCGCCGGGCGCCAAGGTGCGGCCGGAGCAGGGTCTGTTGCGCCTGCGGAAGGAGCTCGGCGTCTACGCAAATCTGCGGCCTGTCAAGCTGCAGCGCTGTCTCATCGACGCCTCGACGCTCAAACCGGCGGTGCTCGAGGGAGTCGATCTGATCTTCGTGCGCGAGCTGACGGGAGGCATCTACTTCGGCGAGAAGAAGCGCGACGCCACGAGTGCCGCCGACGTCTGCACCTACACGGTCGCCGAGGTCGAGCGCATCGTGCGCGTTGCAGCCCGGCTCGCGCGTCAGCGGCGCCGAAAGCTGACGTCCATAGACAAGGCGAACGTGCTGGAGACCTCGAGACTGTGGCGCGAAGTCAGTACTCGCGTCGTGCGCGAGGAATTTCCGGACGTGGCACTCGAGCACATCCTGGTCGATGCCGCGGCGATGCACCTGATCAGGCGGCCCAGCGACTTCGACGTTCTGGTCACCGAGAACATGTTCGGCGATATCCTGACGGACGAAGCATCCATGTTGTCCGGCTCACTTGGGCTGCTTCCGTCGGCGTCCCTGGGCGAAGGCAAGCGAGGCCTGTACGAGCCCATTCACGGCTCCGCCCCGGACATCGCGGGACGTGGGATAGCGAACCCCATCGGGGCCATCCTGAGCGCGGCGATGTTGCTTCGTCACTCTCTGGAATTGACCAAGGAAGCGGACGCATTGGACGGCGCCGTCGCGCGTGCATTGCAAAGTGGTGCTCGAACACCTGACATTGCGCCACCGGGCTCTCGCGTCCTTTCTACAAGAGAAACAGGCGACGCTGTGCTGGCTGCGCTGAGGCAGCGCTGACTGACCGGATCCGCTTAGCCCGTCGCCGCCTTGGGCACGCTGCGCAGTGTGAGCGCCGCACGCTGCAGGCCCGCAGCCAGGTCCCGCCGCAGATCCTCCAGCCCTTCAATGCCAATCGAGAGGCGCACGAGGCCATCCGCCAGGCCCGCTTTGTGCCGGGCGGCGGCATCCATTGCAGCGTGTGTCATAGTGGCCGGATGCGCAACGAGGCTCTCCACACCCCCGAGAGACTCGGCGAGCGAGAAGCATTCCAGGTCGCAGACGAATTCGCGCACGGCATCGTGCCCGCCCTCGAGCTCGATGCTCACGATGGCGCCGAAGCCGCGCTGCTGCCGCCGAGCCAGATCGTGTCCCGGATGCGACGCGAGTCCGGGGTAATACACCTGCCTGACATTGGGCTGCACTTGCAGCCATTCGGCGAGCGCCATCGCATTACGGCCGTGATGGTCCAGCCGCGCATGCAGGGTCCGCAGTCCCCGAAGCGTCAGGAAGCTGTCGAAAGGCGCTCCCGTCACACCCAGGCAATTTGCCCACCAGATCAGTTGGTCGTGGAGCGCCTTGTCCTTGGCAACCACCGCGCCTCCCACCACATCGCTGTGCCCATTGAGGTACTTCGTCGTCGAATGCAGCACGAGATCGGCGCCGAGCGTCAGCGGCTGCTGCCATGCGGGGGACAGGAACGTGTTGTCCACCACCGTCAGTGCCCCGCTCACTCGCGCGAGAGCCGCAAACTTTTCGATATCGGTAATGCGCAGCAGAGGATTGCTGGGCGTCTCGATCCACAGGAGCGCGGTCGGCTTCGAGAGCGCCAGGCGCACAGCCGCCTCGTCGGCGAAATTGACGAACTCGACCTGCCGTTCGCCGCGCCGGCGCCAGGCATCGAACAGGCGGTACGTGCCGCCATAACAGTCGTGCGGCGCAACGATTCGGCCGTCCGCCGGAATCAGATAGCCGACGAGCGTGATTGCGGCCATCCCCGTCGCGGTCACCACTGCGCCGGCACCGAGCTCCAGCTCTGCGAGCGCCGCCGCGAGCAGGTCGCGCGTCGGATTTCCCGAGCGTGTGTAGTCGTAGCCCCGCTTCTCGCCGAAGCAGCGGAACGCGAATGTCGAAGTGAGATGAATCGGCGGCACGACAGCGCCGGTCGCCTCATCCGACTCGAGGCCCGCACGCACGGTCCGGGTGATCTGGCTGGGAAGATCGTTCACGGAACGCTCTCCAGCGCCTGGGCGAATATCGGGCGCAACTGTGCAGTCTCCTTCAGGAAGGCATCGTGGCCGTAAATCGAGGAAAGCTCATGCAGCCTCGCCACCGGCAGCCGCGCGACCATGGCGCGGATGTCTACGAGCGGCACGAGCTGATCTTCGCGCACGGCGACGGCCGTGGTCGGGACGAAGATGCGCGCCGCGTCCACGCGATGCAGATCGATGGACTCGGACAGGCACAGGAAGGACTCGGGACGATGGCGTGCGGCAAAGTCATTGCCCCGGCAGAACAGATAACTCTCGACCGGGAACACGAAGCGCTCCCCATCCAGCGCCGGCGAGCCGGCAAAGCGGGCGGAGAATTCCTCCGGGCTGCGGTAGGTTGACATGGCCAGGGCACGCGCGACCTGCAGGCCATCCTTGGCACGGCCGCAGTCCACCGCTAGCCGCACGATCTGGCGCTGCACGCTTCTCCACGCTGTCGCCATCGGGTGGGCGCGATCGGAAGCGCCAATGATCAAGAGGTGACCCACCCGTTCGGGATAGCGCTCGCCAAAAGCCAGCGCGACCATGCCGCCGTAGGAGCCGCCAGCGATGGCGCGCAACGATTTCAGTCCGAGATGATTGAGCAGGCGGACCAGCACATCCGCCTGGTCATAGCTGGAAATGCTCGGGAAGCCAGCGAGCAGCTCCGGGGAGCGCGCCTCGGCAGCGCCTGGCCCGGGGCCGGTGGACTCCCCGCTGCCCCCCAGGTAGTCGTAGCTCAGAAGGCGGTATCGGTGCGCGTCCAGGGGGCGATCGGGACCTGCTATCTGCGACCACCAGCCTTGCCGCGGATCCTCGGTCAGGCAGACATTGCGGTTCGCGGAGATGCCGCCCAACGCACACACCACCGGAGCACTTGCCGGGCCGCTGAGCCTCCAGGCAATGCGCACCCCGCGCAGCTTACCGCCGTGATACAGCGACATCTCCCCGGGCACCTCCAGAATGCCTTCGCGCACAGGGGTCTCGGGCGCGCTGTGACTCTCGGGCGCGCTGTGACGCAGTGCGAGGGGTACCGACTCGAGTGAGGCGTTCATCGAAAGCTCCGCAAAACCAATGGCCCGGTCTCACCGGCCCTCCTGCGGAGCGCCCGCCTTCCGGCGGGTTCGTCGCGTCCATCTCCGCCCGCACGAATGGCGAGCCGAAGCCACGCAAACCGCTCATCTGTCGACCCTGGCCACCGCCCTTGAGGCGCCCGACCCGGAATCGCAGGAGTTGGCACCTTTCCAGGATGGTTAAGCCTGGCGGTTGCCCCGGCGTCTAAGGGCCTTATCCCTCAGCCGGTCTCGATGAGTGGCTTGCAGTCTATGGTGTGCATTGCGGATGCGTCAAGGTCGCGCTGACCCGCCAACAGGCTGTTGCCCGGCAGACTGCCCATGCACCGGCCGCGAGCACCCGGCCGCGAGCAGCCCCGGCGCTGGGGGCGGACGGCACCCCGGGCCGCGGCGCACAGCCCCGCGGTGACCCGCGCCGGCCATCGCGCTACCCCGTGTCCTGCCCGGTTGTGTCACACACGCCGTCCGTTGTGCTAATGTACTAGCGTGCTATTACGTTGAGTGCGCCATGAAGATCCATCGCAACCGCACGCCGCGGCAGGAAGCCCTCGCCGAGCGCAATTTGTATGCGGCGCTCGCCGCCCTGCGCTCGGCCGGGGAATGCCGCGCGTTTTTTCGCGATCTGTGCACGCCCGCCGAGATCCAGGCGATGGCCGACCGGTGGGCGGTGGTCGACTTTTTGCAGCGCGGCCTGCCCTATCGCGAGATCCACCGCCTCACCGGCGTCAGCGTGACGACCATTGGGCGAGTGGCACGCTTCCTCGCCAGTGGCAACGGGGGCTATGCGGTCGCGGTTCGCCGCATCCGCAAGGTGAAACGCGTTCAGCCGGAACGCGGCGGCAAGCGCGTGGCATCCGCTGCAGAGCCGCGCGCCGAGCTGTCCCGGCATGGATGAGCTGCGCCTGAAGCTCGCCGTGCAGAAAGCCGGGCGGCTCACGGATCCGTCGCTCGATCTGCTCATGCGTTGCGGCCTGAAGCTCTCCCGCGGCAAGGACCAGCTCATGGGCTACGGCGAGAACATGCCACTCGACGTGCTGTTCGTCCGGGACGACGATATCCCCGATCTCGTCCAGGAGGACGTCTGCGATCTGGGCCTCGTGGGCCTCAACGTGCTGGAAGAGAAGCGCCTGGAGCTCGGTGAGCGCGGACACGGCGTGCGCTTCCAGCAGGTCCGCACGCTCGACTTCGGCCGCTGCCGCCTCTGCATCGCCGTGCCGGAAGGCGGGGCTTACGAGGGCACGAGCTCATTGCGCGGCAAACGCATCGCCACGACCTTTCCCTGCCTTCTGCGCAAATACCTGCGCGATCGGGATGTCAGCGCCGACATCGTCACGCTCTCGGGTGCCGTGGAGATTGCTCCGCGGCTCGGCCGAGCCGATCTCATCTGCGATCTCGTCTCGACGGGGTCGACCCTGCAGGCCAATCATCTGCGCGAGGTCGAGACGCTGCTCGAAAGCCACGCGGTCCTCATCCGCACCCCGCTGCAGCTGGCCCCCGAAAAGGACGCATGGGTGCAGCGGCTGCTGATGAGAATCGACGGCGTGCAGCAGGTGAAGGAAAGCAAGTACATCATGCTGCATGCGCCGCGCTGCGCACTTCCCGAAATCAAACGCCTCCTGCCGGGCAGCGAGTCCCCGACCATCATTCCGCTGGAGGGGTTCCCGGACAAAGTGGCCATCCACGCGGTCTGCCGCGAGAACGTGTTCTGGGAGACGCTCGAGAGTCTCAAAAAAGCCGGCGCCAGCGCCCTCCTGGTGCTGCCGGTCGAAAAGATGCTGGCGTAACTTGCGTGCGCCGCAGTGTGTGACCGCATGCGTATCCTCGATTGGGACCGGCTGACTCATGATGAAAGGTGGGCCGCCCTGGCGCGGCCCACTCATCGAGAACGGCCGGATAGCACCTCTGTTGCACTGGAGGTGATTGCCGCCGTGCGCCGCGACGGCGATGCGGCTTTGCGTTCGTATACCGAGCGATTCGACCGAGTGCGGATCGATGCGCTGGCCGTCTCCCCCGCGGAATTTGCCGGGGCGCGCAGCGCAGTGACGCCGGCGCAGCGCGCCGCTCTCGAGCGCGCCATCGACAACGTTCACCGATTCCACTCGGCTCAGCTCCCTCAGGCGCAGTCGATGGAGACGATGTCCGGCGTTCGCTGCGAGCGTCTGCTCCGACCCATCTCGGCAGTTGGCCTGTACGTACCGGCCGGATCGGCTCCGTTACCGTCCACCGTCATCATGTTAGCCGTCCCCGCGCGCATTGCGGGATGCCCACAGCGCATCTTGTGCACGCCGCCGGATGCACTCGGGCAGGCCCATCCGGCGGTCCTGCTTGCCGCGCAGATGTGCGGCATCGACACGGTCTTCAAAGTGGGAGGCGCGCAGGCGATCGCCGCAATGGCCTACGGCACCGCGAGCATTCCCAAGGCCGACAAGATCTTCGGACCCGGCAACGCGTGGGTCACCGCCGCCAAGCAACTGGCGGCCAATGACCCGGATGGCGCCGCGTGCGACCTCCCGGCGGGTCCGTCCGAGGTCATGGTGATCGCCGACGATGGCGCCCGTGCCGATTTCGTCGCAGCCGATCTGCTGGCCCAGGCGGAACATGACGCGCAGGCCCAGGCCATTCTCGTCACCCCCTCGCGGGCGCTGGCGCAGCTCGTCTGCGCCGAAGTCCACGCGCAAAAGCAACTGTTGGCGCGGCGCTCGATCCTGGACAAATCCCTCGCAACCAGCCGTTGTATCGTCGTTCCCGATCTGCAGACCGCCATCGGCGTGGCCAACGGCTATGCCGCGGAGCATCTGTTGCTGCAGGTGCGGGAGCCACGACGCTGGCTGGCGCAGATCCGCCACGCCGGCTGTGTATTTCTGGGCTCCTGGTCGCCGGAGCCGATGGGCGACTACTGTTCGGGAACCAACCATGTGCTGCCGACTTACGGCTACGCGCGAGCCTACAGCGGGTTGTCCGTGCTCGATTTCGTCAAGAGCATCACGGTACAGGAGCTTTCGCCGGCGGGGTTGCGTGTGCTTGGGCCCGTCGCCGTGGAGTTGGCAAACCTCGAAGGCCTCGACGCCCACGCGAGTGCGGTCACCCGGCGCCTCGCTGCGCTCGCCCGGGAGGCAGCGGACTCGCCGGCCGTTGAGGTTACCTCGTGAGCTGGGTCGAGAAGCTCGCGAGGCCGGACATCGTCGCAATGAAGCCCTACGAGCACGCGCTATGGGACCCCGCTCTGGAGCGGTTGCATGCGAACGAGCTGCCGTGGCGTTCGATGGCGGATGCCTCGGTTGCCGGGCTCAATCGCTATCCCGAGCCGCAACCGCGAGCGCTCGTGGAACGTCTGGCGGCCCTGTACGGGGTCGCGCCCGAGTCCGTGCTGGTGGCGAGAGGCAGCGATGAGGCGATCGATCTGCTCGCGCGCTCGTTCTGCACGGCGGGCCGTGACAGCGTGATCGTATGTCCCCCGACCTTCGGGATATATGCACTGGCCGCGCGCATCCAGGGTGCGCAGATACTGGCGGTTCCGTTGCGGGCCGACCGGAATTTCGCGCTCGACGAGCCGACCGTGCTCGAGCGGTGCGTGCCCGGCGTCAAGCTGCTGTTCCTGTGCTCGCCGAACAATCCGACCGGCAACCTGCTGGAGGCTCAAGCCGTGCTGCGTGTCGCCCGGGCGCTCGAGGGCAAGGCGGTGGTGGTGGTCGATGAGGCGTACATCGAGTTTTCGGCGGCGCGCAGCCTCGCGTCTCTCATCGGCGAGAGGCCGAATCTTGCGATCCTGCGCACGCTCTCGAAAGCGTATGCGCTTGCCGGGGCGCGCTGTGGCGCAGTGATCGCTGACAGCGCAGTCATCACGCTGCTGCGCAAGGTCATTCCCCCCTACGCCTTGCCGCAGCTATCGGTAGAGGCCGTGTTGAAGATACTGGAGCCCGGACAGCTGAGTGTCTCGAAGGTGCATCTGCAGATGATCGCCACGGAGCGCAACCGCCTCGAGTCATCGCTGCGTGCGCTGCCAAGCGTCACGCGTGTATGGGAGAGCGCGGCTAACTTCCTCCTCGTGGAGTTCAAGGACCCGTCAGATGCGCTGGCGCGCGTCCGTAGCGCCGGGCTATTGATCAGGGACGTGCGCGGGTACCCGGGTCTGGGCCAGTGCCTGCGCATCACGATCGGCACGGTGGAACAGAACCAACGTGTGTTGCAGGCGCTGCGGTGAGCGGCCTCGGCCCCATCCTGTTCGTCGACCGCGACGGCACCCTCATCGAAGAGCCGCCCGACCGCCAGGTGGACTCGCTCGCCAAGATACGTTTCATGCCGGGAGTGTTCGCAGCGCTAGCCGCGCTGAAACGCCGCGGATTCCGGCTCGTCATGGTCACGAACCAGGACGGCCTGGGCACACCCTCCTTCACCCGGTCGGCATTCGAGGAGGTCCAGTGTTTCGTCCTCCAGGCCTTCGGCTCGCAGGGAATCGAATTCGAAGCCGTCTTCATCTGCCCGCACTTCGAGGCGGACGGTTGCGAGTGCCGCAAGCCCCGGACCGCGCTGGTCAGGCAGTTCATCCAGCAAGCCGCAGTGGATCTCGCGGCCAGCGCCATGATCGGCGACCGCGACACCGATCTGGAGTTTGCCCGCAACCTTGGGATACGAGGCGTGTGCGTACAGCGGCACGGCGACGCGGCGCAGACCTGGGCTGCGGCCGTGCGGCTGCTCACGGAGCGCCGGACGCACGTAGAGCGGCGCACGAATGAAACCAGTATCGACGTGCGCATCGGACTGGATTCGACGACACCCACCCGCATCGACACGGGAATCGGGTTTCTTGACCATATGATCGAGCAGCTCGCCAGGCATGCAGGTTTGTCGCTCGAGCTCACCTGCAAAGGCGACCTCGCAGTCGACGAGCACCATACCGTCGAGGACTGTGCCATCGCCCTGGGAGAGGGGCTGCGCCGAGCGTTGGGTTCCAAACTCGGTATCGCGCGGTACGGATTCGTGCTGCCGATGGACGAGGCCGAGGCCAGGGTGGCCATCGACCTGTCCGGCCGCGCCTTTGCGCAGTTCGAGGGCCGCTTCCACCGCGAGCGCGTCGGCGGCCTCCCCACCGAGCTCGTACCGCACTTCTTCCGCTCCTTTGCCGAAGCCCTGGGCGCCGCCGTGCATGTGAGCGTGACCGGCGAGAACGCGCACCACATGATCGAAGCGTGCTTCAAGGCAGTGGGCCGGGCTCTGCGCCAGGCGATCCGCCGCGAGAGTGACGAGTTGCCGAGCACCAAGGGAGTCTTATAGACATGGAAGCGATCATCATCGACAGCGGCGGCGCCAATCTCGCCTCGCTGCAATTCGCGCTCGGGCGCCTGGGCGCGCGCACTCATGTGACCGCCGATAGGCGCGCGATCCTGGAGGCGCCCCGAGTAGTCCTGCCCGGCGTAGGGTCGGCGGCCAACGCGATGCATCGGCTGCGCCTGAGCGGCATTGCTGAGCTGGTACCGTCACTGACTCAACCCGTACTGGGTATCTGCCTCGGCATGCAGCTCTTGTTCCAGCATTCCGCGGAAGGCGGCACGGCCTGCCTCGGCATTCTGCCCGGCACCGTGGGGCGGCTGCGGCCTGCGCCGGGCCGTCCCGTCCCGCACATGGGCTGGAATCAGCTCGCGGCGGTCCGCGAGGATCCCCTGCTGGAAGGTGTCGCGGAACGCGACTATGTCTACTTCGTCCACAGCTATGCGGCCCCGGTTTCCGCTGCGACCCTCGCCATCGCGGACTACGGCGCGCCGCTCCCGGCAATCGTGCGGCGGGCAAACTTCTGGGGCACGCAATTCCACCCCGAGCGCTCGTCCGCGGTCGGCGCCCGGCTGCTCGCCAACTTCCTGCGGCAGGCGTGATGCTGCTCATGCCGGCAATCGACTTGCGGCAAGGACGTTGCGTCCGCCTCTTGCAAGGCGAGTTCGGAGCGGAAACCCGTTATCCGCACGAGCCGCGCGAGCTGCTGCTGCGCTATCACAGGCTCGGCGCCTCCTGGCTGCACATCGTCGATCTGGATGGCGCAAAGGACGGCGTGCTGGCTAACTTGCCGATCATCGCCGCTCTCGCCTCCCACCGCGCAGTTCGCCTGCAAGTCGGCGGGGGTGTGCGGTCCGCCCTGATTGTCGATGAGCTTCTTCGCCACGGTGTTGGCCGTGTGGTAATTGGCAGCGCCGCGATCGAGCGCCCGGTTGAAGTGTCGGAGTGGGTGGTGCGGTTTGGGTCGGAGCGGATCTGTCTCGCCTTCGACGTACGAATCGGCGTGAACGGTGAACCGCGGGTGCACACGCGCGGCTGGACCGAAGGAACTGCCGTCAGCCTTTGGGAAGCCATCGCCCGTTTTCCCCCGGGATCTCTCAAACACATCCTGTGTACGGACATCGAGCGCGACGGCGCCCTCTGCGGTCCAAACATAGAACTGTACCGGCAGGCCGTGGCCCGCTTTCCGCATCTGGCGTGGCAGGCATCGGGTGGCGTTCGAAGCGCAGCCGATCTCGCAGCGCTCTCCCGGATCGGCGTGGCAGGGGCCATCAGCGGCAAGGCGCTGCTGGAAGAGCGTATCCCCTGCGAGGAGTTGCAACCATTCTTGCCCGAC
This sequence comes from Steroidobacteraceae bacterium, assembly GCA_050738795.1. Classification (GTDB taxonomy): domain Bacteria; phylum Pseudomonadota; class Gammaproteobacteria; order Steroidobacterales; family Steroidobacteraceae; genus 13-2-20CM-66-19. The sequence goes on from JBOIAD010000103.1 coordinate 52,438, forward strand.
GCATCATTCCCTGCCTCGACGTCCGCGACGGTCAAGTCGTAAAGGGTGTTCGCTTCCGCGACCATCGGATCGTGGGCGACATCATGGAGCTTGCCGTGCGGTATCGCGACGAAGGCGCGGACGAGCTCGTGTTTTACGACATCACGGCGAGTCCGCAAGGCCGGTCCGTCGATCGTGAATGGGTACGGCGTGTCGCGCGCGCGCTGGACATACCGTTCTGCGTGGCCGGCGGAATCCGCTCAGTGCGCGATGCCGAACAGATCCTGAATGCGGGCGCGGAGAAGGTATCGATCAACTCCCCGGCGCTCGCGGATCCCTCCCTCATCGATGCGTTGAGCGCACGCTTCGGTTCGCAGTGCGTGGTAGTCGGCATCGACAGCAAGCTCACGGAGCTCGGATTTCGAGCCCAGCAATTCACCGGAGATCCGCAGCACGCGCGGGAATCGGGTCGCGACGTCCTTGCATGGGTCCGCGAGGTGCAGGAGCGCGGCGCAGGTGAGATCGTACTCAATTGCATGGGCAACGACGGCCTGTGCGCGGGCTTCGACATCGAGCAACTGCGCACCGTGCGCGCCCTTTGCGACGTACCCCTCGTCGCCTCCGGCGGGGCGGGCGCGGTTGAGCACTTTCGCGCGGTCTTCTCACAGGCCGGGGTCGATGCGGCCCTGGCGGCGAGTGTCTTCCATAGCGGCTCGATCGCCATCGGCAATCTCAAGCGCAGCCTGCATGCCGCCGGTATCGAAGTGCGCCTCACGCAACGGCAGGTGCCATGAGCATGGAAAACAACTGCGGGCAACCGCTGCTGATCGCCGACATCGAGACGCTGGACTTCACGAAGGGTGACGGCCTGCTCCCCGCGGTGATCCAGCATGCGGTGACGGGCACGGTTCTCATGGTCGGCTATATGAATCGCGAGGCGCTACGCGTAACGCTGACCGGAGGCCGCGTGGTGTTCTTCAGCCGAAGGGGCCAACGCCTCTGGCTGAAGGGTGCGACATCAGGACACTTCCTCGAGCTGGTCGAGATTCGCACCGATTGCGATCGCGATGCGCTGCTCGTCACTGCCAGGCCGCAGGGCCCCGTGTGCCACACCGGTACCGCGACGTGCTTTGGCGATGGCTCCGTGACGAAAGGCGAGCGTCTGGCATTCCTCGCGGCCCTGGAAGATATCATCGAGCAGCGCAGCGCGGATAACCCGCAAGGCAGCTACACCGCCGGGCTGTTTGCGCAGGGTGCCAGGCGAATAGCGCAGAAAGTCGGCGAGGAAGGCCTCGAGGTCGCGCTCGCCGCCGCGGGCGAAACCGACGCCAAGGTCATCATGGAGTCGGCCGATCTGCTCTTTCACCTGCTCGTGCTGCTGCGAAGCCGGAGGTTGTCACTTGCGAGCGTGGTGAGCGAATTGCGTTCCCGTCACGCGGGCCGCCTTTGACGCTGCGGGCCTCAGCGGGGCGAGAGCGCGTTCGCGCGCTTGTCCGCTTCCGCGGCTTGCGGATTGCGGCGCAAGGCACGCAGCGAATCGGCAATCAGCCGCCACGCGGATGCCTGGGTCTGAGGGTCGCCCGTCGCCAGCGCAAGTGCCTTGTGACCCATGCTGTTGGCTTGACTGGAATCCCCGGAGTCAAAACGAACGCGGCCCAACTCGATCCATAGAAGAGGATTGTCGGGCTCGATCCGCATCGCGCGCTCGATGGTCGCTGCGGCCCGTCCGAAATCCCCTTCGCCTGCCTGCTTGTGAGCCTGGGTCACGAGCGCCGACGAGGCAGGTCCGAGATGAAACTGCCTCGGGGCCGGCCGGGAGGCAGCGCCGGGCGGAGGCTGTCCGGGCGATGCCGGCTGCGGTTGCGCCGAGCCCGATTCGGGCGCGGGCTGCGGAAACGGCGGCGGAGCGCGCAATGAATTGCACGCCGCCATGACGCAGGCCGACGTCACTGCGGCTATCAGTGCGAGCATGAATCGTTGTGAGCGTGTCAGGATGGCACCCCGGTTGCCTGTCTGTCCCTCAATGCATGATATCGCGCAGCCACTCGCCTGCGCGTCTCACGATCGAATCGATTCCGTTCGCGCCACATCCGGGTCTCAACGGGAGCTGCGTGCCAACGGGCACCGCGATGGGTACCGCATCATCGGCGCAACCGGCGTCGACCTGCATCCCCGTCTGGTAGTCGATCCACGTTTCCGCAAGCGATTCGGGCAGCGGCGCGCTCCAGGAGCTCGTGCCGAGCCCCGCCATGAGACGCGCCCAGACGGGCAAGGCGCCCGAAGAACCGGTGAAGCCCGTGGGGAGATTGTTATCGTAGCCCACCCAGACTATGGCCAGATGCGCTCCCGAGAATCCTGCGAACCAGTCGTCGCGCAAGTCTGAAGAAGTGCCCGACTTCCCCGCGACGACGAGATTTGCCGGAAGCACGGAGCGAGCCGACTTGCCCGTCCCCTTGACCATGACCTGCTCGAGCATCCGGTCAAGGGCGTAGACGTTCTCCGGAGTCGCTACGGGAGTCACCTGCAACGGAAAGGCCCTGATCGTCTTGCCGTCTTCGCTGATGACCGCGCGAACAGCGCGCAGCGGCGTCCGGAATCCCCCGTTTGCCAGTCCGTTGTACATCTGCGCCGCCTCCATCGGAGTCACGTCGACGGCCCCGAGCAACAACGAGGGTACTTGCGGGGGTGCCCGTGAAAGGCCAAGCCGCTGCAGGGTCTGCGCCACTTTCGGCAGTCCGATGTCCATGCCGAGGCCGACCGTCGCTAGATTCAGGGACTCCGCCAAGGCACGCACGAGCGGCACTGGACCATACGTCTGGCGCGTAAAGTTCTCCGGCTGCCATAGCTTGCCGTTGACCAGCCGGATACTGACCGGCGCATCCTGAATCACGCTCGCGGCGTTGTAGCGGCCGGTCTCGAGCGCCGTCAGGTAGATGAATGGTTTGACCAGCGAGCCGAACGGCCGCCGCGCGTCCAGCGCACGATTGAACCCGTCGTAGCCAACATCGCGCCCGCCCACGATGGCGATCACATCACCGCTTTGCGGAGAGGTCACGACCACTGCCCCCTCGAGCCTCGCGCCGGGGTTCTTGTGCGCGCGATCGAGGCGCGACAGCTCTCGCTCCAATGCGCGCTCTGCCTGATCCTGCGCGCGGGGCTCGAGGCTCGTGTAAATGCGCAGGCCCTCCGCAGTCAGATCCTCGGTCCGATAATCCCGGCGCAGGGTCCGGCGCACGAAATCCAGGTACGCCGGATAGTAGGCCCCGGAGGCTCGCGCAGTGACGCCCAAGGGTTTGCGCGCCGCGGCCTGTGCATCCCCGGCGCGGACGATGCCGCGCTCCGCCATGAGCTTGAGCACCAGATCGCGGCGCAGCCGTGCGCGATCGGGATGCCGCCGCGGATCGTAATACGAGGGGCCGCGCACCACCGCCACGAGCAGCGCCACCTCCGACAGATCCAGCTCCGCCAGCGGCTGGCCGAAATAGAACTCGCTCGCCAGCCCGAAGCCGTGAATCGCGCGCCCGCCATCCTGGCCGAGAAAGATCTCGTTGATGTAGGCGTTCATGATGTCCGCCTTGCTGAAATGCGCCTCCAGCGCGATGGCCATTGCGGCTTCGCGCAGCTTGCGTCCGATCGTCTGGCGCGAGTCGAGGAAGTAGCTCTTCACGAGCTGCTGGGTGAGCGTGCTGCCGCCCTGCTCGATCTGTCCCGCGCGCACATCTACCCACAACGCGCGGGCTATGCCCGCAGGATCGACTCCGTGGTGGGTGTCGAAGTTGCGGTCCTCTACTGCTTTCAGAGCCGCCGGCAGCAGCAGCGGCACCTCCCGAGGCGTCACGACGATGCGATCCTCGCCGTGAATCGGAAAAATGCTTCCGATCAGCAGCGGCTCGAGGCGCGCGACCGGCACATCCTTGCCGCCGCTGTCGTGCAGGCCTTCGATGCCCTTGCCATCGGCATCGATCGTGAGAATGGAGGCTGGGCGGAGCTCGTCCGCGAAGCGCGCCGGACGCAACGCCACGTCGATGCGCGCCGCCTGTTCGCGATAGGTACCGGGCCGCTCGAGCCGCTCTACGCGGCGGTACTGCAGACGTTGCAGTTCGTGCTCGAGCTGCGCTTGCGAGAGCTGGAGGCCGGCATAAAGCTCGAGCGGCGCCGCGTAGATTTGCGCCGGCAGAGTCCAGCGCCGGCCTTCGAATTGACGCGTCACGATCCGATCGAGGTAGATGCCATATATCACGGCCGCGGCCGTCAGGAGCACTACCGCACCGAGCACCGCGCGCCAGAATCGGGTCTGCCAGCGCTTCAGATGTACAGCTCCGCCGCCGGATCGCGCAGATTGTAGTGCGAGCTCATCGCGTGGCCGTAGGCGCCGGTATTGGCGATCAGCAGCACATCGCCCTCGCGCGTCGGAGGCAGCAGCCGGTCGTGGCCGAGAACATCGGCACTCTCGCAGATCGGTCCCACGACGTTGACAAGCTCCGTTGCCGCTTCATCGGCGCGTGTGAGATTGATGATCTCGTGATATGACCCATAGAGTGCCGGGCGTATCAAAGAGTTCATGCCCGTCGCGACGCCGACGTAGCGGACTTCGCCTTTGGATTTTAGTTGCGTGACTTTCGCCAGCAGCACACCCGCCGTCGCCACGAGATAACGCCCGGGCTCGATCCAGAACTCCAACTGCGGATGCTCGGCGCGTACGGCCGCCAATAGCGTGTCGAGCTTACCGAGGTCCACGCCAGGCTGATCGCTGCGCTCGGGTACACCAAGTCCGCCGCCAACGTCGATCACAGTGACGTCGGCGAAATGCTGGGCAATGTCCACGAGCTGCCGTGCGGTACGCTCCCAGTTCGTGACATCGAATATCCCGCTGCCGACGTGTGCCTGCAGCCCGACGATGCGCACGCCCATCTCCTGGGCATGTCGCGCGAGTTGCTTGAGCTCCACGACGGGCACGCCGAACTTGGAGTGGGCGCCGGCTGTGCGGACGTGCTGATGGTGTCCCCTGCCCACCCCGGTATCGATCCGGATGAAGATCTCACGACCGCGGAACACATCCGCCCAGCTCGTCAGGGCGTACAGGTTGTCCACCGTAACCTGGACGCCCCGCTCGAATGCCCAGGCGTACTCGTCGCGCGGAGCGAAGTTGGGTGTATAAAGAATCCGCCGGGTATCCAGATCCGGGCAGACCTGCAGGGCGCGCTCGACTTCCCCTTGCGAAACGCACTCGAAGTCCACTCCCTGCGAGCGCACCGCCTGCAGCACTCTTGGGTTTGAGTTGGCCTTCATCGAATAGTGCACGCGCCCCAGGGCCTGCATGCCGCGCAGCGCTCGCGCCGCGCCCTGCACCGTTTCGAGGTCGTATACGAATGCCGCGGCGCGAGTGCCGAGCGCGTCGAGGAGCTGCGCGCGCTTCAGCCGCCACCAGGGAAGCGCGCGCGTGCGTTCGCTCTTGGGCTGCAGAAACAGCTGCTCCCACGTGGGCCCGAGCACCGCATCGCCCGGGACCGGCCGGATCAGCAGCTCGTGCAGCTGCTCGACGAGCCGATCGCCCTGGTTCTCATCCACCACGAAGGTGAAATTCAGATCGTTGGCCGCCTGGCTCACCAGATAGATCTTCTGCTCCTCGAAGAACTCCAGGGCATCCCCGAGCTGGTGCAGGATGGCGCGAATGTTCCGGCCCACGAGACTGACGGATGCGCAGGGGCCGATCACCTGCACACGGCACAGGCGCGACAGATCGGCGATCAGGGCGCTGAGCAGGGTGTTGTCCAGCGTGTTGGCCGCGGGATCGAGCGACACGGTGACGTTGGTCTCGGACGTCGAGACCAGATCGACCGACATGCCATGTTCCTTGAACACCTGGAAGGCATCGGCGAGGAAGCCAACCTGGTGCCACATGCCGGGACTCTCCAGCGACACGAGCGTGATCCCCTTTTTCGTGCAGACCGCCTTGACCTGCGCGCCGCCCTGGCCTCCTTCCGCACTGAGCACCGTGCCCGGGAGCTCTGGCGCGTGTGTGGCGTACACGTGCAGCGGGATCCGGTACTGGCGCGCAGGCATAATGCAGCGCGGGTGCAGCACCTTGGCGCCGCTGGTGGCGATTTCCTGAGCCTCATCGTAGTGCAGAGCGCGTAACAGGCGGGCCGTTGGCGTCGAGCGCGGGTTGGCACTGAACATGCCCGGCACGTCGGTCCAGATCTCGAGGCGCTCGGCACGCACCTTCGCGGCGAAGTAGGCGGCGGATGTATCCGATCCCCCCCGCCCCAGCAATACGGTATTGCCGTCGTCGTCGCTCGCGATGAAACCTTGCGTGACGACGAGACGCGCCAGCGATGCGAGGCGCTTTTCGAGCTCGGCATCCGGTGCGAAGTTACAAGTGGCCGAGAGCACGCTCGACTTGCTGTGGGCGCCGCGCCGATCCTCCGCTTTCAACATCGTACGGGCATCGGCCCAGGCGACATCCAGCCCCTGAGTGCGCAGATAGCGGGCGCCGAGCTCGGTGGCCATCAGCTCACCGGCCGACATCACACGGGCCCGCGTGCGGTCGCTGACCTCGCCGACCAGCGCGACGCCGGCGGCGATCTGGCGCAGCTCGGCAAGATAGCGCTCGACATCGGGACCGAGAACGATTCCGAGCTCGGCAGCCAGGCGCGCGTGACGCTCCTCGATCGCACGCATCTCCGCTTCGTGGGTCTGTGCGAGCGCGGAGTCGAGAAGCTTCTCCAGGCGATCCGTGATTCCGGTGACCGCGGAATGCACGATCAGCACGCGTGCGCCGGCATCGAGCCGCGCGGTGGCGATCTTGACGATGTTGCGCCAGTTGGCGAGCGCCGAGACGCTCGTGCCGCCGAATTTCAGAACAATCCACCCAGAAGGCGTGCGCGTCACTGACTGATTCCCTCCGGCGCAGGCCTTAGGCGGCGCCCGAAGCCGTGCCGCGTCGTTCGATAGCTTGGGACGGGGCGTGAGGCTTGCGCGTCAGAGCTCTTCGTCGAAGTCCAGCAGATCCTTCTCGAGCTTCTTGTCCGCCAGAACCTCCTCGAGACGGCTCCAGGCGGCCTTGCCCCGCTTGCCCTGGTTGCGCACGCGCTTATCCACCCGATCGAGCAGCCGGTCGTAATCGGTGCCGTCCTCGGTGGGCCCGCTCAGGAATTCATCGTCGAGATCGAAGCTCTCGTTGTCTCGTTCCGACATTGCTTGGGGCTTAAATTCGTAGGTATATCAATGACTAGCGGGCCGCCTGCGCGCCCTGCAAGGCTGCGAACTATAACGGATTCGCGCCGGGGATCAACCCCGGCGTCGGTTGCAAGCGTGGCCTGCGGGCTCGGCGGGCAAAAGCCACGCCTTTTGCCCGTGCGGATAATCTCACGGCGGCCAGCCCCTTCCGCTGAAGGTGCCACAGGCACCTTCAGCCCATACATTAGTTGCGGCGCGTACCTTCCCGCACGACGATGGGGGCGCCCCGGCTCAACCCCAAGCCCTCGGCCGCGCTCTGCTCCGCGCGCGCGATCTCGAGGACGCCGAAGGAATTGACGAGGGCCAGATAGTCACCGGGCTGGGCATCCCCATAAGTGCGCAGCAGCGGAAACGTATGATTTCCCGCCTGGACCAGCGGCTGCCGGAAGCGTCCCGCCAGCGGCCCGTCGATGTTGCTGATGAGGTTGCCGAAGTGATCAATTGTAATGACCACGCCGGACACGCCAGTCGAATCGACCGTGGGCTCGTCCACCCATGCCGGCACGAGCGGGCCGGCCGCAGGTCCGAGATCGGCGGGCACGCACTTTCCCGCCGCCAGCTCCGCGGCAATCGGCGCAAAGATGTCCCGTCCGTGAAAAGTGGCGCTCGGACGGTGCACGCCGAAGCGTCCCAGCCGCTGCAGGTCCAGCCTGATGACCGCGGCATCGGGATGGCGAGCGACGATGGGCGCGAGCAGGCCGTTATCGGGCGCCAGGAACATGTGCTCCTGCGCCGCAACGACTACGATATCCCTGGAGGTGCCCACGCCGGGATCGACGACCGCAATGTGCACGGTGCCGGGGGGGAAATACCCGAATGCTCGCGCGAGCCAGAAGCCCGCCTCCGCCGGCCAGTGCACGACGATTTCGTGGGTGAGATCGATGATCCTGGCGCCCGGGAACCGGGTCAGGATGCATCCCTTCATCACGCCGACGAACGGGCCCTGATGCCCGAAATCGGTGGTGATGGTGATGACTCCTGAGGGCTGGGCTGGGACGCTCATGCGCAAAACCATGTTCGCATCCAGCACGCCTGTCAACCAGAGGTATCTGCCGTGACCAGCGCCTACGACCGCCTGCCCTTGAATGCGCTTCGGGTGTTCGAAGCGGTGGCGACCCGCCTGAATTTCAGCGAGGCCGCCGAAGCGCTGCATGTCACGCCCGCAGCCGTCAGCCAGCAGGTCAAATCCCTGGAGGACTACCTGCAGACGCCGCTGTTCCGGCGCGACGGCCGCAAGGTCCAGCTCACCCCCGAAGGACTGCAGCTCCTGCCCGGCGTGCGCCTCGGGCTCGACGAGCTGGAGGCGACCCTGCAGCGCCTTCGGCAGGGACGCCAGACCGGCGCGGTCAACGTGAGCATGCTTGCATCGTTCCTGCAGAGATGGCTGATGCCCCGTCTCGCGGACCTCCGGGCCCGCCATCCCGAAATCGACCTTCGGTTGCACACTTCCTCGGCGGCTGTTGATTTTGCGCGCACCGACTTTCACGTCGCACTGCGATTCGGGCTGGGCCGCTATGGAGATCTGCACGCCGAGAAGTTCCTCAGCGAGTGGCTCGTGGCCATCGCGGCGCCGCAGGTGATCAAGAAGCATGGTCCGCTGCCCGATACCGGCGATCTCGCACAGTATCCCCTCCTGCATGGTGACGAGCTCGACTGGGCGGACTGGTCCACCGGCGACACGCGCTCCATGAGCGCGCTGCGCGGCGCGTTCATCGACGACTCCGGGAGCCTTCTCAGCGCGGTTCTGGAAGGGCTGGGCTTCGGGCTCATGCGCTGGACTCTGGCGGCGAACGAGCTGCAGGCCGGACGAGTGGTGCTCGCGAGTCAACACATCGTCCCGCATCGCTTCGCGTACTACTTCGTCTGCCCCGAGTCGTACGCCACCTTTCCCAAGGTCGCCATGCTTCGGGACTGGCTGCTGCAACAAGGTCGCGAATTCAGTCCGCCGCCCGAGCCCGCGCCGGGGTCGTCCGTCAAGCACCCGCGGTCGAGTCCGTCCCCGCGACGCGGCAAATCAGCCTGAGGGCAACAGAGCTCAGGGCGCGCGCCGTGCCGCTCCTTCCGCACAAGCACAGCACCGGTCCGTATACGGCACCGCATCAAGCCGCTCCTCGTCGATCGGCTCTCCACAGGTAGCACAGGTTTCATAGCGGCCGTTCGCCAGCCGGCGTAACGCTGCGTCCAGCAAGCCCAGCTCGGAACGGGCCGATTGCGAGATCGCACCCAACACGTCGTCGTTCTCCCGCTGGGTCGCCTGCTCGGCAAAATCCGCGCTGAGGGGATCGGACTCATGCCGCAGGTCGGCGCGGGCCTGGCGCGCGCGATGACGCAGCTCCTCCCGCCTGCCCAGAAGGCGTTCTCTGACCGCTTCGATATCCACGTGGCGCCCCCTACTCGTCGCCGTCCGGACAGCGGACATCACCTAGCGTGCACCAAATCAGCATGCTGTAACAGTCGCGCATGACCGGCACGCGCCCTGGCCCGCGCGCGGCCTTCCAGGCCGACGCGGCCACCTGGGCTACTTGGCGCGCCGCTCCTGTAGCCAGCCCTGCAGCCGGTCGAACGGCTCGATGAATTTACGCACCCCCTCACGTTCGAGGTGGTCGGCAACCTGCTCGAGATCGATCTCCAACCGCTCCAGCGCGTCGCGGACATCGTTGGCATCGGCAAGGTGCCGTTCGAGCCTGGGCTGAGGCTGGCCGCGCTGGCGGTAGATGTCGATGGTCTCCTTCGGTGCCGTGTTGACCGTGTCGGGCGCGATGAGCTCCTCGACATACTTGACCGGGCTGTAAGTGGGATCCTTCGTGGAGGTCGAAGCCCATAACAGCCGTTGAGTGCGGCCACCGCGCGCGGCCAAAGCTTCCCAGCGTGGGGAGGCGATGAGATCCTCATACACCTGGTACGCGCGGCAAGCGCTGGCGATGGCGGCCTTGCCTCGCAATGCGCGCGCGGCAGGCTGTCCCCCTGCGGCGAGCTTGTCCAGCCGGGGGTCCACGTTCGTGTCGATCCGGCTCAGGAAGAAGCTCGCCACGGAGGCGACCCGATCGATCGGCTTCTTCGCCGCCAACCGCGCTTCCAGCCCCTCGCAGTACGCCTGGGCCACTGCGCGGTAGCGTTCCGGGGAGAACAACAGCGTCACGTTGACATTGATGCCCTGGCTGATGAGCTCGCGAATGGCCGCGATACCGGGCTCGGTGCCCGGGATCTTGATGAAGGCGTTCGCCCGCTCCAGCCGGCCCCACAGGCGCCGTCCCTCCTCGATGCTGCCCGCCGTGTCATAGGCGAGATGCGGCGAGACTTCGAGGCTCACGAAGCCATCGCGCCCTTGCAGGGAGTCGTATAAGGGGCGGAACAGATCCGCGGCGCCGCGCAGATCCTCGATTGCCAGCGCCTCGTACAGGGCCATGCTTGCCGAAACCTTCGGCAACAGCTGCGCAATCGCCTGGGCGTACTGGGGGTCGCTCGTGATCGCGTGGGCGAAAATGGATGGATTGGAAGTGACCCCCGCAATGCCGTCCTCCGCGATGAGCCGCGCCAGACTGCCGTCGGCGAGCATCTGTCGGCCGATGTCATCCAGCCAGATGCTCTGGCCGAGCTTGCGAAGTTCCTGGAGCGGGTTATGAGTTGACACGGAAGTATCCCCTGCGGGTTGCGTCCTCAAGAGGCGATTGTACTAGTGCGCATGACCGTACGCGCGTTACCTGGTCCCGCTCTCGTCACGGCTACCCTGCCAGACCCACTCGCGCACTTCGGGCAGGTCCTCACCCCGCCGAACGATATATACGCTGTGCTCGGTGAGCTTGTCGCGCATGAGCTGCCGCAGATGGGCCGCGCGATAGCCGAGCTTCGGCACACGGTCGATCACGTCCATGACCAGGTGGAACCGGTCGAGATCGTTGCGCACGACCATGTCGAAGGGCGTGGTGGTGGTGCCCTCTTCCTTATAGCCACGCACGTGCAGATTGTCATGATTGGCGCGGCGGTAAGTGAGCCGGTGGATGAGCCACGGATAACCGTGAAACGCGAACATGACCGGCTTGTCCGTCGTGAACAGCGCATCGAACTCCCCGTGCTTCAGGCCATGTGGGTGATCTTCCGCGGGTTGCAGAGTCATCAGATCCACCACGTTCACCACGCGCACTTTCAATTCGGGCGCGTGTCTGCGCAATAGACTGACTGCCGCAAGCGTCTCCAGAGTGGGAATGTCTCCGGCGCATGCCAGCACGACATCCGGCTCGCCGCCCGCATCATTGCTCGCCCATTCGAACATTCCGATCCCCGTGGCGCAGTGCTTCAACGCGGCGTCGATGTCGAGCCATTGCGCCTCGGGCTGCTTGCCGGCGATGATCACGTTCACCAGATCACGGCTGCGCAGGCACTCATCGGCCACGCACAGCAGGGTGTTGGCATCCGGCGGCAGGTAGACTCGTATGACATCCGCCTTCTTGTTGCACACGACATCGATGAATCCGGGATCCTGATGGGAAAATCCGTTGTGATCCTGGCGCCAGACATGCGAGCTCAGCAGGATGTTGAGCGAGGCGATGCTGCGCCGCCAGGGAATGCGGTTCGCGGACTCCAGCCATTTCGCATGCTGGTTGAACATCGAATCCACGATATGGATGAACGCCTCGTAGCAGTTGAACAAGCCGTGACGGCCGGAGAGCAGGTAGCCCTCGAGCCAACCCTCGCACTGGTGCTCCGACAACACCTCCATCACGCGCCCCTCCGCGCTCAGATGTGTATCGCCGGGCTCGAGCTCGGCAACCCAGACTCTCTGTGTCGCCTCGAACACCGCGTCGAGGCGGTTCGAGCTGGTCTCGTCGGGTCCCCACAGGCGAAAATTCCCCGCCTCCGCGTTCAGCATGAACACATCGCGCAGATAAGCGCCCAGCACCCGCGTCGATTCCGCCTGATCCGCTCCGGGCCGCTGGACCCGCACCGCGTACTTGCGAATGTCCGGCAGATGCAGGTCGCGCAGCAGCAGGCCTCCATTGGCGTGTGGGTTGGACCCCATGCGTCGCGCACCCGCGGGGCTGAGCTCGCGCAGCTGCGGCCGCGGGGCGCCCCGCTCGTCGAACAGCTCCGCCGGCCGGTAGCTGCGCATCCAGTCCTCCAGCATCCGCAAGTGCTGCGGATTGGAGGCGAGGCCGGCCAGCGGCACCTGGTGCGCGCGCCACGTGCCTTCAACCTTTACACCATCCACGACTTTCGGACCCGTCCAGCCCTTGGGGCTGCGCAGCACGATCATGGGCCACCGCGGCCGGGACCTCTTGTCCTTCGAACGGGCCTCGTTCTGGATCAGGTCGATTCGATCCAGGACGCGATCGAGTGTCGCGGCCATCTGCGCGTGCATCGGCTCGGGCTCGTGGCCCTCCACGAAGAACGGCTCCCACCCGTAGCCGGTGAGCAGGCTCTCGAGCTCCGCGCGCGGAATGCGCGCCAGCACCGTGGGATTGGCAATCTTGTAACCGTTGAGGTGCAGGATGGGGAGCACGGCACCATCGCGGGCGGGATTCAGGAATTTGTTCGAATGCCACGCCGTGGCCAGCGGCCCGGTCTCCGCTTCGCCATCGCCGATCATGCAGGCCACGAGCAGGCCGGGATTGTCGAACGCAGCGCCGAAGGCATGGGCGAGCGAGTAGCCCAGCTCCCCGCCCTCGTTGATCGACCCGGGCAGGTCGGGCGCGCAGTGGCTGGGAATTCCGCCCGGAAAGGAGAACTGCTTGAACAGACGCTGCATTCCCTGCACGTCCTGCCCGATATCCGGATACAGCTCGCTGTAGCTGCCTTCCAGATAGGTGTTCGCCGCGAGCGCCGGGCCGCCGTGCCCGGGACCGATGATTGCGAGCACGTCCCGGTCGCGCGCGATAATGATCCGGTTCAGATGAGCGTAGATGAAATTCAGACCCGGCGTCGTGCCCCAGTGTCCGAGCAGCCGGGGCTTCACATGCTCGATGGACAGCGGCTCGCGCAGGAGCGGATTGTCCAGCAGATAGATCTGGCCGACCGCCAGGTAGTTCGCGGCCCGCCACCAGGCATCGATGCGCTGCAGCTCCGCGGCGGACAAGGGCCCGGAAGTCGTGCCGGAGGAGCGTTCAGCGGACATCCTGCGAATTCCTCGTGATGGGGATCCCTCGTTGCCTCGAGCCGGGGGAAGCGGGTTCCCGTAGCATGAAACATTCCAGCGAGTCTCCATGCTTGTCGTGACAGTCAATAGCGGCAGTACTTCGGTGAAGCTTGCCGCGTTCGAGGCGCCGCCCGCCGGCGCTGCGCAGCGTATCGAACATGAGCAGCGCTCCGGGGAGGATTCCGGGCCTGCGGATGTGCTGCAACAGTTTCTTTCGAAACTGCGTATGCGCCCTGATGCGATCGCACACCGTGTGGTGCACGGCGGTACGCGGTTCACGGCGCCGGTCCTCATCGACCCGGGCGTGTCGGAGGCGATTTGCCGGTTGTCCGGGCTCGCCCCGCTGCACAACCCCAAGGCGCTCGAGTGGATCGATGCCGCCCGCACGGTTGCCGGTCCACAGGTTGCGCAAATCGCCGCGTTCGATACCTCGTTCTTCTGCGCACTGCCGCGTGTCGCCGCCGAATACGCGCTCGCCCACCGATTCGGCGTCGCCGAAGAAGTGCGCCGGTACGGCTTTCACGGACTTGCACACGAAGCCCTGTGGCGACGTTGGTGTCTGTTGCATCCCGGCCTTCCGCGGGGCGGGAAAGTGATTACCCTGCAGCTCGGCGGCGGTTGCTCCGCAGCCGCGATCGAGCGCGGCTGCCCGTTGGATACGACCATGGGCTTCTCCCCGCTCGAGGGACTCGTCATGGCCACCAGGTCAGGAGACATCGATCCGGCCGTCGTGCCGTATCTGCAGCGGCGCCTCGCCATGAGCGCGGATGAGATCATTTCACTCCTGAATCACGAATCGGGCCTCGCTGGAATGACGGGCGGGGTCACCGATCTGGGCCAGTTGTCCGCCGATCCCTCGCCTCAGTCACAGTTCGCGGTCGAGCTCTACTGTTACCGGCTTCGCAAGTACATCGGCGCCTACCTTGCGGTGCTGGGCGGATGCGATGGCATTGTCTTCGGAGGCGGGGTCGGCGAGCATGTCCCGGCGGTCCGCGGACGCATCCTGGGCAAAATGGGTTGGGCGGGTATCGAAATCGATGCGGCGGCCAACGAGGCCGCCCGGGGACAGGAGGCCCGGATCGATGCGCCAAAGGGGACCGTCAGGGTGCACGTCATCCCCGTCGAGGAGGAACTGCTACTGGTCGAGGCGGCCGTGGCGCTCTTGAAGTGAAGATTGATTGCACCCATCTGCCTTGCGCCAGCGTTATCCGGGCGGTCCCTGTCCGCTCAGGAACGATGCTTGCCTGCACGGACATGCGTATTCACTGATTCAGGAGCGCCGCAATGACCGAGTTCAATGTTGGCAAACTGGCCGATGATCTGCAGACACTCGTGAGCGATGCCGAAGAGCTGCTGCGAGCCACCGCCGGTACCGCGGGAGAGAAGGCCTCCGAAGCGCGGGAGCGGGCGGAGGAATCGCTGCGTGCCGTGCGCAGCCGGTTGTCGTCCGTCGAGCGCGAAATGCGAGGCCGCGCGCGCGTCGTGGGCGAATATGTCGAGGACAACCCGTGGAAGGCGATAGCGGTTGCCGGCGGAATCGCATTGGTCATAGGGCTCCTCATGGGACGCAAATGACCGGGGCAGGCGCGACGGATGAGGCGACCGGTCAGGAACACCCTACGGGAGTATTCCGCGGCCTCTTCGTCAGCGCCGTCGAGGCTGTCAGGACACGACTGGATCTCGCAGCCGTGGAGGCCGAGATCTTTGTATTGCGCGCGATCCAGCTGCTGCTCTGGGCGCTCGCGGCAGTTGCCTGCGGCCTGCTCGCCCTTGCCTTTGCCGTCGTCGCGGTCGTGGCCGCCCTGTGGGATTCACATCGGATGGCCGGCGTCCTGGGCGGCGCGCTTCTCTTTATCGTGCTCGCCGCTGTCTTTGCGTTCATTGCGAGCCGCACGTTCCGCGAGCGCCCCCACCTCCTCGATGGAACGCTCGCACAGCTCGAGACCGATCGACGCAAAGCAGGCGGCACGCCATGAGTCGGATAGAAGCGCTCGAAGCGCGCCGGCGTGCCTTGCTCAACCGCTGTGAAGAGCAGCGGCTCGAGCTCGCTTACCGCGTCGCGCAAATCCGGCCCGCGGCACAACTGACCGCCTGGAAGAGCCGTGGCGGCCCAAGGGCGGCCGCCAATCATCCCCTCGCCTGGATTGCGGGCCTCGCCACTCTGTTGTTGATGTTTCGGACACGCCGCCTGCTCACCGGGGTCACGTGGATCACAGGGCTCGTGGCCCTGGCCTCGCGCGCAACGACCCTGCTGCGTATCTTTGCGCAGTTGCGCGCCGTGTACGTGAGCATGAAAGCGACCCGGCGCCCATCCGGCCGAGCGCGGTAACCGCTCCCCCTGCTTCAACGTCAATCGGCCACCGTGCCGTGCCCCGGTGCTCGCCTATCTCTCGTTGGGCGCAACTACCGCGGCGGCAACGGGCGCCGGCTGTCCATCCTGTGCGGGCGGCTGATCCAGATCGGCCTGCAGTCCTACGACCGCGGGCATCCCGTTTGCAGCCTGCAGTGTCTGGCGAGCAAGATCCCAGTGGATGGCGGCGGTATTGCTGCCGAGTGCCTTGTCCAGAAGCTGCGACAGCAACTCGAGATTGGGCTCGAGCGTCTGGCCCTCACTGTCCACCGGCGGATGGGCTTCGAGAAGCAGCTCGCCATCGACGTAGGCCACCTTGACCGGGTCGTTGATCAACCACACCGGCGTACCGACTGGAACCAGCGGAAACAGTGCAGCCACGTCCTCCGGATACATGCGGATGCAGCCGTGAGTGATCGCCATGCCGACCGCCATCGGATTGTTGGTGCCGTGAATCATGTAACTGCCGCCGCCCACGGCGAGCCTCATCGCGAAGTCGCCGAGTGGATTGTCCGGCCCCGCCGGCACGACCCTCGGCAGCGGGTCGCCGTTCGCCACGTGCTCCTTGCGTACCGACTCCGGCGGATACCAGGCGGGGTGCTTCTGCTTGGAGATGACGTGTGTCTCCCCGAGTGGCGTGCTCCAGTCCATCTTGCCTATGCTCACCGGATAGGTGATGACAACAGGCTTCTCATTCCTCTTCGGCTTCGGGAAATAGTACAGGCGGTGTTCCGGAAGGTTGACGACGATCCCGGCGCGCGCACCCGGCGGCAGGATCCGCCGTCCCGGCAGCAGGATGTCGGTCCCATCCCCCGGCAGCCACATGTCGACGCCAGGATTCGCGCGGATGATCTCTTCGTATCCGAGACTGTAACGCCGCGCGATGTCCAGCAGCGTGTCCTGATAGGTCGATTTGATCCGTTCATCCGTGCCGAATACTGCGGAGCCGTCTTGCGGCAGCTCGTACACGGTCGCCCAGACCGGTGTCCCCGCGAGACCCACAAGCAGGCCAAAATTGAGCACCCAGGCTTTCATGCTAATTCGTGGAATACAATATAACGATTTGAATAATCAGGCAACTCGTGCACACAGGCTCGCCCTGCACCCGCATTTTAGACAAAAGCGGCCGCGGAGGTGCGAATTTGCCGGGCATCCGCCTTGCTATGCATTAGGCAGTCAAAGCAACCAGCCATTTGCGGGAGCACAGTCCATGCGCCACTCCATCAAACTCGTCGCCATCACGGCGGCCACTCTACTGGCCTCGGGATGCAATCTGATGAAAGGCAAGGAGACCACCGGACAGTACGTCGATGACGCAACCCTGTCGACACGCGCGAAGGCAGCGCTGGTCAAGGACAGCACGGTGTCCGCCACCGATTTCAACATCGACGTGTACAAAGGCAACGTCACATTGTCGGGTGTGGCCAAGACTCCTGCCGAAGTCAACCGTGCAATGGATGACATCAAGGCAATCCCCGGCGTAAAGGGCGTCAAGAACGCCACTCGACTCGCGAGCACCGAGAGGGGCGACGGCAAGTCTGAATGATCGGCCTTGGGCTCGCGGCCGTCTGCGCCGGCGAGCGACTTCATCCCGTGGCCGGCTATCGGCCTCGTCCCATGCTTGACTTCGCCGGCGCCTGAACTGACGATTCGCGCCAGTTGAGAGAGTTCTGTGAAGCGGCGTACGCAGCAATGCGTGCGCCGTTTTTGCTGTCGACGCGCAGCATGAAAAGCAAACTGCCCCGATCCTTTTACGCCCGCGAGGACACACTTGCCGTTGCGCATGATCTCATCGGCATGCATCTCGTACACGACGACCACGGCGCGCGCAGACTCGGCCGAATCGTCGAGACAGAGGCTTACATGGGCCCGCAAGACCTGGCTGCGCATTCGGCTCGGGGCCGTACGCCAAGAACGGAGGTCATGTTCGGCCCTCCGGGCCATGCATACATCTACTTCATCTACGGGTTCTGGAACTGCATGAACATCGTGACCGCCCGCAAGGGTGTCCCGCACGCGGTGCTCCTGCGCGCGCTGGAGCCACTGGGCGGCATTGCGGACAAGACCTGGGGACCGGGCCTGCTGTGCCGGGCGATGAAGATCGATCGTACGCTGAACGGCGCGGACCTGTGCGGCGAGCGCTTGTGGCTCGAGCGGCCACGCGGTGCGACTGCGCCGCTGCGCATCGGACGCAGTCCGCGGATTGGCGTGGATTACGCGGGCCGCTGGGCCAGGCGTCCATGGCGATTCTTCGATCGGGCCTCGCCCTACGTTTCCACCGCTCCAGCGCCAATGCGGTGCCGGCGAAGTGATCCCGCGACGCTCGTTGAGCGATAATGCGTGTTCACGTACCGCGCACGAAGGGATGTCCATGAGAAGAATGGTCTGTTTGATTGCGTCCGCCGTCCTCAGCGCCTGCGCCGCGCAAGCGGGCAAGTCCAGCGCCGATGCGGGCAAGATGGCCGTGCACCCGAACGATTCGGCCCCGGCCGCTGCGCAGGTCTACCCCTCCACCTACCGGGTACCCTCGGGGCCGGCGACGCTGATCCGTCACGCAACCGTACTCACGGGCACGGGCACGCGCCTTGACGATGCAGACGTCCTGATCGTCAACGGCAAGATACAGTCGGTCGGCACCGATCTGCAGGCTCCGGCTCAAAGCCGCGTCATCGAAGGCAAAGGCCGCTGGATCACACCCGGACTGATCGATATCCACTCTCATCTCGGTGTTTATCCCAGCCCCGGTGTCGAGGGAAACTCCGACGGCAACGAGGCGACCTCACCGTCGACGGCGAACGTCTGGGCCGAACATTCCGTATGGCCGGAGGATCCCGGCTTTCGGACCGCCCTCGCCGGGGGCATCACTTCCCTGCAGATTCTGCCCGGCTCGGCGAATCTCTTCGGCGGCCGCTCGGTGATTCTGAAGAACGTGCCGAGCGTGACTTATCAGGGAATGAAATTTCCAGGGGCCCCGCAGGGCCTGAAGATGGCCTGCGGCGAGAATCCAAAGCGGGTCTACGGCGCCGACAAGCATCAGTTCCCGTCCACCCGCATGGGAAATGTCGCTGGCTATCGGGCGCAGTGGATCGAGGCCCAGGAATACCTGCGCGACCAACAGGAATACCAGAGGAAGCTCGCCGCCGGCGACCAGGACGCGAAGCCGCCGAAGCGCGATTTGCGGCTGGATACGCTTGCGGGCGCGCTGAAGGGCGACATCCTCGTGCACATGCACTGCTACCGTGCCGATGAGATGGCGACCGTTCTGGATATGTCGCAGGAATTCGGGTACCACGTCGCCGCATTCCATCACGCCGTGGAAGCGTACAAGATCGCCAATCTGCTGGCCGAGCGTGGAGTCTGCGCCGCAATGTGGGCTGACTGGTGGGGCTTCAAGATGGAAGCCTACGACGGCATTCCGGAAAACATCGCATTCGTGGACGCCGCGCCCGGCGGCTGCGCGATCGTGCACTCCGATTCGGAGGAAGGCATCCAGCGGCTGAATCAGGAAGCCGCGAAGGCCATCGCTTACGGTCGCCGGGCAGGGCTGGACATTGCGCCGGAGCGGGCCATCAGATGGCTGACATCGAATCCGGCCAAGGCCATCGGCGTGCTCGAGCGTACCGGCACGCTGGAGCCCGGCAAGATGGGCGACGTGGTCGTATGGAACGGCAATCCCTTCAGCGTCTATGCACTCGCGGACTACGTGTTCATCGACGGCGCACTGCGTTACGACCGCGCGAACCCCGCGATCGCGCCACAATCGGACTTCACTCTGGGTCAACCGGCCGCTGCAGGGGTGTACCCATGATGGCACTGACACTGCGCACCATTCACGCGGCGCCAAGTCATTCCAGCCGCAGTAACATCGCCTGGCTTGCGGCCGCAATCGGCATCGCGATGTTTGCATGCGGCGCACCTCGCGCCAACGCCGTGTCCGACTCCAGCACGGTGCTGATTCGTGACGCGACCGTGCATACCCTCAGTTCGGCCGGTGTACTCAACCACGCCGACTTGCTCATCGCGAACGGCCGGATCGCCGAGCTGGGCCACGACCTGAAGGCGCCCGCCGGCACGCAGGTGATCGAAGCAAAGGGAAAGCCGGTCACACCGGGCCTGTTCGGGGGGCTGGGGCATCTGGGCATCGAGGAGATCGGACTCGAGCCGGCCGCCGATGACTACTCCTTGAAACTGGGCTCGATGCGGCCGGAATTCGACGTGACGCCGGCGTTCAATCCGGAGTCGGTGGTGCTCGGTGTCAGCCGGCTGGGCGGCATCACGTTCGCCGTGCTCGCGCCGAGCGCGGAGTCCGGCGGCAAGGGCGCCGCGGGCGGCACGATCATCGCCGGACAAGGCTCGGTGGCGGAGCTCGACGGAACGATCGTGCCGAAGATGCGCGCGTTGTTCGTGGATTTGGGCGCAGACGCGAGCGCATTGTCCGGAGGAAGCCGCGCCGCGCAGTTCATGCTGCTGCAGCAGGCTTTCACGGAAGTGCGCTCGCCCAAGGCGCTGCTCCCGAACGATCAGCGGCTGCTGACTCCGGCGGGTCGCCAGGCGCTGCTCGACTTCATGAACGGAGTCGGTCCGATCGTGTTCGACGTCGACCGCGCTTCCGATATCCGGCAGGTCATCGCCCTGGCAAAGCGGGAGAAGCTGCGGGCAGTCGTCAAGGGTGCCGCGGAGGCATGGCGCGTGGCCCCCGAGCTCGCCGCGGCCCACGTCCCGGTAATCCTGAACCCGCTCGACGATCTCCCGGCGAGTTTCGACAGTGTCGGAGCGACGCTCGAAAACGCAGCGCGTCTCAACCGCGCCGGCGTCAAAATTGCCTTCAGCCTGGATGATCCCCAGCCGCACAACATCCGCAAGGTGCGCCAGACCGCAGGCATTGCGGTAGCCCATGGACTGCCGTGGGAAGCCGCGCTTGCGGCGCTGACGAGCAATCCGGCCGAAATCTTCGGGGTCGGCGCTCGCAACGGCTCGCTCGCCCGGGGCCGCCCCGCCGACCTCGTGTTGTGGAGCGGCGATCCGCTCGAAGTGACGACACTCGCCGAAGAGGTCTTCATCGACGGACAGGAGCAGCCGATGCAGTCGCGCCAGACCCTGTTGCGCGACCGCTATCTGGAGAAACTGCGCGCCGGTGCGGCCCGGTGAGGAACCGAGCCTCGAGCCTGCCACACGCGCAACTGTCAGTGCAGAAGGCCTATAAGTACTACGACCTGCTCCTGGGCGCGTACGTGTGCGTACTCCTGTGCGCAAATCTCATCGGGCCGGCAAAGGTTTCCACGCTGCACCTGCCGGTATTCGGCAGTGTGACTTTCGTCGCCGGCGTGCTCTTCTTTCCTTTCTCTTATTTTTTTGGCGACGTGCTGACCGAAGTCTACGGTTACGCACGCGACCGAAGAGTAGTCTGGAGCGGATTCGCGGCCCTGGTGTTCGCCTCCGTGATGGCGACCGTGGTCGTCAAGCTGCCCGCTGCGGATTTCTGGAGGGACCAGCAGGCCGCCGTGGAGGCGATCTTCGGCAGCACGCCGCGCATCATCGCGGCGTCGATCATCGCCTTCTGGTGCGGCTCGTTCGTGAACAGCTACGTGCTGGCGAAAATGAAGATTCTGACGGCCGGCCGCTGGTTGTGGACGCGGACGATCGGCTCCACGCTGTGCGGGGAGCTCGTGGACTCCGGATTGTTCTACACCATCGCATTCTCCGGACTGATGACCACGAAACAGCTGGTAGGCGTCACTGTCACACAATATGTGCTGAAGTCATCCTGGGAAGTGATCATGACGCCGGCTACGTACAAGATCGTCGGGTTCCTGAAGCGGGTCGAGCACGAGGATTTCTACGATCGCGGCACGGATTTCACGCCCTTTTCGCTGCAGGCATGATCGATAGAGACAGTTACTGCCGCCCGCCCAGGGGCCCCTGGAAGAAAATCCGGCTCCAGTCCAGGCACCGAGAAACGCTAGGTCCCTATCGTACGGATGAGCGCTCTGCACGTAATCCTTCGACACCACCCGATCGACAACGCTCACGCGAGAGACAGTAACTGCCACGGTATATCTGCCGCACACCGGCCAAATATCTCAGCGCCGCGGCATTATCCTCAGGCTTCGCTCGATGCAATGCCCGATCGGACGTCCAGCCGGCGCACTAGTCCAATGCCGTGCTCGCTGCTGCAAGCTCCAGCAGCTCGCTGCCCTCCGGAACGCGATCGCCGCGCGCGAAGTGGATCGCCTGCACGGTACCTGCATAGGGAGCCGTGATCGTATGCTCCATCTTCATGGCTTCGATTACCATGAGCACCTCGCCCATCGCGACCGTCTGCCCTGGCTCGACGTTGACTGCCGCCACGACGCCGGGCAGCGGCGTCGTCAATCCGCCGTGCGACGCGCTGGCCGTGAA
The DNA here is from genome assembly GCA_050738795.1 of Steroidobacteraceae bacterium. Lineage (GTDB taxonomy): Bacteria > Pseudomonadota > Gammaproteobacteria > Steroidobacterales > Steroidobacteraceae > 13-2-20CM-66-19. The sequence continues at coordinate 74,535 of JBOIAD010000103.1, forward strand.
TTCGATGGCGCGCGGATCCTCGAGAATGAAATCGTAGTGCCCGCTCGGCACCCAGATGTGAATGTGGCTGCCGTCCGCGAAATAGCGGGCGCGCCAGCGCACGCGGTCCAGCGTGGCGGAAATGAAGTCCGCGGATTGTGATGGATGCGTGACCTCGATGCGTAACGGCACGGCTGCGCCATCGGTCCGGATCTGAATGGCCGCCGCGGCCGTCCGCCCGAATTCGATGTCAACTGGGCACCGTTGGCCGCATGAGGCAAGCGTGAATCCGACGTGCGCCGGAAGGTTCGGAATGAAGCCGTCGCGCGCATTCCATGGGCTTGCGCAATCATGCGACGAAGCCGGGATCGGCAGACGGGCTCCCGGGCGCGAGGGGATCGCTGAGGCATGTGGGCCATGCTCGCCCGCATGGGCGATGAGCGCCGCCAGCGCAATTGCCCTCGGCTCGGCCGCGCTCGGGTCGCGAAAATCCGCGATGTGCTCCTGCAGGAAAGCGATGCTGTGGCGGGCTGTCAGAAACTGGGGCGCGCGCACAATCCGCGCGAGCCATCTCTCGTTCGTGTGAACGCCCGCGCAATACGTCCGTTCGAGGGCGCCGGCAAGGCGCGTTGCGGCCTCGGATCGCGACGGTGCCCAGGCGATGACCTTGCCCAGCAGCGAGTCGTAGCTCTCCGGCACCGCGTCGCCGGTCGCAAACCCCGCATCCACCCGAACCGCTTCGCCTTGCGGCCACTGCATCAGGCGCAGCTGTCCGGCACTCGGCAGGAAATCGCGCTCCGGATCCTCCGCACACACCCGTGCTTCCATGGCATGTCCGTCGAATCGGATGTCGGCCTGCTCCATCGGCAGGCGCTCGCCGGCCGCGACGCGCAGCTGCCACTCGACCAGGTCCAGTCCGGTCACCGCCTCGGTGACCGTGTGCTCGACCTGCAGGCGGGTGTTCATCTCCATGAAATAGAACTCGCGGCCGTCGAACAGGAACTCGACCGTTCCGGCGCTGACATAACCGATTGCGCGGGCCACGACGAGGGCGGCGGCTCGCAGGCGCGCCCGCAACTCGTCCTGCAGCCCGGGGGCGGGCGCCTCCTCGATCAGCTTCTGATGACGCCGCTGGATCGAGCAGTCCCGCTCACCCAGGTGCACGAAGTTTCCATGCGCGTCCGCGAAGATCTGTACCTCGATGTGTCTCGGCGCCGGCAGGAAACGCTCGAGCAACAGCGAGCCGTCGCCGAATCCGCTTTCCGCAAGGCGGCGCGCGGCGGCAAGCGCTTGCGCGATCTGCTCTGCATCGCGCACGATCTGCATCCCCTTGCCGCCACCGCCCGCTGCCGGTTTGATGATCAGCGGCAAGCCCAGCCGCAGGGCCTCGCCGTGCAGGTGCCCGAGATCCTGTTGCGTGCCTTCGTATCCGGGCAGCACCGGAACGCCGGCCGCGCGCAGCCGTGCCTTGGCGACGATCTTCGAGCCCATCGCGGCGATCGCCGCCGCAGGCGGGCCGACGAAAAGCAGTCCCGCCCCGGTGCAGGCCTGTGCAAACTGCGAATTCTCCGACAGGAACCCGTAACCGGGATGGATTGCCTGCGCTTGCGCGCCGCGTGCCGCGTCGAGGATTCGCGTCACATCGAGATAGCTCTCGCGCGGGGCGGCCGGTCCGATCCACACGGCCTCATCCGCTTCCCGGACGTGTTGAGCGGCAGCATCGGCATCGGAGAACACGGCGATGGTGCGAATCCCGAGGCGGCGCGCGGTGCGAAAGATGCGGCAGGCAATCTCGCCGCGATTCGCAACCAGGAGGCTCTCAATCACGGCTCGTCCCCCTGTCGTAACGCACAACTGCCGCACGCCGCCCTCACGGCACTTTCCTCTGGCAGCACCGGGCGGTGCCGATTACATGCGCAATATGCCAAATCGCGTTCCTTCTTCTACAGGCGCGTGCCTGACAGCCGCAAGACATAAAGCGAGAACCCGGCGCGTCTGCGCAGGATCGATCACACCGTCATCCCACAGCCTTGCCGACGCATAGTAAGGATGGCCCTGGAGCTCGTATTGCGCGCGTATGGGCTGTTTGAAAGCCTCCTCCTCCGCCGGCTCCCACTGGCGGCCGGCGGCATTCATCTGATCGCGCTTCACCGTGGCCAGCACACTGGCAGCCTGCTCTCCGCCCATGACGGAGATGCGTGCATTGGGCCACTGGAACAGGAATCTCGGCGAGTAGGCGCGGCCACACATGGCGTAATTGCCGGCACCGTAGCTGCCGCCAATGATGACGCTGAGTTTGGGCACATTCGCGCAGGCCACCGCGGTGACCAGCTTGGCACCGTCCTTGGCGATGCCCCCGGCCTCGGCCCGCCGTCCCACCATGAAGCCGGTGATGTTCTGCAGGAACAGCAATGGGATACGCTCGCGGGCACACAACTCGATGAAATGCGTGCCCTTCAGCGCACTCTCGGAGAACAGAATGCCATTGTTGGCGAGGATGCCCACCGGATAGCCGCCGACATGCGCAAAACCGCAGAGGAGCGTGGTCCCGTAGAGTTGCTTGAACTCCTCCAGCTCGGATGCGTCGACCAGCCGCGCGATCACCTCCCGAACGTCATAAGGTTTACGCAGGCTTGCCGGAACGACGCCGTACAGCTCCGCAGGATCGTACTTCGGCTCACGGGGCGCGAGCGGCGGCCTCGTGTCGGAAGCGGGCGCCAACCTCGCAACGATCCGTCGCGCTATCGAGAGGGCGTGAGTATCGTTTTCCGCATAATGATCGCAGACGCCCGACTCTCTGCAATGTACGTCGGCACCACCAAGTGATTCCGCATCGATGTCCTCGCCCGTGGCTGCCTTGACCAACGGCGGGCCTCCGAGGAAAACGCGTCCCTGGTTGCGCACGATGACATTCTCGTCGGACATGGCCGGAACGTAAGCGCCGCCCGCGGTGCAGGACCCGTGCACCACGGCAATCTGGGCGATCCCGGCGCCCGATAGGGTTGCCTGGTTGTAGAAGATGCGTCCGAAGTGCTCCCGGTCCGGAAACACTTCATCCTGGGCAGGCAGGAAGGCGCCACCGCTTTCCACCAGGTAAATGCACGGTAAGCGGTTCTCACGAGCAATCTCCTGGGCGCGCAAATGCTTCTTGACCGTCATGGGGTAATACGTGCCGCCCTTCACCGTCGGATCGTTTGCCACGATCACGCATTCCCGCCCGCTGACCCGGCCGACACCCGTGACGATCCCTGCACAGGCGATCTGACCGCCGTACATCCCGTGGGCGGCGAGCTGCGACAGCTCGAGAAACGGGCTGCCCGTGTCCAGCAGGACCCGGATCCGTTCCCGCGCGCTGAGCTTGCCCGCCGCCTCATGCTTCTCCCGCGCAGCGCGCGAGCCGCCCAGGGCCACGCGGGCGGCCTGGCCGCGCAGGTCCGCGGCAAGCTCGCCCATGGCGCGCTCGTTGTCGCGGTACTCCTGGGAATGCACATCGACCCGGGTTGAAAGTGAGGACATGGGCTTGTCACGGCTGCCGGTTTGTCCGACAATCATACGATCGTACAGAATGGGAAGGCAAGCTCATGGCTGCCCTCGACTGCGACTTCGGCCTGGATGAGACCCTCGAGGAGATCCGCTCCCAGGTGCGGCGCTTCGCCGCGCAACGCATTGCGCCGCGCGCCGCCGAGATCGATCGGAGCAACGAATTTCCGCGCGACCTGTGGCCCGCGCTCGGTCAGCAGGGACTGCTCGGCATCACGGTGCCCGAACGCTGGGGAGGCGCCGGGCTTGGCTACCTGGCTCATACACTCGTCATGGAGGAGATCTCGCGCGCTTCCGGCGCGGTGGGGCTCTCCTATGGCGCGCACTCCAACCTGTGCGTGAACCAGATCCGGCTGAATGCAACCGATGCGCAGCGCGACCGCTATCTGCCGAAGCTGGTCAACGGCGAGCATGTCGGCGCCCTCGCCATGTCCGAGCCCGGCTCCGGTTCGGATGTTGTCTCGATGCAGCTCCGCGCCGAAAAGCGCGGCGATGCGTACGTGCTCAACGGTCGCAAGATGTGGATCACCAACGGTCCGGATGCGGACGTGTTCGTGGTGTATGCGAAGACCGATGCGGCAGCCGGGGTGCGCGGCATAACTGCTTTCATCGTGGAACGCGCGAGCGAAGGGTTCACGACGGCGCAGAAGCTCGACAAGCTCGGCATGCGGGGCTCGAGCACGTGTGAGCTGGTGTTTCAGGACTGCCACGTGCCTGCGGCCAATCTGCTAGGACCGGAGGGTGGCGGCACCAGCGTGTTGATGAGCGGACTCGACTATGAGCGCGTGGTGCTGGCCGGCGGGCCGCTCGGCCTGATGGCAGCGGCGCTGGACATCGTGTTGCCTTATGTGCGCGAACGGCGGCAGTTCGGCCAACCAATCGGTACGTTCGAGCTGATGCAGGCGAAGCTCGCCGACATGTACGTCTCTGTGAACGCGAGCCGCGCATACGTCTACTCGGTAGCTCGTGCCTGTGACTCAGGACGCGTCCTGCGGCGGGACGCGGCGAGCTGCATTCTCTTTGCGGCGGAGCGCGCCACCGAGGCCGCACTCGAGGCAATTCAAGCCCTCGGGGGCAACGGCTACACGAACGACTACGCCGCCGGCCGGCTGCTGCGGGATGCGAAGCTCTACGAGATCGGCGCCGGCACCCAGGAAATTCGCCGCATGCTCATCGGACGCGAGCTGTTCGAGTCGGCGGCATGAGCGTCGAGTTCGATCAGATCCAGATCGAGCCGGCCTATCGCAAGGTCGCAACGGCCATCGGCGAGCGAATCCTGGACCGCAGCCTGCCGGAGGGCGAGCGACTGCCGGCGGAGATCGAGCTGGCGCGCCAGTTCGGGGTCAACCGGTCCACGGTGCGCGAGGCGCTTCGCGAGCTGGAAAGCAACGGACTGATCATGCGCCGCCCAGGCTCCAGGCGCATGTCGGTCAGCCGCCCGCGGCACCTGGCGATCGCCGAGGGCGTGAGCCGCGCCCTGGTTCTGCACGATGTCACGTTCCTGGAAGTCTGGGGAGCGCTGACCATCATCGAGCCGCCGATTGCCGAAGCGGCCGCCCGCGCACGCACGCCGCACGATCTGGAGCTGACCATCGCGGCGTCCGAGGAATTTGCGACGCACAACACCGAAACCGAGGGAGCCGTGCACCGAGCCGCTGAATTCTTCCGATGCGTTGGCCGCGCGACGCACAACCAGGTCCTCGGCCTTGCACAGGAACCGCTGTTGCAGCTGCTGGAGCCGTCGCTGCGCGTGATGATCGACAAGGTGCCGCAAGCCCGCTCGCGCATCACCACCGCCCAGCGTCGCATCTGCGACGCCCTGAAATCACGCGATGCGCAGCAGGCGCGCGGCTGGATGGCCAAGCATATCCGTGATTTCCGCAAGGGCTATGAGATCGCCCGGATCGATCTGGAGCACCGCGTCACCGCCGCGTAGCCGGCCTTGGGTCCGCACAGACCGGCCCTGGTGGTACCCGAAAGGTCAGGTGCGAAAGCGGCATGCCGCTGCTCGCTGTCAGAACTTTCCGGTCACCGGGTGCGGGTAATGGAACGGCACGATGCGCGTTTCCGGCCAGGTCTTCGGCACATCCGGCAGCAGCTCGTCCGGTCCGTTGGGATCATCGGGATAGGTCTTCAGGAGGGGCGCCAGATGCACTCCGCTGTGCGCCCAGCCTTCCTCGTAATTGGCCTGCCATAGCATGTTGTAGTCAAGCAGCCTGATCTTCCACACGCCGTCTTCCTTGACGTAGGCGTTCTCGTAGATACCCGCCTCCCAGAATTGCTTGGGGAAATTCGGGATGGGGTCGCGCATGCTCTCATGACACCCTCCCTGCAGGACGCAACGGAAGCGGCCCTTCGCCGACAGGCCGTCCGGAGCGACGTCGATCACATCCTGCAACATCAGATGATCGAGCAGAAAGCCGCGCATGGGTCCGTTGCAACCATTGGTGAAATACTTGCAGAACCAGTTCACATACAGCCGCTGGGCCCCCTTCCTGCCCCGGTAGATGCCGTTCAGAAAGCGCACTTCGCCGCTGTCCGCAAACAGATCGACGGCCTCCGAGTACAGGCACTTGTCGATGTAATAGCCGTACTTGTAGTGCAGCGACCTGATCGCATTGGCATCCTCGAGGAGGCCCACCCGCCGCGTCAGCTGCGCAATCTGCTCGCTGAGCACCTGCAATGCATCGGCATTTGTCATGGGTCTGCTCTTGCGGCTCGCGGCCGGCTCCGATTGCCCACCACCCTGCGCTGCATCGTACTCCGTGCCGGTGACTGCTTCACATACCTACGGACTCACGGAGAGCCCGTCGAGCAGGCGTCCCGATTGGCGGCTCAGGATCCGATCGAACAGCGGCTGCAGCCGGTCGAGCAGCTCGGGCCCCATCTGCTTGAGATCCCCGGGCGGCACGTAGTCCGTCCATTCGTCCGTGTAGCTCCCTCCCCATTCGCGCGCGCTCAAGATCGCGTTGTCCACAGTCACGCCAATCAGCAGAAGCTGCGTCATATTGAAGAGCGAGGGCGGCTTGTCGCTCTGGGCGTTCGTCACGAAGCCCCAGCCGCGCAGGTAATTGGGCAACGAGCGCTGCACGGCGCCGCCGGCCTGGGCCGAATTGTTCAATCCGGGCGCCAATACGATGAGGGCCTGCAGATGCTCCGAGGCCGCGAGCTGCGCAAAGTCGCCCGCACACGCCCGCGACAGCCCCTTGGCGACCGAGTTGTTCACGAAGAATTCGTCGCGGCCGCGGGCCAGGGCATCTCCCGGACCGAGCGGGACGGCCACGAGGCCCAACTGGGCGAGCCGTTGCCTCACCGCATCCGCGAGCATGGCATCAACCCGCCAGCGCACGGCATGCGTCTTGAGAAAGCTCTCGGCAAGGACCTTGCTCGCATGGAAATGCGTGACCGAGGGGTCGAGCATGTTGACGACCCCGACTCGCGCACCCTTGGGCAGCATGAGGGGCGCGTTGTCCTTGCCGTGCGCGACGCTCGTCGCCAGCGACCCGACCGCCAGCAGCGCGCAGAGAGTCCACTTGAGTCTCGCCATGCGACCCCCTAACGGCCGGACTCCCGGGCACAAAGTCTACGTGGGACGCCAGACCGTTGATAGCCCCGTAACCCGGTGGGGCGACCCGACACGTTGACGACTGAAGCACCTTCGCATTCAGATCGGCGCTGCTGGACCGAGCGGCCGTCGAGGAAGCGCGCCGGCACTGGAGGCTGCGACCGGGTACGCGCGACGGTGTGCCATACGCGTCAGAGGAAGAAATCCGGCAGCAGGTCCTCCTCGCGCACGCCCTCGTGACGATAGCCTGACAGATCGGCGACTCCGGCGGCGCTCAAAACCTGATCGTCGACACAGAACCGGCCGGTGAATTCCCGGCTGCTGGAAGTGAGGATGACATGCGCGGCGTCGGCCATGATTTGCGGCTTGCGAACACGCCGGCGCTCCTCGCTGCCATGTCCCGCCAGCGCTACCTGCAGGGCGGCGGTGTCGATGACCGTACGCGGCCAGAGCGCATTCACCGCGATCCCTTGTGAGCGCAGCTCACCGGCCATTCCCAGCACGCACAGGCTCATCCCGTACTTGGCGATCGAATACGCCACGTGTGGCACGAACCAGCGCGCCTCGATATTGAGCGGCGGAGAGATCATCAGGATGTGGGCGTTCGCGGAACGCGCCAGGTGCGGCAGGCACAGCTTCGAGCATAGAAAGGTGCCGCGCGTGTTGATCTGATGCATCAGGTCGAAGCGCTTCATATCGGTCTGCGCGGTGGTGGTCGGGCTGATTGCGCTGGCGTTGTTCACCAGGATGTCGATGCCGCCGAAGGTTTCCACGGCGCGGGCGACCGCGCGCGCCACCTGCTCGTCGTCGCGGACGTCGACGGCCAGCGGCAGCGCCCGGCCGCCAGCCGACTCGATCGCGGCCGCGGCGGTGTAGATCGTGCCCGGAAGCTTCGGGTGGGGCTGCGTGGTCTTGGCGGCGATCACGATGTTCGCGCCGTCGCCCGCTGCGCGCAGCGCGATTGCCAACCCGATTCCGCGACTTGCACCGGTAATGAACAAGGTACGGCCCGCCAGGGAGCCCGCTCCGGAATCGCTCATGACTGCTCTCCTGGCCGCGACGGGCGCAGCGGACCGGGCTTCAGCGCGAGCGCGCCGCGGCCCGATCTGTGTATAACCGGGGATTATCACGCTATGCCCCGGAAGCCTCGTGGCAAGCTTCCGCTCCGGTAACATTCTGCCTCAACGGACTGCACAAGAGGTGACTCGATCTTGGCTGCCATAGGTACGGAGCGCGTTCTCAAGGTACAGCACTGGACAGATACTCAATTCACCTTCAAGACGACGCGGGATTCCGGACTGCGCTTCGCTAATGGGCAGTTCGTGATGGTGGGCCTGCCGGTCGACAGCAGGCCGCTGCTGCGCGCGTACAGCATTGCCAGCGCGAATCACGAGGAACACCTCGAGTTCCTGAGCATCAAGGTGCCTGACGGACCGCTGACATCCCGGCTGCAGCACATCCGCCGGGGCGATCCCATCCTCATCAGCCGCAAGCCCACCGGCACGCTGGTCCTGCACGACCTCAAGCCCGGCAAGCGCCTGTACCTCCTGAGCACCGGCACGGGCGCCGCTCCCTTCATGAGCGTCATCAAGGATCCGGAGGTGTACGAGCGCTTCGAGCACGTGACGCTGGTCCACGGCGTGCGGTGGGCCCGCGAAACTGCCGTGGTCAGGCATCTCATCGAGAGCCTGAAGGAGCACGAATACCTGGGGGAAGCAGTGCGCGAGAAGGTCCACTACTATCCCACCATCACACGCGAGCCGCATCCCAACCATGGACGCCTGACCACGCTGATCCGGTCGGGCAAGTTGTTCCGGGATCTGCAGCTGCCGGCGTTCGAACCCCGTGATGATCGTGTCATGGTGTGTGGCAGTCCCGGCATGCTCTCGGACACCTGTTCCCTGCTCGATGCGCGGGGTTTCACGATCTCGCCCCACATCGGCGAGCCCGGTGACTATGTCATCGAGCGCGCATTCGTGGCCGGGTAGCGCGCGAGACTTCGTTCAGCGGTGCGCCGTGCCGGCCGCCGCAAGCACCTGGGCAAGGCGCGCTGAGCCTGCAGACCATTGCGCTGGTGTTGTCGGCAGCAGACGCCACCGCGTCCCCGCAACGTCATTCTTGTGGACTTGCGCACGGAATCCGTGCGACGGCCTTCGAATCCAATTCGCACAGTGCACAATGGGCCCGCGGCGGTATTGAACCCGGTGCGCAGCAGCGGCACACTCGAGGCAAGGGGTCAACGAGACCGCCCCGCTCGCGTTGCAAAGGTGGAGAGTATCTGCCACCAGTGTTGTTGCAACGGCGTTCAGCCGGCGTTCAGTCAACGATCGCAACGAGGTCAGCATGCGTAACCAAATCGTTCGTCACTTTCTCGCCGGCCTGGTGTTCGCGGCGCTGCCGATCACCTCCTTCGCGTTCGTGTCGGTGGGCATTTCCGTCAACATTGCGCCGCCTGAGCTGCCGGTGTACGTCCAGCCTCCCTGCCCTGCCGTCGGCTATATCTGGACGCCGGGCTACTGGGCGTACGGCGACGGCGACTACTATTGGGTGCCCGGTACCTGGGTCATGGCTCCCGAGCCGGGCCTGCTGTGGACTCCGGGCTATTGGGGCTGGGGCAGCAGCGCGTACATCTGGCATGCCGGCTATTGGGGGCCCCACGTGGGATTCTATGGTGGAGTCGACTACGGATATGGTTATGGCGGTGTTGGTTTCCAGGGCGGCTATTGGCGCGGCGGCGCTTTTTACTACAACCGCTCGGTCGCGAATCTTGGCGGCATTCACGCCACGCACGTGTATAACCGGACCGTAATCAACAACATTACCGTGAACCGCGTGAGCTACAACGGTGGCAGGGGCGGTATCAACTCGCGCCCGACGGGGCGCGACCTGAGAGCGGAGCACGAGCATCATGTAGAGGTGACTTCGTCGCAGAGAGAGCACGAGCACATGGCCTTCACCAATCACGATCTACGCGCTTCCGTGAATGGAGGCAGGCCCCGTATCGCCGCGACCGAGCGGCCGGCCATGTTCTCAGGCAGAGGAGTGGTCAGTGCGCGCGCCGCAGGCGGCCCGGTACATGGGGCCGACACGCATACCAACAGGATGGACCGTCCCCCGAGCGCAGCCGGCGGTGCCGCGCATGGCACGCCGCGTGGACTCGACCGCGGTGGGCCCGACCGTGGCAGCCTCAATCACGGTGGATCCGATCACGCCGGGCCCCAGCACAGCGGCTCCGATCGCGCCGGCCCCGACCATGGTGGAGCTGGCCATGTGACCCAGATGCGCACCGATCGGCCGCCCCAGCACGAGAGTGCCGGAACGGCTCGAGGACCGGAGGTTCGTACTGCGCCACTTCGTACTGCGCCACCGCGCGTCGAGCACAATGAACGTCCTCCGATGCAGCACGCCTCGCCCGAGCGCGCAGCTCCGCATCCGCAGAACGCTCCACACCTGCAGATCGCGCCGGCTCCGCAGAACGCTTCACATTTACAGAATTACCCGCGGCCGCAGAGCGCTCCGCAGCCGCAGAGTGCTTCGCATCTGCAGCGCGCTCCCCAACCGCAGAGTGCTCCGCATCTGCAGCGCGCTCCGCAGCCGCAGGAGCCGCGCCCCGTGGGCCCTGGCCAGTCTCGCTCGCAGAGCCATGGCCAGCCTCCGGGCCGCGGGGAGCAGGATGGCAATCACGGCCGGCGCTGAGATCAGCCGTTAGTCGAAAAACCGCCCGGAGTGCCCTGCTGTGCGTGACGTGACGAGGCGCGCTCTACCCGCCTCACGAGCGACGCATTCGAGAGCGAGTTCGTCTGCATTCCACGGCCCGTCGAGAAAATCGAGCGTCCTGACGGCGGACCCCTGTCCTATCGGGTGCTTCACCGTGCACAATTGTGGGCCAACGGCGAGCGCCCCCGGCTCGAGCAGCGGGTTCTGGAGGGAATCCCCAGCTGAGCCTCTGAGGCCGAAATCTGCACGATCCCTGACTAGGATGGCCCATCAATGCTGTACACGATTCTGTGCTATCACTCGGAAAAGGTCGTGGGCGCCTGGACGCCGGAAGAAGACGCGGCGACCATGGAGAGGCTCGCGGCTGTGCAGCAGAAGCTGGCGAAGCAAGGCAAGCTCGGGCCCGTGGTGCGGCTGATGCCGACCACTGCCGCCACGACGCTCAGGAAAGACCGCGATCCGCCGCTGGTGGTCGATGGGCCCTTCGCGGAAACGAAAGAGCAGCTGCTGGGCTTCTATGTAGTGGACTGCTCATCTCGCGATGCCGCCCTCGAGGTTGCCCAGGATCTCGGCCGCGCCAATCCGGGCGGCGCCTATGAAATCCGGCCGATCGCCGTCTTCAATCCGCAGGGCAGCACGGCACCCGATTGAGGTTCAGGCGCTTCAGCTGCGCCTTGCCCGGAGCGATTGCAGGCGCGCACCTCCTAAGGTCGCGTCGCGGAACCACCCGCACACGTGGGCATTCCTTATCGCATCCGGACTCACCATGGACAGGCAGACGCTCATGGCAAAACGAGGCAGCGACAAGGGCGAAAGATTCTCCTCCAGCCGCCGTTCTTTCATTCGCGGTGCTGCTTCGGGCGCTGCGACGCTGCCTCTGGTGAGCGGCGCCGCAACTGCCATGAGCGCCAGCGCCAGCGCGAGCGCTCCCAGCCCGGCCACGGCTGCCGCCGCTGAACCCGGGGCCATAACACTACTCATCAACGGGCAGAAGCACGCCCTGAGCCTCGATCCGCGCACGACCCTGCTCGATGCATTACGAGACTACGTCGGCTTGACCGGCACGAAGAAGGGTTGCGGCCATGGTCAATGCGGCGCCTGCACCGTTCATGTCGACGGCGAGCGCATCCTCTCCTGCATGACTTTTGCCGTGATGCAGGACGGCCGACCGATTACGACCATCGAAGGCCTGTCGAAGCCCGGGGGCGATCTGCATCCGATGCAGCAGGCCTTCATGGATCATGACGCATTTCAATGTGGATATTGCACACCCGGGCAAATCATGTCCGCCATCGCGTGCGTCCGGGAAGGTCACGCCGACACGCCCGAGGATATTCGCGAGTACATGAGTGGCAACCTCTGCCGATGCGCGGCCTATCCAAACATCGTGTCCGCAATCCAGCAGGCGAAATTGTCGATGCAGGGTGTCTGATCATGGAGCGCTTCGCATACCGGCGAGCTGCAGATGTCGACTCGGCGCTGCGAGCGGTGCGTGGCACCGCACAGCATGCGGATCAATCGTCAGAGGATGCCGCAGCCGCGCATTACGCTGCCCAATTCATCGCTGGCGGCACCAACATGACGGACTACATGACTCTCGGCGTCTTGCGCCCGTCCATCGTGGTCGATATCAACCGGCTGCCGGCCGCGCGCTATGCGCAGATCGAAAGCGGCGAGCAGCGCCTGCGATTTGGCGCGCTGGTCCGCATGAGCCAGGCCGAAGACCACCCGCTGGTACGCAGCCGCTATCCGGTGATTCATGACACCCTGGCCCTCGCCGCATCAAGGCAGATTCGCAACATGGCGAGCCTCGGAGGCAATGTGTTGCAGCGCACCCGTTGCGAATACTTTCGCGGGTCGTCCTGGGAGTGCAACAAGCGCGTGCCCGGCTCGGGCTGCGCCGCGCTCGAGGGTCTCAACCGGCAGCACGCGGTACTGGGCACAAGTGGGCACTGCATTGCCGCCTACGCTGGCGATTTTGCGCAAGCGTTGATAGCACTCGATGCCAGCGTCACCGTCGTGGGCGGTTCCTCAGGTGGCCGGACGATCGGATTTGCCGAGCTGCACCGCCTCCCTGGCGACACGCCGCACCTCGAGACCGCGCTGAGGCCCGGCGAGTTGATCACATTCATCGACATTCCGGCCGGCCCGTGGACCGCACGATCCTGCTACGTCAAGATCCGGGACCGCCAGTCCTATCAGTTTGCGCTTGCCTCCGCAGCGGTCGCGCTGCATATGGAAGGCAATAAAGTGCTCGACGCCCGGATTGCGCTGGGGGGCGTGGCGACCGTGCCTTGGCGTGCGCGAGAAGCCGAAGCCGTCCTCAGAGGCGCCCTTCTCGACGAAACCGTTGCGGCGAAGGCGGCAGATGCCGCATTTGCGAGCGCCCGCACGCGCGCGCAGAACGCCTTCAAGGTTCCCGTCGGCAAGCAGACCATTGTCCGCGCGCTGCTCGAAGCACAGGCAATGAAGGTTTGACATGAGCGTTGCAGCACCGGCACCGGCGCAAAATCAAGGTGAGCCCGTCGCACGCATCGATGCCCGGATCAAGGTGACTGGCGAGGCGCGCTACGCTGCCGACATGCCACTCAACAATCTCGCATATGGCGTATTGGTGACTAGCGACATCGCCCGCGGTACGGTAAAGACTCTACATCTCGAGGCCGCGCGCAAGGTGCCGGGCGTTCTCGATATCGTCAGCTACGATGACATCGGCACTATCAAACCGCCGGATTTCGCGATGGGAGCCTACACCTCGCTCGGTCCGTTGCACGGCCGCGAGATCCGCCACGACGGCCAGATCATGGCCCTCGTCGTCGCAGAGACATTCCAGGCCGCGGAAGATGCCGCAAGCCGCGTGACAGCCGAGTATGCCCGCCAACAACCGAGCGCCAATCTCGAATCGCCCGGAACCGAGACGATTCCCGCGGTCGGTCATGTCGAACGATTGAAGAGCGATCCCTCCCGCGGAGACTTTGACGCCGCCTTTTCGTCGGCCGCTGTGCGCATCGACGCTGAATATCGTACGCCAACGCAAACACACAACCCCATCGAGCTTTTCAGCACGACCGCGGTCTGGAACGACGGACGCCTTACGGTTTACGAGCCTACACAGACAATTTATGGACTACGTGCCGAGATTGCGCGGCAACTGAATCTGGACGTCGGAGACGTCCGTGTGGTGAGCCCTTATGTGGGCGGAGCGTTTGGCTCGAAGGGTGCCGTCACCCCTCGAACCGCCATCGTCGCGCTTGCCGCGAAGCGCCTGAATCGCCCGGTGCGGTGCGTGGTAAGCCGCAGCCAGGGGTTTACGACGCAGCCGTACCGTGCGCCAACGCGCCAGCGGATCCAGCTCGGTGCCAGCCGTGATGGAAAGATCATTGCGTTCAGCCACGAGGGATGGGAGTTGAGCTCGCGAAGCGACAACTACATCGTGGCGGGAACGGAGACGACGACTCGCATGTATGCCTACGGGGCCATTGCCAGCAAGGTGAGCATCGTCAAGGCGGATCGACAGACGCCCTCCTTCATGCGTTCACCACCCGAGTTGCCCTACATGTTTGCGTTGGAAAGCGCCATGGACGAGCTGGCCTATTCCCTGCGGATCGATCCAGTCGAGCTCAGGCGCATCAACGACACAGCCGTGGAGCCAATCGGCGGCAAGCGGTTCAGCAGCAGACAGCTGATGCATTGCTATGAGCATGCCGCGCGCACGTTCGGTTGGTCGGCACGCAATCCACGTCCAGGATCGATGAGGGAAGGGCAATGGCTCATCGGCATGGGTTGCGCGACGGCGGTATATCCAACGCATGTCGGCGCAGCCGCCGCGCGCGTACGACTGACTGTGAGGGGCAAGGTACGGGTCCAGTGTGCTTCGCATGAGATCGGCACGGGCGTGCGTACGGTCGCCGGCCAGATGGCAGCCGAACAGCTGGGCGTCGACATGGGTGCGGTGACCGTCGAGATGGGCGATTCCGAGTTGCCTCCCGCTCCAGTATCGGGCGGGTCGAACAGTACGGCCAGCGTCTGCTCGGCGGTCCTGCTGGCCTGCAGACAGATTCGCGCCAGGTTGTTTCAAGGTGCGGCCGCCGCCAGGAAAGGGCCGCTTGCAGGCCGGCATCCGTCAGATCTGCATCTGCAAGGCGGCATGGTCGCCGCAGCGGACGGGACCTCCCAGAGGGTGTCCGAAGTGTTCGAAGCCCTTGGTGCTGCAGTGATCGAGGAGTACGCCGAATTCATTCCCGAAGGTGCGCCTGCCGATGCGGTCAGCAAACTGTACGCGGGCAAGACCACGATGGTTGGAGGTAGCAGGGGTAACCAGGCGAGGTTCGCGTTTGGCGCCGAATTCGTCGAAGTGCGGATCCACGCGCGTACCCGGGAGATTCGCGTGCCCCGCCTCGTAGGCACTTTCGCCGCGGGAAGGATCATGAACACCCGCACTGCGCGCAGCCAGCTGATGGGAGGGTTGATCTGGGGAATGGGCTCCGCCCTGCTCGAATCCACGGAGCTGGACTCACGCACCGCGCGCACGGTCAATCGCGACCTGCAGGAATACTACGTGGCCGTGAATGCTGACGTGCCTGATGTACAGGTGACAATGCTTTCGGAAGTGGACCCTGCCGTGAATCCGGCCGGCGTGAAAGGCATCGGGGAGCTCGGCAATGTCGGAACAAACGCCGCCGTGGCAAACGCGGTGTTTCACGCTACTGGCAAACGAATTCGCACGCTACCCATCCATCTCGAGGATCTGCTGGCCTGAGGCCGGAGGCAACCGCGCAGGATTCGCTACGCTCAGCGGGAATCGAGCTGTGCGTAATGCCTGAAAATGCCGTCCTCGTTGAACGGGATCCGCCGCTCCGACACAAGATATGCCGCGATCCGCGGACGATCCTGAACCGATCGCGATAGCGTGATGAGCCGCTTGTAACGGCGCGCCGCGCTTGCCATGGCGCGCGGAAATGCGTAGCTGAGTCCACAGATGAGCTGAAATATGGACAGATCCGCGTAACTTGGCCGCGCGCCCGCCAGATAGGGCTGGCCGCGAGCATTGCGCGCGAGGATCCCTTCGAAGTAGCCGAGGAATTTCGGCAGCCGCGAGCCCCGAAAATCCTCCGACCTGCGGCGGGCTTCGCGCTTTT
Source organism: Steroidobacteraceae bacterium (assembly GCA_050738795.1). Lineage (GTDB taxonomy): Bacteria > Pseudomonadota > Gammaproteobacteria > Steroidobacterales > Steroidobacteraceae > 13-2-20CM-66-19. The sequence goes on from JBOIAD010000103.1 coordinate 90,474, forward strand.
GATCCGTGTAATACAAGCTCGCGGCGATCGGGTGGTGGCTATCGTGGATCTCGGCCACGAAATCCGCGATCGTGAGCTGTAACTGGTGGGTCCAGAGCCGCCCGGCTTCGTCTCGTGGAGCGAGGCCGTGGCGCGGACCGAGGAACAGAAGGATATTCGCAGTCTGGCCTACGATGAGACGCCCTGCCTTCAGGAACGGCGGCGCGAACGGCGCGTGCTTCACGTGCTTGCTCTCCATGAGCCTGATCAGCGCAGCAACACCATGTCCCTTGCCGGATTCCCGTGCGACGTCGACGTACTCCGCGCCTGCTTCCTCGAGCGCGAGTCGCACGAATTCGCCCCGGCCCTGAATCGTGGGCCAGTAGTAAAGCTGATATGTCATTGCGCACCTCCAGTGCCGGCCAGCCGTTGCGTCATATTGCCTCAGGGCCGGTCGCCTCGCGCAAGAGGTCATCGCCGGGCACGTTCGGGTACCTGTGAGCGGGCCCGGGACGCGCTGTCGTTCACGGCTGAAGCGTTTGCGCAATCAGCGCGTTGAGCAGGTCAGGATCGACAGGCTTGACCAAGTGCCGGTCGAAGCCGGCCTCCTGCGCGCGGCGCCGATCCTGCTCCTGGCCCCATCCGGTGAGCGCGACCAGGCAGACCGATCCGCCCCACGCACGGCCGCGCAGCTCACGCGCGACCCCGTAGCCGTCCAGCCGGGGCATCCCGATGTCCAGCAGAACGATCTGTGGACGGAAGGTCTCCGCGATCTCAACTGCCTCGAGTCCGTCATGCGCGGTGCGTACATCGTGTCCCTCGATCTCGAGCATGAACGCCAGGCTTTGCGCCGCATCCCGGTTGTCGTCGGCGACCAGGATGCGGGTATGCAGGTGCGGCAGGCGCTCGCCCGCCGATACTGCGGGAGCCAGTGAGGTCTGCGCGGACGGCGCGACCAAATCATCAATCAGGCGCACGAGGTCCTGGAGCTGGCGCTCGATCATCGAGCGGGCCGCGGTGGTCACGGCGTGATCGCCCTCGGCGACGCGCATGACCTGTAAAGCGTTGCGGATGGGCGCCAGCGGATTGCGCAATTGATGCGCCAGAAGTGCGAGAAACTCCGAGCTTTCCGGCTTCGGACTCCACCGCAACAGTACGGTACCGGCTGGCGCCGACGGGCGCGGGGATGGATAGCCGGCGCCGGCCACAGGGTACGCGAAAGAGGTGCGGTCCTGGCGCCGTAGTGCAAGGGAGCCTGGTAACAGCCGGTCGCTGCCGGCACACCGGTGCAAGTATTCGCTTACCGTGCTCCACGGATCGATTGCGAGTTGCTCGAGCGGTCCTCCGGCAAGGGTCTCGCGCTGCATCCCCATCTGGGCTGCGAACGCTCGATTTGCCGCAAGGATCCCGCCGTCGACACCCACGAGCAACATCGGCTCGGGCAACAGATCGACCGTGGCGAGGAACTCTGAACTGACAGCCATGGGTACCTTCGCGATTGTACCCATGCCAGTGAATTACCGAGCCGCCGGTTCGTTGGCGTTGGTGTTCGCACAGCAGAGCTCAAGCTTGCCGAACTGTCGCGCTCCCGGCATCCGCTGACGCTACCAGCTTTGCAGCGGCCGGTACACTAGCCGGAGTCGCCGTCCACCGCCCCGCTGATCGAGATGTTCACCTGGTCACCGCCCATCCAGAATCCATGCGGAAGTCCGTACGCGGATCTCTTGATGCGCGCGTGCGCGGTGAAATGACAAGTTGCCGCGGATTCGCAATTCACGAAGGTAACGTTGAGCACGACGGCGCGCGTTACTCCGTGCAATGTCAGCTCACCCGTCGCGGTTGCCCGGCCATCGCCAAGCTCGATGTGATCGGCATGATAAATCATCTGCGGGAACCGCTGCGCATCGAGCCATTCCGGGGAACGCAACCGGTCATTCCAGCGCGGATCGTCGCAATCCACCGAGGCGATTCCGACAATCACGTCCACGCGGCTCGAGGTGCCCTGCCGGTCGAGCACGAATTCACCGGAGATGTCCTGGAAGTGAGCCCTCACCCACTGAATACCGAAGCGCTGCACGTCGAATGACACCTGCGTGTTGCCGGAGTCGAGGTGATAAACGCCGGCAGCCTCGGCGCGCAGCCCGACGCTCATCAGCAAAATCCAGATTGCACTCTTCACGGCTTGGGCAGGCGTCTCGGCTGTCAACCGCTGCGCATTCGGCGGTCCTCCAATGTAAGTGTGGCACGGCAAGCCGCGGGTTCTATGTTCCGCTGACTGACCGTCTGCGCAGACTTGGCCTGTGGGCGGCAAGTCGCACGCGATTCGCGTCGGAAGACGCGCATAGCCGCAGCGCGCACCTGTTGTGCGCAGCCGCGGCCCGTGCACCGGGATTCAGTGCCGGGACTTCAGATCCTCGTACACGATGCTGAGCAGATAGGGGGCCTTGATGAGATTGCCGCCCCAGGTCTTGTCGAGATCGTCCAGCGGATGGGAGGCGATGAGCGCCTCTTCTGACATGCCCGCGGCGATTGCGCGCGCGACGCGATTGCGTACCTCACGCAGCATCGACTGGTAAATGCGGATGTCCTCGCGATTCGCGACCGGTCCATGACCGGGAATCACCTTGGTGTTGGGCCCGCACAGGCTGTACAGCGTGTCGTACAGGGAAATCATGCCGTCGATCGTGCCGCCATGCTCAACGTCGATGTCCGGGTAGAAGCCGTGGAAAAATGTATCCCCCGTCTGAAGTACGTCCGCTTCGATGAAACGCACGACGAGGTCGCCGTCCGTGTGGGCCGGGGGAACGTGAATGACTTCGACGGTCTGTCCGGCAAGATGCAGCTTCGTCCCCGATCCAACCGTCATCGAAGGAATGGCAGCCGGATCGCGTGCATACGGCTTTCCGGGCGCACGGTTCGCCCGCTGCGCTTCGACGATGTGCTCGCGCGTCTGCTCGCTGGATAGGATGATCGCGCCGGCACGCGCGAAATTCGAATTCGCGCCGACATGGTCCCAGTGCCAGTGCGTGTCGATGACGTAACGGATGGGCCGTGCGGAGATGCGTGCTACGGCCGCGACCACTTTGTGGTTCAGCTCGGGATATTCCGCATCGACCAGCAGCACGCCCCGCTCTCCCGCGAGCACACCGATGTTCCCGCCGAAGCTCTCGAGCATGTGCACGCCATGTCCCAGATCGCGATCCTCGACCTGGGTCTTGCGCCAATCGGGCAGCTCGATGTGTTCGGCCGGCTTGCCGAACGCCAGTGACGCCAGGCAGCCAACAGCCAGCGCCACGCCGAAGAGCATCCTGTTACGCACGCGATCCCCCGGGAATGCGGCCGGAACGCGTCCGCGAAATCATTGAAGCAAATAATCGTTTGGCGTTCAACAATCAACAGTGTGCCCGCCCCGGACCGGGGCGGTTCGACGCCAGGGCAGTCGCACAGATCAGGCGCGGCGTCCGCTCGGACCGGGGAGGCTCGATGCAAGGGGCCGTCGCACAGATCGGGCGCGGCGGGCTACTTCTTGCGCGGCTGAACGGCCAGGCCGGCGGAAGGTGTCGAGGAAAGCTGTCGCGCCAATCCATTGACATTCAGGCTGCGCAACTTCGCGGTATCCCCCGTCGGCCGGCGGATCTGCACTTCGCGCCATATCTTCGTCGGCCGGTAAGACATGGTGAGAATCTCGCGGCGGGCCTCGGCGAGCTGCAGTTTGAGCAGCGGCTGCAGCATGCGCAGCGGCTCCACCAGGCGCTTCTCCTCGTCGGTCTGTGCGAGCGCTACGTCGCAGAACACGCGGAAGAAGTCAGTGTATCGCTCCTGATAAAGGTGCAGAGGCTCGGCAAAGGCGGCGTCCTTCATGAGCCGCCTGGCAACATGATGCGAGCACCAGTAGCTGGATGCGCCGCGCAGATAATTGCCGTGCTCGGCAATGATCGACGAGGTGTAGTCCTTGAAGCTGTGGAACAGGCTCATCAGCCGGTGGCGCTGGGCGCGTGTCAGTCGCCGCTCCTGCAAATACTCGAAGATCGACTTGCGATGCATCAGCGCCAATGCGGTGGATCGCAACGCGACGACCTGGCGGTTCAGATAGGTGTGGCCGGACACCTGCCGCATCAGCAACGCGTGCTCGGATTCCCAGCGGCGATAGGCTTCCGGGTGCGCCAGCAGGCGGCCGGCGACCAGCATTTGGGCGGGCGTGCCAAACTTCGCCGTCTCGGCGACGCACAATTCGGACTCGTCCATGAGGCGCGCCTGCGTAATTCCCTGGATGCGCATGACTCCCCGATGTGAAGGTACGGCCCTCACGCTGGCATCTGGCAAATCCCAGGTTGCGAGCCCAGTGTGCGCCGGGCGAGCGCCACATTACAACCTGGGTAGAGGTTTATTCCGGACCCGGCGCGCCCGCGGTGTCGCCGCCTGGCGACCGGCACTGACATCGCCGCCCGGCACTGACTGACCCACCCCACTGCGCCACGGGCCGCCTGCGCAGCCGCGGCGCCAGGCGGATCAGCCCGCCGGGCCCCTGCCCCTGCCCGCTAAGATATTCAATGTAAACGAGATAGTTAATCGTTGACCCCGCTGCCGTGCGACGCTAGCCTCGCCCCGATCGGGCCCGGTCGCGGGTGGTTGCCGGCATGGGCGCGCCGGCTATTCTTGCGGGGAACGGCTGTTCAATGACGGATTCCAGGCCACTGCTGGCCGGTGTCGAGCTCGGAGGCACAAAATGCATCTGCATTCTGGGTACTGGAGCGGATGACATCCGGAAGCAGGTCCGCGTCCCCACCGGCGAGCCCGACACGACGCTTGCGCGCATCAATTCGGTGTTGGATGCGTGGCGCGCGACCTACCCCCCGCCCGCTGCGATCGGACTCGCGTCCTTTGGTCCGCTCGACCTGCGCCGGGGGTCGCCGGCCTTTGGACAGATTACCTCGACCGCGAAGCCTGGGTGGGTGGGTACCGATATCGTCGCACGACTGGGCGTACATCGGGGAATACCTATCGGTTTCAACACGGACGTCAACGGTGCGGCACTCGCGGAGGGTCGATGGGGCGCGGCGCGCGGCCTCGAAGACTACGCTTACGTAACGGTCGGCACGGGTGTTGGTGTCGGCCTCGTCGTAGGCGGGCGCCCCGTATTCGGCTGCAACCATAGCGAACTGGGCCATATGCGCGTCGTCCGCCACGGCGGGGATGACTGGCCGGGGGCTTGCCCGTTTCATGGCGACTGCGTCGAGGGACTCGTCAGTGGTCCGGCAATCGCTGCCCGCGCCGGCATGCCGGCAAGCGAGATTCCCGCCGCGAGTCCTGTCTGGGAACTGGTTGCACACACGCTCGCGCAACTTTTGCAGACCATGTTTCTGGCAACGGCGCCGCAGCGTGTGCTCATCGGCGGCGGCGTCGTCGAGCACCGGGCGGATCTGCTCGAGCGCGTGCAGCGGTTGGTCGTCGAGAACATGAATGGCTACCTGAACCTGGAAGATCTGACCGGAGGAATGAATCATTATGTGGTTGCTCCGGGTCTCGGTTCGCTTGCGGGGCCGCTCGGAGCACTCGCGCTCGCAGCCGAAGCGCTCACATCCGCCCTGGCAGCCGCGAGCTGATCGCGCGGCCGTCCTTGCAAACTTGCCAAGCTCCCCGCCGCATGAGCTCCTCGAGGTGCAGCGCTTCTTCGAGGAGCCAGCGCGCAAGCCTAAAGACGCGCCTCCGATCGGACATGGGGGGGCGCGGCAGGATTGCAATCCCTCCGATTGCGCATCGAGGGTCTACCGCAAGAACTCTATCGCTGCGGCCACGCATACGTACACTGCGTCGCACTGACAGACTCGAGGAGATCTCCTCATGAAGATTCTTGCGTTTGAGATGATAGCAACCGCGGCGCTCCTCATCGGGCACCTGGCGGTCGTCGTACGAAACCGCCTCCTGCGTTCCAGGTGAGGTGAAGCAGCACGGCCTGGCTGGACCGTGCTGCCTTTGGAGCGGCGTAGGGCCATTGTTGGCCCCAACGCGAGTCGGTGCCATAATCGCCAGGCCGATTACCCGGGAGCCGCGCAATGAAAACCCTGCTCGTGTTGGTCGCTTGGCTGCTGCTGCTGCTGCTGTGCTGGCCGCTCGCGCTGCTCGCCCTGGTTCTTTGGCCGCTCGTCTGGCTGCTCTCGCTACCTTTCCGGCTGATCGGCATCACGTTCGAGGCAGTGTTCGCGCTGCTGAGAACCCTGCTGCTTCTGCCCGCTCGCCTGTTGGGCCATCGAGGCCGCGCATGACCGGCAGGCGACTTTTTCCAATGAACTAGGATGGCACTTCGATCTGGAACATCGCGCGTATCGTCCACTTCGCGATGTAGTAGATAAGCGCGCTCTGCGCCGCGAAAATGAGATATCCCGCGACGGTCAACCCGATCGCCGCACGGCGGGTCGGTGCCGTCACGATTCTCGTACTCACCAGCGCATGCGTCAGGCCGCGCACGCCGATGTAGGAGAGGCTGCCCAGCAAGGCGGCTGCGACAAACATCCCGACAACGAAATACACGGGGGTTTGCCACGAGAACAGTTTCGCTTCCGGCTCGGAATTGAACAGCAGGGCGCCGGCCGTGATCCAGACGATCGCCGCGAATGTACCATGGCTGGACTTCATCTTCCGTACGTCCGTACCGCAACGGGACCAAGCTTGCTCTGCAAGTTTAAGCGGTTTCTCACGCCTGCGTGATTCGAAAGTCGAGGGCGAAGCTCCAGCCCAAGGGTGAACAGCATTCAGGCGGCAGCGCATTCCTGGTCCGCAGGATGGGCGGACAACACTGCGCGGCAAGCGGCCGGCACGGGCATCTAGCGCAAGGCGCCCGCCGAGTCGAGCACCGGCTCGATCAGACTCGCATCGTCTGGCGTTTTGATCGCATACAGGCGCCGACTCACCTGCCACGCGACCATCAGGTCAGCGGGATAAGGTGCCAACACCGCTTTTGCCTCAGCGCGGCTTCCGCTGAGCCAGGCGTCGTGATCTTCTTCCCGAAGGACCGCGGGCATGCGCTGCTTCTCGTTATGAACCGATGCCATGAGCGCATTGGGCGCAATGGTGACCAGAGTACACGAGAGAACCTCATTCCCGTCCCGGCCTTTTGCCCGATCCCACAAACCTGCCACGCCGAATACCGCACGGTCGGCCAGGTGGACATAGAACGGCTCCTTGCGGCCGCCCTCGTATACGTGAGGCTCGTAGAAGCCTGCCATCGAAAGTATGCAGCGCTGCCGGCGCTCCCACGGGCCTCTCCACGCATACCACGTCTCGAGTTTCTCAACAGTCGCATTGATCAGCGGGAATCTTGATTCGCCAGCGAACGGCATGAGCCCCCACCGCATGAGACGGCCCGTGCGCCGGCCCTCCAACGTGAGCACGACGGGGACATCCTGAGTTGGCAACACCCGCCAACTCTGCTCATAACGCCACAGCGGCTCGATGAGACTCCAGTAGCGTTCCGCGGCAGCCTGGGAGGGTGTCTGAAATCGTGCGCACATCGGGTTACCGTACGGGCCTCGCGCTCAGCGCGAAAGTCGTCATCGTGCCTCGCAGTCGTTTCCCGAGCCAGCGAACGTCCTGGCCCGTGGGTACACGGCACAAGGTGCTCCCAAAGGGTGGTTTAGGGAACCCAGCCTCTGCAGGAAAGTTGTTCATATGACGAAACACGCCCGGATGGAGGCCGCTTGAATGCAATTGCAATGACAATGCTCGTGGGAGGCGTTGCCGCCGTCGCGGCCGGGCTCACGCCTCACACCAGCGCCGCCGACCGGGGCGCGCCGCAGGATCCGGACTGCTCACGGCATGCTGCAGCGCCAGCGAAACCGCAGCCGGATCTGTCGGGCCGCAAGCGTCTCGGAAAAGCGTCGTTTTACGCAAAGATGTTCGCCGGCAGGCCAATGGCCAACGGCGTCCCGATGGATCCGGACGGCAACAATGCCGCGAGCAGAACACTCCCGCTCGGAACCACGGCGAAGGTAACAAACATCGAGACCGGCAAGAGCGCCGTGGTCACCATCCAGGACCGTGGACCGTACGTGACGGGGAGGATTGTGGATCTTTCACCTTCCACGGCCCGCAAGATCGGCATCACGCGCCGCAAAGGCATCGCAAAGGTCGAGGTCGCTCCGATCGCGGTGCCCATGCCCAACGGCACGACCAAACGCGGCGCCGCGTCACGGGATTCGAAACCGACCAGGCTGGCTTCCGCCGATCGAGGCCAGTGAGCGTGCGCTGATTCGGACGCCAGTGAACGTTCGCTCGATGCGGGGCGCGCGGACAGACTCACCATCCCACGGCTTCTCCGTCCTTCCTGAAATCCGATCCGGCGCGATAGTAGCCCTTCAGGCCATGCGTGGCGGCCTGCGCGGCCCCGCTCTGCGGAGCCGGATCGGAAACAAACATGATGGACTGCACCCCGCCGACGATGGCCCCACTGACCGCATTCACCGTGTGCCCCATGGCAGCGAGCCTGGCACCCACGAGATCGTAGAGCGGTGTCTCGAGGCTCAAGGTATTGGGTATCTGGCTATGACGGAAGCGCGCCATGTCTGCGGCAGCCTGCACATTCGCTCCCAGGTCGAGGATGTCGACCAGCAGCTGCGCATGCCCCTGGGCCTGCATGTCGCCGCCCATCAGAGTCACCGTCATGAGCGGCGCCCCGCCCCGCATCACGAAGCCCGCCGAGAGCGTGTTGAAGGGTCGCTTGCCGGGCTCGATCACGTTCGGGCTGTGCGGGTCCAGTGTGAACAACGCGCCGCGGTTATGCAGCAGGAAGCCGTATCCCGGAACCGTGATGCCGGAGCCGAATTCATCGAAATTGCTGTTCACCCAGGACACCATGTTGCCTTCATTGTCGGCCGTCGACAGCACGATGGTGTCACCGGCCATGCCGAAATTCCCGGCCGGGCCGGGCCTGGACGCGTGCTGTGCATCGACCTTGCCGCATAGAGATTGCGCATACGGCTCGGACAGCAGTCTTGCGAGGGGCACGGACACGAAGTCGGGATCGGCGTTATACCGATAGAGATCGGCGTACGCGAGTTTCTTCGCTTCGACCAACAGGTGCCAGTACGTGGGACTGGCCGGACCTAGCGAGGCGAGCGTCTCGCCCGGTACCCACCGCGGCACGCATGCCTGAAGTATGTTAAGCATTTCTTCGGCCGCCCACGCCTGCGCGGGCGGGGGCAGCTCGTAGATGTCGTACCCGTGATAGCTCGTCCGGGCCGGCTCGACCCACTCCCCGTGATAGTTCGCAAGATCCTCGCGCGTCATGGTTCCACCCAGCGCCTGCGACTTTGCGAGAATGGCCTTGGCGATCTCGCCCTTGTAGAACACTTCGGCGCCGCCCTTCTGCAGCAGCCGCAAGGTATGCGCAAGATCGGCGTTCTGGAAGATCTGCCCGGGTTTTGGCGGTTGACCGTGCAAGTACCAGGTCTTGATCGAATCGGGATCCATGCCGGTACAACAGCCCTCCAACGGCAACGCCTCCGGCAAGCGCCAGTCGTGCGCAATGCGCTCGGAGACCGGGAAGCCGTGCTGCGCGTAGGTAGCGGCCGGTTCGAGGACCTGCTGGAAAGTCAGCCGGCCGAATCGCTTGAGCACGGCCTCCCAACCCCACACGGCTCCGGGAACGGTGACCGGCAGAATCCCATGCAGCGGCATGCCCGACATCGGCCCCCAGTTGTCGGGATTCCAGTGATACCCCAGCTTGCTGAAGTGCTCGACGGTTGCACCCGTTGGAGCCGTGCCGCTCGCGTTCAACACGTAGACCTTGCGTTCTTTGGCGATGTAGATCACGGCAAAGAGATCGGAGCCCACTCCGACCATCATCGGCTCGACTACGCTGAGCACGCCGGCGGTCGCAACAGCGGCATCGATGGCATTTCCGCCTCGCATCAGCACCTGCAGTCCGGCCTGTGCCGCGAGCGGCTGGCTCGTGACCACCATGCCGTGCTGTGCCATCACCTCGGAGCGGCTCTGCTGCGGCCAACCCTCGGCACGCGCGCCGCGAACTGCGTTGCAGAAGGCAAGTTGCGGCTTGGACTCGCATGATGTGTCTGCCGGGGGCGTCTGGGCCCAGGCGATGCTGCTTCCCAGGATCATCCCCAGCCATGGGGCGCGAGTGAGGATTCCGAACCTTCCCATCGTCAGCCTCCGGGTTCCGGCCCGCAAAGCGGGCGACTGTACCAGTCCGGAGCGGCAGGCCTCAATGGCCCACGGTATTTCTCACGCGCTGCAGCCGGCCCGGAATCAGCCTTCGCCCTGACCGCTCAGCAGCCACTTGGGCGCCGGTGATCGCAAGCGGACCTCCATCTCGAGCGCAGTGAGCCGTTGTTGGATTCCTTCGGCGGCTTTCAACCGCTGGCGCGCCTCACGAAGCTTGCCGGCAATCCGCAGCTGATACACTTCTTCGAGCAAATCGTCGCGCAGCTTGGAGGCCTGATGGTGCAAGCTGAAGATAGCGCGGATATCAGCAGGCTTTTTTTTCTTTATAGCCACGGCGGTAGCATACTCGTTTCCGGCTCTCCCGAGTCGAGCGCGCGGTCGTTCAAAGGGTTATCCGAACATGTTCGAGTGGTATGTTCGCGAATGGCTCGATTCACAGGCGTGCTCAGGTCGTCGGCGCCTCGTTCGCGATATCCACCACACAACGCCATTCGCCATCGGGATCGCGACGCCAGATCGATATGCCGTGCATGTGCACGGTCGTGAGGACTCCGTTCGCCCCTGGCAGCGTCATCTGCTCGACTCCGGGCATGTACGCCAACTTTCCGTCCGGCGAGAATACGGGCTTGGCCGAAACCCAGTGGATCTTGAAGCCTGGTGTACTCAGGCTGGCGAGGACATAGGCGCGAATGGCTGCTTTGCCCTGGTACACCGGCTGTCCGGGTTCGATCACCTGTGCGTCCTCGCTCCAGTACGCGAGGATCTTCTCGACATCCTTGCCGGCCGAGGCGAGGTCGGCCCACTGCGCGTCGCGGCGCAACAGCTGCTGCTGCTCTGCCGTGCGATCGAACGAATGTCCTCCGCAGGCGCCGATGCCGACAAGGACAACGAGCAGGAGGGCGTTGCGAGTGTGCATTCGGAGTCTCCAAGCGCTCGGGGCATTGCGGCGGATTTGATGCCTGTCTGATAGCAGTAACCGCTTCCGGCCCCGGAACCCGCCATGCAGCCCGGCGTGCTATTCAGCGCTCACCGTGTACTGCTCGATCAATCCATCAGGTGTGGCCCGTACCACCACCTGCAGTTTTTTTTGAGCGAACACCGCTTCGAAGACGCGGGTTGTCAGACCGCCCCGCAGTCCCGATCGTTTGAGCATGAAGCTCGCCGGACTGCCCAGAGGAGCCAGGCTGGACTGAAAATCGCCCAGTGCCTGTTTCGAGAAATAACTGCGCGCGTTGGACGTCAGGCGCGCTGAGTCTATGCGGCCGTGCTGCAACTCCGAGAACAGATGTCTCGCGCCCGCAAGGGCTGCTGCATCGGCTGGGGAATCGGACACGAGCATGAGGTCCGCAAGATCCTCCGCAATCGCCTCGCTCGCGTTGGTAGCGTCCTCGTTAGTCAGCACGACGATCGCAATGCCGTCATCCGGATAGATACGATTCTCAGCGGTAAATCCGCCCACTTCGCCCCCGTGCTCCAACAACCGCTTGCCGGACTTCAGCAGGACGCCGAGTCCGAGGCCGTAACCGGTGCCCGCTCCATTGGCCAGCCGCACTTCCGTCGTAAGATCTCGATAGCTTGCATCGTTCAGGATGCGCCGCTCCATGAGCGCGATATCCCAGCGCGCCAGGTCCCCTGCAGTCATGGCAAGCTGGCCAGCGGCAAACAGCCAGCCACGACCCTCCTTCAGAGCCGGGCGCGGCTGGCCGAGGGCATAGCGCGTATAGCCGGTCGCATCCTCCGCCGGCAATGGGCCCGCGTCGAAGTCCACGACGCTGCTCATGCCGAGCGGCCTGAAAATCCGCGCGCGCATGAACTGGAACAACGGCTCGCCCGCGACCCGTTCGGCGATCAGGCCGGCGACCGTATACCCGGTATTGCTGTACTGCCAGGCGGCACCACTCTGGAAGTCGAGTGGTTGCGCTGCCCAGCGCGCGACGATGTCCTCGGCCTTTATCGTCGTGAGCATGCGTGGCGGGTCGTAGTCCTGGGGCCAGAAATCGCGAATGCCGGAAGTATGTGACAGCAGCGAACGGATGCTCGCTGTGGCCGCCGGTCCAAGGCCGGCAACCCATTTCCCGGCAGGATCGTCGATCGAGAGACCGCCGGATTCCTGCAGAAGCAGAAGCGCGGTAGCGGTAAATTCCTTGCTGATCGACCCGACCGCGTAGCGCATGCCGGGCATTGCAGCGCGTCGTGGCCCCAGCTGCGCCCATCCATACGCGTTTGAGTACACGATCGCGTGATCGCGCACGAGCGCGATCGAGGCGGAGGGAACGCCGGTACGCGTGAGCACGGAACGTACCACTTGATCCGCACGCCCACGCGTAGCAGATGTCAGAGTCTCTTCTGCGTGCGCAAGGTGCGCAAACCGCATGAGGCTCAATGCGCAACAGAGCTGTGCAAAAGATCCGGCGAATTTGCGGAAACCGCTCGCAGAGCGCATCTGAGCCCCCAAGGATGCAGCCTTCATTGTCTGCTCAGAACGGCTCGAAGTCGCGCAGCCTGGGAATGACTTCCGTGCCGAACAGGCGGATGGACCGCAGCAGATCCGCTTCCGCCATGCTGCCGAAATTGAATTCCCCGAAGAAGGTGTTGAAAGTACCCTCCTGCGCCCAGGCTCTGAGCTTGCCGGCCACCGTATCCGGCGAGCCGATCAACACCAGGTCGTTGTCCAGGAGAAAGGCCGGATCGAGCAGATTCAGTATGATTTGCGCGGAGTCCGGCTCGTTGCGGGTGCGGAAGTAGTGGGCTGTCTCGATCTGTTTGGCACGGATCTCCTCCGGGTCGTCAGAGTGGGAGAAGAAGCCCTTGTACGCGCGGCTGGCATCTGCCAGCGCAACCGCCATGGCCTTCTCGTCCGTCTCATCTACGTACACCACCGTGGAGTAGGCGATGTTCGGCCTTCCTGGCCAGCCGTGCTGCGTCCATCCCGCGCGGTACTTCTCGTAGCGAGCCTTGGCGCTCTTCCGAGGGAACAACAGAAAGTAGCCGGTATGCAGCCCCTCGCGTGCACAGAAATCCAGCGTCGGCGGATCGCGGCTTTCCATCCATATCGGCGGATGCGGCTGCTGCACGGGTTGCACGCTGATTTCCACGTCGGCGCACTTGATGAGCTGCCCGTCGAAATTGATCTTCGGGCGATCCGCATAGGCGGCCTTGGCGAAGCGGGCAAATTCCAGCGTAATCTCACGACGGCTGGCAAAGTCCACCTTGAAGGGCTCGAAGTAGGAGGACTGGATTCCCGGTACCAGGCCGATCTCGACTCGCCCGCCCGACATCTGATCGGTGATGGCGATCTCCTCGAGCAGGCGCAGCGGCTGATGCAATGGCACGACGTGACCCATCGCTCCCAGGCGGATATTGCGCGTGCGCGCCGCTGCCGCGGCCACATACAGGTTGGGGGAGGACATCCAGCTCTCGCGGGGCGTGAAGTGATGCTCCACGCTGAAGCCGTAATCGAAACCAACCTGGTCCGCCAGCACCAGCTCCTTCCACAACTGCTCGTAGCGCTGGTTGGGTGTCATCCCCTGCTTTCCCCACAGATGAGCGAAGTGCGCAAACTTCATTGCCGTGATCTCCGGGCAGTCCTGAGGCGAGGTTCTTGCAGCAGCGGCGCCTCAGGCGGACGGGGCGGCCGCGGCGCCGGCAGCGGCTCGGTCAATTCCTCGAACAGTCTGCCGATCCTGAGCACGGTCTGATCGGAGCCGGCGGGCCCTTCGAACTGAACCCCCACGGGCAGCCCCGCGCCGGTCAGCCCTGCCGGAACCGAAAGGCTCGGAACGCCGGCCAGCGTGGCCGGCTCCGTATTGCGGATCATCGACACGGGTCCCGTGCCGCCCTGTTCGGGATGCTCGGGAACCGGATAAGGCGGATCCGGACAGGTGGGAACGACCAGTCCATGCAGCCGGTTCTCCCGGAAATACACCGCATACGCCTTCTGCAGCGCCGGCAATGCGATCTGTACCGCGGCCCGATAGGCCTCGTCAGTCTGCTGTTCAATGCGCAGCGCCGCCTCGAATCCCCTTGACAGCTGCGGATCGGCGATTGCGTGGATGACCTGTTCGGCGGTGGTCGAGGCGCCGCTGTAGCGCAGGTACTCCCGCAGATCCCGCGGAAATTCGCGACGAATGGCGCCACCGACCTCGGCGGTGAGCGTACCCACGCTGACGATGTCAGCCTCGACCAGGTCGGCTCCGGCATCCTGCAGCCGCCCCAACGCCGCCTCTATCACAGGCGCTACGGAGGGGTCCACGGAGTCATAAAAGTGTTGCCGCGGAACTCCAAGGCGCAATCCGCGCAAACTCGTCTGCTGCGCAGGAGTTGCGCGCGACCCGCAATATCCATCGAGCAACTCGATGTCCGAAACGCAGCGTGTGATCCAACCCATGGTATCGCGGCGGCTGGTTCCGGGCACCATTCCAGTCCGGTCGTACCTCCCGGTCGTCGGTCTGAAGCCTACGCACCCGCAATGTGCCGCGGGGGCACGTACCGAGCCTGCGGTGTCCGTGCCGAGACCGGCCGGTGCGAGCCGGGCAGCCACTGCTGCAGCCGTACCACCACTGCTGCCGCCGGGTACCATCCGCATGTCGTAGGGATTGCGGATGGAGCCGAACAACAGATTGGCGCATGTGCCGCCGGCAGCGAGCTCGTGCAATCCGGTCTTGGCGAGCACGAAGACGCCGTGATCGATCATGATCTGCAGCAGTGGAGCGGTCACCCGTGGAAGGTGGTGTAACAGGCCGGGCGTTCCGTCGGTGGTTGCATAGCCCTCCAGGTCGATATTGTCCTTCACGACGATGGGTATGCCGGCCAGCGGCGCCCGGCTGCGCGGCAACTGCTCGCTTTTGAGCGCCTGCGCCGCGACGCTGTCGAGATTCTGCGCCGTGTACGGGTTCAGCCCCGCCCACGCCGCCTGCTGTCGAAGCAGGGCTTGGAGATAGGCGCCCGCAGTCAATGTGCCGGCGCCCAGTGCCGCCAGCGCTTCGCCCACCGTCCATTCGTGAACCGCTCTCATGACGCCCCCCGCCGGCGCCGTTTCGGCGCCCCGGCTCGCAACTGCACGATTATCATATTGTTGCCAGTGACCTCCGGTGCGATGATGAGGCGACGTTGAGCTTACCGGGGACCTGCGGCGACTTCATGAACAGCACACGGCGTGCGGCGGCGAAGCCGCGAACGGCTGCCCGGCAGCGGCCCGGCCTGCCGCGCGCGGTCCGCGGCTCGAAACGCGATACGGGCTCGCTGCGGCAAACCGCATACGAGGCGATCAAACACGAGATCATCACCTGCGCCCTGGCCCCTGGCGAATATGTCAACGAGGCGGGCCTGTGCTCGCGGCTCAAGCTCGGGCGCACGCCGGTCCACCAGGCGCTCCAGCGGCTGATGCTCGAAGGCCTGGTTGACATCATGCCGCGCAAAGGCGTGATCGTGAAACCGGTCAGTCTCGACGAAGTCATGCAGATCATCGAGGTCCGCCTGCTCAACGAGGCGTACTGTGCGCGGCTGGTGGCAGAACGCGCGGATGGCGCGGCGGTCGCCGAGCTCGAGGAGATACTTGCCCGTGCGCGGCACTGGACTCGCGCACACAACGTGGAGCAGATGATGCTCTGTGACCGGGACTTCCATAACGTGTTGACGCGGATTGCGGGCAACTCCGTGTTGAGCGACATCCTGCGCCGCCTGCACGACCGTTCGCTGCGGCTGTGGTTCATCTCGCTGAAGGCGGGCGATCATCATGAGAATGTCCAGGCCCAGCACGAGGCGATTCTCGGTGCGATCCGCAAGCACGACCCCGAGCGTGCCGAATCCGCCATGCGCGCGCACGTCGAATCATTCCGCGAGAACCTCACTCGCAACGTCTGAGGCTCTCCCAGGCCACCGATGGTGCGGCGTCCAGCCCAGAACGCGGCGCGCGCGGCTGGTATCGACCAGGGCCCGGTAAGGATCCGCGACATACTCGTTTCCGCCGCGCCAATCGACGTTGGGCAGCCACTGCGAAACGAGCTCCAGTGTAGGTCTTCGGGCCGCGATGTCGCTGGCACACAGCAGCAGGCGATGGTGCCCGCGAACCTGACACGTGAGAGCGGCTGCGGCTGCCGCCGCCACATCGCGCACATCAACATGGACTCCCATGTGCCAGCAGCCGGTTGCATCCGGCCGCCATTCAGGACTTGCGCCCGCCTGCGCATAGGTGGCCGCATCGAACACCTGGACGGGCCTCAAGCAGTAGGTATCAACACCGGTGCGCTCCGAGAATGCCTGGCACATCTCCTCGGCGAGCCATTTGGAAAGCGCGTAGGGCAGCGACGGCCGCCCAGGATGGTCATCGTCCACGGGCAGGTATTGCGGATCGCGTTCCAGCATCCCAAGCGCCTTGCCGGATGAGAAATAGACCACCCGCGGGACCGAGTTCGATTGCGCGGCGAGCAGCACATTCCAAGTCCCCAGCAGATTTGCCGCCATGATCCCGGCCGGCGCCGCTGCCCGGTCTCCGGCGATTCCCGCAATATGCACGATCGCATCGACGCCACGCGCCGCCGCGAGAACCGCATCTGCGTCGCGCACATCACCGCTCTCGGCAAGATCGAACCCCCGCACCGCATGACCCGCCTCTGCCAGGTATCGGGCGATCCGGGTGCCCAGCCGGCCGCGGTGGCCTGTGATCAGGACCATCACGGGGTCTTGCCCAGCAAGCGCTCCCTGAGGTTGTCACCGCCGCGCACTCTGCGAAGCCCGCGAACGCCCAGGCCTGCTTCCGATTCGATGACCGTGCCCGTCATGGCTTTCGAATCGCGGCGTGACGCCAACAGCACGAAAGCGCCCGCATGATCTCGAGGCTCGGCGTGCATGCGCAGTGGCGTGACGGCCTCAACCGCCGCGTCCTTGTTTGACGGATGCGTGTGCGTGCGCATTCGCTGGCCCTTTTCGTCGAGACCGAATGACACCGGCATGCGGATATCCGTCTTCGTAGCGCCGGGCGACACTCCATTCACTCGCACCAGCGGAGCAAACTCATGGGCGAGCTGGCGCACGATTCCAAGCGCCGCATGCTTGCTGGCGATATACATGACCCCGCCGCCATCCGGATAGAAGGAGGAGTTCGACAAGGTTACGATGATCGAGCCCTGCGTCTTCACCAGCTCCGCGACCGCCACGCGGGCGCCGAGAATGACGCCAAGGACGTTCAGATCGAAGATCTCCTTGTAGACCTTGGCGATATCCTCCGGCGCAATGTCGATGATCTCGCGAAACGCGTCTCCCAGGCCGGCGTTGGCGAGAAAGACATCGAGCTTGCCGAACGCGCCGATGGCGGCCTTCACCGCTCGTTGGTTTCCCTCGAGCGTCGTGATGTCTGCGGTGACGCAGCACACACGGTTGCCGTAGGCCTCATTCAGCTCCCGCAGGCGTTCCTCGACGATGTCCACCACACAGACGCGGGCACCCTCCTCCACGTAACGGTCCACGACGGCGCGACCGATTCCGGAACCGCCGCCCGTGATGAGTGCTACCTGGTCGTCCAGCCATGCCATGATGAGTCCCCTTCGAGCCTAGAACAGTATGCTCAGATTGGTTGCCGTGATGACAGTCTGGTCCACGAGGATTCGCCGCCTCGCGATCCGGAACCGGCCGTCGGCGGCGCGGCGCAGGTTGTCCTCGCGGCGCCCGGTGAACAGCTGATAACCCTGCTCGCCGCGCGTTCGCGTGACCATGAAACTCAACGTGACGGCGTATTCACCGGAATGCGCGCCGCCAGCGAGCAATACATTGCTCACAAAGTGGCGCGTCCGGGAGGGAGGCGTCTCCGCCCACGCGCAGTCGGTCTCCAGCCGCTTGACGCGTGTGCGCAGCGAATGAATGTTGTCGTCGAAAAAGGCGACTTCCTGGAAGCCGGCGCCCGACGATAGGTACTCTGTCGTGCGCACGGGCATGTCATACCGGATGTCATCCGCAAACAGCGCCAGCCACTCGCTGAAGCGGTTGGTATCGAGCAGCTCGGCTTCGCGGTACAGGAACTCGAGAATCTCGCCATAGACCGCAGAGGCTGGACCGCACTCCCGCGCAGGTGTCGGTTCGACCATTGCGCCGTTCATGCTGCGCCCTCGCCATTCGCGGAGCCGAGGGGGCGTGTCATCTGGCGCAGCCATTGCGCATACCACTCGCGATGCGTCATCTCGCCGTAGCTGTCGGCATAGCCGATTCCCGGGCCGCGCCACGCCGGGTCCGGTTTGCGGTTCAAGCCCATCTTGTGATGCAGGCTGTGCCGCTTGGCCTCCGGCCCGCGCGCCGCAGCCGTGCACTCCTCCCAGTTCTCCATGTCGTCCTGATCGAAGATTCCGCCTGGCCCGAAAGTGCGGACGTAGGTTTCGTACGACAGCTTGCGATAGTCCGGCGAGGCGCACTTGTCGATAGCGAACCACGAGTACATGCGCGTCCGCGTGGGGCTGATGGGAATCTCCAGCCGCAGATTCAGTATCCCGATCGGGGGCGCCTGCATATCTCCGGCCGTGACGAGCTGCAGCCAGTGGAAGTTGGGCCACATCGTGCCGGCGCTGTAACCGTAGGCGCGCGCGATGCGAACCTGTTCGGGATCCAGGTGCGCATCGAACTGCGGCCACAGCTCCTTGGGCAGTCCCAGGCCCTGATACGCCTCGAGCGGCGGCCCGTGCACGAAATGCAGGATGTGGCCGTTGCCCACCGTGATCATGTGTCCGTGCGAGGCGAAGTCCGGATCGCTCGGCAGCATGCCCAGCTCAACGAGGCTCTGATGAGCGTGGAACACATGAAAATTGTCGGTGAAGTTGTCAGTGGCGAATTTCCACGAGCACTCCACTTCCCAGATCTGGGGCACGCCGATGAACTCTATGGCGCCCGTGCGGCCAAAGATGATGTCCATATACCAGCGCATGTCACCGAGCCACTCCTCCAGCGGCGGGCCGGCCGCCTCCCACGACGCGAAGATGAGTCCGCGGTAGCTGCCCAGGCGCCCGACGGGGATCAGGCCGAGGCCTTGCTTGTCCAGCTCCCCCTCGCCGTAATGATGCTCACCGGATGCCGCGAGCAGCTCCCCGCTGGTCGCGTACGACCAGCCATGATACGGACAGCGAAACAGCCGCACGTTGTCGCGATCGGTACGGCACAGACGCATCCCCCGGTGACGGCACGAGTTCAGAAAAGCCCGGACGACGCCCTGCGCGTCACGCAGCAACAACACCGGATCCATGCCGCAGTGACGCGTGACCACATCACCCGGCCGCGGAATTTCCGACTCATGGCCAAGAAAGAACCACGCGCGACCGAAGATGCGCTCCTGCTCCAGCGCAAACACCTCCGGATCCGCGAAGATGCGCCGCGAGATGATTCCCTCGGCCGGACGCACGATCGCGGCAAGCTGCTCACCATTGGCCAGCCTCGTGAACGAAGCCGTGTCCCGGATCGGGTCCTCGAGAGGTCGAAGCGTCGTGGCCATCACGTCCTCCGCAAAATCACCAATCCGAGCCTGCCGGTGCCCTGCCAACGCACTCTGGCGCAAGCAGAGCCGCCCGCAGCGCCTCGATCAACCCGGTCGCCGCGCGCTCGGCCTCCGCCTCGTCGCCCGCGGCAATCGCCTCGATCAGCTCCGCGTGCAGGCTGACTTCACGCACGGCCAGTGCGCGGTCCCACATCTCGGGACTCACGGTCAGCTTGAGGGCTCCACCGAGATACTCGTAGACATCGGTGAGAAGTTGATTGCCAGCACAGCCGACCACTGCCTGATGCAGTGCGGAGTCCGCCTCGGCGTAGGCAGCAGCGTCGTTTGCCAGACCCGCCGCGCGCTGCCGCTGCAGGAGTTGGCGCAATTTCGCAATGTCGTCCGGTGTTCGGCGCTGTGCCGCGAGCCGCGCGGCGCCTCGCTCCAGCATGGCGCGCAGCTCGATGCCATCCGATGCGCCAGCCCTTCTTGCGCGTCTGACAAAGGGAGCCTCGAGCTCGCTGAAGGCCTTCACGTACGTGCCATCGCCCACACGCGCTTCGAGCAACCCGATGTGCGCGAGGCAGCGGAGCGCCTCCCTCACCGTGTTGCGGCTGACGCCAAGCGAGCTCACCAGGGCGCTCTCGGCAGGAATTCGCGTGCCCACCGGCCATTGACCGGAGGCGATGAGCGATTCGAGCTGCCCGGCCACCTGCACAGACAGCGTTGCCGATCGGGTTGGAGCGCTCAGCGACATGGGAAACCCAAATGTAGGACAATCCTACATCTTAGATAGCACGCCCGCTTCCGGCGGGCAATGGCTTCGAGCCCTTTTGTCAGACAATTTATCTGCGCGGGCTGCCGCTCTCGTCGTAGTAGTGGATCTCGTAGAGCATGCAGCCCTGTCTGGAGCTGAAAGGGCCGTGGAACGCGCCAGGCGGCCGGCACGCGTAGGTGGGCGACTGGAATGACTCGCCACCCTGCCCCGCAGCGTCGCTGCCCACCGCGAGATCTCCTGACAGCAGATAGACTTCCTCCCAGTGATCATGCACGAATGGCGCAGTGGTATAGGCGCCCGGGTCGAACCGCAACAGGCGCGTGCGGCTGCCCATCTTGCGGCGCTCGTCCAGATCGCTCGCGAGAATCTTCTGGCGGATGCTCTTTGGATAACCTTCCATCGTCTCCCAGCCGCTGCTCAGGTCCAGGCAGTGGAATTCCAGGTGTGGCTTGTTCATCGGCATGGGGGCTTCCCGACTGTCATCTGACCCAGGGCAATGCTGTGATCCGGTAGCCGTGCTGGATCTTGCGTCCCAGCACCGGATCCTCGATCTCGAAGTCGAATTGCGGCGCCGGCCGGATCCCGCCGCGCGCCGGCAGGGTTCCGCAGAACATCAGCGTGCCATCGGGCAGACTGTCTGCGCCACAGTACCGCGAAATCAGGACGGCCGGCGCCAGCATGCTCGCGACCATGCCCTCCTGATAGAGCGTGCGCCCGGTCCCGGTGTTGATGAAAGAGCGCAGAATCAGCCGGTCCCAGTGTGCCGCGACGTCGTCGAAGGCCCACCAGAGCGGCGCCACGGGCTTCTCGCACATCTGCTTCGACGCGCTGACGTCATAGGTCTCGACGCGGCGGTCGGTGTGATCCGAACCAACACCGAGCCACAGCCGGCCGGCATGCTGCAGCAATACGAACTCGACTTCGCCGCTGGACTCCTCGCCGATGACATCGATCGCATCGCCGGTGGTGAGCCGCGTGCCGGCGGCGCGATAGAACAGCGGAACGGAAGAAGGTCGCTGTATGCCGAGCTCGACGAGCTCCGCGATGTGCCGCTCGACCGCCTCCGGATCGCGCCCGGTCCAACCGGCGATGACCGCCGTGCGGATCGGCACCTGGGCAGTTGCATCCCCCGTCAGCGCCAGCAGTCTGAGCGTAACGGTGCGGTCTGCCACTTCACCTCCTGGAACCCGGTCGCATGCCTCATGGCGAGCGGTACTGGTACGATGCACGTGATATTTCACTAACCGCCGCGCCTTGTCAACGGATCGCCGCGGCGCCGCGGCGCGCATACAATCGCCGGCATCGACAGCCACTGCAGCGGTGTTTCCTTGAGCAACGGACCGGTCCATACGCTCGCCCGGCTGGCCTGCAGCCTGGCCGCGGCGCGCATCACGAGCCGTGAGCTCGTCGAGGCATGCCTTGCAAACATCACCGCCGCCCCGGGGGAGGGGGCGCGCGCCTTCACGAAAGTTCACACTCAGCAGGCCCTGGCGGCCGCCGATTTTCATGACCGCATGCGCAAGCTCGGCGCCGCGCCGAGCGCCTTTGCGGGTATTCCGATCTCGGTCAAGGATCTGTTCGATCTGGCCGGGGACGTGACCCTGGCCGGTTCGAAGGTTCTGCAGGATACGGCGCCGGCGACGCGGGACGCGCTCGCGGTTGCCCGTCTCAAGGCCGCGGGCTTCATCGTGATGGGCCGGACGAACATGACGGAGTTCGCCTTCTCGGGGCTGGGCATCAATCCTCACTATGGTACGCCGCTGAATCCCTGGGACCGCGGCACGGGGCGCATCCCTGGAGGCTCGTCATCGGGCGCCGCCGTATCCGTCACGGACGCGATGGCGTTCGCGGGGTTGGGCACGGATACCGGTGGATCGTGCCGCATTCCGGCGGCGATGTGCGGCATCGTGGGATTCAAGCCTACCGCCAGCCGCGTACCGTTGGATGGCGCTTATCCGCTGTCGGCCACCCTCGACTCGATCGGGCCGCTGGCCAATTCCGTCGCATGCTGTGCAACGCTCGATGCCGTGCTCGCCGCCGAACCGGTACTCGATCCCGGGGGCGCCGTCCCGGCCGCGGCGACCGTCGAGGGATTACGGTTGGGCGTGCTCGGCGGTTACGTCCTGGATGATATGGCGCCAGAGGTTGCGGCAAGCCTCGAGCGGGCGCTGCACAAGCTCGGCAAGGCCGGCGCCCGGCTGCGCGACGTTGGCGTCCCCGAACTCGCCGAGCTGCCCCAGATCCACCGCAAGGGAGGTTTCTCCGCGGCAGAAGCCTACGCCCTGCACCGCGAGCGGGCCGCAAGCGAGGCCTCGCGGTACGACCCGCGAGTGCTGGTTCGCATCCTCCGGGGTCGGGAGCAGGACGCGGCCGATTACATCGATCTGTACAGGCAGCGAACCGGTTTCATAGGGCGCGTTACGCCGCGCCTCGAGCCTTTTGATGCTCTTCTCATGCCGACGATCCCCATCATCCCGGCCGCGCTCACGGATCTGGCCGCAAACGATGCGTACGCCCGGATCAACAGCCTCGCGCTGCGCAATCCGAGCATCGTCAACTTCCTGGATGGCTGTGCGATCTCCATTCCCTGTCACGAGCCCGGTTCGGCGCCCGTCGGTCTGACGATTTTCGGCCTGTCGCACGCGGACCGGCGTGTCCTGTCGATTGGCGCCGCCATCGAGAGTTGCCTGCGATGAGCTATGACCCGCGAACGGCGGCCTTCCTGTCCTTCGGCGAAGCCAAGCAATCGTTCGCTCGGGGTTCGGACACGCCGCGGGATTTTCTCGAACGCTGTCTCGAGCGGATCGAGCGCCTGGAGCCTCTCATTCGGGCGTTCGTGGTGCTGGATGAGAATGGCGCGCGGGCGGCGGCGGACGCTGCCTGCAGGCGCTGGAAAAGCGGCGCACCCCTCTCGCCCGTCGACGGCCTGCCCGTCGCGATCAAGGATTGTTTCGACGTCCGCGGGTTTCCGACTCGCGTGAACAGTGGCCTGTTTGCGAACAACACCGCATCGACCGACGCGGCTCATGTGGATGCATTGCGCCGTGGCGGCGCG
Source organism: Steroidobacteraceae bacterium (assembly GCA_050738795.1). Taxonomy (GTDB): domain Bacteria; phylum Pseudomonadota; class Gammaproteobacteria; order Steroidobacterales; family Steroidobacteraceae; genus 13-2-20CM-66-19. Next base: position 113,910 of record JBOIAD010000103.1, read on the forward strand.
ATTGTCGTCGGCAAAACGACGACCACCGAGTTGACGATGGCGTTGCCGGCGCCGACGCTGAATCCCTGGAACCCCGCGCATACCCCCGGTGGCTCCTCGTCCGGATCCGCCGCCGCCGTGGCCGCTTCGATGTTGCCGCTGGCCACAGGCAGCCAGGTCAGGGGCTCCGTGCTGCGGCCGGCATCCATTTGCGGCGTCCTCGGCATGAAGCCGACGTTCGGGGCACTCAATCGGTTTGGCGGCGTGGAACTGACGCCAAGTCTCAATCATCTGGGGTTTCTCGGCGGTACCGTCACGGATATCTGGGAGGCGGCGCAGCAGATCGCAGCGGTCGTCGGCGGCGATCCAGGATGTCTGCCGTTGGCCGGCGATCCGGCTGCTCCGACGGCACGGCGCCCGGCGCGTCTTGCCCGGCAGTACACATCCGGCTGGCCCAGGACCGACGCGGCATCGCGCGCTGCATTCGAGACTTTGCTGCGCGAACTGACCGCTCGCGGCATCGAGATCGTCGAGCCTGAGTCCGCGCAAGAGCTGGCCGCCTACGAGCAAGCGACCGCTCGCACGCCGGAATTCTTCTTCGACCTCCTCGCCTGGGAATTGCGCTGGCCGTTACGTCTGTGGAACGAGGATCGGCCCGGATTGATCAGTGAGGCGATCGAGGGATACCTTCGCAAGGCAGGCCAGATGAGCGTGGCGGACTATCGGCGTGCGCTGCTCGCGCGCGAGCAACTGCGTGCACAGCATCGCGCCCTCGACGGGAAAGTCGACGGATTCATCACGCTGGCGCACATTGGCCCCGGTCAACCGGGATTGCCGCTCGTCGGCACGCCCTGGTACAACGATGCGTCCTCGGCAATAGGTGCGCCCACATACAGTCTGCCACTGCTCGCCACACAGGAGTTGCCCCTGGGCGTGCAGTTGATGGGATTCGAAGCAAAGGATGAACTGCTGGCGGCGCATGCCCGCTGGTTGTTGCAGGCATTCGGCTCGAGCACGGGGCGCTGACAGGTGCAAGGTGCGCGTCCGGCTCGGCCCGGGCGCCCGCTGCCCCGAAGCGGATCGCTACTTCGCGCGCGACTGTTCCAGATACCAGTCCAATATCTGGCTCCCCGTTGCGATCCACACGCCATCGTGCCGACGGATGTGCGCGAGCGCCTTTTCCAGATGCCGCGCGCGAAACGGATGACCCGTGAGAAATGGATGCAGGGCCAGACACAGGACGCGCGGATTCTTTCGGCCCTCCTCGTACATCGTGTCGAACTGATCGGTCACGATGCGAAAGAAATCCTCGCCGGTCCCCCCATGGGTCAGAAAGATCGGGATGTCGCCGATCTCGAGCGTGTAAGGCAACGCGACGATCGGCCCGCTTCGCGTCTTCATCACATACGGCTGCTCATCATTGCACCAGTCCGCGACATAGCCGATGCCCGCCTCCGCCAGCAGGTCGAGCGTATTGTCGGTTTCCGTGAGCGCCGGCCCCAACCAGCCGCGGCTGCGCGTGCCGGTGGCCCTGGCGATCGTGTCCAGGACGCCCGCCAGGACGCCCTTCTCGACCTCCTGCGGCATTCCCGTGAACAACGAGGAATTGTTCTCGCCGTGGGCCATCCATTCCCATCCGAGCCGGTTGCCCTCCGCCACGATCTGCGGGTAGTGCGCACAGGCCTCCGAGTTGATTGCCGCGGTTGCGACGAAGCCCTGCCGCTCCAGGATCTCCATGATCCGCCAGATTCCGACGCGCACGCCGTAATCGCGCCACGCGTAGTTCAGTACGTCCGGGCTGAGTCCCGCCGTCATCGGGGTCAGGGAGATTGCCGGCTTGCCGTAGTGGTAATGCTCGATGTTGGGGACTATCCACACGGCGATGCGCGCGTCACCGGGCAGGCGCATGGGCGCTCGGCGGGCTATGGGGGAGTAGGGAAAACGCTGATGCTCCATGGGTACCTCAGTCTGTCTGGAATTCCATGACACCGATGCCGGTCGCCCAGGGTTTCACGGCCTCATAGGCCAGCACCTGGCCGCGAAAACTCTGCAGCGCCCCGCCCAGTGCAATCCAGGTCAGCAATTCCACCGCGCCCGCGCCCGCGCCCAGCAGGTCCCGGCTGGAATACTGACTCAACGCACCCAGCTCGCCCGCACTCATCTGCTGGAGAAAGCGCTGGTCGAAGCTCGAGTCGATGACGCCGTGATTGCGTTCGCCCGGATCGTGGGACATGCCCCCGGTGGCCACGATTCCGATGCGCTGGGGAGCGGCGCGCGCAACCTCCCCAATGACGCGGCCTAACGCCAGGCAGCGGGGCGCCGACGGGTACGGAGCGGCCAATGTGTTGATGACGATCGGCACGATGGGTAGCGACATGTCGGGCGTCAGGAAGTGCAGCGGGACCATGGTCCCATGGTCCAACTGCATCTCGTGCGCAAAGCCCGGCTCGAGATCGTGCGCGTAGCAAGCCTCCAACAGCGCGCTCGCCAGGGCCTTGTCGCCCTGGATGAGAGTCCTGTCGATCCTGAGCCAGGGCTCGATCGGTCCGCGATAGTGCTCCGCGGCCCCGATGCAGAACGCGCTCATGTGGTCGAGAAAGAAGTTGGCCCAGTGCTCGGCCGTGAACAGGATGAGCGCATCCAGCCGCGCCGCGGCGAGCCGATCCCGCAGCGCACGCAAGGCCTGGTAGAGGCGATCGCGCTGCCCGGCTGGCGCTGCTTCGGCCCAGGCGGTGATGCCCGGCGCGTGTCCCATCGCGCAGGCGAACGACAGGCTCATTGCTTGCCCTCCGCGCGGATTGCCACGAGGTAGTCCTGTTCCGAGGTTGAATGCAGAATCGAAAAAGGTCTCAGCAGAAGTCCGTGCACTCCGAGCCGATAGAGCGCTCCGTAGTCCTTGGCCAGCAGCGCGGCTCGCTCAGCGGGCGACAGCTCATACCGTGCCATGAGGCGCTCGGGTGCCTCGAAGAATATCTCGCGCACTTCGGAGCTCCGGTTGACTTCCCGGATCAGCTTCTGCAGCGCGTAGGCGCTCATTTCGCAACCTGGCCCGGCATCCCCAGCTCCTGCTGAACGTCCGCTCACGGATTCTCGGCGGCAACCTCGTCTATCCAGTGCAGGCCAGCGTTGACCTGCGCAAACGTGGTGGAAGCGCCGAACGTCACGAATACCGCCTGCCGCAGGGCGGCAAGCGTGACCCCATCCCGCACCAGACGCCGTGCATGCGTCTTGAAACTGCTTTCGCTCTGACAGGTAACGAGGGCGCCCAGTGTGATCAGCTCGCACGTCTGAGCATCCAGCGGCCCGGAGGCCATCACGGCTTTGCGCAGCGCCTGGAATGCTGCAGCCGATTCCGGACTGTGCTGCTGCAGGTACTCGACGGGAGAAAGGGGCGCTGCCATGGAGCTAATGCTTCTTGAGGTACGGAAACTCGCCAAGACTCTTGCCAATGCCGCGCTCGCACGCACGCTCGTAAATACGGGCTGCCAGCGCAATATCCTGGATGCCGGTGCCGACCGATTTGAATAGCGTGATCTCGTCTGCGTTGCGGCGTCCTGCTGCGGCTCCCGTGACGAGCGCCGCGAGCTCGTGAACCTCCTTGCCCTGGATGCTCTCCCTCGCTACATACGCGTCACCCGCCTCACCAAACACACCCTCGCGCGTATCAACGACGATGCGAGCGCTTCTTGCAAATGTCTCCTGGTCGATTTCGCGCTGATCGCGGCGTGCAGTGCCCACCGAATTGACATGCATTCCAGGGCGAAGCCAGCGTCCAAACAATACCGGCTCGGTGGATTTCACGGCGGCCAGCACCACATCCGCGCCTTCCACGGCCTCTTCCGGGGTCGAAACATCCGTGATCTGCATCTGGAACTGGCGCCGGAAATCTTCCGCGAGCCGCTTGCGATTGGCAGCCGTCGGACTGTATACGCGGGCGGACCGGACCCGTCCCTCCACTTGCATCGCTTCGAGCTGGGCGCGTGCCTCCACACCCGAGCCGAGAAGTGCAACCACCGCGGCGCCGGGCCTTGCCAGCCGGCGCGTGGCAACCGCGCTGGTGGCGCCAGTCCGCAGCGTCGTCAGGTGCTGGGCATCCATGATCGAGACCAGCTCACCCGTCTCGATTCTATAGACATGCACCTGATACCGCACGCCCCTTCCGGGCACGAGGTTCATGGCCTTGAAGCCCATCCATCCGGACCTTTCCAGGGCGACCGGCCCGATGCGCAGCCAGCCGCGCCCGGCCTTCATGTTGATTCGGGGCGGCAGCAGGACGAACCCCGCGCCCTCCTCGCTGAATGCGGCCTCCATGGCCTCGATCGCGTCGCTCATGGTGACCAGGGAGCGGACATCCTCATGGGTCAGGAGGTTGACCACGTGATCTTCAGTCGAGCGGATTGCGGCCGTGGTAAAAGGCCGTCGCGTCCTCGTCCGCGAGCGCAAACCCGGACCTGATCAGCGGCTCACGAACGGCGCGCATTTGCGCATCGTTGAGCTTCATCACGGGCTGGCGCATCGGTCCGCCGTTGTAGCCCTGCAGCCAGGCCTGGTACTTCCACAGATAGCGATGTATGAAGTTTGCGCCGGCAAACGTCGTCTGGATCGCCACCCTTGCCTGGCGCGCCGGATTGATGCGCCAGTAGATCTCCATCGCCTGCTCGGTCTTGCCCTGCAGCAGCAGCTTGAAATACTCCGGCACGGCCCCGCCCCAGTACTCGTAATTACTGGTGCCCATCCATTGCTGGCCGAACACCTCCACCGTGAGCGGCGAGTGCGCCTCGAGGGGATCGGAGAACAGCACGCGCTTGCCGCGGATCAGCTTCCAGAATTCCAGATCGCCGGCGATGCCCGGCCGGCCCACCTCGTACTTCACCGCGACGACATTGGGGAGGTCCGCGGCGCGCGCCAGCACCCTGGGCGGATAGCCGCTGGCATGGAAGCGTCCCAGATTCATCTGCACGGTGGCGAACAGGCACACCGCGAGATCCGTGCCATTGGCCACGAGGGCGAGGTGCTCGTACACCTCCTCCTCGGTGCGCGGGTAAAAAGAATTGGGGTGTCCGAGCAGAATGCCCGAGATGCCGATGCGCTCGCCCATCCTGGCCACCGCGACGATCTGCTCGCGCGTGTCGAATGCGCCGTGGATCAGGAAGTGGGAGCGCCCTTTCGCCTCATCGACCGCGATCTCCATGAACCGGCGGTACTCATCGAGACTCGTCCCGCACTCGGACACGAGCAGCGCGCCCCAGAACCCAAGCTCGATGTTCCGCCTCACATCGTGACGGATGCCGGCCTCGTTGAGCTTCTGCAGATCCGCACTGAAGCTCGGCAAGATGACGTTGCAGACGCCACGCCAGTTCGCCGCCGCCCACTCCTTCGCTTCCGCGCGCGAGTACTGCACTTGAGCCACCTCGGGGAAAACGTCTGCGGAGCTTCGCGGGCGGTCCGCGCAGACGGGCGGAAAGCCGTGGGGAAATATTGTCTGACAAAGTGCAACGTGTCAACCGCGGCCAGGTAAGCGATAATTGCCCGGCCAACGCCACGGCTGCCGCAGGATGACGGTGTGAGATGAAGAGCACCAGGTCGGAACGAGAACGCGCGTCGCGATCCGCGGGATCGCCGACCACGGTCATCGAGCAGTCCCTCGCGAATCTTCGCGCAATGATCATGAACGGCAAGTTGCAGCCGGGCCAGAAGCTCGTCGAGGCGGCGCTCTGCCAGGATCTGGCCGTGAGCCGGGCCTCGGTGCGCGAGGCGCTGCGCATAATGGAGCGCGAACGGCTGATCGAGCTGGTTCCCAACAGAGGACCCTCCGTGGCCAAGCTGGGCTGGCGCGAGATCGAGGAGATTCACGACGTCTGGGCGATGCTCACGAGCGAGGCGGTCTACCGTTTCGTGGAGCGCGGCGCGCCGGAAGATCTCGCGGCAGTCAAACTCGCGGTCAAGGAGCTTGCCAGGGCGGTCGAATCGGAGTCGGCCCTCGAGCAGCTTGCCGCGACCAACAAGCTGTTTGGCGCCATCCTCGACCAGTGCGGCAACAGCGTGCTGGTCGAGATCGTGTATGGCCTGGTGTCGCGGCTCAACTTTCTGCGTGCCCAGGCGCTGCGCTACGAGGGCTGGGGGCATCTCGCCCTGCACGAGATCCGCGACATGGTCGCTGCAATCGAGGGGCGCAATCCGCTCGCGGCGCGCGAGGCTGCCCGGCGTCACATCGACTCGGCGTGCGCCGCGGCGAAGCAGGTGGCGCTTCTGCCTGCCACGACGGTCAACAACAACCAGCGAGGCCGCGCAACGCGCGGCCGCGGAGGCCGCTCAGCCGCGTGACCCCGACCCGCGGCCCGGCGGGCGCGGCTGCAAGCCGGTGATGCGAGTTCGTGTTGGACAGGCAGCGCGCAACGTGCGTGCGGAACTCTACCAGCTTACCGCTATGTATTGCGTCTCCAGGAACTCCATCAAACCCTCGTGCGCACCTTCCCGGCCGAGGCCCGATTGTTTGACGCCGCCGAAAGGCGCCGCCGGATCCGATACCAGGCCCCGATTCAGGCCGATCATGCCCGATTCCAGGCGCTCGCTGAAGCGCAGACCCCGCGACAGATCGCGTGTGTAGACATAGGCCACCAGGCCGTACTCGGACTGATTCGCCCGTGCCAGCACCTCTTCCTCCATCCTGAAACGCTGCACCGCGGCGACGGGTCCGAAGATTTCCTCGGTGACGCAATCGGCGCCTTCCGGCACGTCGGCGAGGACCGTGGGCTCGTAGAAATAGCCGGGACCAGGCAGCCGTTTTCCACCCGTGACGACCCTCGCTCCCCGCGCCAGCGCGTCGTCCACCAGACTGGCCACTTTCTCCAGGGCTTGCTGGTTGACAAGCGGCCCGACCGAAACGCCTTCGGTCAGGCCGTTGCCGACCTTCAACGCGCGCATCTGCTCGGCAAAACGGCTGACGAAGACGTCGTGCACCGAGTCGTGCACATAGAACCGGTTGGCAGCGGTGCAGGCTTCTCCCATGTTGCGCATTTTGGCGACCATGGCACCCGCAACCGCGGCGTCCAAATCCGCGTCCTCGAACACGATGAACGGCGCATTGCCGCCCAACTCCATGCGCGGATTGACGACGGACTTCGCCGCTTCGCCGAGCAGCCGGCGGCCAACCTCCGTAGAGCCGGTGAACGATACGACGCGCACGCGCGGGTCCGTCAGCATCGCTCCGACAACCGCGCCGCTGTTGCGCGACGGTAGGACGTTGACTACCCCCGGCGGGACGCCCGCCTCCTGCAGGAGCTCTGCGAGGGCAAGCATGGTCAACGGCGTCTCCGACGCCGGTTTCACCACTACCGTGCAGCCAGCCGCCAGTGCTGGAGCGATTTTTCGCGTGCCCATTGCTGCGGGGAAATTCCAGGGAGTCACCAACACGGCGACGCCCGCCGGCTTGTGTTGCACGAGGATTCGCGCGCCAGAGCTCGGAGCCTGGGATATCTGCCCGATGTTGCGTACCGCTTCTTCCGAATACCAGCGGAAGAATTCGGCCGCGTAGGCTGCTTCGCCGCGGGAGTCCGTCAGCGACTTGCCATTCTCGCGGGTCATGAGCTGCGCGAACCGCTCCTTCGCGGCGACGAACAGCTCGAACGCCCGGCGCAGAATCTCCCCCCGGGCGCGGGGAGCGAGGCCGCTCCAGGCAGGCAGCGCATTGGCCGCCGCATCGACAGCCGCGCGCGCGTCGGCCACGGTTCCATCAGCAACCGACGCCAGAACCTGCTCCGTGGCCGGATCGAGCACGTCGAACCGGCCCCCGTCGGCTGACGCACGCCACGTGCCATTTATGTATAAAGTCGTGCTCAAGTCGTCTGCGTCGGTCATTGTCTTTGGATTCCTGTCGGCGACGGCCCGCCGGTTGTCGATTATTGTCTGACAATACACACCACGCGCGTACCGCCGCAAGACGCGGAACCCGGCGCCCGCGCGAAAGGCTTCGCTTGATGTCTCCAGGCACCCCCACAGTTGGCGCCAGCGCGGTACCCAAGGTCTTTCAGCGGCTGCTGCCGTTCGCGATGCTGCTGTTGTTTTTCAATCTCATCGATCGCACGAACATCAGTTTCGCAGCGTTGCAGATGAACCAGGACCTCGGCCTCACGCCCGCCCACTATGGACTGGCGGCCGGCATTTTCTTCCTGGGCTATTGTCTGTTCGAGATTCCCAGCAACCTCATCCTCGTGCGCGTCGGGGCGCGCCGCTGGCTCGCGCGGATCATGATCAGCTGGGGGCTGGTGGTTGGCGCGATGGCCTGGGTGTCCGGGCCGGGCTCGCTGTACGGCGCCCGGTTGCTGCTGGGCGTCGCCGAAGCGGGGCTGCTGCCCGGCCTGATCTATTACCTCGCCGCCTGGGTGCCCGCGCAGCGGCGTGGACTTGCGTTCTCGGCGCTGATGTCCACCACGGCCCTGAGCAACTTCTTCGGCGGACCCCTCGCTACAGGCCTGATGCGGCTCGAAGGCGTGGCGGGACTTCATGGCTGGCAGATCCTGTTCCTCGCGGAGAGCTCGGCGACCGTACTGATCGGATTGGTGGTGCTGCGAGTCCTGCCGGACACACCCAGCCAGGCCCGCTGGCTCGACGCCGCGGAACAACGCTTCCTCAGCGAGGCATACGAGGCCGACCTTGCGGCGAAGAACAGCCGCGGTGCCACCTCGCTGTGGCGCGGGCTCAGTGACCGCCGCGTGCTGCTGGGAACACTGCTCAATTTTTTTCTCATCTGCTGTAACTTCGGCACCGTGTACTGGCTGCCACAGATCGTCAAGTCGCTGGGAGACCTTACCAACGCGCAGGTGGGCCTGCTCACCTGCATTCCCTACGGTCTTGGCGGACTGGCGATGCTCATCAGCGGCCGCCACTCGGACCACACCGGCGATCGCAAGTGGCATCTGCTGGCGGGCGCATTGATCGCAGCCATCGGCTATGCGTGGGCGGCGGCCGCGACGCAGCCGCAAGCCGCCTTCGCAGGGTTGTGTCTCGCTACACTCGGCATCTGGAGCACGTTTGGCGTGTTCTGGGCATACGCGAACGATGTGCTCGGAGGCAAGGCCGCCGCCGGTGGGCTGGCATTCATGAATGCAGTGAGCACGCTGGGAGGCCTTGCCGGCCCGGCGTTGATTGGTGTTATCCGCCAGCGCAGCGCCGGGTTCGGTGCCAGTCTCGTATTCCTCGCAGTGTTGGCTCTCATCAGCGCCATGCTGGCTCTCCCGCTGGAACGCGCCCCTGCCGCTCAGAGAATCCGCGCTCAGGTATAGACGAACCCAGCGTTGACGGGTAGCACTTGGCCGGTGAGCGGCAGCGCGCCGTGCGTCAGTGCAAACGCAACGACTTCCACGATATCGTCGGGGAGTTGGGGACCTGGAACTGCGCGCCCGCGCTCGTACGTCTGATGCCGTTCGGCGGGGACGTACTCCGTGGCCTCGTTGCGCATCAAACCCGGAGCGATGGCGACTACGCCGATACGGCGTGGTCCGAGCTCGCGGGCAAGCGAGCGGGTCATGGAGATAATGGCGCCCTTGCTGGCCACGTACGCCAGCAATCTGGGAGGACCCCATAGCGCCGTATCGGAGGCGAGATTGACGATGCGCCCTTCGTCGTCCGCCAATAATGCACTCAGTGCACGAGTCACGAGCCACGTCCCGCGTATGTTGACTTGCATGACCCGATCCCAGAGCTCGATCTCGATCGCCTCGAAGGGTGCGCCGCCGACGTTGGTGGCAATGGCCGCATTGTTGACCAGGCCGTGAATGACCCCTTCGCGGGCCGCGATATCCCGCGCAAATCGCTCGACCGACTGCGGATCGGCCAGATCCAGGGCCAGGAAGCGCGCGTCGGCTCCGCCTCGAACGAGCTCCTCGGCAGCCGCCTGACCCAGCTCGAGCAACCGGTCTGCCAGAACCAGACGCGCACCGTGCCTTGCGCACGCGGCCGCTATCGCGCGTCCCACTCCGCGTGCGGCGCCGGTGATCACTATGGTGCGCCCGGTGAGCATGTTGGCTGGACCGACGGTCAACTCACTTGCCGCGCGGAAGCGGCGTCTTCTGCGTCGATCTGCCTGCGCGCCTGCTGGGAGAGAGCGCGGCGAATACGCACGACACCGCCATCGTGCTGATAGAGAAGCTCACGATCCCGTGCGTTGTCCGGCAGCGCGCTCAGCATTTCGCGATCCTGCTCGAGCACCGTCCAGTGACGCTCCTCGAAGGTCGTGCGAAACAGAAATCGCCACGCCTCGCGTTCGAGGCCGGCAACCTTGCGCGTGCGCCAGAAGAAGATGCGCGAGTGACGCTCGTCCAACGGCGTCACACTCGGTACCACCAGCATGTGGCCGCCTGGGCCACCTGAAAGGGGGTAAGGAATAATCACCCGCGCATGCATGAACGAGGTGTCCGTCACCAGCTCCACCCAGTCGAAATTGACCCCCTGCTGAGCTTCACGCTGCACGACGAAGCCCCCCGGGGTCGTCAGCACTTCGATCCGGTCCTTCCTGGCTCCCTGCGCGAGCGTGAAGGTGTCGCCATGGAGGTAGATCCCATGCATCGGATCGACCAGATTCTCGAGGATATACCGGTAATTGCAATCCCACTGGTGGGTGCACAGGAACGCGGTATAGGCCAGATCCGTCAGCTCCCCAGGCAGATTGAGCGGCGCCGGTTCCGGCTGTTCGGCGCTCGGGAAATACACGAACACGCCATCGTTGCTTTCCTGGACCGCGTAAGCCTCCACGGCCTTGCGGCCTTCGAGACCTGACTTGCCCAGTGCCGGCACGCTGACGATGGCTCCCGTGCGGTCTACGGTCAGTCCGTGATAGCGGCACGACAGAAACTCGCCGCTGATTCGGCCGCACGAGAGGCGGGCGCCGCGATGCGGGCAGCGGTCTTCCAGGCAGTTGAGCATGGAATTCGCGGAGCGCCACAGCACCAGGTCGCGTCCGAGCGCCTTCACCGCCAGCGGCGCGCCCGGCTTGACATCGGCCGACTTGGCTACGACGTACCACCGTCCAAGCAGGCCCTGGTTGATGCGCGCCTCGACTTTCTCATTCAGATTCATAGGCCCCCTGCCACACGCACGCCCTCCACGGCACCCGAAGTCCTCAGGCGCTCCGGCCCGCGGGTTGGCCGGTATAGGCCGCGTCCAGCGATGAATTGATCGTTCGAAGCTCTTCCTCAAGCGTCTCCGCGGTCCACGCTGCCTGGGCGCCGGAGGGCCGACGTATGCCTCGCTTCTGCAATTGCGCAGCCACCTGCGCGGTGGAGTGCTCGCCGCTGGCGAAGACACTCTCGAGCGCGACCGCAAGCTCCAGTTCGAGCGGCGTCAGCACCCGCGCGAGCGATTGCCGCGCCAGGGCTTCATCCGTTGCCTTCACACGTGGCTCTCTTTGTCAGACAATTTCAGTCTAGCGGTGTCGCCGCTGCGCTGTCAACGCGGTGCGCTGGCGCCGTCCGGCACTGCAGGTGTGATATTGTCTGACATAATTTGATCTCCCGTCCATTCGGCCCTGGGCGGGGCGGAGAGCCGGATGAGTCCTCACGAGCTGACCGACCCGCGTATCGATGCTGCCCTCCCCCGGAATCGCGCACTGTATTACGGCGGTGCGTGGCATGAGCCGCACGGCGGCTACACGCAGACGCTGAATCCGGCCACGGGAGAGAGTCTGGGCCGTACCGCCCAGGCCGATTCACAGGATGTCGATGTTGCGGTCGGGGCAGCCAGCCGCGCGTTTGCCGAATGGCGCCAGGTCAAGCCTCGTGCGCGTGGCGCGCTGCTGCGCAAACTGGCCGCCGCTCTGCATGAGCATGCCGGCGAGCTCGCACTGCTCGATGCGGCAAACTGCGGCAATCCCGTCGGAGCCATGGTGAAAGATGTGCATGACGGCGCCGACTACATCGAGTATTTCGCCGGCCTCGCCACCGAGCTGAAGGGCGACATCACCCCGATGGGCGACGAAGTGCTCAATCTGACGCTGCGCGAGCCGTACGGCGTCTGTGCGCGCATCGTCGCATTCAATCATCCGCTGATGTTCGCCGCGATGAAGATCGGTGCCCCGCTCGCGGCGGGCAATACTTTGATTCTCAAGCCGCCGCCGCAGGCGCCCCTGTCCGCATTGCGCATGATGGAGCTGTTCGATGGAATCCTTCCGGCGGGCGTCCTGAATCTGCTGACGGGGGGTCGTGAGTGCGGCGAGGCGTTGAGTGCTCACCCGGCGGTTCCAGTGGTCACGCTCGTGGGCAGCGTGGCGAGCGGCCGGGCCTGCGCGAAGGCGGCCGCCGAACGGCTCAAGCGCGTGACGCTCGAGCTCGGGGGAAAGAATGCCCTGATCATCTATCCGGACGCGGATCTGAATCGCGCCATCGAGGTGGCGGTACGCGGAATGAATTTCGCGTGGTGTGGGCAGTCCTGCGGCTCGACTTCGCGGCTGTTCATCCACGAATCGGTCTACGATCAGGTGCTCGAGGGCGTCCTGAAGGCCATAGAGCACTTCAAGCCGGGGCTCCCCACGGATCCGGCTACCACCATGGGCGCCGTGATTTCCCGAGTACAGCTAGAGCGAATCCAGCAATACATCGAGATGGGCAAGGCCGAAGGCGCGCGGCTCGTGGCGGGCGGCCGAGTCCCCCAGGACCCCCGCCTGGCACATGGCTTTTTCATCGAGCCCACCGTGTTCACCGGCGTGACCATGGAAATGCGGCTGGCCCGCGAGGAGATCTTCGGTCCCGTACTCTCGGTGCTCAAGTGGAGCGACGAGGAACAGATGTTCGCGCAGGTCAACGCCGTGGACTATGGGCTGACCGCCTCCATCTGCACGACGAGCCTGGCCAACGCCCATCGCGCCGCGCGGCGCGTCGAGGCGGGCTACGTTTGGGTCAACAATGCCGGTCCGCACTACGTGGGAGTCCCGTTCGGCGGGTACAAACAGTCCGGCATCGGCCGCGAGGAGTCCATCGAGGAGCTGTTCGCCTTCTCTCAGGCAAAGAACGTCAATATCACTCTGTGAGCGGCTGCGCCCGCGCAGGATCAATTTCCGGGCCCCGGCGCCAGGGCGTGCGCGCCGCCGTGGCGCCCGTGCGCCCAGGGAGTCATTGACACGACAGCGCGGATTGTGAAATATCACGTGCATGATAGAGCGCCGGCCGCGGGCCAGGCAGCTCGAGGTTCTGAAGGGTCTGTCATTTCATCGGAGCACTTGCAATGCGCACCATCCTGCCGCGCGTGATCGCACCCATGTTGGCTCTGGGACTGGGGCTCGGGCTGGGAGCCCCGGCATTCGCCGCCGCTGTCGTGGCCGCCGATGACGTGGAGGAAATCATCGTCACGGCGACCAAGACTGGCGCGGTTGCCGCTCAATCGATTCCTGCGGGCATCAGTGCCGTCAGCGGCAACACGCTGGAGGAAAGCAACGTGCACGCGTTGGAGGACATCGCGCGGCTCGTGCCCTCCTTGCAGATGGGCGCTGCCGCTCCGGGGGACCTGCAGCCGATCATCCGCGGCATCCAGTCGCCTGGGGCCGGCACCGTCGGCGTCTACTTCGACGAGACCGTCGTCACCGGCGTGAATTTTCAGAACGGCGGCGGCCAGACTCCCGACATCGGCGCCTACGACATCGACCGTCTCGAGGTGCTCAAGGGACCGCAGGGCACGCTGTTCGGCGCAAGCTCCATGAGCGGCACCGTGCGTTTCATTTCCAACAAGCCGGACGCCAAGGCATTCGACGCGCGAGTTTCGATTCGCGGTGACGATTTGAACGAGGGGGCCGCGGGCTACGGTGGTGACGGCATGCTCAACGTGCCGGTGATCAGCGACGTACTGGCAGTGCGCGCCGTGGGATGGTACGAGCGCCGCGGCGGATTCATCGATGAGTACGTCGGGCTGAATGCGATAACGAAAATCACGGACGCCAACGACATCGAGAAGGAAGGCGCGCGCCTCTCGGCTCGGTTCACACCCAACGACCGCATGACGCTCGATGCCTACGTGATGTGGCAGAAATACACGGACAACGGCCCGCAGGGATTCTCGGATGTACCCACCGGCACGATGCTGCCGGTACCGATCATTGCAGGCGCACCCTTTCTGATCGGCCTCACCGTGCCGCCGCTTGCCGGCGTGGTGGGCGAGCGCATTCTCACGACACCTTCTGCTGGCGAGAACTCCAGCCGGATCACACTGTTCGGTACGACCTTCAACTACGACCTCGGCTTCGGGACGGCCACGGCAACGGCCTCCAAGTACAGCAACAACCCCTACTACTTCGCGTGGGATACGAGCGGGACATCGACGCGGTTCGGACTGGTCAACATCCCGAATTTCTTCGCCACCGGCGAGCTCGCCATCGACGCCCCCTTCCGCGTCCAGCAGCAGCACGTCCGCGACGTCGAGTCCATGGAGCTGCGCTTCAGCTCCAAATTCGACCTGCCCGTGAACTTCGTCGCCGGCGGCTACTTTCAAAAGGAGTCCTCCGATAACGACCTATTGGTCGTGACGACCGACCCGGTCACGGGGCGCAGCCTGTGCCGGATCTGGTTCGAGTGCATCGCGGATCCCACCTCCTCGGCGGCCAACTCGATCCTGTTCGCCACCGAGCAGCAGTATTCCATCAATGCCTACGCGCTGTTCGCGCATACCGACTGGAAGATCACCGACCGCTTGACGCTCGGCGTCGGCGGCCGTTACTTCAATTCGCGTGAGCACGACATCGACTACACCGAGCAGGCCTTCCAGGGCAGCATCCCTTTCACGGTGCCGCCCGCGTTCGGCGGGCCGGTGAACACCGTACCGATTCCCGGGCTGGATGTCCGGATAAACGAGTCGAAGCCCACCTGGGATGCGAGCCTGGGGTTCCAGCGCACGCCCGAGGAGCTGTACTACATCAGGGCCGCCACCGGCTTTCGCCAGGGCGGCCCCAACAACTCCGTCACCGCGAAGCAGCTCGGCGTCACGATTCCGGACAACTTCGAGCCGGACACCGTGTACAGCTACGAGATCGGGGCCAAGACTTCCTGGGCGGACCACAGGCTGACGCTCAATGGCGCGCTGTTCACCATGATCTGGGACAATATGCAGGTGCCCGGCCAGGACGCGACGGGTGTCATCAGCTTCATCAACAATGCCGCCAAGTCCCGGGTGGACGGGGTGGAGCTCGAACTGAGCGCCCGGCCGCTGCCCGGTCTGCGCACGACCATCGGCGTGACGGGTCTGGATGCGCGGCTGACCGAGGATCAGGTGACACCCGGCGGACCGGTCGGCCTCGATGGCGACCGGATACCGAAAGTTCCGAAGTGGACATTTGCCGGAACGGCGGACTACACGCTGCCGGGAAAGCTGCTGGGCGCCACCACGACGTTGCGGACGAATTTCTCCTACACGGGTAAGTCGTACAACTTCTTCAACTCGACGTTCGAGGACTACCAGCCAATTGGCGACTACTTCCTCATGAACGTCAGCGCGAGCTTCAACTTCGACCGGCTGGAGTTCCGCCTGTTCGTCAACAACGTGACCGACAAGGCCGCGGTTCTCGATGTCTTCGGGCAAGGCGCAGATCCGCAGCAGAAGATCACGGTGGAGCCCCGTTCGATCGGCGCCCAGGTCAGCTGGCACCTGAAGTAGCGGCGGGCCGGCTCTGCAGCAGGATGACTCGGATGGCCTGAAGGGCGCGCAGCAGGTCCTGGCGGTGGCCGCCGTCTCGATCGGCATTACGATGTCGGTTCTCGACGGGGCCATCGCCAACATCGCCCTGCCGCGCATCGCGCGCGATCTCGGCGCGACCCCCAGCGCTGCGGTCTGGGTCGTCAACGGCTTCCAGCTCGCCGTTACCGTATGCCTGCTGCCGTTCGCAGCGCTTGGCGAGAGGTTCAGCGCGCGCCGGGTCTTTCAATGGGGACTGTTGCTGTTCACGGCCGCCTCATTCGCCTGCGGCAGTGCGCAGACCCTGACTCAACTCATCAGCGGACGCATCGCGCAGGGAGTCGGGGCTGCCGGCATGATGAGCACCTATCCCGCGCTCCTCAGCGTGATCTATCCCCGCAGGCTGCTGGGTCGAGGCATTGGGGTCAGTGCGGCGGTGATTGGCGTCTCGGGCGCCATCGGCCCGAGCGTGGCTGCGGCGATTCTGGCCGTAGCCAGGTGGCCCTGGCTTTTCATGCTGAACGTGCCGCTCGGCGTAGCCGGCTTTGCGCTGTGCGCGCGAGCTCTGCCGTTTCGCACCGGGAAGCCGTGGCCGTTGGATTGGCTGGGATCCGCAGGCAGCGCGGTGGTGCTCGCATTGCTCGTCGTGGGCCTCGACAGCCTGGGCCGCACAGCGTCGCGCCCGAACGGCGCGCTGCAGATCGTGTTGGCCATGGCGCTGGGCGCCGCCCTGTTGCGATTCCAGGCGCGCAAGTCTTTTCCGGTGGTTCCGGTCGACCTCCTGCGTATTCCAACATTGCGCCTGGCGCTGGGAACTTCGGTGTGCTCGTATGCGGCATACATTCTTTGCTTTCTGTCTCTGCCTTTCCTGATGCAGGATCTGCTCGGGTGGTCAGCCGTACGTACCGGACTTCTGCTGACCCCGATTCCGCTCGCCATAGCGGCAACCGCACCGCTTGCCGGCAGGCTTTCGGACCGGCATTCCGCCGGCCTTCTGTGCGGCATCGGGCTGCTGCTGATGACCGCCGGCGCCGTACTGCTGCGCTGCCTGCCGTTCGCGGCAAGCGGAGCGGACCTCGCATGGCGAGGCGCACTGTTCGGAATCGGATTCGGATTCTTCCAGACGCCCAACAACCGCGCACTGCTGCATGCTGCACCGGCCGACCGCGCGTCCAGCGTAGGCGGACTGCTTGCTACCGCCCGCACAACCGGGCAATCGTGCGGAGCTGCGCTCCTGGCGGTTACGCTGCAGATGGGGAGTACCGCGGGCGTGCGCCACGCACTCGAACTTAGTGCCTGCCTCGCCTGCGTGGGCGCACTGGTCAGCATCCTGCGCCTGCTGCCGATGGATCGCCCTTGCGCCTGAGCGGGGTTGCGACTGGGCGGGTTGCACATGAGCGGGATTGTCGGCTGGGCGGGATTTGGATTGTCTGACAAAGCAGTGCATGCCATCATGGCCGCTGCCGATTCCAAGGAGATGCCGATGGACGCCGACCCGGGAAGCACAACCACTCGCAAGCTCGTGGCGCGGCTCGTCCCATTCGCGATGCTGCTGTTCTTCGTGCAGATGATGGACAAGACCAACGTCGGCTTCGCCGCCCTGCAGATGAACCAGGACCTCGCCTTTACCCCGCAGGTGTATGGCTTTGGCGCCGGCGTCTTCTTCCTGGGCGCCTTCCTGTTCGAGATTCCCAGCAATCTCGTGCTCGCGCGGGTCGGCGCCCGGCGCTGGCTGGCGCGGATCATGATCACCTGGGGATTCATCGTGATTGGCCTCGCGGCCACCCACAGCGCAGGCTATTTCTATCTCATGCGTTTTCTCCTCGGGGTCGCCGAGGCGGGCCTGCTGCCCGGCATCCTCTATTACCTGCATACCTGGATGCCGGAGCAGAAGCGGGGCATGGCCTCCTCCGCCCTGATGTCCACGTCCGCCATCGGCGCAATCGTCGCCGGGCCGCTGGCCACCGGCCTGATGCAGTTGCGCGGCGTCCTGGGTCTCAACGGCTGGCAGTGGATATTTGTCGCCGAAGGAATTGCCACTGTGCTGATCGGCGCGCTGACGTACTGGTATCTTCCCGACACCTACGCGGAGGCGCGCTTCCTGAGCGGCACGGAACGCCGCTGGCTCGCCGACACGATGCACCGGGAGGCGCTGGTGAAGCGCGAAGTGGGTGTGACCTCGTTCATGGCAGGATTCTTCGATAAACGCGTCCTCGTCGCGGTGGCCGTCAGCTTTCTGCTGGTGCTCTGCAACTTCGGCACGGTCTTCTGGCTGCCGCAGATCATCAAGAGCTTCGGCGGACTGTCTGACATGCAGGTCGGATGGCTCTCGGTTCTACCCTACGCCTGCGGCGGTGCAGGGATGATCTGGTGGGGTCGTCATTCAGACCGACGCGGCGAGCGGCGCTGGCATCTGGTCCTCAGCGCTGTGGTGGCTGCGGTGGGCTATTCATGGGCTGGGCTCGCTCCGTCTTCCACACTGTCCTTTCTCGGCATCTGCCTCGGAACGGCCGCAATCATGAGCATGTTCGGAGTGTTCTGGGCGCATGCCGGGGACCTGCTCGGCGGCGCAGCCGCTGCCGGCGGCCTTGCGTTGCTCAATACGGCGAGCCAGCTCGGCGGATTCCTCGGCCCGGTCATTATGGGCGTGGTCCGCAAGCAGACCCAGAGCTTCAGCGCGGGTCTGCTCGTACTGGGCGGCTGCGCGCTGCTGATGGCGCTGATTGCGGCAGCGATGCGCAACCAGAGCCTCGCGCGGCGCGACGTCAGCTCGCATGCGTTGGTTTGAGTATCGATGCCAACAGGACTGGCTCTGTGACGAGCCTGTGAAGAGCCCTGTGACGGCGGATCCCGCACTGCGCCGCGGATTGCAGCAATGGCTGCCGGCACACGCGGGCCTGCACGCCTGGCGCATGGTATGGTGTTCGCTCGCGGGCACCGCGGTCTGCAGCTCGCCTGTTGCATTCATTACCATCGGCCTGTTCATGCGGCCGTTGTCGGCGGATTTCGGCTGGCACCGTGCCGAGATCTCGCTGGCGACCGCTGCCGCCGCTCTGACGCTGGCGGCGAGCACTCCGATCGTCGGCCGACTGATCGACCGCTATGGCGTGCGCCGCATTCTGATCGGCTCGCTGCTCTCGTATGGCCTCGCGCTCGCGGCGCTTCCGTGGCTCGTCGCTCGTGGCGGGATCTACGGGTTTTATTTCGGCTATGTACTGGTCGGCGCGCTCAGCGCCGGATCGAACACGGTCGCCTACGTCCGGCTGTTGAGTGGCTGGTTCGATTCGTCGCGCGGCCTGGCTCTCGGCGTTGGAATGGCCGGTATCCCGATCGGCATGGCGGTGACACCGCCGTATACCGAGCTTCTGATCGAGCATATGGGCTGGCGCGCCGGATTCGTCGGGCTTGCGGCGCTGCCGCTGTTGATTGGCATCCCGATTGCGGTGTTCGGCCTGCGGGAAGCCAGGGGTGACGTCCCGGTTGCAGACACCGGCATCCCCGCGTCCCAGGTCGCGCACGCCGGGCTGACACGGCCCCAGGCGATGCGCGGACCGGTCTTCTGGATGCTGTTTGCGGTCTTCCTCATCATCGCCGGCGCAATGACAGGCCTGGAGCTGCACCTCGTCCCGCTACTGGGGGACCGGGGCTTTACCCCGATGGTGGCGGCGCTGGCGCTCAGCTTCCTCAACTTCATCGCCATCTTCGCGCGCGTCGGCGCCGGATACCTGTTCGACAAGCTGTTCGCCCCACGCGTCGGCGTCGGCATTTTCCTCCTGCCCCTGGTCGCGGCGCTCATGTTGCTCGGCACCTCGGCGCCCGTGAGCGCGTATCTAGCCGCCGCATTGATCGGTTTCGGCATCGGCGCGGAATCCGACCTGCTCGGCTACCTCGTCGGACGATACTTCGGTCTGCAGTCCTTTGCGGAAATCTACGGCTGGCTGTTCGGCGCCTTCATGCTGGGCACGGCGACGGGCCCATACCTGTTCGGACTCGGCTACGACACGCACGGCAACTATGCCGCGCCGCTGATCGGCGCGGCGATCTGCTTTGCCCTCGGCTGCATGCTTCTCGCCCTGATGCCCCGCTATCCGCGCTTTGAGCTCGCCTGATGCGGCCGGACCCGAACGTGACTCCATACCGAATGCTCATCGACGGCCGGCTCGTAACCGGCGCGGCCAGCATGGAAGTCATCAATCCCGCCACGGGCGCCATGCTCACCCATTGCCCGCGGGCGGACGGCGCTCAACTGGAGCAGGCGGTGGCCGCCGCCAGAACGGCTTTTCCGGGCTGGGCGGCGCTGCGGCTCAGCCAGCGGCGCCAGCTGCTGCTCGGACTCGCCGCAGCGCTCGAATCCAATCTCGCGGCCCTGGCACGCCTTCTGACTCAGGAGCAGGGCAAGCCACTGTCGCAGGCGTCCGCTGAGATCAGCCGGTCCGCCGGCATGCTGCGCGCCCTGGCGGCGTTCGATCTGCCCATCGAGGTGTTGAAGGAAAATCCCCGGGAGCGCATCCACCGTCAACACGTGCCGCTGGGAGTCGTTGCGGCCATCGTACCGTGGAACTCTCCAATGTTGCTGTTGATGGTCAAGCTCGCCCCCGCACTGCTCGCGGGCAATACACTGATCGTGAAGCCTGCGCCGACAACGCCGCTCACGACGCTGCGCTTCGGCGAACTGGCGGCGCAAATTCTGCCGCGCGGCGTGCTCAATATCATTACGGACCAGAACGACCTGGGCGGCGAGCTCACCCGGCACCCGGACATCGCGAAGGTCTCCTTCACCGGCTCCACGGCGACCGGTAGAAAGGTGATGGCGTCCGCCGCCGCCACGCTGAAGCGTCTCACGGTGGAGTTGGGCGGCAACGATGCGGCCATCGTGTTGGATGACGTCGATCCTCGGGTCGTCGCGCCGCGGCTGTTCGACGGCGCGATGGTGAACTGCGGGCAGGTCTGTCTGGCAATCAAGCGCCTGTACGTCCCGGACGCGCTCTACGATTCATTCTGCAGCGAGCTCGCCACGCTGGCAGCACGCGCGATCGTCGGCGATGGGCTCGACCCCGGCACGCAGATCGGACCCGTACAGAACCAGGCGCAATTCAACAAACTCGAGCGGCTGCTCGAAGACACACGATTGCGAGCGCAGATCATCGCTGGCGGCAGGGCGATCGAGCGGCCAGGATACTTCATCGCCCCGACCATCGTACGCGACATCGCCGAGTCCTCGCGTCTCGTACGCGAAGAGCAGTTTGGGCCCATCCTTCCGGTGTTGCGTTATACGGAGCTGGACGAGGCGATTGCCCGGGCCAACCACAGCGAATACGGCCTGGGCGGCTCCGTCTGGAGCGCCGACACGCAGCGCGCCTACGGCGTGGCGTTACGCCTTCAGACCGGGATCGTCTGGATCAATAAGCATCTCGAGCTTGCCCCGGACGTCCCCTTCGGGGGCACGAAGCAATCGGGCTTCGGTACGGAGCTGGGTCAGGAGGGCCTGGAGGCGTTCACCCAGGCGAAGATCATCAACATGGCCGCGCCTTTCTGAGCCAGCCTGGGCAGCGCGTGATGCTCACTGGCCGGCCGGCTTGCGCAGCGGCGGAAAGAGCTGCTCGCCGGTATCCCCGTCGATCGCCGTAATCGCGCGGTAGGGGCAGCTGCGCGCCGCCTTCAGAAGATCCTCGCCCGGGCTGCCGACACCCTCCTGCACGGCCGCTTTGCCGCTGTCGGCAATGCGAAAGCCGCCAGGAGCAATCGACACACAGCGCCTGTAGGACTGGCACTTGGCGTCATTGACCCGCACGCGAATCTTGCCCATGGGGTCCTCAGATCAGGAATTGCAGCAGGGGCATCTCCTGGTCCGCATTGACCAAGAGCACCTTTTTCGAGCGAATCTGCAGCGCATCTGCCGTCCGCTGCAGCCGGTGGACGGTGTGTCCGGCCCACAGCTCCTGGCGGGCGGCGCGGGCGGCCACCAGCACGAAATTGGAATGCACCACCAGCTCGGCTTGCGCCGGGGCCGCCACCTCGATGTTGGATACGACCCGCCGCATGCGCGGCAGGGGCTGCTGGGCGAGCACGGATCCACTCTCGAGCCGCTCCACCCGCTGCACCAGCCGGTCGTGGTCGTCGTAGAGGATCGAGACCTGCCGCGTCGGATCGATGTCATCGGCGTTGCAGGGGATCCAGTACAGCGTCTCCTGCGCCGCCCACAGCTCGAGCCATTCGCGGTACCGGTGCTCGTCCATCAGGCGCGCCTCCCGATACAGGAAACGCTCGACTTCCGCCTGGCTCATTGCGCCGGATCCACGGCCTGCTGCGCGGACATCAAAGCCGCGTAGTGACGCCACATTCCCCGCAGATGATTCTCGTCCATCGAGTATCCGGAGGTGCCGCCATCGGCGTGCTGCTTCACCCGATGCAGGCCGCGGCCGATGTATTGCCACTCGTTGCCCTGCGCCTGCACGCCGATCTGGTTGCGCTCCATGATCTCGATGTCATCCGGAGAGATGAGCCCGGCGGGACCGAATCCGAATTCATGCTCGCGCAGCCGCGCCTCGTTGATCTCCGGTTCCACACCCTTGAGCAACAGCGGATGGTAATAGACGAAAGTCTGGTTCACGCTGACGGGCTGCACGCGCCGGATGTGCGTCATGACGTAGATCAGATTCGGGAATACATACACTAGCGGCGGTATCGTCGACAGCAGCTGGCGCGCCTTGTCGGCTCCGAGCCGCCGCTCCAGGGCTGCTGCGAACGCCTGACGCGCCGGACTCGGAGGACGCCGCGGCGGGGCCATCGTCGCGCCACGGTAGTCTTCCACCATGTGACCGCCCGGAAGCGAGCGGATCACATCGGGTATCTCGTTCTGATGGAGCGAGCTGACATCGAGTCCCGTACGGCGGCTGTGCAACTCGAAAGCGATGCGGTGAATGAAGGGCCCGTGGTAGTCGCCTTCGAGGGAGTTCTCCGGCAACAGCTTCCAGTTGCCGTGGTAACGCAGTTTCTGCACACCGGTGTGCAGCTCGATCCCGCCGGTCGGCGACAGATCCATGAACAGATCGATGAACTCCGTGACCTGGCCCAGATGTGCCGCAAGACTCGCGCCCGTCGCAGTCGAGCTGGCGAACACCAGACCCCGGTATGAGTCCTGGCGCGGCAGAGGTGTCAAACCGAAATCCTCGCGGCGCAGCTGGTTGTCGTATCCCTCTTCGAAGCTCGGCGCCAGCAACTCTCCGCTGTTGGCGTAGGTCCAGCCGTGATAGGGGCAGCGCAATTCGGCAGCGCTGCCGTGCTCACGGTTGCACAGCAGGTTGCCACGGTGCCGGCAGCGGTTGTAGAAGACCCGAACCCGGCCGTCCTGGCCGCGAATCATCAGCACCGGCTGCAGCCCGACCTGGCGGCGCACGAAATCCCCGGGTTGCGGCACTTCGCTCTCATGGCCGATGTACACCCACACGCGGTTCCAGATCGCCGCCAGCTCACGTTGGAACACGTCCGGGTCGCGGTACAGGCTGCCGTGGACACGGCCGTCGGCGATCAGGCTTTGATAGTCGGTCATGCGGCGGCTACGGCTCTACGCTCGAAGGCTGAATGAAGTACTCGTGTGCAGGCTACGCGAACGGGGGATTGGATCCCCTGATCTGGATGCGATATCCGGACCTCACGTTCGGATAATAGTCCCACACGGCGAGGTGTTGCGTGCAGCGGTTGTCCCAGAAGGCGATCGAGTGCGGCTCCCAGCGGAAGCGGACCTGAAAATCCGGCTTTTCCAGATGCCGATACAGCAGCTGCAGCAGCTCCGCGCTCTCGGCCGCCGGCAGCTCATTGATATGCGAGGTGAACCCGCGATTGACGTAGAGCAGCGGGCGCTTCGTCTCCGGATGCCGCGGCACCACGGCATGCACGGAGATCGGGTACTTTCCGTTGGGATCGAAGCGACGGAACGCGATTCCGCCATCATGCGTGGCGGTGAGACCCTCCAGGTAGGTCTTCATGCGGGACGACAGCGCTTCGTAGGCCGCGTACATGCTCGCGAACAGCGTGTCGCCGCCGATGGGCGGAAGGGTGTGCAGATGCAGGATGCTGCCCATCGGAGGAATGGGGTCACACGACAGGTCGGTATGCCACTCCTCGCCCGCTATATGTTTGGAATCCGCGTCGGCGTGGATCGGGCGCACTTCCGGATGCTCATCGAGCCCCTTGCGGGCCGAATGGACATGCAGCTCGCCGAACTGCCTGCCAAGCGCCTTGTGCGTGGGCAGATCGATCGGCTGAGCGCGGAAAAAAATGACGCCATGCGCCAATAGAGCCGCCCGCACGTCACGGACCTGCCGCGGCTCGAGCGGTTTCGTGAGATCGATCCCTGAGATCACGGCACCGATGCGCGGGGTCATCGGCGCCACGGTGATCGTTTCATGACTCATGCTGAAGCTCCCGACGCTGCCGGCCGCACCGGCCCGCCGCAGTGTTGCCGCCGTGCGCCCCCATTCTATGACTTGTCTGACAATCTGTAAACGCGCTGCGCCTCACGGCATGAGCAGACCGCCGTTGACGTGAATCACCTGCCCGGTGATCTGGGCGGCGGCATCGGACAGCAGGAACATCGCCATGTTCGCGATATCGACCGGCAGCGGAATCGTGCCGAGCGGCATGCTCTTGCGGACCCGCTCCACGCCCTCATCGCCGCCGTTCATTGCCCGGAAGCGCGGCGTGTCGATCGGGCCTGGGGCGATGCAGTTCGCCCGCACCTTGCTCGAGGCGGCTGCTGCGGCAAACGAGCGGGTGAAAGCGATGACGCCCGCTTTCGCGGCGCTGTACGCCATCCGGTCGGGTCCGGGAAGAACGGCGTACCCGCTGCTCGTCGTGACGATCGCGCCGCCGCCCCGCTGGCGAAGCGCCGGCAGTGCCGCGCGGCACACTACGTAGGCCGTCGTCAGGTTGAAATCCAGCTCAGCCTTCCAGGTCTCCAGACTCAGATCTTCCAACGAGCCGGGCCTCGCTCCCCCCACTGTCGTGAGCACCCCGTCGACTCCGCCATGCTTGGCCACAACAGTCTCGAACAGCTCTGCGGCCTGCTCCGGGCTGCGCGCGTCACAGGTGAAGAAACCGGCAGCTGCGCCGAGCCCCGCCACGCGTGCGGCGGTCTCCGGCGCGATATCCGCAACGACCACCCGCGCACCGAGGCGGATTGCGAGCTCGGCGCTCGCCCAGCCCAGCCCCGAGCCACCACCGACGATCACCAGGCTGCTGCCCGCCAGCCGGATCACCGGAGGATTCCTCCTGGATGTTGTCTGACAATCACGCTCGGGCGTTCCGGTCGGCCAGGCGATAGCGATCGACCAGCCACCGGTTGAATCCCACGAGGACCGGCTCCCGTGCCGTGACGGGACCCCGCGGTGCGAAGCGGGACCGCAGGCCGGCCTGGACCCGCTCGAAGGCGTATTCGTCCTGCTCCACGAACTCGCGGGTGGCTTGCGTTTCGGGGCGGTGGCGCTCCGCGAAGTCCGGCAGGTCCAGCGTGGACTGCGGATACAGGCGGTGGCGCTTGACCCGCATGCTCGCTGCCCCCGTCGGCATCCAATTCAACATCACCACACTGTCCGCCATCAAAGCCATGAACACGTTGGGTGCAATAGTGATCGCATACGTCAGGCGGCGCTGCTGCGGCGTAAGGCTGCCGATCGCGGGCAAGACGGCGTGCCCAAGGTGATTGATCGTAGGGTCGTCGACGTTCGAGCCGATGTGAAAGGCCCAGACCCCCGCGGCAGCATCGGCGATATCCATATCCATGCTGTTGAAATCGAGCCCCTGCATGATTGGCGTGTGCCGGTGCAGCTTGTCGCAGTGATAGCACTCGCTCTGCCCCTCGGAATACACCTTCCAGTTCCACGCATGATCGAACTGCATGCGATAGTTGGGATCGCGCAGGAACTCGCCCCGCAAGTCCGCCAGCCGCCAGTTGCGCAGCAACGGCTCGAGAGCCTGCAGGCGCGGCGCGAGAGGCGCTGCAGCCGCATCGAAATTGACGAACACGATGCCCTGCCAAACCTCGACCCGCAGCTGTGGAAGTGCGACTTCGGTGCGCGCGAAAGTCTGCACTCCCGGCATCTGTGGTGCTGCCCTGAGCTTGCCCTGCAGATCGTACGTCCAGCCATGATAGGGACACACGAAGGCGCCGCCGCAATTTCCCGAGTCTTCCGCGACCAGCATCCCACGGTGTCGGCATATGGGCGACAGCGCCACGATACGGTCGTCCGCCGGCCGCACGACCAGTACCGGCTCGCTGCCTATGCGCACGGAGAAATAGTCCCCCTTCCGGGGCAGCTCCTCGGCACGCCCCACGGCGATCCACTCCCGGCTCCAGATCGCCGCGAGCTCGAAGTCGTAGAATTCCCCCGACGTGTAAGCCTCCGGAGGGAAGAATCGGCATTCGGCCGGATTCGCGACCGATGCGTCGAACCGCGACAGAGGGATGGGACTATGCATGCCTGGGTGCTCTTTGCCGTGGGCGTCGCGGCGCCTGCTTTGTCAGACAATTTTCAGTCTAGCGCCCGCTTTCGAGCAGTGTCAACGCCTCCGCCAGCCGCCTGCCAAGCCGTCGCAGGGATGGTATTGTCTGACAAAGCGCGTCATCCCGAGAGCCCCACATGAAGCTCGTCGTACCCGACCTGATCTCCAATTCGTACTTCCCGGTCATTGCCGCGGCCGACCTCGGCTTCTTCGCCGGCGAGGGTCTCGACCTCACCGTGGAGCTGCTGTTTCCGGTGAGCACAGCGTATGCGGCCCTACGCGACGGCAAGGTGGACTTCGTGGGCGGCTCGGCGCATTCGGCGCTGGCAGCCTTTCCGGGCTGGCGCGGCGTCAAGCTGCTGTGCGCGCAGGCCCAGGGGATGTACTGGTTCCTGGTCATGCGTGCGGATCTGGGGCTCGCGCGCGGCGAGTTGGCAGGCGTGAAGGGCCGGACAATCGGCGCGGCCCCCTGGGTCGATATGGGACTTCGGCGGCTTCTCATTGAAAGCGGGCTCGACATCGAGCGGGACGGCGTGAGGATCGTCCCTGTGCCCGGGTCGGCAGGCGCCGGCGTCAATTTCGGTCTAACGGCGGCCAAGGCGCTGGAGGAAGGCCGGATCGACGGCTTCTGGGCCAATGGCATGGGCGCGGAAACGGCGGTCCGGCGGGGATGCGGGTCGGTCGTCCTGGATGTGCGTCGCGGCGACGGTCCCAGCGGCGCGTTCCATTACACGTTCAGCTCGATGGCCACCACCGACCGATTGCTCGAGCGATCCGCGCAGGATGCCGCCGCCGCCGTGCGGGCGATAGGCAAGACTCACGCCGCGCTGCGCGCGAACCCGGACCTGGCCACCGAAGTCGGCCGAAAGCGCTTCCCTCCCGAGCAGGCGGCGCTCATCGCGGAGTTGATTCGCCGCGATCTGCCCTACTTCGAGACGTCGATCTGCGAGAATGCGGTCGCAGGCATGAACCGATTCGCGCGCGATAGCGGCATCCTCGAAGGCGACGTGCCCTACGAGCGCGTGGTTGCCACGCAGCTGCGCAATTTGTGGACGGGCGCGACGCCATGACAGCAGACGTCACCAAGGCAAAGATGACCGGGCCGCTTGCCTCAGTCGCAGCGGGACGGCTGTTCGGAAGCGACGCCATCGCCGCCTTGCTGCGCAACCTGTGCACGCCGTACGTCGCGATCAACCCGGGGGCCAGCTTCCGCGGTCTGCATGACAGCCTCGTCAATTTCCTCGGCAACGAGGCTCCGAAACTGTTGCTGACGCTGCACGAGGCACAGGCGGTCGCTATCGCGCACGGCTATGCGAAGGTCACGGGCGAGCCGATGGCCGTCGTGCTGCACGCGAACGTCGGGCTGATGAATGCCGTGATGGCGATCTACGACGCATGGGTTGACCGGGTTCCCATGCTGATTCTCGGCGCGACAGGTGCCGTCGACGCGGCGCGGCGGCGACCCTGGATCGAGTGGATACACACCAGCCGTGATCAGGCGGCCCTGGTCCGCAATTTCGTCAAATGGGATGACCAGCCCGCTTCGCTTTCCGCCGCGTTGGAAGCGATCATGCGCGGGTGGACGATGACCCGCTCCGCGCCTTCGGCACCGGTCTATGTGTGCCTCGACGTCGATATCCAGGAGCGGGAGTTGACGGGCGAGGCGGCAAACATTGCTGTTCCGGATCCAACCCGATTTGCGTTGCCGCTGCAGACGGTGCCCGCGCAAGCGGACCTGCTTGCTGCCGCGACGATACTCAAGGGCGCCCGCCGGCCCCTCGTGTTGGTCGGACGGCATTCGCGCGCCACGGAGGCCTGGCAGCACCGCGTGCAGCTCGCCGAGCGTCTCGGCGCCGCGGTGATCTGCGATCAGAAGTGCGGAGTCGGTTTCCCAAGTGCGCATCCGGGATTCGTCGGTGCGCCGGCCCAGTATCTCGACACCCGAAGCTCTGCGGCGCTCGCCGAAGCCGATGTGATTCTCAGCCTGGACTGGCCGGACCTGGCGGGACTGCTGGCGGGGCGAACCCGCTCAGGCACCCCGCCGACGGTCATCGTCGTGTCGGCGGACGAACGCCTGCACAACGGCTGGTCCCTCGATCACTTCGGGCTGCCCGCGTGCCGGCTGCGCATGCCGGTGCCTGCCGATGTGTTGGTTACAGCCCTGCTGCCGCACCTCGAAGGCTCCGTGCGATCAAAATGGACACTGAGTGAGCCGCCGCGGCCGCAGATCAGCGGTACTGGCCCCGTGACGCTGGCCGGGCTTGCCGCCGCGTTCGACAAGGTCCGCGCATCACATTCCATATGCCTGACTCGTCTGCCATTCGGTTGGCCGGACGCGCTGACCCGCTTCACCGGTCCGCTCGATTGCATCGGGTACGATGGCGGCGGGGGCATTGGATCCTCGCCCGGAATAACGATGGGCGCGGCGTTGGCCCTGAAAGGGAGCGGCCGCCTGCCGGTGGCCATTCTCGGTGATGGCGATCTTCTCATGGGCAGTCAGGCCTTGTGGACCGGGGCGGCCGCGCGCCTGCCGGCCTTGTTCATCGTGAACAACAATCGGTCGTTCTTCAACGACGTGGAGCATCAGGCCAGGATGGCCCGGCACCGCGAGCGCGCCATCGGGAATTGCCGCGTTGGCATGGACATCACCGACCCACCGGTGGATATCGCCGGCCTGGCCGAATCGTATGGCCTGCAGGTCTTCGGGCCCGTGACCCGCAGCGAGGATCTTGAGAGTGTGCTGACGCGGGGCTTGAGCGCCGCTCAGCAAGGCGCCACCGTGCTGATCGATGTACACGTCGCCGCTGTTGTCCCGGCCTAGTTCGAGGCAGACGCGGGACAGTCGACCGCCGGTCTCACTGCCATAAGGCGACCACGGTCGCAACTATCGCGATGACCCACAAGGAGGCTCCCAATCCAACACTAAGCAGGAATCCCGTGAAAGTACGGTGGACATCCTCTGGGATCCGGGGATGGTGCTGCGGGCCGTAGCGTCCGCGTGTTTCAAATTCGATGTGTTCCATGGCTCACGCTTCCGTCGCACCTCGGCGACAGCCGGTTGAATGTCAACAGGAGATCCAGCAAGTCGCAGTCCCGCGCGCCGGCGGGTGTCGCGTCCCAGAGTCACCCCCGCCTGCTTATTCAGCAGTGTCTGGAACTTTGCTTCGCCGGCCCTGGAAGACCGTGGAACTTCGGCATCTTTCGAACGTGTGATCCCCGTCCATCTTTGGTTCCAAGCGGGCGAGTCTGTCGCAAGGAGAGAATATTCTCATGATTGACCACACAGGCGTCGGTGTCGCGCACGTCGGCCGTTCCGCCGTGTTTTACGATGCCGCTCTGGGCGCGCTCGGCCTGCAGCGGGTCATCGAGCTTCCCAAGAACGACGGAGCCGATGGCGTTGGCTATGGCGTCGAGTATCCTGTTTTTTGGATCGACCGCTTTCACCCACATGGAGTCAAGCAGCACACCGCCTTTGCAGCCAGGAGCCCGGCTGAGGTCGACGCCTTCCACGCAGCAGGCCTGAGAGCGGGGGGCACCGATAACGGGCCGCCCGGGCTTCGCGACACCGCTGAAGGTTACCCGCCGGGCTACTACGCCGCCTTCGTGCTCGATCCTGACGGCAACAATATCGAGGCGGTCTTTCGCAAGGGCTGATGCGCAGAGCTTCCGGGAATCTCACACACGAGCGATCCTGGTGCCGAAGGGCGGATTTTGCGCAACGGCCGTATTGGGTGGGCTAAATGCCGCCTGATTGCGTGATGGCGACTCAGCTCCAGAGCACCACAACCGTTGCGACAATTGCGACGGTCCAGAAGGCGACTCCCATTCCAATACCCGTCGCCATTCCCAAGACGATGAGGCGGACATCGTCCGGAAGATCGGGGCGTTCCCCCAAGTCGGACTGCTCTGGCGAATCAAACTCGACGTGTTTCATGATTCACGCTCTATTGCGGATTTAGATGCAGTCCGGCAAGCACCGTTCCCGCCGGGCCTGGCATGTTCCAAAGAGTAGGTCACCCCGGCGAGCGTATAGGTTCAATCCGCTACTGAAGGCCTCCCGCAATATCAGCTCCCATACATACATCCGGAGCTTTCGGTTGTAAAGCCCGGCGTTGCAAGGAAGTGTTTGCCGGCGGCGCGGACCGTTACAATCTGCGGCGGAGCGCGGGGGCAACATGGCTACGGCGTATGGACGTTAATTGGCCCGGTCTTCCTTATCCCATTCGCCGATCTCGGCATCGGCCGCCTTTTCGGGCTGCTCCGGATGATCGACACAGAGATCGGCGTAGGCTTGCATGCCGGCGAAATCATCCAGATCTCGACTCGTCAGGCCCGGGCGACGCTCGATGAGCCGCGCCCGGTAGCGGTGCAGCCATTCCTCGCGGTTCATACGCCCGGCACTCGTAGTGAGGCTCGGATGCGCCGAAAGGATGCCGAACGGCGCCCTGACCGTGGCTCAGAGGCAGCAAGACGTGGGAATCTTTCCATCCGTTCACAACGGCGGGCGGTCCTCGTCGTTCCCTGTCCAAGCCTCTCGGCGTAGATGCACCGGCAACGAAATAGCCGGATAGGTGCCCGGATACCCACAAGTGCGGCGCAGTCTGGCCTGGCACTTCGCCTGCCCGGGGATGGCGCCGGTTTCTGGTTGCGCCGCGGTTTGGTCGTTATCAGGCAGCCAAGGACCTCATCGCTTCTTGCGAGTCTCGATGAAATTCCGCAGAGCCTGCCGGGTTTCCGGCGAACGATAGCAGGCGGCGTCATACTCGGCTTCGAGCGTGAGAGTGGCGGAAAGGCCGGACTCCAGCGCCATGTTGAATGAGCGCTTGATATTCTTCATGCCCGTGGGTGGATACGCTGCCATTCGCTGCGCCAACTCCAGCACGTGTTGGTCGAGGGCTTCATCTGCGACCACGCCTGTGACGAGGCCAATGCGAAATGCTTCCTCTGCCGTCAGCAGCTGTGCTGCCATCGCCAAGTGCAGAGCCCAGCCGACACCGACAATACGATTCAACAGATATGTGAGGCCGCCCGTCGGGCTGAAGCCAAGTTCCGCGTCAGTCAACCCAAGCTTGGCCGAACGCGCGGCGATTCGAATATCTGCCATGAGCGCCACCTCGAGGCCACCGCTCAGAACAAAGCCATTGAGGGCCGCGATCACTGGCTTGTCCAGCGCTCGTGCTTCGCGACACATGGTCTGGTACAGCTCGGCAGCCTGCGCGAACTCGACCTCTGTCATGGCAGCCATTGCCTTGATGTCGGCGCCGACACTGAAGGCGCGGCCCTTCCCCGTCAGGACAACGGCCGCAACCATGGCATCATTCTTTGCACGCCGAAACATTTCCACGAGCGACTGGAGATGAGGAATATCGAGGGCATTCAGGGCTTTCTCGCGATCAATCGTCGCCCACAGCACGCTCCCGATCATCTTGCTTTCTATGCTCATGATGGACTCCAGCATCAATCCGGCTGTTGATCGTGTCGAGCGACGGCCGAGCGACGCCGGCATAGGCCCGATACAGGCGACGCGTCTTATGCTCCGATGCGATAGAACCTGCCCGGACGAACTCGAGTGCGGGTGTGAAATTCGACCGCGCCTGAATCGCTGCGATCAGGTCGTGCTCGAGGGCCGCGAATCGACCGGGCGGAAGATCCTGCGCGACCTCCACACAGACTCGCGGCGGATAGTCGATCGGTGGGGCCTTGTCCAGGATGACGAAAAACTCCCCGGTCACTTCCGGACGTAGCAGCAGCAGCGACTCCTGAACGCTCAACGGAAAGATGTTCATGCCCTTGACGATGAACATATCGTCGCTTCGACCTAGAGTCTGGAATCGGAAACTGGTTCGCCCGCAGGCGCAAGGCTCGGTGAAGACGCGCACCGTGTCGTGGGTACGTAACCGGATCAATGGACAGGCGCGGCGCCTGAGTGTCGTAAACACCAGCTCTCCGATCGCATCCGACTCCATCCGCCTTACGGTACCCGTTTCCGGATCGATGAGCTCGGCGACAACGAGCCCGTTGGCGCCGTAATGCAGTCCGCATTGGTGTTCGCATTCACCGCTTTGCGCACCCACTTCCGCGGCCCCGTAGAGGTCCATCGCCACCATGCCCCAAGCCTCCTCGACCTGGGCGCGGTAGCCCGGAATCTGCAGCCCGGGCTCGCCGGAAAATATCCCTTTGCGAAAATTGAGTGATTTCAGATCGAGCCTGCGCGTCTGGGCGAGTCCATGCAGTCGGATGGCATAGGATGGGGTCGAATACAGCGTGTAGGCACCCGGAACGCCGTGCGTCGGTAAATTCGATAAAAGATCGAGCAGCCGTTCGGAGCGACCGGCTCCATAGGGAAGAATGCCCGCTCCCATATGCTCGAAGGCCATGTGATCCATGATGCCACCGGCATAAAGACTATAATTGAAGCAGTTGATGACAAAGTCGCCCGGTCGGCACCCGTTCGCCCAGAGCGCCCGCGCACCCATTTCGCTGTAGAGCTCGGCGTCGCTCGCAGTCCAGCCGATGCGGGTCGGCTGCCCGCTGGTGCCGCCGGTTGCGACAATGCGAACGATATCTTCGAACGGTGCGCACTGATGGGGGCCGAAAAGCGCCCCAGCCCGCTGCGCCAACGTGATGTCCGCCTTTTCGGTGAAAGGAATCGTCTCGAGCGCCTCAACGCAGGTCACTTTGTCCGGCTGGACCCCAGCGGCTTCGAACTTGCCTCGGTAATAAGGGCTCATCGCGTAAACATACGCAATCTGTTCAGCGATTAGTGGCCCCTCGAGCTGCCTCAGCTCAGCGGGCGCCATGGTTTCGATGCGCTCGTCCCAGTAACGCCTGTCTGCCGCATTGCCCTGCACGACGCTCCCCCGACGGCTAGCCGATATTCGCCTGATAAATGGTGATCCTGGTCACGATAGCACTCTGCCGGGTTAGACCGAGACTGATGCCTGTCGGCACGCTCGACTAGGGTGCGACCTTGGGCGCGCAACAAGCAGGTGCGCAGCATGCGGTCGGTGTCGGTACTGATGAACTTGCAGATTCGACGGGCCGTGCTGATTTCACTGCATCATTGCCGTATATCGTGCTTTCGCCGGTCGTCAGAAACGTTTCCCATTGCACGCCTTGCGGATCTTCAATCCAGCTTTTCTCGCTTTCGGCATAACAACACGTCGTTGCACCCTCTTCGAAGACTGGGCGGTCTGCACGCGTCAGTCGGCCGTAGACCTCCTGAAGCTCTACGCGATCCTCGACTTGAATGCCGAGATGTTGAACCCCTGGCTCTGCGCCCCGCTGGCTGATAGCAAAATTAACTCGTGGGTCTTCCATCATCCATTTGGCGTAATCGGTCTTCATCACGGTCGGCTCGGCTGCGAAGAGCGTCGAGTAGAAGCGAATTGAAGTCGCGATATCCTCGACACTTACATGAACGTGCAGACGTTTCATATCGCCTTACCTCGAATCAGATTTGTTTGACCAGGAATGCGGAACCCGCCGGACAGATGTGCGCGAACTCGCGCGTGTTTCGGATCGTTGACGGTGCGCTCTGGCGTGCAGCCCTCACATAGCCGCGGCGGCTGAAGAATGCTTCCGCCGTCGTCGTGAGGAGAAATATCGAACGAGCGCCGCGTGCGTGGGCGTGAGACTCGACGTGGTCCACCAATGCGCCGCCAATACCCTCGGAGCGGCGATCCCGAGCAACGACCAATGAACGCAATAGAGCCTCCGAACCGCAGAACTCGACGCCTATCAGACCAATTGGAGCCGCCTCGGGTCCGATAAAGAAAAAGTGCTCCATGTGCCCTTCTGTAAGATCCAACGCGGGCAGCGCTGCTGCTGTGAGCAGCGCCACGGCGGTTTCCAATCTCGGACACGGATGAATTGCAAGGGCAGTCACCTGCAGGTCTCACGCGGCCTTGGAGTTCTTCTTGACTGCTTTCTTCGCTGCACGAGCTGGCTCGCAAACGGGTGAGCATGCGGATATTGCCTCGCCGCAGCAGTTTTCCGTGAGATACCCGACAAGGCCGTTCATTGTGTCGAAGTCTGCAGTGTAGATGAGTTGGCGACTTTGTCGCTCCTGGGTGATGAGCCCCGCTCTATGCAAGTGCTGAAGATGAAACGTCAAAGAGGACGGCGGCAACTTCAGGCGCGTTGCGATGGTTCCGGCATTCAAGCCTTCCGGACCCGCGACGACGAGCATCCGGTAGATGCTGAGTCGGTACTCGTGCGCGAGCGCGGCAAGGGCTCCGACTGCTTGATGCAGAGTCATCATCCATCCTATATTTCGAGTACAGTCGAACTATAATCGGACGAATGTCCCCCGGTCAAGCTGGCACGTCCGTGTGTTCCGGGCCGGTCAAGCATTGCTGCCACAGCGCACAGAGTCGCGGTCTCTTTGACGAGCCTGGCACCGCAACGTGCAGCGCCAAGCTTCAGAAAGGCGAGGCGGCTGTATCTTGAGCGTGGCAGATTGCCCATATCGGTCTCGCGCTTCTCGCTGCAGCAGTCGGGTTAGGATTGATGCCCTGGTCAGGATTGATGCCCTGGATGTTGAGTCGCTGAGCGCGCCGGACTATGAAAGCCAACGAATGGAGTGCCCAGCGCACGACCAACGAAACCCGACGCGTCGCCTTTCGGTTCGTACTGCTGCTCGGAGTCCTGAGTTTTTTCGCGGATTTCACATACGAGGGATCGCGCAGCATTCTGGGTCCGTATCTCGCCTCGCTAAAGGCAAGCGCGACGGTCGTCGGAATCGTGGTCGGATTCGGCGAGCTGCTGGGATATGCCTTGAGGCTCGTGTCGGGGAGATGGGCCGACGCTACGCGGAAGTTCTGGCCGATCACCATTTTCGGCTACGTCGTGCAGATGGTCTCCGTACCCGCATTGGCGCTCAC